>NZ_JBKFAK010000014.1:0-137620 GCF_053345595.1 Methylobacterium sp. D54C
CGTCCCCGGACCCGCACGGTCAGCCACCGGGCGGGCCCCCGAAGGACGGCCCGGGATCGCTCCCGGGCCGCCGCGGACAGGTGCGGTCAGGAAGCACAAAATAGGAACATTGTCAAGGCAAACTGAGGCGCGCGCCGCCCTCGACGACGCCTCACCGTCATCGCGAGCGCAGCGAAGCGACCCAGGGCGGCGCAACATCGGCAGGCGTCGCGCTGCTGGATTGCTTCGCTCCGCTCGCAAGGACGTCGGTGCCGAAGACTCATCGGCCGCGGGCACCGTCACGTGGGCCGAACCCTGCCGGCGTTCCGTCGCGCTTCCGGGTCGGTGCACCACGCACGGCCGTCATCGATGTCACATCGGCCCGGAATGCCGAGCGCCAGCGGACGCAGATCCGCTCGCTAAGTTATTCTCAGAGCTTGAGGGACGCAGGATCGTGACATATGAGCCATCCGAATCGGGATTGCTAGATATTTGCCGACGAAGTCTCTACAGGGATCGGACAAACGATCGACGAATATCAGATATATTGCTTGTCATCGAGAAAATAAATCAATTATTGCGGAATTACTCGATCGAAAATGGGGGCGATGTGATCTATCTGTCGTCGACGTCTTGTCTTCAGGTCACGTTTCGGGGCATCCGGCTCCGCGCAACGGACGGGTCCTCCGGAGGCCGCGCGCCGGCTCCTCTCCGAGCGGCCTGATGCGCCGGGTCTTCTCGACGGCCGGGACACATCCCCGGACGCGCTTCAAGCTCTGGCAGGAGGTCGTCGCCGAACGGATCGGGCCGATCGAGCAGCGGCGGCGCGCCGACGGGCCGTTCGCGGGCGAGATCGAGATCGGCGCCGTCGGCCCGCTGACCTTCAGCCGGATCACCCAGAGCGCCCTCACGACCACGATCACCGCCGATACGGTCCGGCGCCGGCCTGACGGGCTGATCCGCGTGAACTTCCGTCTCGCCGGCGCGTCCACCGTCCAGCAGCACGGCCGCGAGGCGGTGCAGGGGACGGGAGACCTCACCGTCATCGACCATCACCCGGGCGTGCTGGACGCGCGCACGGATGGCCAGACCCTGGTCATGGCCCTGCCGCGGGAGCGCCTCGAGGGCCTGCTCGGACCGGCCCGGCTGTTCGCGGCCCTGACGATGCCCGCCGGATCGGCCACGACCCGCCTGGTGACGACCTTCTTCGGGGATCTGCTCCGGGTGAACCGGCAGCTCTCCCCCGAGGCGGCGGAGCGCATGGCGACCATCGGCGTGGATCTGATCGTGGCCGCGCTCGCGGATCGGATGGCCCGGGAGGTGCCGCATTCCCTGCACGGCAGCGTCGTGGTCCAGCGCGCCAAGGCCCATGTCGAGGCGAATCTCGGCGACCAGACCCTCGATCCGCCCCGGCTCGCCGCCGCGATGGGCGTGTCCCTGCGCCGGCTCCAGGAACTGTTCCACGAGCGCGGCCAGCACATCTCCGACTGGATCTGGGAGCGCCGCCTCGCGGCGGCGGCCAGGCGCCTCTCCGATCCGGTCAGCCTGCACCGCCCGATCGGCGTCGTGGCCTACGAGTGCGGCTTCGCGAGCCAGGCCCATTTCGCCCGGCGCTTCAAGGACCGCCACGGCCTGTCGCCCCGCGCCTACAGGGAAGCGGCCGCCCTGCGGCTGTCCGGCAGCCGGCCGGATCCGTGAGACGTCGCGGCCCCCGCCGCCCTCACCCGGCGCAAGCCGCCTCCGGCCGCACCGCTTCCCCGGCCGCGCGCCCCGCCGCGTCGAAGAGCGCGCGGCAATACGCGATCAGGCGGTCGGTCCGGTCCGCGCCGCTCCGGAAGGCGATGTGCCCGTCCGGGCGCACCAGCACGAGCGCCGGCCGGCCCTCCAGCCCGTAGGCGCCGTGTGCCCGGCCGTCCAGATCCGACAGGACGGGCACCTCCGCCGCCGCGATCAGGGGGCCGGCGAGGACGAGCCGCGGACGCAGCCAGGGCCAGGGCGCCACGGCCCGGACCGCCTCCAGAAGGGCGGGCGCCGCCTCCGGCGACCGTCCGTCGAAGCACAGGAGCGCCCAGCCCGTCGTCCATCCGTCCGGGTTGTAGAGGAACGGGAACAGGCGCGTGCGCACCCCGTCCCGCGTCACCGGCGCGTCCGGCGCGCGCTGGCCCGGCTTCGGCCCCGGCCGCAGCAGGTGCGTTAGGTTCGCGAGGCCCGACAGGTGATCCGCGTTCAGGAGGCTGCCGGGATAGGCGACGCCCATCTGCTGCATGTCGTCCGTCCCCTGCAGCAGGGAGCCCAGGTTCGGCAGCGCCTTCGCGGCCAGCCCCAGCACCGTGTCGGTGACGGGGCCGCGATAGACGGTCCACCGGAACCCGCGCACCTGCTGGGCGCTCAGCCGGGCGTGCTCGCCGCCGCGCTCGCCGTCGTAGGAGTCGAGGATGGCGGGCGCCGCCTCGCCCCGCAGAGTCATGGCCAGCCGCCACGCGATCTCGACCGCGTCGTGGAGGCCGGCATTCATCCCCTGGCCGCCGATCGGCAGGGACAGGTGCCCGGCATCGCCCGCCAGGAACACGCGGCCCCGCCCGTAGCCGGGGGAGACCCCGTAGGCGAAGCGGCTGTGCGTCAGCCATTGCGGGTCGCTCAGGGTGAGGGTCTCGTCGCCGGTGACCTCCCGGGCGAGGGCCTGGATCTCCGCGAGCGTCGGGTCGCGGTCCGGCACGCCGGCGTCGTCGGCCAGGAAGAACAGCCGGTGGTAGCCGCCCCAGACCGGCATGATGCCGGCGAAGCCGCGCGGGTAGTAGAAGAACCAGAGCTGGTCCGGCTCGGACCCGCGGCGCCAGGACAGCCGGGCGTCGACCTGCCGGTTCATGCAGCCCGCGAGCCGCTCGGGCTCGAAATCCAGGCCGAGCCGGGCGCGGACCGTGCTCCGGGCCCCGTCGGCGGCCACGCAGTAGCGGGCGCGCAGCCGCGTCTCCGGCCCGTCCGCGCCCCGCCGGAGGGTCACGGTGACGCCCGCCGCGTCCTGGTCGATGCCGGTCACCGTGCAGCCTCGGTCCAGCCGGCCGCCGCGGGCCTCGAACGCGTCGGTCAGGGTCCGCTCGATCACGTCCTGCCCGCTGTAGAGGACGTCGGGATAGGGGCTGGCGACGTCGGCGATGGGGATCGGCGTCGTCGGCGCGCCGTCGACGAAGAAGTTGATGGTGCGGACCGCGTAGGCGCTCTCCGCCAGGGCGTCGCGCAGGCCGATGCCGGCGAGCAACTCCTGCGGGCGGGCCCAGAGATTGTTGGCCCGCGAGTACGCCCTGACCTCCGCGCGCTGCTCCAGGACCAGGCACGACACGCCGTGATGGCGCAGGGCGCAGCCCGCGGTCAGGCCGACGGGGCCCGCGCCGACGACGATCACGTCGGCGTCGTAGCCCGGGGCGGCGTGGGCGTCGGTCATCGGTCGGTCTCCTGTCGGCTTTCCTGTCGGGTCTCGTGCGGGGTCTCGTGCGGCGTCTCCTGCCGGGCCTCCGCGGCGATGGACGCGATGGCGGCGTGGGAGGCGCCGATCCGCCGCTGCAGGCCCTGCAGCAGCGCGGCGGCGGCCTCGACGGCCTCGGGCGCGAGGCCCTCGGTGAGCCCGTCCGACCAGAGGGCGTTGCGCGCCATCGCCTGCCGATAGGCCTCCGCGCCCCGCTGGGTCATGGCGACGAGGGGTGCGCGGCGGTGGTGGGGGTTGGGCGCGAGCCGGATCAGCCCGTCGGCCCGCATCTCGCCGACGAGGCGCTGCACCGACTGGCGGGCGAGGCCCATGTTGCGGGCGATGTGGGCGACGGGCAGCGGCGCCGGCGCGAGGGCGATGGCCCCCAGCACCTGCCACCGGGCGCTGGTGAGCCCGAGATCCTGCACCAGCGTGTCGCCGGCCGCGAGCAGGTCGCCGTTGAGGCGGAACACCGCGACCACGAGGTCCGACAGGGCGTGCCGGGTCCGGTCGCGGTCGCGGGCTGTCCGAGGCGGGTCGGGCTCCATGGGGCACGTCCTGGCGGCAGGATATTGTCAGAATGACAGTATGCTGTCATCGCGCGGACAACGGCGCCGGCGCCGGACGGTTCCACGCCGGCGGCGGGCCGGATCCGGATGTCGGATACGGGCGACGGGGACGGGTGCCCGCCGGGCCCTAAGCCACCGCCGCGAGATCCCCGAACAGCGACAGCACGACCGGGCGCCGGTCGAGGTTGTAGATCGCCGCCTCCCGGGCGGCGCGGCCGAACCGGTCGGCGACCTCCACCAGGGCGGCGAGGCGGGCGGGGGGCTCGTCCCGGCGCCGGTCGATCTCGGCCGAGACGAAGCGCAGCACCGCGTCCTGGGCGGCCTCGAACCGCGCCTCGGCGTCGCGGCCCGCCAGGGTCTCGGCGAGCTTGAGCACCCGGCCCCAGTCGGGCGTGCGCGCCCGCGCCAGCAGGGTCTCGATCTCGGCCACGAGGCCGGCGGTGACCGGATCGAGCATCGCGAGCGCGCGGGCGACCGAGCCCTCGCACTGGGCCAGTGCCCGGGCCAGGGCGGTCTCGTCGGGCTGCGCGAAGGGCTCGGGCAGGCCGCGCACCACCCGGGCGACGTCCTCGGCCGGGAGGGGGCGCAGCATCAGCGCCCGGCAGCGGGAGCGGATGGTCGGCAGCAGCCGGCCGGGCTGGTGGGACAGGATCAGGAACAGCGCGCGGGGCGGCGGCTCCTCCAGCACCTTCAGCAGCGCGTTGGCGGCGTTGGCGTTCAGGTCCTCGGCGCTGTCGAGGATGCAGACGCGCCAGCCCGAATCCGCGGCCGTCGAGGCGAACAGGTCGAGGGCGCGGCGCACCGCGTCGACCGAGATCTTGGTCGGCAGCGTCTTGGCGCCGGCGCTCCGGTGGCGGCGCAGGACCACGAGGTTCGGGTGCGACAGGCCCGCCACCTTGCCGAGGACGGCGTCGCCCGCCGGCACGGCGAGGCCCGCCGGGCCCCCGCCCCCCGGGTAGGCGAGCAGGCGCCGGGCGACCCGGTAGGCCAGGGTCGCCTTGCCGATGCCGGGGGCGCCGCCGATCAGCCACGCGTGGTGCAGGCGCCCCGCCGCGATGGCGGCCGCGAAGGCGTCGGCCGCGGCCGCGTGGCCGACGAGCCCGAGGGTCTCGCGCGGGCGCGGGATCCCGGCGAGGTCCCCGGGCTCGACGTCGTCGGCGGCGCGGTCGGTGGGCTTCACGGGGCGGGTCTCACGGGGCGGGCTTCACGGGCGGGCTTCATGGAGTGGGTCTCACGGCGCGGGCCGGCGGGCTCCGATCTGGGCGGCGCGCCCGCGCGACTGCTTACACGGCCGCCGGCCAGGATGGGACTGGGACCGGTCGGGCCGGGACCGGCCACGCCCGTACGGCCGCTCACGCGGCGTCGCCGCTCCGGCCCGCCCCCGCCGGCCGGTCGGGCAGGAGCGCCGGCAGCCGGGACGCGACGGCGGTGCGGATCGCCGCCTCGACCGTGTCGGGATCGCGGGACGCGTCGATCACCGCGCAGCGCCCCGGTTCCGCCCGGGCGATCGCCAGGAAGGCCTCCCGCAGCCGGACGTGGAAGTCGAGGGCCTCGGCCTCGAACCGGTCGGCCCCCTGCCCCGTCCGGGCGCCGCGCCCGGCCGCGCGGGCGAGGCCGGACTCGGGGGCGAGGTCGAGGATCAGGGTGAGATCGGGCCGGGTCGGGCCGACGACGACCCGCTCCAGGGCGTCCACGAGCCCGGGATCGAGCCCCCCGGCGGCGCCCTGGTAGGCCCGGGTCGAGTCGATGAACCGGTCGCACAGCACGGTCTCGCCCCGGCGGAGCGCCGGGCGGATCAGCCGGTCGAGATGGTCGATCCGAGCGGCGCTGAACAGCAGGGCCTCCGCGAAGGGGCCGTAGGGCTTGGCGACGCCGTCGAGCAGCGCCGTGCGGATCTCCTCCGCCCGCGGCGAGCCGCCGGGCTCGCGCGTCACGCAGACGGGCCGCCCCGAGCGCGCGCGCAGGGTCGCGGCGAGGCGGGCGATCTGGGTCGACTTGCCGGCCCCCTCCCCGCCCTCGACGGTGATGAAGGTGCCGCCCGCCCCGGCGGGATCCCCGGACAGCGGCCCGGTCACGCGCGCGCCGTCACGACGGGTTGGCCGCCCCGGCAGCACCCTTGTCCCCGCCCTTGTCGGTTCCCTTGTCGGTTCCCTTGCCGGCCCGGTCGAAGGCCTTGCGGACGAGCCCGGTGCCGAATTCCAGCGCCGCGTCCATCGCCCGCTGCGACAGGGTGCCGGGCTCCACCGCGGCGCCGGCGAAGAGCGGCTGGTCGAGGGCGACGGTGTCGCCGCGCTGGACGCGCAGGATCCCGACCCGCTGGCCCTCCTCCACCGGGGCGATGAGCGGCCCGGTATAGATCGCCCTGGCGCTGACCCGGTCGCTGGAGCCCCGCGGCAGCAGCACCCGCACGGGCTTCTTCGCCACCAGCGGCACCGAGCCCGACTGGCCGCCGAACACCGAGGCCTCGGCCACGGTCTCGCCCGGCGCGAAGACCTGCCGGGGCTCGAAGGCGCGGAACCCCCACTCCATCAGCTTGCGCGACTCGGAGGCGCGGTCCCGGGCGGTCTTGAGCCCCGAGACCACCAGCACGAGCCGCTGGCCGTTCTGCACCGCCGAGCCGGTGAGCGCGTAGCCGGATTCCTCCAGGTAGCCGGTCTTGAGCCCGTCCGCGCCGATGTCGAGGGCGAGCAGCGGGTTGCGGTTCTGCTGGCGGATCTTGTTCCAGGTGAACTCCTTCTCGGCGAAGATCTTGTAGTAGTCCGGGTAGGTGTCGATGATGTGCAGCGCGAGCTTCGCCATGTCCCGGGCCGTGACCTTCTGGTCGGGCGCCGAGTAGCCGGTGGCGTTGCGGAAGGTCGAGTTCGTCAGCCCGATCTCCTTGGCGCGCTGGTTCATCAGCCCGGCGAAGGCCTCCTCGGAACCGGCCATGTTCTCCGCGATGGTGATGGCCGCGTCGTTGCCCGACTGCACGATCAGGCCGCGCAGCAGGTCCGACATCTTGATGCGGCTGTTCACCTGCGCGAACATCGACGAGCCGCCGCCCCCGGCCCCGCCGCGCTTCCACGCGTCCTCGGTGACGGTGAACTCCGTGTCCATCGACAGGCGGCCGGATTTCAGCGCCTCGAACACGATGTCGGTGGTCATCAGCTTGGCCATGCTGGCCGGCGAGAACCGCTCGTCGGCGGCCTTCTCGAACAGGACCGAGCCGGAATCGGCGTCGATCAGGATCGCGTGCGGGGCCGCGGTCTGGAAAGTCTGCGCGGCGGCGGCGGCGAGGCCGGCGCCCAGCGCGCAGGCGGCCGCGAGAAGGGTGAGAAGGGGTCTGCGCATCACCGTTCCGTCCCGCGCCTGCCGTCGGGCCGGAAGCGTCCCGCCCGTATCCCAATAACAAGCGTGACCATATTACGGTTTCGGCGCCGGATCGAATGCGAAATGCCGCATTGGCCGCCGCATCGACCGCCACATGGGCCGCCACATGGGCCGCCGGACCCGTCGGGCGGCCGCGGGTCGGCCCGGGCGCCGCCGTCAGTAGATCCCGGCGAGGCGGGCGTGTCCCGCCTTACCGGCGGTCTTGGTGGCCGGCCCCTTGGCGGCGGGGGCCTTGGGGGCGGTCTTGGCAGAGGTGGTCACGGAGCCGTTCGCGGCCGGCGCACCGGCCTTCGTGGCCGACGCTCTGGCCGGCACCGCGGCGAGGCGCGCCATGGCGAGCTTGGCCGAGGCCGGCATCGCGGCGGGCATCGCGGCCGGGGACGCGCCGTGCGGCGCGGAGGACGGGCCCGACGACGCCTTGGCGAGCTTCACGGTCCCGGGCGCCGGGACCGCCCGGCGATGGACCTCGGCGAGGGCCGGGCCGGCCTTCGGGCCGGCCTTCCCGGCGGCATGACCGTGCGCTGGCGGCGCGGCCGGGGCGAGGCCGGGGGTGTGGGCCGGGTTGAGGCCCGCGACCTTCAGGGTCCCGGCCCCGAGGCCGCCCTTGGCGGCGACGGCCGGCACGGGGGCGGGCCGGAACTCGCGCACCCGCGGGGCGGTGGGCTGCACGGCCGCCGGGACCGTCACGGCGGCCGAGGCCAGCACGATCGGCGCGCGCACCGGCGCCGTCCGCTCGGGCCGGGCGGCCGGGGCCTCGGCGGGCGCCTTCTCGGCCGCCGTCCCGGCCTCCGTCCCGCTCTCCTCCGCCTCCTGGGCGGGCCTGAAGGCTAGAGCCGGGGCTGAGCGCGTGTAGCGCTCGGTGTCCTCCGTCGGGCCGAGATCGGCCATCATCACGGTCGAGCGGCCGGCCGGCCGCCCGTCGGTGCGCAGGCTCGCGAGGAGCTTGCGGTCGTCGCTGCCGGCCACCGAGGCCTTGCCGACATACTCGACGCGCACCCGCGCGGTGCCCCTGCGGTGGAAGCCCAGCGCTTCGGCCGCATCCTCCGACACGTCCATGACCCGGCCGGCATGGTAGGGGCCGCGGTCGTTGACGCGCACCAGCATCGAGTAGCCGTTCTCGAGGTTCGTCACCCGGGCGTAGCTCGGCAGCGGCAGGGTCGGGTGGGCGGCGGCGATCGAGTGGCGGTCGAAGACCTCGCCGTTGGCGGTCATGCGGCCGTGGAAGGCCGAGCCGTACCAGGAGGCGAGCCCCTCGCGGACGTAGCCGCTCGGATTCTCCTTCGGCACGTAGGTCTGGCCGGCCACCACGTAGGGCTTGCCGGTGTAGCGGCGCCCGCCGCCCTTCGGGATCACGTCGCCCTCGTTGTAGAGGCGCGGGCTCGCCTTGACCCCGTATTTCGGGTCGATCCCGTTCCCGGCGGCGAGCTTCTGCTGGGGCGAGGTCGCGCAGTTGGCCGTGGCCAGGGCCACGCCCGAGACGGCGATGAGCCGCAGGGCGAGGCGCGCCGGCCGGGGAAGCGTCGTGCGCACCATCGTGGGGTTCACCAAACTCTACGCGTGAGCGGGGCCCGACCGGACCGGAGCCGGCCGCGTGCACGGGGCCGCGATCGGTCCACCCAGATTTGTAGCGGTCGCGTAAAGGAAGCCTGAACGACGGGCTGCGGCCGGGTTCAGGAAGAGGGCCGCGCGGCCGTTCGGTTCTCGAGCATTGCGTGCGGATCGACGGGCAACATCTTGTTCGGGAACGGATTCTTTAAATTCTCACTGGCGCGCCCGTCCGACCGCCCCCGGGCGCGACGCTCCACTTTTCCGTGTGGGAGCGGGGCCAGGATCGCGATGGCTCGGGACCGAGCCGGTGCGGAGGCCGCGGGCCGCTTGATCCGCGCCGGCCCGCCGCTGCGCCGCGGTCCCGGAGGGCCGGAAGGCGCCGCGCGCAGCAGCGGCACGCTCCGGAGCGGCCGCGCCGCCCCGGGTGTAGGCCGAGTCCGCCTTCAGCGGGACTGCGTGTCGGTGAGCTGCCCGATCGACTGGGCGCCGCGCTGCTTGAACAGCAGGTCGAGGCCTTCCAGCATCAGCGCGTGCATCTTGGTCCGCTCGGCGTAGGCGAGGTCGCGCAGCTGGTCGTAGACCGGCGGCTCCAGGTAGACCGACATCTGGCGGGCGCGCTGCTTGAGCGTGGCCGCCTGCTTCGGCGCCGGGGGCGCGAGGGTGAGCGACACGATCTCGGCGCCCTGCGGCCGGGCCGCCTGGGGCCGGGCCGGCGGGCTCGCCGACGCCACGATCGCCGCGAGGCTGAGCTTAGGCGGCTTGGACATGCTGGCCCGTCCTCAGGGACTGCGTGCGGCGCTCGATCCACGACCAGAGGCGGCGGACCTCGCCGGCGGCCTGGCCCTTGGGGTTGAACTCGGTGACGCCCTGGCCGAGGCCGATCGCGTCCTGGTGGTCGGTGCGGGCGACGATGTTCACGTCGGGCAGGATGCCCAGCACCGCGAGCCCGTCCGCGGCGTCGCGGACCCGGTAGGAGCGCGGCGGGGTCTGGTTCAGCACGAAGGCGAACTTCTTCTCCAGCCGGTAGACGGCGGCCAGGGTCGGCTTGAACGCCCGCAGGTCCGCGGGGGTCGGCCGGCACGGGATGATGCACAGATCCGCGGCGCGGATCGCCGAGAGGGTGCCGGTGGAATCGACGCCCGGCGTGTCGATGAACACGTAGTCGTAGGCGGAATCGCGCAGGCGCTCCATCACGGCGTCGATCTGGGTGGCGTCGATCTGCGCCACCTCGGGACCGTCGGCCGTGCGGTGGTCCAGCCAGTCGGAGATCGTGGCCTGCCGGTCCATCTCCAGGATGCAGACCGTGTGGCCCGCCTCCCGGGCGGCCACCGCCAGGGAGATGCACAGCGTGCTCTTGCCGCTGCCGCCCTTCTGCGTGACGAAGGTGATCGCTTTCATCCCGGGCGTCCTCCAGAAGGCCCCATGCATCCGTCCGGGCGCCCGCAACTGCCGGTCGCCGCGCCGTCTGTGCCAACCTCAGGTATGGGATTCGCGGCGTGCCGCGATCCTGTGACCCAAGGATGTCGGGGCACAGGTTGGGGTCGACATGGTTAACGAGCCGTTAAGACAACGGTCCCTCGCGGATATCCCCGCCCAGTGCGGCAGCAGGACAGCAGTCTAAACTTCAAGTTAAGATTCTTGGCATATAGAGGGTTAACAGCCTTTCCAGCGACGCCCGGATACCGTAGCGTGAACGCGGGTGAGACGAGGAGCTTGGTGGGGGTGAAAACCTCAAGTTTAAAGACAAGGATCGCCCCATCGAGGAATGGCATGTCCGAAGCCCCGATCCCGCAATCCATTCTGGAGGCCTCCGGCGTCGTGGGCACCTGGGCCCACGATTACTGGGCGGGGCAGCTGGCGCTCTCGGCCCCGCTCGCGGATCTGCTCGGACTGGACCCCGAGGCGGCCGCCGCCGGCGTGTCCCTGGAGGCCTTCCTCGACCGCACCCATCCCGAGGACCGCGTCCGGATCGAGAGCTATCTCCACGCGGTGGCCGAGACCGGCGGTCCCGTCGAGGCGGAGTTCCGCACGAAGGACACCCGCACCGGGATCCGCACGCTGCTGATGCGCGGCCGGATCGAGCGCGACCCCGCCGGCGGGGCGACCCGCGGGCGCGGCATCGCCATCGACCGCACCGAGGAGCAGGCCGCCAACCTCGTGCAGAGCGAGCGGGTGGTGAACCGGATGGCCGAGCACGTCATCGCCCTGCGCGACCTCGCCCGCGCCCTGCACCGGCCGTCGCTCACCGACCGGATCGAGCACCTGATGATCGAGATCGGCTTCGAGCTCGCCCGCTTCCTGCCCGAGCCCGAGGACGAGCCGCGCCACTGAGCGCGCCACTGAGCGCGCCACTGAGAGCGCGACGGGGCGCGGAAGCCTCGCCGGACCGATTGATCGCGCCCGTTCCGGCAAGCTACTGTCCCGGCAACACTTTGCCGGGAGGACGGGGATGGCCCGCGACACGATCTACGACCGCGACCTCGACCGCGTCCCGGCCAACCACCAGCCGCTGACGCCCCTGCTCTACCTGGACCGGGCCGCGCGGGTGTTTCCCGACCACGTCGCGGTGGTCCACGGCCCCCTGCGGCGGCCCTACCGGGAGGTCTACGCCCGGGCCCGCCGCCTCGCCTCGGCGCTGGCGGCGCGCGGGATCGGCCGCGGCGACACCGTGGCGGCGCTGCTCGCCAACACCCCCGAGATGATCGAGTGCCACTACGGCGTGCCGATGACCGGGGCGGTGCTCAACACCCTCAACACCCGCCTCGACGCCGACGCGATCCGCTTCTGCCTGCAGCACGGCGAGGCCAAGGTGCTGATCACCGACCGCGAGTTCTCCCGGACGGCCGCCGGGGCCCTGGAGGGGCTGGAGCCCAAGCCCTTCGTGATCGACGTCGACGATCCCGAGTACGACGGCCCGGGCGCCCGCCTGGGCGCGACCGACTACGAGGCCTTCCTGGCCGGCGGCGACCCGGAGCACGACTGGCGGCTGCCGGACGACGAGTGGGACGCGATCACCCTGAACTACACGTCGGGCACCACCGGCGACCCGAAGGGCGTGGTCTACCACCATCGCGGGGCGGCGCTGCTGGCCCTCGGCAACGTCATCACGGGCGGGCTCGGCCAGCACCCGGTCTATCTCTGGACCCTGCCGATGTTCCACTGCAACGGCTGGTGCTTCCCCTGGACCCTGTCGATCGTGGCCGGGACCCATGTCTGCCTGCGGCAGGTGCGGGCCGAGACGATGTACCGGCTGATGGCCGAGCACGGGGTCACGCATCTCTGCGGCGCGCCGATCGTCATGCAGATGCTGATCAACGCCCCCGATGCCGAGCGCCGCGACCTGCCCCGGCGCGTCGCCTTCTTCACCGCCGCGGCCCCGCCGCCGGAGGCGGTGCTGGCCGGCATGTCGGAGGCCGGGTTCGACGTGACCCACCTGTACGGCCTGACCGAGAGCTACGGCCCGGCGGTGGTCAACGCCTGGCACGCCGACTGGGACGCGCTGGCGGCCGACCAGCGGGCGGCCCGGAAGGCCCGCCAGGGCGTGCGCTACCCGGTGCTCGAGGCCCTGGACGTGCGCGACCCGGAGACGCTGGAGCCGGTGCCCGCCGACGGGGCGACGATCGGCGAGGTGATGATGCGCGGCAACGTGGTGATGCGCGGCTACCTCAAGAACCCGGCGGCCACGCAGGCCGCCTTCAAGGGCGGCTGGTTCCGCACCGGCGACCTCGGGGTGAAGCACCCGGACGGCTACGTGCAGCTCAAGGACCGCTCGAAGGACATCATCATCTCGGGCGGCGAGAACATCTCGTCGATCGAGGTCGAGGACGCCCTGTTCAAGCACCCGGCGGTCGCCGCGGCCGCGGTGGTGGCCAAGCCCGACGCGAAGTGGGGCGAGACGCCCTGCGCCTTCGTCGAGCTCAAAGCCGGCGCGACCCCCACGGCCGACGAGCTGATCCAGTGGTGCCGGGGGCGGCTGGCCTCCTACAAGCTCCCCCGCCACGTGGTCTTCGGCGAGCTGCCGAAGACCTCCACCGGCAAGGTGCAGAAGTTCATCCTGCGCGAGCGGGCCCGGCAGGACGGGGCCTGATCCGCGCCCGGCCCGGCACCCGTCGATCGGAGCGGCGGGCCGGTCAGGCCTGCGGCGGATCCCGGCGGTCGGCGCGCACCGGCACCGGCACGGGCTTCGGGGCGGACCCGGCGTCGCGGAGGTCGGCCAGGATCTGGGCGACGAACGCCTGGAGCGACACGAGGCTGAACAGGGTGATCGACGCGACCAGGGCGGCGGAGACCAGGGTCTTGGCGGTTTCGGGATCCACGGCGGGAGTCCTTGGCTTCGCCCCGCCGCGGGCGATCCGGGCGGGGGGCGCCGCTGTGGCGCCGGTGCCTCCCCAAGGTGGGCGCGCCGCCCGCGCCGCGCCAGCGCCGCCGCGGTCGCGCCTGGCATGCGCGGAGGGCCGGGCTCGGCCGCGATCCCGGTCGCCGCGACGCTTCGTCCGGCCGGGGATGATCGCGCGGGACCGTGCAGCTTTCCTGGCTGGTGGAACGTTGCGTTTCCCGCAATAAGCGCCGGCGCGGAGCGGCGCGCATCCGGGAGAGACGGCATGGCCGGCAGCGGCATCGCGGGCGGCATCGCGAACGACACCGCGAACGGCACCCGCGCGGCGCTGCGCGCCGCTCAGGGGCTGATCCTGGCCGCCGGACTGGGAACTGTGCTGGGAGCCGGGCCTGTCGCGGGCCCCGCCCGGGCGCAGGGGCCCGTCCCGGCCCAGCCCGCGCCCCTGCCCGCCCCCCAGCCCGCGACGCCTCCGAACGCCCCGCCCCGGAGCGCGGCGCCCGCCCCCGCCGCGCCGGGAGCGGCGGCGGAGCCGGGCCCGGCCGAGCCGGTGACCCGCGCCGGCTACTTCTACATCGGCGGCCGCTACCAGAAGCTCGGCGACAAGACCGTGATGGTCGGCCAGATGTTCGTGCAGTCGCGCACCCCGGCCCGGGTCACGCAGCCCTACCCGGTGGTGATGGTCCACGGCCTCGCCCAGACCGGCGTGAACTACCTCGCCACCGCGGACGGCCGCCCGGGCTGGGTGCAGCGCTTCGTCGAGAAGGGCTACCAGGTCTACGTGGTCGATCAGGTCGGGCGCGGGCGCTCGGGCACCAACCCGGAGGTCTACGGCCCCTACGACCGGCTCGGCACCCGCGGCCTGGAGCGCACCCACACGGCGCCCGAGGTCTACGACCTCTACCCGCAGGCCAAGCTCCACACCCGCTGGCCGGGCGGGGCCGGCGTGCAGGGCAACGCCGCCTTCGACCAGTTCTTCGCCAGCCAGGTCCCGTTCCTCGCCAACAGCCAGCAGACCGAGGAGCTGGTCGACCCGGCCCTGGTGGCGCTGCTGGACAGGATCGGGCCGGCGATCCTGCTCACCCACGGTCAGGCGGCCCTGTTCGGCTGGGCGGCCTCGGACACGCGGCCGGACCTCGTGAAGGCCCATGTCGCCGTCGAGCCGAACGGCCCGCCCTTCTTCGACGTGCAGTTCCGCGGCGGCAAGGAGTTCTGGGAGAAGACCGGCGACGGGCGCGCCCGCGCCTACGGGCTGACCCGCATGCCGCTGACCTTCGACCCGCCGGTCCGGGCGCCCGAGGACCTGACGGTGGCGCAGGCGGCCAAGGGGTCCGAATCCAAGTCCGACAGGGCCGCGGACGGGCGGATCCGTTGCTGGCTGCAGGGCGAGCCCGTCCGGTCCCTGCCGAACCTCGCCAAGGTGCCGGCCGTGGTGGTGACCGCGGAGGCCTCCTTCCACGCGACCTACGACGACTGCACCGTCGCGTTCCTGACCCAGGCCGGCGCCAGGCCGGACGTGGTCCGGCTGGCCGACCGCGGCCTCCACGGCAACGGCCACATGATGATGCTGGAGACGAACAGCGACGCCGTCGCGGACGTCCTGGCCGGCTGGCTCGCGGACCGGGTGAAGTAGCCCCGCGGGACCGCCCCCCGCCGCACCACCGATACGTGTCGCTACGGCAACAGGCGTCGCCTTCCGCGTGAAGGCCGCTTGCGGCCGCGTCCGGCTGCCCGTAGTCCGGATGGAGAAAGATCAAGTTTTACAGTACTTTATCACAATTCTAAACAGCATGGCCGAGACGCCGGGGTGGCCCCCGGCGCGCGCGGTCGGCTGCCCGCAGCGTCGCATCCGGCAAGAGACCATGAGAGCCGTCCACCCCCTCCCCGGCATCACCCTGCGCGCCCTGCTCGCCGGGGCCTCGCTCGCCGTGCTGGCGCAGGCCGCGCCGAGCCTCGCCCAGGACGCGCCGCGCCGCGGCGGCGCCGGCCCGACCGCCGGCGGCCGCGTGCAGCTCGAGGAGCTGAGCGTCACCGGCCAGGGCGGCGGCCCGGCCTCCGGGGCCCCGGCCGGCGCACCCGTGCGCGGCGCGGAGAGCCCGACCGGCCCGATCGACGGCTACGTGGCCCGGCGCTCGGCGACCGCGACCAAGACCAACACCCCGCTGATCGAGACGCCGCAATCGATCAGCGTCGTGGGCCGCAAGCAGCTCGACACCCAGAACGCCCAGACCCTCACCCAGGCGACCCAGTACGTCGCCGGCACCTACGCGGGCACCTTCGGCGCCGACACGCGCCTCGACTTCTTCCAGCTCCGCGGCTTCGTGGTCAGCGATTACGGCCTCTACCTCAACGGCCTGCAGCTCCTGAACTACGGCTTCGCCTACAGCCGCGTGAACACGTTCGGGCTGGAGCGCATCGAGGTGCTGCGCGGCCCCTCCGCGGTGCTGTTCGGCGCCGGCAATCCCGGCGGCCTGATCAACCAGATCAGCAAGCGCCCGACCGAGACCCCGTTCGGGCTCGTCGAGGTCGGCGGCGGCTCCTTCGACCAGCGCTACGCCGCCTTCGACGTCGGCGGCCCGGCCGACGCCGAGGGTCACTGGTTCGGCCGCCTGACCGGCTACGCCCGCAACGGCGGCACGCAGGTCCAGGGCGCGCCGGACGACAGCTACTACATCGCCCCGGCCTTCACCTATAAGCCGGACGGGTCGACCAAGTTCACGATCCTGTCGAGCTTCCAGCACGACAACACGGCCGTGACGGCGAACTTCCTGCCCTATTACGGCACGGCCCGGCCGACCGTGCTCGGCCTGCGCATCCCGCGCTCGCTCAACGTGGGCGATGCCGGCTTCAACACCTTCCGGCGCGACCAGGCCTTCATCGGCTACGAGTTCGAGCACGTCTTCGACGACACCTGGGCGGTGCGCCAGAACGCCCGCTACGGCTACACGCAGAGCTTCCAGAACTCCTATATCGGCCAGCTCGGCTACACCGACCCGCTCCAGACCCAGCTCGGCCGCTACCTGTTCCGGGATTCCGCCAAGATCGCGCAGCTCGACGTCGACACGCAGGCCGAGGCCAAGTTCTTCGACGGCTTCTTCCGCCACGACTTCCTGATGGGCGTGGAGTACCGGAACTTCCAGATCCACGACAACCAGGCCTCGGGCTTCCCCGGCCCCGACCTCAACATCCTCGCACCCTCTTACGGCCCGCAGGCGGTCTCGGCCTCGCCCTACCTGATCAACGCCAACTCGTTCCAGCAGGTCGGCCTCTACTTCCAGGACCAGATCAAGCTCACGCCGGAGCTGACCCTGATCCTCGGCGGCCGCCAGGACTTCGTCCAGAACACCGTCTACGACCGCCTGACGCCCGCCAACACCAACGGCCGCAACGACAGCGCCTTCACCTACCGGGCGGCGGCGATCTACAACTTCGACTTCGGCCTCGCGCCCTACATCATGTACGCGACCTCGTTCCAGCCCCAGATCGGCGTGGACATCAACAACCGCACCTTCAGGCCCGATACCGGCGATCAGGTCGAGGGCGGCGTCAAGTTCGAGCCGCCCGGCCAGGGCTACTTCCTGACGCTGGCGGGCTTCGACATCCACCGCAACAACGTGCTCACCCCCAACCCGGTGAACACGATCTTCCAGACGCAGGTCGGTGCGGTGCGCTCCACCGGCTTCGAGGCGCAGCTCGTCGCCAACGTCGCCGACGGCCTCAACCTCGTGGCGTCCTTCACCAAGTTCGACTTCACCACCGAGCGGGATGCCGATCCGGTGCGGGTCGGCAAGACGCCGGTCAACATCCCCCAGACCCTGGCCTCGCTGTTCGCCGACTACACCATCCCGCTCGGGCCGTGGCGCGGCTTCGGCTTCGGCGGCGGCGTGCGCTACGTCGGCAGCTCCTTCGCGGACGTGGCCAACACCCTGCGGGTGCCCGACTACGTGCTGTTCGACGCGCAGGTGCACTACGATGTCGAGAACTGGCGCTTCCAGGTGAACGCCTCGAACCTCGCCGACCGGCGCTACGTCGCCTCCTGCCAGTCGAACGTGTCCTGCTTCTACGGCGACGCCCGGCGGGTGCTGGCGAAGGTCAGCTACAAGTGGTGAGGTGGCCCGGGCGGTTCTTGTTTGCGGCCGCCCGCAGCATGGTGACCAGCCCCGTCATCGCGAGCGCAGCGAGGCGATCCAGGGCAGCGCGACATCGGCGGGTGTGGCGCTGCTGGATTGCTTCGCTCCGCTCGCAACGACGGCGGCGCTCCGATCAGCCGTCCGCAGCCTCCGCCCCGGTGATCGGCTGCGGCCCGGAGAGCCGGGTCGGCAGGGTGTCGATCCGCAGGGACCGGCGGAGCGCCCGCGAGAACGTGTCGACCGCCATCGTCACCAGCGCGGTGGCGGCGATCAGCACCAGGGCCACGTCGAGGCGCAATTCCGAGATCGCGGCGTCGACATAGAAGCCCAAGGTCGTGACCCCCAGGATGCCGAAGATCGCGCTCTCCCGCAGGATCAGCTCCCAGCGGTAGAGCAGGTAGGCCAGGAACTGCCCGTAGAGCCGCGGCACGGTCTCGTAGGCGTAGAGGTCGAGGCCCCGGGGGGCGTCCGCCCGGTAGGGGATCGCGTCGGCGTGCCGGCCCATCAGGTAGGCGACGATGCCGGCATTGTGCAGCGCCAGCGCCAGGATCGCCGGCAGCATCGAGGGGCCGAGCAGCTGCAGGGCGACGTAGGCCAGCATGTATTCCGGCGTGGAGCGCACCACCACGAGGAGCGCCCGCCCCAGGGGCCGCCCGATCGGCCCGGCGAAGCGCCGCGCGGTCAGCGGGAACAGGACGAGGGCCCCGAGGGCGGTGGCGGCCAGGGCGATCTGTGCCAGGATCAGCGTCTGGGCCGTGCCGGGCAGGACCTGCTCGGTCAGGATCGGGCGCAGCCACGACCAGAACCGCGCCCAGGTCTCGGGCTCGGTGAGCGGCGCGCCCCGGAGCGGGGCCGGCACGACGTCGTGGCCGAGGAAGCGGGCGAGGCTCGGGCCGATCGCCGCGCTGCCGACGGTCGGCGGCAGCGCCAGCACGGCGCCGACGAGGAGGAACGGCAGGGTCCGGGCGCGCACCCAGAGCCGGCGCGTGCCGATCAGCGCGTAGAAGATCAGGAGCAGCGCCCCGGCCTCGGCGTAGCGGCCCTGGCGGAAGGCGGATTCGAAGGCGAAGCCCATGGTCGGCAGGCCGATGAAGCCCAGCACGAGGCTGGAGCGCAGGCCGCATTCGAGGCGATAGAGGGTGTAGTCGCGCATCCGTCCGGCCACTTCGGGCAGGCGCGCGTACAGGAAGGCCGAGACCGTGCCGGTGCCCGCGGGCAGGACGCGGAGCGCCGCGAGGTCGGCCTCCTCGATCAGCTCGGCGTAGACCTTGGCGCAGATGCCCGCGTAGGGCAGCGCGATGGCGAGGACGCCGGTGGTCGCCGACAGGCCGAAGACCTGCATCAGCAGCAGCGCCCAGAACAGCTCGTGGACGGCGCGCAGGCCCGCGCAGGCGAGCCGGACGGCGCGCGAGCGGGCGAAGGGGACGGCGAGCAGCAGCCCCGTCCCGGCCCCGAGCCCGACGCCGAGCATCGCGAAGGCCACGGTGTAGAGGACGCTCCAGCCCTCGACCGCGAGAAAATCGGGCCGGATCAGGCCGCCCAGCAGCCGGGCGAGGTCGGCGAAGGGGTGGAGGGTCGTGACCTGCAGGTCGGCGACCAGCAGGCCGGCGAGCGCCGCCGCCAGGAACCAGCGGCTCACCGCCGCGTAGCCCGGCCGTGGCAGGAACGCGGCCTTGCCGGCGAGAGCGCCCATCAGGCGGCCTCGTAGAACGGGCTGAGCCGCGCCGGGTCGAGGCCGGCCGAGGGCGCGTCGAGGACGATCCGGCCGGCCTCCAGCACCACGACCCGGTCGGTGTGGGCGAGGGCCAGGGCCACGTCGTGGAGCGCCAGGATCAGGGTCTCGTGCCCGCGGGCCAGCTCGGTGAGGATCCGGCCGCCCTGCTGGCGGTCCAGCGCCGAGACCGGCTCGTCCGCCACCAGGATCGGCCGTCCGTTGTAGAGGGCGCGGGCCACCGAGACGCGCTGCTGCTGGCCGCCGGAGAGCTCCCCGGCCCGGTCCCAGAGCCGGTCCGCGAGCCCGACCCGGTCGAGGACCGCCGCCACGGCGGCGACGTCGGCCCGCGCCGGCCGGACCAGGGTGCGCAGGTTGTGCAGGGTCGAGCGCCGGTCGAGGCGGCCCATGTAGACGTTGTGGAACACCGAGAGCGGCCGCACCAGGGCGGCCGCCTGCGGCACCAGGGCCACCCGCCCGGGGGCCTGCCCGTGGATCAGGCCGATCAGGGTCGACTTGCCGGCCCCCGAGCGCCCCATGAGCGCGACCCGCTCGCCCGCCCGCACGGTCAGGTCGAGGCCCGACAGAACCGGGCGCCCGTCATAGGCCGCGGAGGCGTTCGCCAGGACGATGGCCGCGCCGGACCCCGCGCCCGCCTCCTTGCCCGACTCCTCGCCGGCTGCCGCGCCGCGCGACACGCGCGTCAGTCCAGGAGGCCGGTGGAGCGTCCGACCTCGACGAGGGGCTCGTAGGCCGCGTTGGTCACGGGGATGAACTTCGAGCGCCCGAACGGCTCCAGGATCGTCGGGTCGGCGATGCCGGTCAGCGCGGCCCGCAGCCTGTCGGTGAAGCCGGCGCCGTAGGTCTGCTCCACGTCGCCCCGCACGGTCCACTGGTAATCGGGGAAGGTCGGGCTCTCCCAGATCACCGAGACGGCCTTCGGGTCGACCTTGCCGGCCTTCGAGTCGAGGTCCCAGACCGAGTAGTCGACGGCGCCGACCGCGAAGGCGCCGGACTGGACCAGCTGGATCGTCCGGGTGTGGTCGCCCGAGAAGCCGACCCGGGCGAAGACCTGCTCCGGGGTCTTCCCCGGGAAGGCCTGCCGGACGAAGTACTCGGGCATCAGCCGGCCGGAGGTCGAGGCGCGGGCGCCGAACGTGAAGGTCCTGCCCGCGACGGCCTTCGGGAAATCCTTCTCCGGCTTCAGCCCCGCGGCGGCGTTGGCGATGACATAGGTCTTGAACGCCGCGTCCTCGGCGCCCTGCGCGATCGCCTGGGAACCCGGCACGGCCTTGCGCGCCTGGACGCCGGTGAAGCCGCCGAACCACGCGAGCTGCACCTGCCCGTTGGTGAAGGCGGTGACCGCCGCCGGGTAGCTCTTCACCGGGATGTAGCGCACCGGCACGCCGAGCTCGGCCTCCAGATAGGCGGCGACCTTGCCGAAGCGCTCGACCAGCCGGCTCTCGTCCTGGTCGGGGATGCCGGTGAAGACGAGGGGCGGGAGCGCCTTCGCGGCCGGCTTCTCCTGCGCCCGCGCCGTCCCGGCGGCGGCCAGGGCCGCCAGGACGCCCAGGGCGAGCCGCCCCAGCCAGCCCGGTCCCGGCTTCGATCCCGGCTTCGATCCCGGCTTCGATCCCGACCTCGATCCCGACCTCGATCCCGACCTCGATCCCGACTTGGAGCCCGGCTTCGATCCCAGCGTCGATCCCTGCATCGCGTCCTCGTGGCACCACGCCCACGCACGGTGGGCTCGCAACACGGCGGGCGTAGCAGAAGACGCCGCGCGCGCCAGCCTCGATCCTCGCGATCCCGGCGCCCTGCGGCCCCGGGAGACCGCCGAGACGCCGCCGGGATTCCCCCGGGAATCCGTCTCAGGCGCCGGGCGCCACCGCGATCGCCGACAGGGTGAGGTGCTCCGGCAGGGCGGCGTCCGGCACCGGCACGGCCCGGATCCCGGCCGGGAGCACGCCGCCGAGCAGGTCCAGGAAGTCTCCCGACGCGGCGATCTCGATCTCGGCCGCCTTGGCCTGGGTCTCGATCCGCGCCAGGGCGTTCATCGCCGGACCCAGCACCGTGTACTCGGCCCGCACGCCGTCGTCGAAGACCCCGACCAGCAGGTCGCCCGCGTGCAGGGCGACCACGACCCGCAGGGGGAACAGATTCTCCCGGGCGCGGGCCGCGTTGAGCGCGGCGATCCGGTCGCGGATCGACAGGGCGCAGGCGAGCGCCGCGCGCGCCTGGACGTCGGGATGGCCGACGACGAACTGCACCAGCACCGCGTCGCCGATATACTTGTCGACGAGGCCGCCCTGCTCCGCCACCGCCGCCTGGGCCGCCGCCCGGACCCCCAGCAGGGCCGTCACCATGGCCTCGGGCGGGTGCTCGCGGGAGAGCCGCGAGAAGCCGCGGATGTCGAGGATCATCAGGCAGGCGTGGCGCCGGTGAATGCCGAGGCCGGAATCGCCGTCGTCGGCGGCGAGGTCGAGGGCGACCGTGTCGGGCACGAAGCGGGCGAGCTGGGTCCGCTCGTGCTCCATGCGCAGGGCCCGCACCACCGCGGCGCGCAGGCGGACCATGCCGTCGACCACCAGGAGGCCCGCCGCCATGAAGGTGGCGAGCCCGGTGAGCTGCGCGGTCGGGAAGGTGTCGGCGTTCGGGAACAGGTCCGGATGGATCAGGCCGACCAGGAAGGCCGCGCTCCAGCAGACGGTGACGAGCCCGCAGAACAGCAGGGTCTGCGCCACCCGCATGCTCAGGCCGGTCTGGAGCAGGAGCAGGAAGGCGGGCAGGCGGCTCACCGCGTCGGCGCCGAGCCCCGCCCCGCCCCCGGCTAGCATGTGCTCGATGATCACGTAGACGGCGAGCCCGGCATTGAGGCCGGTGCCGGCCCAGCTGTAGACGGTGGCCGCGGGGCCGCCGCCCCGCTCCCGCAGCCCGAACCAGATCGTGCCGAGGCCGTACAGGCCGAGGATGAACCAGTGGCTCAGGGCGTGCAGCGACCCGTCATAGGCCTGGGCCGCCATCAGCAGCACCAGCACGATCACCACCCGCAGGCCGAGCAGGCGCAGGCCGCCGCCGGCCTGCATGGTCCGCAAAACCGCCTCGTCGTCCGATCCGGGATCCGCCCGGCCCTCGGCAGGAGCCCGCGCGGGCCGCAGCGCGGAGAGCGTCGGGTTGCCGGCGCTGCCCGAGGCCATCAACCGCCCCGGCCGAGGCGCCGGGCCGCCGCGAAGCGGTTGAGGAAGCGCGGCTCCTTCTCGGGGGCGATCCGGATCGCGAGATGCAGGGTGCCGTCGGCCTCCGACCGGCGGTCGAGGATCTCGGCGTTCTCGTAGAGCCAGTTCAGCGCCGCCCCGTCCTCCGGCGGCAGCGCCACCGCGAAGCTCGCGCGGTTGCGCCCGATCCGCGCCTCGATCCGGGCCGACAGCGCGGCGAGCCCCTCCCCGGTCACCGCCGAGACCAGGACCGGCGCGGCACTGTCGCGGTCGTTGCGGGCCCTGGCCTGGCCGCTGAGGTTCAGGAGCCGCGCGCGCTCGTCGTCGTCGAGCAGGTCGGCCTTGTTCCAGACCTCGATGATCCGGTCGGTGCTGGTCTCGATGCCGAGCTCGCGCAGGACCTCGCCGACATCCTCGGCCTGGGCCTCGGAATCGACGTGGGCGACGTCCCGCACGTGGAGCAGCACGTCGGCCTCGATGGCGTCCTCGAGCGTCGCCCGGAAGGCCGCGATCAGGGGCGTCGGCAGGTCGGAGATGAAGCCCACCGTGTCCGACAGGATCACGGTCTCGCCGTGGGGCAGCTTGGTCGCCCGCGCGGTGGGGTCGAGGGTCGCGAACAGCATGTCCTTGGCGGTGACCTCGGCCCGGGTCAGGGCGTTGAACAGGCTCGACTTCCCGGCGTTCGTGTAGCCGACGAGCGCGACGATCGGGTACGGCACCCGGGCCCGGCTCTGCCGGTGCAGGCCGCGGGTGCGCACCACCGCGTCGAGGTCGCGCTCGATCCGGGTCATGCGCTCCTGGATCATGCGCCGGTCGGCCTCGATCTGGGTCTCGCCGGGGCCGCCCAGGAAGCCGAAGCCGCCGCGCTGGCGCTCCAAGTGGGTCCAGGAGCGTACGAGGCGGGACTTCTGGTAGGCGAGGTGGGCGTGCTCGACCTGCAGCGTGCCCTCGCGCGTGGAGGCGCGGCGCCCGAAGATCTCCAGGATCAGGCCGGTGCGGTCGATGACCTTGGCGCCCCAGGCCTTCTCGAGGTTGCGCTGCTGCACCGGCGACAGGGCGCAGTCCATCACGACGAGGCCGATCTCGCGGGCGCGGATCAGGCCGGCGATCTCCTCGACCCGGCCCTTGCCGAGATAGGTGGAGGGCCGGATCCGCGGCAGGCTGACGGCGAGGCTCTCGACCACGTCGAGCTCGATCGCGGCGGCGAGCCCGGTCGCCTCGTCGAGGCGGGCCTCCACGGAGCGCGACGGCGCGGCCGGTCCGGGGCCGGCCCCCGCCGCGCCGCGGGCGAGGTAGGGGCCGATCACCAGGGTGTGGGTCGCCGCGGCGATCTCGCCCTCGGGGGCGGCCTGCGCCTGGAGGCGGGCTTCGCCGGACGTCAGCGTTTCGGTCATACGGCCTTCGGCGCCGCCGCCCCGGGCGACGGCTTCGTTGGAGAGGTCGGAGTGTCAGAATGGGGATGCGGGCGGGCCGGGCCAAGATGCCGGCCGCGAACGGGCACAGATATCCGTCGGCGGGCGGGGTCTCCGCCCTCCCCCGCCGCGGCCGCGCCGGTCGCGCGGCGTCGCCCGCGCGGCGCATTGGGCCTCCGACCCGCCCGATCCCCGGCTTCCGGCCCGCTAGGCGCCGGGGCCGCCGGCCCTCACGCCTTCTCGGCGGTCTCGTCCGGCTCGAACAGCTGCACCGGGTGGCCCGGCATGATCGTGGAGATCGCGTGCTTGTAGACCAGCTGCGAGTGCCCGTCCCGGCGCAGCAGCACGCAGAAATTGTCGAACCACGTCACCACGCCCTGCAGCTTGACGCCGTTGACGAGGAAGATGGTCAGCGGAATCTTGTTCTTGCGGACATGGTTGAGAAAGGTGTCCTGAAGGTTCTGTGCGCGTTCGCCCGCCATCTTCTTGGCCTTCTTGTTGTCCCGGCTCGCTCGGTCCGGGAGGAGTATGCCGCGGGCCGGATCGTCCGATCATCCGGTCCAGGGCCGTGTATACCAACACCATGACGACGTGAAAGCGTGGGTGCAAGCAACCCCCGTTCCAGCCGATCCGTGACGGATCGGCCCCGCCATCAACGCGCGCCCCGGCGCCGCGGCCTCACGGGCCGATGCCGAGGGACTTCAACTTGCGGTGCAAGGCCGAGCGCTCCATGCCGATGAACTCGGCGGTGCGCGAGATGTTGCCCGAGAACCGCGCGATCTGCGCCACGAGGTACTCGCGCTCGAAGATCTCGCGGGCCTCCCGGAGCGCGAGGCTCATCAGCTTCTCGCCGCCCGCGCCGCCCGGTGTCGTCGGCACCAGGGCGCCGATCTCGGAGGGCAGCATCTCCGAGGTGACCTCCTGCTCCGGGTCGGCCTGGGTCAGGATCATCAGCCGCTCGACGTTGTTCTTGAGCTGGCGCACGTTCCCCGGCCAGTTGTGCGACTGCAGCACCGCCATGGCGTCCTCGGCGATCCGGCGCTTGGGCAGGCCGGTCTGGGACGAGATGTTGTCCATGAAGAACTGGATCAGCTCGGGCACGTCCTCCCGGCGCTCCGACAGGGCCGGGACCCGGATCGGCACCACCGACAGGCGGTGGAACAGGTCCTCGCGGAAGCGGCCGGCGGCGATCTCCTCCTGAAGGTCCCGGGAGGACGAGGAGATGATGCGGACATCGACGTGGACCCGCGTCGTGCCGCCGACCCGCTGGAAGTTCTGGTCGACGAGGACGCGCAGGATCCGGTTCTGGGTCTCCCGCGGCATGTCGGCGACCTCGTCGAGGTAGAGGGTGCCGCCGTGGGCCTCCTCCAGGGCGCCGACCCGCCGGCCGCTCTCGCCCTCGACCCCGAACAGCTCGGCCTCCATGGTCTCGGGCAGGATCGCCGCCGCGTTGAGGAGCACGAACGGGCCGTTCGAGCGGGCCGAGGCCTTGTGCAGGCTGCGCGCCGCGAGCTCCTTGCCGGCGCCCAGCGCCCCGGTGATCATCACCCGGGCGTTCGTCGGCGCCACCCGGTCGAGGGTCTGGCGCAGCTGGTTGATGGCGAGCGACGTGCCGACGATGCGGTTGGTGGCGCCGGAGCGCGCCGTCAGGTCGCGGACCTCGCGCCGGAGCCGGGAGGCCTCCAGCGCCCGCTCGGCCACCAGGATCAGCCGGTCGGCCTTGAACGGCTTCTCGATGAAGTCGTAGGCGCCCGCCTTGATGGCCGAGACCGCGGTCTCGATGTTGCCGTGGCCCGAGATCATCACCACCGGCAGGTCGGGATTGGCCGCCTTGATCAGGTCGAGCACCTGCAGGCCGTCGAGCCGGGAGCCCTGCAGCCAGATGTCGAGGAAGACGAGGTGCGGCCGGCGCGCCTCGATGGCGGCGAGCGCCTCGTCCGAGCCGCCGGCCGTGCGGCAGCGGTGGCCCTCGTCGTCCAGGATCCCGGCGACGAGGTCGCGGATGTCGGCCTCGTCGTCGACGATCAGGATATCGGCGCTCATGCGTGCATCTCCGCAATCCGGGGGGCCGTCGGCGCGGCGCCCTTCTCCTCTGTCGTGACGGGACTGGTCTCAGGGGCCGCCGCCGCCGGCTCGGGCCCGTGCTCGCGCGGGACCCGCATCCGGACCTGGCCGCCGCGGCCGGCGGGATTGTCGTTCAGCTCGATCCCGCCGCCGTGCTCCTCGAGCACCTTGCTGACGATAGCAAGCCCCAGCCCGGTTCCACCCTCGCGGGTGGTCATGTAGGGCTCGAGCAGGCGCTGGCGCCCCTCGGCCGGGAATCCCTTGCCGTTGTCGGTGACGGCGATCACCGCGAACCCGTCCTCGACGGCGAGGTTCAGGCTGATCTTGCCCTTGCCGAGCTCGGCCTCCGGCACCTCGGCCACCGCCTCGACGGCGTTCTTGAGGATGTTGGTGATCACCTGGCTGAGCAGCCTGATGTCGAAGGCCGCCACGATCTTCTCCGCACTGCCCGCGCCGCCCTGGGCCGAGAACGCGAAGTCGATGTCCGGGTGCGCGACCCGCATCATGAACAGGTTCTGCTTGGCGATCTCGGTGAGGTCGTTCGGCGCGATGGCGGGCTTCGGCATCCGCGCGAAGGCCGAGAACTCGTCGACCATGCGCTTGATCTCGTCCACCTGGCGCACGATCGTGGCGGTGCACTGGTCGAACACCTCCTTGTCGGCGGTGATGACCTTCCCGTACTTGCGCCGGATCCGCTCGGCGGAGAGCTGGATCGGGGTCAGCGGGTTCTTGATCTCGTGGGCGATGCGGCGCGCCACGTCGCCCCAGGCGGAGCTGCGCTGCGCCTGGACGAGGTCGGTGATGTCGTCGAGCGTCACCACCGAGCCGCGGGACGCCCCCTGCGCCTGCTCGCTCGTGACCCGCACCGTGATGGTGCGCTCGCCCCGGGACCGGGTGAGCTGGACCTGCTGCTGCTGCAGGCTGCGCGGGCGCGCCTCGCTCTCGGCCAGCACCGGCGCGAGCTCCGGCACCGCGCGGGCCAGCGGCTCGCCGACCAGGGCGTCGCTCGCGAGGTCGAGCATCCGCTCGGCGGCGGGGTTGGCGATGGTGACGAAGCCCGCCGCGTCGAGGCCGATCACCCCGGGCGAGACCCCCGACAGCACGGCCTCGGTGAAGCGGCGGCGGGTGTCGATCAGGTCGCTCGCGGCGATCAGGCCGGCGTGCTGGCGGCGCAGCTCCTGGGTCATCTTGTTGAAGCTCTCGCCCAGGTGGGCGAGGTCGCCGCTGGTCTTCTTGGTCGGCACCTGGGCGTAGAAATTGCCCGACGCCACCTGGTCGGCGGCGTTGATCAGCCGCCGGATCGGCGCCACGAACCGGTTGGCGAAGTTCATGCCGAACCAGACGGCCGAGAGCAGCGCGATCAGCGCGATCAGCAGGAACACTGACGCGAAGGTGATCTGGATCGAGCGGCGCAGCGAATCGTAGGTGAGGTACTCGGCCGCCGCCGCCCGGGACACGCCCGGGAACTCGATGGCGAGCTGGCTCACCTCCCGCTGCACCATCAGCACTGCGTCGTCGTAGGCCGGCATGCGCAGCAGCGCGGCGAAGACCCGGCCCTCGGTGGGCAGGAGGCAGATCGGATCGGCGGAGTTCGCCGCGTCCTCGAAGGCGGCCGCCGAGGGCAGGCGGTTCGTCTTCAGGACGTCGATCTTGGCCCGGGCCACCACCTCGGTGGGGCCGCGCATGATCTGCGCCACCGGCAGGCCGAGATTGGTCGCCCGGGTGGTCAGGAAGGTCTGGAACCAGTCCCGGTTCACGTCGAAGTTCGGCCGGGCCCGGGTGAGGTCGTCGGCGAGGATGCGGATCTCGCGGGCGAGGCTCTGGCACTGGTTCTCCTGGTAGGCGTCGGCCACCTCCACGGATTTCAGCACCACGTCCCGGACCCGGTCGGTGAAGCCGAGCGACAGGCCCCGGTCGATCGTCACCGAGGCGACCACGGCGAGCAGGATCGTCGGCAGGATCGCGATCAGCGAGAACAGGCCGACGATGCGGGTGTGCAGGCGCGCCACCGCGGCGTTGGCCTTGCGGGCGTGCAGGAAGACCCGCGCCTCCCAGGCGATGATGACCGCGAGGCCGAGCACCAGGGCGGCGTTGATGGCCAGCAGCGTCACGCCGTAGGCCGGCGTCGGCGTCACCCGGATCACCCCGGCCAGGATCAGGAAAGTCGCGAGCGCCGAGACCAGGGCGGTGATCACCATGGCGGCGCCGATCCAGCCGGGACCGCGCGGGCCCGGCCGCAGCGATTCCGCCAGGGGCGTGCCGGACGGCTGGGACGCCTCGGGGCCCGCGGGCGTGCCCGCGTCCCGCTGATCCGCGGCCGGCTGGACAGCGTCCGGCTGGCCCGCGTCCTGCTGGCCCGCGTCCTGCTGGCCCGCGTCCTGCTGGCCCGCGTCCTGCTGGACCGCGTCCTGGCCCGCCCCGTCGGCACCCCTCTCGGGGACCGACGCGGGGCCTTCCTCTGTCCGTGAGCGTCTCAGGAACGGCATGACTGGTGCAGGGCCACAACAGTGTGGCGGAATTAATACGAATCCGGGCGTCCGGGCGGCGGATCGGCGGCGCGATCCGCCGCACGCGGGCGGCCTTGACCGCGCCCCGCCCCGCCCGTACCCCCGGTCGCGGAGGCGAACGGGGTCTGGTGGCCCTCCTGGTCTTCAAAACCAGTGGTACGCCAACAGCGTACGGTGGGTTCGATTCCCATCCGCTTCCGCCACGCTTCAGACAATCGAAACCGATGAACCAGTGTTCGCCGATATTCAGGCGACACGTACGATTAAATTCGCGATACTGCTTCATCGGAACTGTGGGGGTGCCGGCTCGTTTCCCGCGATCGATCCCGCACGGGTGCCCGCGTGAAGAACCGATCCGCCGCCACCGTCCCGTTCCCGCCGGCCGCGGCCGGCCGCGCGCGCTGAGGCCGGCCATGCTGGACAGACTCGTCACGCTCCTCCCGCCCGGCGCCCGCGAGGCGCTGCGAACCCTCGCGGCGCGCCGGCCCGTGCGACTTCCCGTGGGACTTCCCCCGCGTCGGCCGGGCGCCGAGGCCACGATCCTGCCGGGGCTCGACGCGCGGCCCGCCCCGATGGCGCCGCTGCACCCGCCCGCCGCCATCAACGACAATCCCCTCCAGGCCCTCCACGACGCCGTCGAGCGGGACCTGCGCGCCAGCGGCCACCTGCGCTGAGCGCGGGCCGCGCGGCCGACCGTCAGCGCTTGGCCGGTGCGGGGCCTTCGGGAATCGTCCCGGGCGCGATCCAGTGGCAGGCCGTGGTGCCGCGCACGGCGGCGCAGTCGTAGCTCGCGCCGCCCAGCGTCACCTTGTCGACGATGCCGGCGAGGTCCGTGCGCGCCAGTGCCGCGCAGCCGAGATGGTCCGCCTTGGGGTCGGCCAAGTGCGCCGCGGCCGCCGCCGCACCGTCGCGCATCAGCATGCGGTAATTGGCCAGCGACGGGCAGCCGATCACCGGCGGCCCGGCCCGCCGGTCCGGGACGCTCCTGTCGGGGCGGGGCGCGCGGGGCGCCTGCTGGGCCTGGACCGGCGCCGCGCCGAGGCCGAGGGCCAGCGCGACGAGGACGGCGTCGGGGAGGAGGCGGCGTGTCATGGGCCGCTCGTAGCACGGCGCGTCCGGTGTTGCGCATCCACCGCGCCGCTACGCTCAGCCCCCCGGCCGGCCCCCTCGCCCGGCCCCCTCGCCCCGCCCTTCGCCCGGCCGCCGCAGATCTGCGGCGGATTCGGGGCTCGCCTGCGGATGTTCAGGCTTGACCGCGGGCCCGCCATTTGCGAGCGCCGCGCAGGAACGGAGGACGGGCCATGACGACGGAAATCGACAGCGACCAGAGACTGCACTTGGTCTTCGGCGGTGAATTGCAGGATCTCGACGGGGTCCGGTTCCGGGACATCAAGAACCTCGACATCGTCGGCATCTTCCCGGACTACGCCACCGCCCAGGCCGCGTGGCGGGCCAAGGCCCAGGCCACCGTCGACAGCGCGCAGACGCGCTACTTCGTGGTGCACCTGCACCGGCTGCTGGAGCCGCCGGCCCCCTGAGGGGACCGGGCGCGCGGGGATCCGAATCCGGATCCGGGGCCGGGTCCGCCGCGCGCGTCCGCGGTGAGAGCGGGGTAAGAGCGCGGTGAGGGCGCGGCCGTGAAGGCATTGTGACACTTCCGGCCCGCTGCTAAGAGCCTCGCCCGTCATCGGATCGTTCCGGCTCCTCGGGAGACCGGTCTGAACAAGAGCGGCGGGAGGTCCGGCCGCGAGCGAGCGGCCGCCCATGAAATCCTCGATCAAGATCATCGCCGGGAATGCCAGCCGGCCCCTGGCCGAGGCGATCGCGGCCTATCTCGAATTGCCGCTCGCCAAGTGCATGGTCCGGCGCTTCGCCGACATGGAGATCTTCGTCGAGCTCCAGGAGAACGTGCGCGGCGAGGACGTGTTCATCGTCCAGTCGACCTCGTTCCCGGCGAACGACCACCTGATGGAGCTGCTGATCATGATCGACGCCGCGCGCCGGTCCTCGGCCCGGCGCATCACGGCGGTGATCCCGTATTTCGGCTACGCGCGGCAGGACCGGCGCACCTCCGGCCGCACCCCGATCTCGGCCAAGCTGGTGGCGAACCTGATCACGGAGGCCGGCGCCGACCGCGTCCTGACCCTCGACCTCCACGCCGGCCAGATCCAGGGCTTCTTCGACATCCCCACCGACAACCTGTTCGCCGCCCCCGTGATGGTGCGCGACATCAAGGAGCGGCTGCCGAGCGCCGACCGGATGGTGGTCTCGCCGGACGTCGGCGGCGTGGTCCGGGCGCGCGCCATCGCCAAGCGGATCGACTGCCCGCTCGCCATCGTCGACAAGCGCCGCGAGCGCCCCGGCGAGTCCGAGGTGATGAACATCATCGGCGAGGTCGAGGGCCGCTCCTGCATCCTCGTGGACGACATCGTCGATTCGGGCGGCACCCTGGTCAACGCCGCCGAGGCCCTGCTCAACGCCGGCGCCAAGGACGTCTCGGCCTACATCACGCACGGCGTGCTGTCGGGCGGCGCGGTCTCGCGCATCGCCGCCTCGCGGATGAAGGAGCTGGTGATCACCGACTCGATCCAGCCGACGCAGGCCGTCAAGCTCGCCCGCAACATCCGGGTGGCGACGATCGCGCCGCTGCTCGGCGAGGCGATCGGCCGGACCGCGACCGAATCCAGCGTCTCCAGCCTGTTCGACTGACGGCGCCGTCCGGCCGATTCCGGCCGGTCCTGAGGCGCCCCGCCCCTACCGGCCCGGCACCCAGCCGCCCCGGTTGCCGGTCTCGGTGCCCGGCGCGGTGAGCACCAGGACCGTGCGGCCCGGCAGCGGCACGGCGGTCCCGGCCGCGATCGCCGGCGCGCCGGGGGTGCGGGCGCCCGCGGGCTCGCCCGTGTCGAAGGCCGGCGTCCACGGGCCGCCGATCACCGGGGCGAGGCGGAAGCTGACGGCCTCCGCCCCGGCATTGAACAGCATCAGCAGGCGCTCGCCCGGGTCGCCGTCGTTGCCGATCTGCATGCCGAACACCTGGAGCCCGTCGTCGGACCAGTGCCGGACCTCCATCTCGATGCCCTCGGGGGAGAGCCAGTGCACGTCGCGCAGGGGCTCGTCGGGGTCGATCAGCGCGCCCGTGAAGAAGCGCCGCCGCCGCAGGGCCGGTTGCGCCCGGCGCAGGGCCAGCAGGTTGGCCACGAAGTCCGTGAGGGCCGGATCCGGATCGACGCTCCAGTCCATCCAGCTCGTCGGGTTGTCCTGGGCGTAGGCGTTGTTGTTGCCGCCCTGGCTGCGGGAGCGCTCGTCGCCCATGAGCAGCATCGGGACGCCCTGGGCCAGCATCACCGTCGCCAGCATGTTGCGCTTCTGGCGGGCGCGGAGCGCCAGGATCGCCGCGTCGTCGGTGTCGCCCTCGACGCCGTAGTTGCGGCTGACGTTGTGGTTATGGCCGTCGCGGTTGTCCTCGCCGTTGGCCTCGTTGTGCTTCTCCTCGTACGACACCGTGTCGGCGAGCGTGTAGCCGTCGTGGCTGGCGATGAAGTTGACGCTGGCCAGCGGCGAGCGCCCGGACGGGGCGAACACCTCGCGCGAGCCGGTCAGCCCCTGCGTGACCTTGGCGAGCGTGGCGGAATCGCCCTTCCAGAAGCCCCGGGCGGCGTCGCGGAACTTGTCGTTCCACTCGCTCCAGCCGCGCGGATAGCCGCCGAGCTGGTAGCCGCCCTCCCCGACATCCCACGGCTCGGCCACCATCTTGACCCGCGCCAGCACCGGGTCCTGCGCCACGGCCTGGAAGAACGCCGCCTGCGGGGTGAAGGCGAAGGGCGCCCGCCCGAGGCTCGAGGCGAGGTCGAAGCGGAAGCCCGCGATGCCGTAGGCGGTGACCCAGTGGCGCAGGGAATCGAGCACGAGCTGCATCACCCGCGGGTGGCTCGCGTCGAAGGTGTTGCCGCAGCCGGTGCAGTCGCGGTTGCGGCGCGGGTCGGCGGGGTCGAGCTTGTAGTAGCTGGCGTTGTCGATGCCGCGGAACGACAGGGTCGGGCCGGTGTGGTCGCCCTCGGCGGTGTGGTTGTAGACCACGTCGAGCCAGGTCTCGATCCCGGCGGCGTTCAGCTCCCGGATCGCCGCCTTCAGGCCGCCGAGGCCGCCCTCCCCCAGGTAGCGCGGCTCCGGGGCGAAGTAGCCCAGGGGCTGATAGCCCCAGAAATTGACGAGCCCCTTCTCCACCAGGAAGCGGTCGTCCGCGAAGGCCTGGATCGGCAGCAGCTCCAGGGCGGTGACGCCGAGCTTGACGAGGTGCTCGATGATCGCCGGGTGGGCGAGCGCCCCGTAGGTGCCGCGCTCCGCCTCGGGGATGTCGGGATGGGTGCGGGTCAGCGCCTTGACGTGCGCCTCGTACACCACCGTCTCGGCGAGCGGCCGGCGGACCGGGTTGAGGGCGAGGTCGGGCACCTCCGGCGCGGTGACCACGCAGCGCGGCATGTAGACCGCGCTGTCGCGCCGGTCGATCCGGTCCTCGCGCCCGCCGCCCCGGCGGTGGCCGTAGAGCGCGTCGTGCCAGCGGATCCGGCCGCGGATCTCCCGCGCGTAGGGGTCGAGGACGAGCTTCGAGGCGTTGAACCGGTGGCCCGCCGCCGGGTCCCAGGGGCCGTGCACCCGGTAGCCGTAGAGCTGGCCCGGCAGCACGCCGCGCAGGTAGCCGTGCCAGACGTCGTCGGTCCGGCAGGGCAGCCGCACCGTGCGGGTCTCGTGCCGCTCCCCCGGCTCGAACAGGCAGATGTCGACCGCGGTGGCGTGCCCGGAGAACAGGGCGAAGTTGACGCCGCGCCCGTCGAAATGGGCGCCGAGCGGTGCCGGCACCCCGTCGTCGACGGCGATCATGCGGGGCGTCCGGTCACACGGATGGCGGCGGGCGGGAGCAGCGGGAGGCGCCGGCTATTCGGCGGCCGCGGCGGCGGTGGGCGGCTCGCGCTCGACCGTGCGGAAGTTCTCGAGTTCCGCCAGGAAGTTGCGCGCCCACCAGTCGACGTCCTCGCGGGTCATGCGCTCGACCATCGGCTTCCAGCGCGCCAGCCGCTCGGCCTTCGGCATGTAGAGGGCCGCGCGGATCGCCTCGGCGACCTCGAACCGGTCGTAGGGGTTGATCAGCAGCGCCTCGGGCAGCTGCCGGGCGGCGCCGGCGAATTTCGACAGGACCAGCACCCCCGGATCGTCCTCGCTCTGGGCGACGACGTACTCCTTGGCGACGAGGTTCATGCCGTCGCGCATCGGCGTGACGAGCCCGACCCGGGCGGCCCGGTAGAGGCCGGCCAGCACGGGCCGCGGATAGGCCTTGGTGATGTACTGGATCGGCGTCCAGGCCGGGTCGCCGAGCGAGCCGTTGATCTCGCCGACCTTCTCGTTCACCTCGCGGGCGAGCTGCTCGTATTCCGGCACCTCGCTGCGGGATTTCGGCGTGATCTGGATGTAGGTGACGTTGCCGCGCTGGTCGGGATTCGAGGCGAAGAAGCTCTCCACCGCCTCCATCCGCTCGGGCACGCCCTTGGAATAGTCGAGCCGGTCGACGCCGATCAGCAGCTTGCGGGTGCGCAGGCCCGCGATGGTCTCGCGCACGACCTTGTTGGAATTGGCCTTCTCGGCGGCCTCCTTGAAGCCCGCGACGTCGATGCCGATCGGGAAGGCACGGATCCGGGTCCGGCGGCCGTCGACCATCAGCGAGCCGCCGCCGAGCGGGATCGCCCGCTGGGTATCGACGAGGTTGCGCTGCAGGTTCTGGACGTCCGCCTCGGTCTGCAGGCCGATCAGGTCGTAGTCGACGATGGCGCGCAGGAGCTCGCCGCTCGCCGGCAGCGAGTTGAACACGTCGGCGGCGGGCCAGGGGATGTGGTGGAAGTAGCCGATCGGGTTGTCGAGCCCGAGTCCGCGCAGCTCGGCGGCGAGCGGCAGCAGGTGGTAATCGTGGACCCAGATGATGTCGTCGGGCTCGACCAGCTTGGCCAGCGCCCGCGCGAAGGTCCGGTTCACGCGGCTGTAGCCGGCATAGTCCGAGCGCGAGAAGGCGCCGAGCCCGAGCCGGTAATGCATGATCGGCCACAGGGCGCGATTCGCGAAGCCGGCGTAGTATTCCAGGTGATCCTGCGGCGAGAGGTCGACGACGGCGTACTGGACCCGGCCCCGGTCGATCAGCGTCGGCTCCTCGGACGGCTCGTCCGTGATGGTGCCGCTCCAGCCGAACCACAGACCTTCGTAGGCCGTGAAGGCCTCCTTGACCGCGACGGCGAGGCCGCCCGCCGCCACCGCCTTGCCGCCCTCCTCCGGGACGGCGACGCGGTTCGATACGATCACAAGGCGTGCCACGCGGGTCGGCTCCGGATCAGGGGCGCGGGTCGGGTCGAGGATCTCGCCGCGCCTGCATCGGGACGTCACTACTATGTCAGAACGCGCGGAGGCCCTGCGCGATCCTTTGTCGGTCGTCCCGCAACCCAAGCGTGAAGCCGGGCGCGGGTCAAGTCGAGGCCCTGCCGTTCCGGGACAGGGCGGCCGCTCCGTCCCGGTTGGGCGCCCCGGTCGGGCGCCCCGTGCGAGCGTTGTACAAGCGTGGCGGTTCTGGCAGATCTTGCCTGAACGGCGCGTGAGCGGTGCCGCCCGTCGCGCCGGACCCCGCGCACGCATCGGAAGGGCGCACAGGGACCGGAACCCGCGACAGCCGAGTCGGTTACTCAGCCATCGCGGGGCCCGCGGTCGCCGCGAGCGGCACCGTCCCCGCGCCGCGAGGAGTGTTTTCGAGATGGCCGGCAACGAGTTACCGCAAGGCACCCCCGCGGATCCGATCGCGGATCCGCACCGCGAGGGGTCGCACGCCGCGCCGCACGACGCGCCCCACACCGCCGCGGAGGAGCGCGCGCAGTGGCGGGCCCTCCAGGGCGACGTCGAGGGGCTCGCCGACGTGGCGGCCGAACGCGGGCGCGGCCTGCTCGATGCGGCCCGGCTGCAGGCGCAGAGCTACGTCGAGCAGCGCAAGAGCGACGCCGCGCAGTCGGTCCAGGACCTGGCGCAGACGATCCGCAATTCCGGCCGCGATCTCGGCGACAAGCCGAACGTCCGCGCCTTCTTCGACAGCGCCGCCGACGGGCTGGAGCAGCTCGGCTCCTCGATCGAGCGCCGCAGCCTCGGCGAGTTCTACAGCGAGGCCGAGTCCTTCGCCCGGCGCGCGCCGGTGGCGGTGGCCGTGGGGACCTTCGTGGCCGGCCTGATCGCCGCCCGCTTCATCAAGTCGTCCAGCCTGCCGCCGGAGGCGCCGGACGGCGACGCCCGCGACAGCTTCCGGGCCTGACGCCATGACCTACGGCTCCGACCCGCGCCAGGCGGGCCCCTCCACGGGTTCCTCCACGGGCCCAGCCACGGGCCCCTCCAGCATCCAGAGCCTGATCGGCGACGCCCTGCGGGAGACCAACGAGCTCGCCCGCAAGGAGATCGCGCTGTTCCGGGCCGAGATGGCCGGCAACGTCCGCCAGCTCATCGTCGGCCTCGCCTGCATGGTCGGCTCGGCGGTGTTCGCCGTGGTCGCCCTGCTGGTCCTGATCGGCGCCTTCGTGAAGTGGCTCGCCACCATCGTGGGCTCCGAGTGGCTCTCGGCCCTGATCGTCGGCGGCGTTCTGCTGCTCCTCGCCCTCGGGATGGCCCTGTGGGCGCGCAGCGTCCTCTCCCTCTCGACCCTGGCCCCGAAGCGCACGACGCGCCAGGTCCGCCAGGATGCCCAGGCCCTCTCGGAGCGCGTGTCCGGATGAGTACGATGAACGACCTCGAGAAGGAGATCGAGGAGAGCCGCGCCCGGCTCGACGACACGATCGACCGCATCCAGGGCCGGCTCTCGGTGCCGAATCTCGTGGACGAGATGCTGGGCAATGCCCGGCGGGTGCCGGCGCTGAACACGACCTACGATTCGGCCCTGGAGGCGGTGCGCCGCAATCCCGTGCCGGTGCTGCTGATCGCGGCGGGCGTCGGCCTGCTGTTCAACCGGATGGCCCGCGACGCTCAGCGCCGCCGCACCGAGGTCTCGGCCGAGCGCGTGCCCACCCTGAACACCGGCGCGGCCCGCGGCTACGACCCCGACCGCCCGACGGTCCGCCCGGCCCGCGATCCGCTGGACACGACCGAGATCTGAGGACCGGATCCGGCCGGGTCCGGGACGAGACACCGTGCCGCCTGGCCGGACGACTGGGCAGACCGGCGCCGAAGGCGGGCCGGCGAGACCGACATCTGAGGACAGCGCCATGACCGACAAGCCGGGTATCCCCTCCAGCACCCCCGAGCAGCTCGCCGCCGCGGCGGGGATGCCGCACGGCGCCGACGACAAGAGCCTGCGGCCGGATCCGGCCGGCCTCGGCGACCCGGGCGCGCCCGGCACCGCCGCGGGCGACTTCACCCTCCGGCCGGATCCGCGCGGCCTGCACGACCCGCTCCGGCCCGGCGCGGCGACGGGCTCGCACGACGCGGCCGCGCACGACGCTGCCCAGGACGCCGCTTCGGCCGCGAAGGACGGCATCCGGGCGGCGGGCGACCGGGCCACCGAGTTCGCCGGGCAGGCGCGCCGCACCGTCTCGGGCCTCGCCGACGATATCAACGACCGCCTCGGCGGGGCGGCCGATCAGGCGCGCGACCGCGCCACTGCGGCTTACGACGAGGCCCGGGAGCGGGCCGGCGCCCTCCATCGCCGCAACATGCGGGCGCTGGACGACCTGACCAGCCAGGGGATCGAGGGGATCAACCGCGGGCGCACCGCCGTCGAGCGCTTCGTGGACGACAACCCGCTCCTCGTCGGCGTCGTCGGCGTGGCCGCGGGCCTGCTCCTCGGCGCGCTGCTGCCGCGCACCCGTCAGGAGGACCGGAGCATCGGTCCCTGGGCCGACGAGGTCCGCGACCAGGGCCTGCGCTACGCCCGCGAGGTGACCAATATCGGCCGCGAGTTCGTCCAGACCGCCCTCGATCCGGACAACCTCAACGCCGCAGCGCGCAAGGTGGTCGATCCGGAGAGCCACACGCCGCCCGCGGGCGAGCGGACGCAGCACAATCTCTGATCCGGTGGCCGGGGCCCCTCCGTGGGGGCCTCGGCGCCGTCATCCCAGGCGAGGCGACGTGCCCCGGAGTTGCGCGACGTCGAGCAGCGTGGCGCCGCCTGGATTGCTCCGCTCCGCTCGCAGCGACGCGGTGGCCGGATCCTCGCTCCGTCGACCCTTCTGACGGGACGGCGCGTCAGTCCCGATACAGCCCCGCATGCGCCTCGCGGAGCAGGTTCTTCTGGACCTTGCCCATCGTGTTGCGCGGCAGCTCGTCCACGAACAGGACGCGCTTGGGGCACTTGAACCGGGCGAGGCGCCCCTCCAGGGCGGCCTGCACGCCGGCCTCGTCCGGGCAGCCGGCGCCGCCCACCACCACGGCGGTGACGGCCTCGCCGAAATCCGGGTGCGCCAGGCCGATCACGGCGGATTCGACCACGCCCGGCAGGGCGTCGATCTCGGTCTCGACCTCCTTCGGGTAGACGTTGAAGCCCCCCGAGATGATCAGGTCCTTGCCGCGCCCGACGATGTGGACGTAGCCCCGGCCGTCGACCTTGCCGAGGTCGCCGGTGATGAAGAACCCGTCGGCCCGGAACTCGGCGGCGGTCTTCTCGGGCATGCGCCAGTAGCCCTGGAACACGTTCGGGCCCTTCACCTCGATCATGCCGACCGCGTCGGGCCCGAGGGCCGCGCCGGTCTCGGGATCGACCACCCGCAGGGACACGCCCGGCAGGGGGAAGCCCACCGTGCCGGCGACCCGGTCCCCCGCGTAGGGGTTCGAGGTGCTCATGTTGGTCTCGGTCATGCCGTAGCGCTCGAGGATGGCGTGGCCGGTGCGGGCCTGCCATTCCCGGTGCGTCTCGGCGAGCAGCGGCGCCGAGCCCGACACGAACAGGCGCATGCCCCGGGCCGCCTCCGGCGTCAGGCCCGGCTCCTTGAGGAGCCGGGTGTAGAAGGTCGGGACGCCCATCAGGGCGGTCGCCCGCGGCATCAGGCTCAGGATCAGCTTCGGGTCGAGCCGGGGCAGGAACAGCATGGAGCCGCCGCTCGCCAGCACCGTGTTGGTCGCCACGAACAGGCCGTGGGTGTGGAACACCGGCAGGGCGTGGATCAGCACGTCGTCGGCGGTGAAGCGCCAGTACGCGACCAGCGTCCGGGCATTCGACGCGAGGTTGTCGTGGGTCAGCATGGCGCCCTTGGAGCGCCCGGTCGTGCCCGAGGTGTAGAGGATCGCCGCGAGATCCTCCGGACCCCGGGGCACGTCCGCGAAGGCGGCGCCCGCATCGGCGGCCCGGTCAGCGGCCTCCGCGGCGCTGCCGCCCCCTGCGGCGTCGAGGGTCCAGACCTGCCGGACGCCGGCGGCGGCCTCGGCGAGCGCGTCGCGCCGGCCCGGGTCGCAGACGAACACGGTCGGCTCGGCGTCGCCCAGGAAGTAGCCGATCTCCGCCGGGGTGTAGGCGGTGTTGAGCGGCAGGAACACGGCGCCGGCCCGGACCGCGCCGAGATACAGGAAGATCACCTCGGGGCTCTTCTCGACCTGCACGGCCACCCGGTCGCCGGGCGCGACGCCCGCCGCCCGCAGGGCCGCTGCGTAGGCGCCGGAGCGGGCGATCAGGTCCGCGTACGCGTAGCGGCGCCCGTCCGGCGTCTCGATCACGGTCTTGGCGGGATCGGCGGCGCCGTCCCGCACCAGGGAGAAGAGGTGGTTCGTCATCGTGAGGCTGGGCTATCACGGGCTATGGGTCGCGCGCACCCATAGCCGCCCGGAGGCCCCCTCGGCGAGCCCTTTCCGGCGGCGCGTCGTCCGCGCGGGCCGGTGAGTCGCGACGCCTACGCCTCGGCGAGCACCACGGCCCGGGGCGGCGGCAGCTTGGCGCGCAGCTCCCGGGTCACCGCCGGAGCCGCCACCACGGTGCCGAGATTGGCGTAGGTCTCGTGGTTCCGCTCGATGGCGGCGAGGTCGTAGAGGTAGTTGACCATCAGCCCGTGGGATTGCGCCAGCCCCTTCTTGGAGGTGTCGCCCAGGAAGTTGATCCGGTCGAGGCGCGCGCCGTTGCCGAGATGGAACCGGGCCACCGGGTCGAGGGGGCGCCCGCGCTCGTTCTTGGCGCGCAGGAAATAGGCGGCCGCGGCCGGGATCAGCGCCCGGCGCACCGTCTCGGCCCGGGCCTTGTCGGCCGGCCAGGCCGGGTCGTCCAGCGCCCGCAGGGTCTCGACATCCTCGGGCAGCAGGCCCTGCGGGCTGTCGGCCCGGCGCTCCCGCGCCAGCCACGCCGCGAAGCCCGGCACCGGCGAGAGCGTCACGAAGGTCTTGAGCGTGGGGACCTCGCGGGTCAGGTCCTCGACCACCTGCTTGATCAGGAAGTTGCCGAAGGTGACGCCGGCGAGGCCCTTCTGGCAGTTCGAGATCGAGTAGAACACCGCCGTGGTGGCCGCCTGCGGCTGCAGCGGCTTGCGCTCCTGCGACAGGATCGGGGCGATCGCCGGGGCGATCTGGTCGGTGAGCGCCACCTCGACGAAGATCAGCGGCTCGTCGGCGAGCGCCGGGTGGAAGAACGCGAAGCAGCGCCGGTCCGGCGGCTCGATGCGGGCGCGCAGGTCGTCCCAGCCGGAGATGGCGTGGACCGCCTCGTAGCGGATGATCTTCTCCAGGATGTGCGCCGGCGTCGTCCAGTCGATGTGGCGCAGCACGAGGAAGCCGCGGTTGAACCACGACGCGAACAGGTGCTCGAAGTCGCAGTCGAGGCTGTCGACGGCGTCCATCAGGGCGGGGTCGGCCTCGTCGCCGGCGCGCAGGGCCCGGCGCAGGTCGAACAGGTCCTCGCGCATCCGCACGAGGCTCAGCGTGCCGCCGCGGGCGAGGTTGAGGCGGCGAATCAGCTCCTGGCTGCGCGGCTCGGCGGCCTCGTGCAGGCTGCCCAGGCGGGCGCGGGAGGGGGCGGCGCGGTAGGCGGCGATGGCCTCGTCGACGGCGGCGTGGTCCGCGTCGAAGTCGAGGGCGATGGCCCGCAGGAAGGTGTGGCACTCCGCCTTGCCGAAGCTCGCGTAGCGGTCGAGGATCAGGCGGGCCAGCGCCACCCCGGAGGCCTCGCCGCGCCGGGAGATCAGGTCCTCGCAGAGCTTGACGAGGTCGCCGGCGCTCGCCCGGGGCCCGATGTCGCCGCGCCCGATCCCGATCAGGTCGCGGCCGCGCTCGCTGATGGTCTGAAGCAGGTCGCCGAAGAAGGAGATCGCCGCCATGACCTTCGCACTGACCCCCGATGACCCGGATTCGAGACGTGTCCGGTCCCGCGACGCCGGCTCGTCGGTCGGGCGCGGACGGAACGGGATCCGGACGCCGGCGGGCGTCCCGATCCGCCCGCCATTCTACGGCGCCGCGGCCGCCGCGACCAGAGCTTGACCGGTCGCCGACGCGGGGCTCCCCGTGTGCGGGCGCGGCACGACCATCGTGTGACGGGGGTGGTGCGACGGATCCGGACGATCGTCAGAGCCGCTCGGCCACGGTGGCGAGGTCCGCCCGCTCGCGCCAGTCGCCGACGCCGTGCTGGCGGGCGAAGCGCAGCTCCGCGGCGCGGCGTGCGCGCTCGGGATCGCGGGCCCGCGCGATCGCGACCGAGCCGATCGTGAACGGCACCCCGAGGATCTCCTTGGCGAAGTCGACGCGGTAGTTCGGCATCCCGTACTCCCTGCTGCGGCGGCCCGGCGCCGTTCGCACGGAACGAAACCGCCCTCTCGTTCGTAGTCCGGTCCGTAAACCTCGCGAGGCTCGGCGCCCGGCGCATCGGTCGCGGCGCCCGCCCGCATGCGGGCGGCGCCGGCTGCGTCTGTTGCATATGGTGCGCCGCCGGCTCCGGTGAAGGGGCCCGGGGCGTCCCGGCAGGGATGCATCGCCGCAGCTTGCCCGGCGGCGCGCTCCGCCCGTATCGCTCGCCGCTCCGATCGCCCTCCCCACACGGACCCGACCATGGCTCTCCCGCGGCGGCCCACCCGCCTGCCCCCGACCCGGCCGTGACCGCACCCCTCGACGCGAAGGCCCGGCTCGGCCTGACGCTGATCGCCGGCGGGGCCGTGGCCAACATCTACTACAACCAGCCGCTGCTCGGCCTGATCGTGGCCGAATTCGGCGACCGCGCCGCCCTGTGGGTGCCGACCACGGCCCTGGTCGGCTACGGGCTCGGCATCGTCGGGCTCGTGCCGCTCGGCGACGCCCTGCCGCGCCGCGCCCTGATCGTGGGGCAGTGCCTCGGCCTCGCCCTGGCCCTGCTCGCCGTGGGCCTCGCGCCGAACCTCGCCTGCCTCGCGCTCGCCCATCTGGTGGTCGGCGTGCTGTCCTGCGCGGCCCAGCAGGCGGTCCCGTTCGCGGCCGAGCTCGCCCCGGACGCGAGCCGCGGGCGGATCGTCGGCCAGGTCATGACCGGGCTCCTCACCGGCATCCTGCTCGCCCGCACGGCGAGCGGCTTCCTCGGGGCGCATCTCGGCTGGCGGCCTGTCTTCCTCGTCGCGTCCGTGGTGGCGCTCGCCATGGCGGGCATCGCGCGGGCCACCCTCCCCCACACGGTGCAGACGCACCCGCTGCGCTACCGCGCCCTGATGCTGTCGATCCTCCACCTCGCCCGCACGCAGCCGGTGCTGCGCACGGCGAGCCTGTCGCAGGCGCTGCTGTTCGCGGGCTTCAACGCCTTCTGGGCGACCCTGGCCCTGCTGGTCGAGGGGCCGCCCTTCGGCCTCACCGCCGCCGGGGCCGGGCTGTTCGGCGTAATCGGCGTCTGCGGGGCCTTCGTGGCGCCGATCTCGGGCCGCTTCACCGACCGGCGGGGGGCGAAGCCCGTCGTCCTCGGCGGCAGCCTGCTGGTCGCCCTGTCCTTCGTGGTGCTCTGGGCGGGGGGCACGTGGTCGCTCGCCGCGGTGGCGCTCGGCGTGCTGCTCATCGACATCGGCATGAACGGCGCGCTCATCGCCAACCAGACCCGCGCCTACGCGCTGGTCCCGGGCGCGCGGGGTCGCATCAACACCGTGCTGTTCACGACCCTGTTCGTGTTCGGGGCGCTCGGCGCCTATGCCGGCTCGCAGGCCTTCCTGCTCGTGGGCTGGCCGGGCGTCTGCGCGGTCGGCCTCGCCTTCTCGGCGCTGGCCGTGATCGTGGCGGCCCGCGACCCGCACCCGCCGGGGGCCCGGGCTACCTGAGCACCCGCGACAGCCGGCACCAGCCCGCCCTGTCGGGCGGCAGCCCGAAGCGCAGGCGCTCCGGCCGCCCGGCGAAGCGACGCACCGCGATCCCGGACGCCGCGAGCCGCCGGTAGAGGTCCGGCCCGTCGGGGAAATCGGCGGTCCGGAACAGGCAGGTGCCGCCGACGACCCGGCCGCCGGCCCGGGCGATCATCCGGTCGAGGCGGCCCGCATCCGCGGCCCGGGCGCGGGCGGCCTCAGCGCGCCAGCCCGCGTCCGACAGGGCCGCGCGCCCGATCGCCAGGGCCGGGCCCGACACCGCCCAGGGTCCGAGCGCCGCGGCGATCCGGGCCGCTGTGCCGGGCTCGGCGACCGCGAAGCCGAGGCGCAGGCCGGCGAGCCCGTAGGTCTTGCCGAAGGAGCGCAGCACCACGGTGCCCGGCGCCGAGTCCGGTGTGGCGACGTGCGGGCACAGGCTCTCCACCGGCTCGAGGTCGGCGAAGGCCTCGTCGGCGACCAGCAGGCCGCCGCGGGCACGCAGTGCCTCGGCCAGCGCCCGGCGCTCGTCCAGGGGATGGGTCCGCCCGTCCGGGTTGTTGGGATCGACGATCACCGCCACCCGGGCCTCGCCGAGGGCGTCGACGCCCGCGACCTCCGCCACCGCGTGCCCGGCCCGCGCCCAGGCGGCGGCGTGCTCGGCGTAGGTCGGCCCGAGAACCGCGACCCGGGTCGGGGCCATGAGCCGGGGCAGGGTCTCGATCAGGACCTGCGTGCCGGGCGCGGGCACGACGTGGTCGGCGTCCGGCGCGCCGTAGGCCGCGGCGGCGGCCTTCCGGAGCGCGCGGACCTCGGCGGCCTCGGGCAGGCGCGCCCAGGCGCTGGCCTCCAGCGCGGGCACGGGATAGGGGACCGGGTTGATCCCCGTCGAGAGGTCGAGCCAGGGCTCCGGCGCGTCGGGAAAGGCTTGTCGGAGCCCGCCGAGATCGCCGCCATGCGCGATCGGGGCGGCCTCACGCGCGGGAACGCTCCACACCGAATGGTCCATCTGCCCGGTACGTTCGCCGACACGCTCGCCGTCCTCGCCGTCGCCCTCGGGATCGAGGCGGCGGCCGGCTATCCCGACGCGCTCTACAGGGCAGCCGGTCACCCTGTCACCTGGATCGGCCGGCTGATTGCCGCCCTGGAGCGCGGCCTCAACCGCGGCTCGGCGCGCCGGCGGCGGGTCGCCGGCTGCCTCGCGCTGGCGCTGCTCCTCGCCGCGGTCGGCTCGGCCGCCCTCGCCGTCACGGCGCTGGCGGGGCTCGCCGGCCCCCTGCCCGCTCTGCTCCTCCTCGGCCTGCTCGGCGCGAGCCTGCCGGCGCAGCGCAGCCTGCACCAGCACGTCGCCGCCGTGGAGACGGCCCTGCGCGCGGGCGGCCTGGAGGCCGGGCGCAGGGCCGTGGCGATGATCGTGGGGCGCGACCCCGACCGCCTCGACGAGGCGGCTGTCTGCCGGGCCGCGATCGAGAGCCTGGCGGAGAACTTCTCCGACGGGATCGTGGCGCCGGCCTTCTGGATCGGCTGCCTCGGCCTGCCGGGGGGTGCCCTCTACAAGGCGGTCAACACCGCCGACAGCATGATCGGCCACCGCAGCCCGCGCTATGAGGCCTTCGGCTGGGCGGCGGCCCGGCTCGACGACGGCGTGAACCTGCCGGCCTCCCGGCTCGCGGGCCTGCTGATCGCCGGGGCGGCGGCCCTGCGCGGCGCCGACGCGCGCTGGGCGCTCCGGGCCATGGCCCGGGACGCGCGCCGGCACCGCTCGCCCAATGCCGGCTGGCCCGAATCCGCCATGGCGGGGGCGCTCGGCCTGCGGCTCGCGGGGCCGCGGGTCTACGACGGCGCCCTCGTCCCGGACGCCCATATGGGCGACGGCCGGGACGCCGCCACGGCCGACGACATCGCCCGGGCGCTGGCCCTCTACCGCACCGCCTGCTGGCTGCAGGGCGGGCTCGTGCTGGCGCTCCTCGCGCTCTGCCTGTCGCTCACCGGCTGAGCCGTCCTCGCGGAGGGAGCGAAGCGCGCCAGGGCCGCGCGACCTCTGAGATCGTGGCGCCGACGGGATCGCTTCGCTCCGCTCGCAGAGACGGCGGCAATTCCCGATCGGGCCTTGGCACGGCCCGCGCACCGGACGCATCGTGGCCGGACGGGGCTGGATGAGGGAGACGCCGATGCGTGCCGTGTTCGTGGATGCCAGCGAGACCCTGGCGGCGGTGGCCCGGCGGCTGCTGCAGCCGGACGATCCGCCCTTCGCGATCCACGCGGATCCCGGAATCGCGCCGCAGGACCTGCCCGCGATCCTCGACGGCGCCGAGACCGCGGTGATCGACCACACCGCCCTCCCCCTCGACGTGGCCCGGGCCTGCGCGGGCCTGAAGCACGTCGTGTTCCTCGGCACCGGCGCCCGCAGCTACATGGACCCGGAGGCGCTCCGGGACGCCCTCGGCGTCACCGTCCACACCATCAAGGGCTACGGCGACACGGCGGTCGCCGAGTGCGCCTTCGCGCTGATGTGGGCCGCCGCCCGCGGCCTGCCCGAGATGGACCGGGCGATGCGCGCCGGATCCTGGCTGCGCACCGAGGGGATCCAGCTCACCGGCAAGACCGTCGGCCTCGTCGGGTTCGGCGGGATCGCGGCCGAGATGGCGCGCCTCTGCCGGGGCGCGGGCATGCGGGTGCTCGCCTGGAACCGGACCCCGAAGACCCATCCCGGCGTCGACTTCGTCCCGCTCGACCGCCTGCTCGCCGAGAGCGACGTGGTCTCGCTCCACCTGCTCCTGACCGACGCGACGCGCGGCTTCCTGTCGGCCGCGCGGATCGCCGCGATGAAGCCCGGCGCGATGCTGATCAACACCGCCCGCGGGGCGGTGCTCGACGAGGACGCCCTGGTCGCGGCCCTGCGCACCGGCCACGTGGCGCGGGCCGGGCTCGACGTGTTCACCGTCGAGCCCCTGCCGCCGGATCACCCGCTGGCGCACCTGCCCAGCGTCACCCTGTCGGCGCACTCGGCGTTCCGCACGCCCGAGGCGAGCGACAACTTGATCGGCGCTGCCCTCGACCATTGCCGGCGGATCGCCGCCGGCTGACAGCTGCGCCGCGGGAGCGGCCGCCCCGGTGCTCGGCTCTCCTAGTGCTCGGTGCCCTGCATGTTCGGGCGCGGCTCGCCGCCGTGGTGGTGGATCACGCTGGAGCGCTCCGGGCTCCCCTTCGCGTCGGCGACCTGCTTCCTAGCCGCGGCGGCCAGGAACCAGATGCCGCCGAGCGTCCCGAAGGCGAGGATCATGAGCGGAAATCCCTGACTCATCGCGGTGCCCTCCTCGACGATGGCCCGCGGGCTTGCGGGTCTGCATCATCCTGCCGGTCACGCCGGCCTGAGGAAGGATAACGCACGAATCCGGACCGTGTTCAGGCCGGTCTCGCGGCCGTCGGCACCGCCCGCCGCGCCGCGTCGCGGCGCAGGGCGGAGAGCACCACGAACATGAGGCCCGCCCCCACGGCGAGGCAGGCGGCCAGGAACAGCATCGGCACGAGGTCGCTCTGGGTCTGGTCGCGGATGAACGGCACGGCGTTCTGGGCGACGAAGCCGCCGAGATTGCCGACCGAATTGATCGCCGCGATCCCGGCGGCCGCCGAGGCACCGCGCAGGAACGTCCCGGGTATCGACCAGAAGACCGGCTGGGCGGCGAAGGTCCCGGCCGCGGCCACGCACAGGCAGGCGAACTTCACGGCGTTGCCCGGCAGGACGACGGAGAGCGCGAGGCCCGCCGCCCCGACCAGCGCCGGCCCGACCACGTGCCAGGTCAGGGCGTTGCCCTGCGCCCCCGTGCGGGCGGCGTGGCGCGGCACCCACCACAGGGCGAAGGCCGTGGCGAGCCACGGGATGATGTTGAGGAAGCCGTTGGTGAGGTTCGAGACGCCGAAGCCCTTGACCACGGTGGGGAGCCAGTAGCCCAGGCCGTAGGCGGCGAGCGGCAGGGAGACGTAGACCCCGGCGAGCATCAGCACCCGCCGGTCGAGGAGCGCCGCGAACGGGTTGCCGTGGTCGACGTGGCCGCCGTCCTCGCGCTCGGCCCGGAGCGTGCGGGCGAGCCAGTCGCGCTGGGCCTGCGACAGCCAGGGGGCGGTCTCGGGGCCGTCCGGCAGGACGAACAGCACCACCGCGGCCATGAGGATCGCCGGCGCGCCGGTGGCCAGGAACACCCACTGCCAGCCCTGGAGGCCGAGGAGCCCGTCGAGGCCCAGCAGCGCGCCGCCGATCGCCGCACCGACCGCGTTGGCGATGGCGCTGGCGATCATGAACCAGCCGATCATCCGCGCCCGGTGCGCTTGCGGGAACCACAGGGTCAGGGCGAACAGCACGCCGGGGAAGAAGCCGGCCTCCGCGGCGCCGAGCAGGAAGCGCAGCACGTAGAACATCGCCGTGCCCTGGGTGAAGCCCAGCAGGACGGTGACGATCCCCCAGGTGATCATGATCCGGGCGAACCAGATCCGCGCGCCGACCCGCTCCAGGAAGACGTTGGCCGGCACCTCGAACAGGAAGTAGCCGAGGAAGAACAGCGAGGCCCCGAGCCCGTAGGCGGTCTCGGAGAGGCCGAGGCTGCCGACCATCTCCAGCTTGGCGTAGGAGACGTTCTGCCGGTCGATATAGGCGATCAGGTAGAGCAGGCCGAGGAGCGGCATCAGCCGCAGGGTCACGGTCCGGACGGTGCTCGCGGCGAGATCCTCCCCGGCGGGGGACGGCGTGGGCGGCATGGGGCGTTCCTCCGGGGGCGTGCGGCCCTTCGTGGCGGGGCCGGCATAACACAGAGTAATCCCTGGCCCGCGCCCCGCCTACCGGGCAAGCGCCAGGAGGCGGTCGCAGTCGACATGGGCCGCGATGTGTCGCGCGAGGCCGTCCAGCGCCGCCTCGACCCCGGCCTCGTAGCCGGCGCCCGCCGAGGCGGTGCCCAGGCGCGCGAGCCACGCCGCCCGCTGGGCGTCGTCGGCGAAGAGGCCGTGCACGTAGGTCCCGGCCACGCGCCCGTCCGCCGAGACCGCCCCGTCCGGGCGCCCGTCGGCGAGGCGCAGCAGCGGCCGGTCCGCGTCGGGGCCCGCGGTCGCGCCGATATGCATCTCGTAGCCGGCGAACGGCACGCCGTCGGGCAGGCTCGTGCCGGTGACGGCGGCGAGGCGCTTCTCCGGCGTCATGACGGTGTCGACGGCGAGGAGCCCGAGGCCCTCCACGGTGCGCGGCGCCCCCTCGATCCCGTGCGGATCGGCGAGGCTGTTGCCCAGCATCTGGTAGCCGCCGCACAGGCCGAGCACCCGGCCGCCCCGGCGGACATGGGCGCGCAGGTCGACGTCCCAGCCCTCCCGGCGGAAAGCCTCCAGGTCGTCGATCGTGGTCTTCGACCCCGGCAGCAGCACGAGGGCGGCCCCGGCGGGGATCGGCGTTCCGGGCCGGACCAGCACCACCGACACGTTCGGCTCCGCCCGCAGCGGGTCGAGATCGTCGAAATTGGCGATGCGCGGCAGCACCGGCACCGCCACCGTGACGGAGCCGGGCCCGCGCGGGTCCGAGCCGGCGAGGCCCAGCACGTCCTCGGCCGGCAGGCGCGCGGCGTCGGGGAAGTGCGGCACGAGGCCGAGCGCCGGCCAGCCGGTGCGCTCGGCGATCAGCCGCATCCCGTCGGCGAACAGGCTCGGATCGCCGCGGAACCGGTTGACGAGGAAGCCGGCGACCATCGCGGCGTCCTCCGGGTCGATCACGGCCTTCGTGCCGACGAGGCTCGCGATCACGCCGCCCCGGTCGATGTCGCCGACCAGCACCACCGGCGTGTCGGTGGCCCGGGCGAAGCCCATATTGGCGATGTCGCCCGCGCGCAGGTTTATTTCCGACGCCGAGCCCGCGCCTTCGACCAGAACCAAGTCAGCCTCGTCCGCGAGCTGGGAGAAGCTGTCGAGGACGGCGGACATCAGCCGGGGCTTCCAGGCCTGGTAGTCGCGCGCCTTCACGGTGGCGACCATCCGGCCCTGCACCACCACCTGGGAGCCGACCTCGCTCTGCGGCTTCAGCAGCACGGGGTTCATGTGCACGGAGGGCGCCACCCGGGCGGCGCGGGCCTGGAGCGCCTGCGCCCGGCCGATCTCGCCGTCGTCGGCGGTGACGGCGGCGTTGTTCGACATGTTCTGCGGCTTGAACGGCCGGACCCTCAGGCCCCGCTCCGTGAAGGCGCGCGCCAGCCCCGCCACGATCAGGGACTTGCCGACATCGGAGCCGGTGCCCTGGATCATCAGGGCCTTCCTGGGCGCCGTCGCGCGCGGCGGGCTCAGAACTCGATCCCTTCCTGCGCCTTCACGCCGGCGGCGAAGTGGTGCTTGACGCTGCCCATCTCGGTGACGAGGTCGGCGGCCTCGATCAGGGCGGGCTTGGCGTTGCGGCCGGTGACGACGACGTGCAGGTCCGGCCGGCGCGCGCGCAGGGCGGCCAGCACCGCGTCGAGGTCGAGATAGTCGTAGCGCAGCGCGATGTTGAGCTCGTCGAGGACGAGCAGGCGGATCGCGGGATCGGCCATCAGGCCCTCGGCGACCGCCCAGGCGTGGCGGCAGGCGGCGATGTCGCGCGCCTTGTCCTGGGTCTCCCAGGTGAATCCCTCCCCGAGGGTGTGCCACACGACCCTCTCGCCGAAGGCCGCCACGGCGTGGCGCTCGCCGGTGTCCCAGCCGCCCTTGATGAACTGCACCATGCCGACCCGCCAGCCGCGGCCGAGCGCCCGCAGCATCAGCCCCAGGGCCGCCGTGCTCTTGCCCTTGCCGGGGCCGGTATGGACGAGGAGCAGGCCCTTCTCGAGGGTTTTCCCCGCGACCTCGGCGTCCTGGACGGCCTTGCGCTTCTCCATCTTCTCGCGGTGGCGCGCGGCGTCGTCGCTCATGCGGAGGCTCCTGTCTCAGAGGTTCGCGGCTTCACGACCAGCGGCAGGCCGGCCACGGTCAGGACGACCCGGTCGGCCCGCGCGGCGAGCTGCTGGTGGAGGCGGCCGGCGGCGTCGCGGAATCGCCGGGCGAGGGCGTTGTCGGGGACGATCCCGAGCCCGACCTCGTTGCCGACCAGCACGAGCGGGCCCGGGACGTCGGCGCAGGCGGCGAGGAGCCGCGCCGACGCCTCCGCCACGTCCGCCTCCGCCAGGATCAGGTTGGTGAGCCAGAGCGTGAGGCAGTCGACCAGGACCGGTCCCTCGGCCTCGGCGACCGCCTCCGGCAGCGCGAGCGGCACGTCGCGGGTGCGCCAAGTGCCGCCGCGCCGCGCGCGGTGCTGGGCGATGCGGTCGACCATCTCGTCGTCGAAGGCCTGGGCGGTGGCGAGATAGAGCCACGGGCCGGGGCAGGCTTCGATCAGCCCCTCCGCGTAGGCGCTCTTGCCGGACCGCGCCCCGCCGAGGACGAGGGTCATGCGAGGGGTGGGCTGGGGCATGGCTCTCCATCGCCCCAACCCGGTGCGCGGTCAAACCCAGGACCGACAGAGTCAGGGTCTGTGACCTCAGGACCTGCAAACTCGGGACCTGTGGCACCTGTGCCGCGCCTGGACGGTTGCCGGGCGTCTCCGGTCCGACTATAGAACCCCGGCCCAGCCAGAGCGCCCTTCGTCTAGCGGTCCAGGACGTCGCCCTTTCACGGCGAAAACACGGGTTCGATTCCCGTAGGGCGCGCCACTTGCGTACAGAACTGCGAACACCGGGCACGGCTGTGCCGTCTGCGCCGGTGAGGGCGGTTTCCAGGCTCTCCTTGTCGCCGATGATGCGGATCATATCCGCGCCGACCTCGATCCGGTCGACGATCGCCTGAAGCCACGCCTTCCGGAACGGGACCTCGCCCGACGACACCTTCTCGCGCATCAGCCGCCCGAAGCGCTCGATCAGCTCAGGTCCGATCTCGGATGGGCTCGGACCGGCCTCGCGCATCCGCGCAAGGGCGGCCTTCGCCAGATCTCGCTTGGCCCGCAACGCCAAGAGCCGCTCTTTCAGCAGATCGTCCGGCTCGTCCTCGCCGTCCTCGACAAGCCGGTAGAGCCGCCGCAGCTTCTCTTCCGCTGCCGCGAGTTCGCCGCGTAGCGCAGTTCCCCGAACATCGACCTCCGCTGCCCGCTCGGCCCTCAGCGCCCAGAGCGATGCCAGCGTCGCCCGCAGGCGGTCGGGCTGCAGCAGTTCAGTCACAAGGTGGTCCGTGACGAGCGTGTCGAGCGTTGCCATCCGGATCGACCGGCCCGAGCAGCCCGTCGCACCCTGACGTCCCTTGGTCGAGCAGCTGTAGTAGCTGTGCACCTTCTTCGATTTCGAGGTGCCGGTCCGAAGCGTCATCGCGCCACCGCAGGTCGTGCAGGTCGCAAGTCCAGTGAGCAGGATCGGGCCCGACACCACACGCGCCGGCGTGACGCGCGGATTGTGCGCCTTGAGCGTCGCCTGCACGGCCTCGAACACATCCAGCGCGATGATCGGCGGCACCGCAACGGCGATGTGCTCTGCCTTCGGCTTCTCCTGCCCCGTCTTCGAGCAGCGCTTGTTGAAGCCCCATTCACCCACATAGATTCGATTCGTCAGGATCCGGTGGATCGTTGCCACGCCGAAGCGGGCGCCGGCCCGCGTACGGTAGCCCCGTTCGTTCAAGTGGCAGCAAATCGCCTTCACTCCGAGAGGGCCGGATTGCCCATCGCCGTGCCGGTAGAGCCGGAAGATCAGCCGAACCGTCTCCGCCTCGACCGGATCGACGATCGTCCGCTTCTTCATCCGGCTGCCGCGCCGCTCCACCTCCTCGAGTGTGTAGCCGAGGGGCAGATTGGATCCGTTGTAGAAGCCCTGACGCGCATTCTCGTTCATCGCGCGCTGGACGTGCTTGCTATTCTCGAGGCTGCTGTACTCGTCGAAGAGCGCGAACATCTGGCGCATCATCTCGGCAGCGGGATCATCGCCGAGTTCCTGGGTGATCGAGACGAGCCGCACCCCGACCTTGGCAAGGCGACGCACATACATCTCCAGCCCGAGCGCGTCGCGGAAGAAGCGGGAGAGCGAGTGCACCACGATGACGTCATAGGGGCGGTCGCCGTCCTCGGCCCGGGTGATCATGGCCTGGAAGGCGGGGCGGTTATCGTCGAGGGCGGAGGCTCCGGGTTCGACATGCTCGGCGATGACGGGCCAGCTATGGGCGGCGCAGTAGGCCTGCACGGACTTGCGCTGATCGGGGATGGAGAGGTCGCTCTCGGCCTGCCGGCCAGTGGAGACGCGCAGGTACAGGCAGGCGCGCAGCTGGCCGTCGCGGGCAGGCAGCGAGCCGTTCGAGCGCTTGATCAGTTTCATGGTTTGAGCCTCGCAGACGGTCGCGGCAGGGTGAGTCTGTGATGGTAAGAGGCAAAGCCGGGATGCGTCGCGATCCACAGGCCTGTCGTCGCGCTGTGTGCGGGCGAGACTTCGGCCGGCAGGGTCTGGGGGGGGGGGCGCGCACCTCATCGCAACAGATCGCGCAAGAGGGCGTCGATCTCGGCGCCGAGGAAGGTCTCAAGCACATCGAGCTCGGCCCGTGAGACGGGCAGCGGGCGCAGGAGATCGTCCACGACCTGAGGCGGATCAGGCTCGCGTCGGGGCATGCGTCCGCGTTTACGCTGCGGGGACAGCGGCGCAGGCACATCGGTGCTGGAGTAGGCTCCCCGACCTTTGACAGGTGCTCCGGCGGCCGGGGACTTCAGCGATGTCTTGGCGCCGGCTGCCGCGCCCGATGTCATCCGTGCCGGCGTCGATGCACCTGGGGTGCACGCCACCGGCGGAGCGGAGGGTCGATACACCACGAAGCACGTGAGGTCCCACGCCGACCGGCAGCCTACGCGTCCGAGGCTGGCCGCCGGCCAGCGTGGGGCAGTTTCTTCACCTTCCCCGGCGCGACACGACGCGTTCGCTCGAGCGCGAACCGCTGTGTACGGCTAAGATTCCTGGAAACGCGGGCGAGCGCAAGCCGTCTGTTGAGCTTGAAGAGAGCCGCAGCGGCTGAGCCGGCTCAAGCCGGGCCGGCTTTGCTATTGCCGGGTCGCCCAGCGCAGAGGGCCAGCGCTCTGCGGATCCGCCAGTCCGCGGGTGAGTAGCCAGGATTCTCAGCCAAAACCGAAAGGGTACGACATCAAGGGGTTACACCCTCGATCACCTGTCTTGATCGGCATCGGACCTGGGGAATGGACCATCAGAGTGGACCCTGGTCAACACTCCGCTTGAAATGCTCCACAGCCTAGAGAAATGGCGTCGGACTTGTCAGTCGCCAGAGGCGCAAGCTGGCGGTCTACCTGGAAACGGACGTTCCGCTTTCGACCCGACTCAGTCACTCGTCGCTGCTGCTGTGCGCCAGGAGCAGACATCCGCTCATCGCCCGACAACACACGTTCCGTTTACCCTAGATCGGCCCTCGGTAAGATCGCGACATTCGGCCGACATCCCCGGTGCTGATACCGCGGTGAGATCGCCGATCACCATAGCACCCCGGCATCGGCGCATCTCGCATGTCAGGTTTTTTAGAACCTTTGTTGACAATGTCAGAATACGCCCACATACTCCTAGATGCGGAGGCGCCCATGACTGATGGTCCGTTCAAGAATCTGAAGCTTGGGAACTGCTGGAAGCGGCTCGCTGAAGCAGTGCAGAACGACGCCGCGTCTTTAGTGGAATGCGGCCCGGTTGCATGTGATGCGCTTACCCGCCACCTCGTCACCAAGGAACACGTCAAAGCGCTACAAGCAATCGACGCGTATATCGGTCAGGTCCAGCTCGAACTCGATCCGCTTGGGTCCGTCGAAGCCATATTTGATCGGTGCGAGCGGACACCCTTCCTGAACGCGCTTCAGAAGGAATTCTTGTATCGGGCCGCCAATGATATGCCGCTCGCCAATGCGCACGTGTTCGCGGTCGCCGCCGCCATTAAAACGCAGATCGGCGAAACTCGGAATCGCTTTCACGAAGAGTGTATCCGGGCGCAAGAAGACGGCGAGATGAGCCGAGAGGCGGGAGACCGGGCGCGACAAAAAATAGATGCCGCCTTCGACGCGGTGGATGGCGACAAGGTATGTCACGCACTGCTGGAGGGCAAGAATAACGCCTTCGAGAAGGACTTGGGAAGAAGCGATGACGTCGACGAAGGGATGGTCCGGTTGTGAATACGCGTGTGACCAGCCCTGAGCATTACGGCTTGGCTCTACGGGTTGTCGAGCGAGGTCGAAGGCATGATCGACGTTATCCGGATTCAACGGCAATCGCTGAAATCGGTCAGGATATCACGTTCGTCCCGGACGCGCTGGACACCTACAACTACGAGGGCTGGAAGCCGATCCACCACGATCTGCTGGTCATTAGCGCTGCGGTTGAATACGCCGACCGCAGCACCGCCCGGCGGATCAGCCGGTGGGCGCGCGATTTCGAAATCACCGTGCCGGTCGTCGAGGTGACGACGTGGCAGCGGCAGGCAGTCCAAGACGGTCTTCGGGCGGCGTTGCGGCACCTCACGGGCGACGAGTGGCAATTCACCTTCGTTCCGTGGCAGGGCAGCAGTGATCTCGGGGCACGGCAGCGGTCGCTTCCGTTCGGCACGAAGCGTCGCTTTGTCATCGCCTATAGTGACGGACTGGATTCCCGCTGCGTTGCACAGCTTCTCGGGAATGGGAGCGACGCCGTATGCGTGCGGGTGACCAAAAACCACCATACCACGAAATCGGGCGACGAACCTTTTGATCAAATCCCGTTTCGGGTCGACGTGTTGTCACCGCGGGAAAGCAGCGTGCGCTCTCGCGGCTTCAAGTTCGCGGCCGTGACGGCCATCGCCGCGCACCTAAGTGGGCTGAATAGAATTGTGGTCCCCGAAAGCGGCCAAGGTGCGCTCGGCCCGGTGCTCCTGCCCCTGCACAACGTGTATGCCGACTACCGCAACCACCCGACGTACTTCCGGAAGATGGAACGATTTATAAAGGCGCTACTCGAACATGAGGTCCGTTATGAGCAACCGCGCCTCTGGAACACCAAGGGAGAAACTATTTCGGCGTTCCGGCTTGCGACCAACAAAGCGGTCGATGAGCTTTTCGAGACCCGCTCTTGCTGGCAGCAGCGGTGGAATGCGAAGATGGACGGACAGCTGCGGCAATGCGGGCTGTGCGCCGCCTGTCTCCTTCGTCGGATGAGCATGCATGCTGCCGGTATAGCCGAGCCGAGCCACACCTACGTCGTCGCCGATCTAAAAGTGTCCTCATTTCGAGATGCACTTCCTGGAGAGAACAAAGTCCGCCTGAGCCGATCTATGTCCGAATACGGCAGCGTTGGCGCTCGGCACCTCCAGCAGCTCGCCGACATGGCGGAGCTGCCCGATGCGGATTTGATGGTTCATGCCTTCGAAATCGAGCGCGCGACGGGAGAGCCACGGGAATTGGTTTCTCAACAACTCAGGAACATGTTGCTGACCCACGCGAAAGAATGGCGCGCCTTCATGGCAGTGCAGGGAGAAAAAAGTTTCCTCAGAGGCTGGACGAACGGAGGGCGTCATGGCCGATGTGAATGAACTGAGCGCACAAGAGATCGGTCGGCGTCTGCGCTTGGCCCGAGAAAACGCGTGCATTCGTCAGGATCAGGCGGCCGAGGTCATCGGAATGTCGCGCCCGACTCTCGTGTCCCTAGAGAAGGGCACGCGGCGGGTGCGGATCCAAGAGTTGCAGCTTCTCGCTCGGCACTACGGCGTTTCCGTCAATGCTCTTCTACGTCGAGAGGCGGTGCACACTGACCTAGTGCCCCGATTCCGTAAGTTGCGGGAAGCGGAGGACGATCATACGCGGGAAGCCGTCGAGCTTCTCAATGGTTTGGTGAAGGCTGAGGTGGAGCTCGAAAACGTCCTCGGCATCGAGCGGCGGCGGCAGTACCCGCCGGAGAAAGGCATCAGCCAGGGCGACGTGGGCGAGCTGGCTGAAAAGCACGCGCAAGAGTTGCGCGACTGGCTCGGGCTGGGCGGAGGTTCAATCGCCGACATCTTCTCGGTCGTTGAGCTCGATCTTGGCATCCGGCTCTACCAGCGACGACTATCCACTAAGTCAAAAATTGCGGGGGTGTTCGCCTACGACGACACCGTCGGCGCCTGCATTCTCCTGAACGCTAATCATCCCTTGGAGCGGCGCATTCAGTCCGCCGCGCATGAAATCGGGCATTTCGTCGGGACGCGCCGCGTTCCCGAGGTTCTGGAACAAGATGAGCAGTTTCTGTCGCGTGACGAGCGCTATGCGAATGCCTTCGGTCGCGCCTTCCTGACGCCACGCAGGAGCTTCTCGGAGAGCTTCAAGCAGCTCACGGCCGGCGCGGACATGCTCACCCGTCGGCACATTATCTTGCTGGCCCACCAGTATAATTTATCCCGCGAGGCATGCGTGCGCCGCCTTGAGGAGCTGGAGCTCCTGAAAAAAGGAACGTGGGAATGGCTAAATACAAAGGGCGGGATCAAAAATTACCACGCGCGTGAGGTGCTGGGAGACGCCGCAGAGCGGCTTGATACGGCCAAGCCCGACGCTAATCGGCCCGTCCCGCATAGGCTGAGCCTCATGGCGCACGCGGCGTGGAAACGAGGGATAATGTCGGAAGCGCAGCTGGCCGAGCTGCTTATGATGCGCCGCTTGGAGGTGCGCGAGTTAATTGACCAGATTGAGCTTGAGGAAAACGTGACGGATGACCTTCTCAAGCTCCCTAGCTAAAGATCGGAGACCGCTGGTCCTCGACACGAGTGTCCTAATAAATCTGCACGCCTCCAACTACGGCGAGCGCGTGCTTACGGCCATCACGAATGAGATCATTGTCCCTGACATCGTGGCTGAGGAACTGGAGCACGAGACGAGCCGGAAGAACGGGGAACACAGTTTTCTGGGCGATCTCACTGCGCGCGGCCTGGTGACCGTCGTCGGCATGACTGACGCGGAGTATGAGTTGTTTGCTACTTTGTCCGGCGGCTCCCCTTCTTTGGATGACGGGGAGGCTGCTACCGTCGCTATCGCGGTGCATCGAGTTTTCCGCGCCGTCGTCGATGAACGAAAGGGCCGCGCGCAGGCAGTTGCGCTCATGAATGGCGAGGAACCCGGCTGGTCGCTCAATCTTCTGCGGCATCCCAGCGTTGTGCGAAGCCTAGGCGAGCGCTTGGCCGCTGACGTCGTCTATTCGGCATTGCGGCACGGTCGTATGCGCATCCCGGCGCAGTGCGTCGACGAAGTCGTGGCTTTGATCGGGCGAGAACGTGCCCTTGAATGCACTTGCCTGCCAAACTTCAAAAATTTGCTGCGGGATGCGTCGATTTCTGTGCCGCCGCTAGTGCGGCCACTTCGGTAAGAACGGCGCGAGTCTGAGTAGGCCGCGCCATGCCTGCAAGCCGCACATATTAGGACCTCTGGCGCCGACGGCCGTGTGCTGATCATCGGCGAAATCGGCAGCTGAGCCAACATCGGGAGCCGGCTCGAAAACAGACGGTTGCAACGTCCGCTACGAGTCATTCACCCCCCTAGGGGGCGATCACCCTACTGGTGTGTCCAGGCTCAACCAGTTCCGGCGTAAGGCGACGCACTACGACCAGACCGCGGCCTCGTTTCTCGCCTTCTCGAACTCGCAGCCCTGCGCATCTGGACCCGATACGTCCACGCCACCTAGTCGGGTGGTTGTAGACGGTCCTGCCGCTTCAGCGTCGGCCAGGATGGCGGCGGGTGCGTTCGCTTGTAGCCATGCCCCGAGTTCTTCGCGGAAGGCGGCGACGAAGGCCGTCGCCATAGCCGCGAACTCCTTGTCGGCGCCGCAGTGCAATTGCATATCTCTCACGCTCTGCAGGACCAATTGCATAGCCTGTGCCTGCGCGGTGTCCGGTATCGCGCGGGCCGCTTCCAGGCTTTCGAGGATGCGGACCCTTTGTCCCCGGAGGATGTTCAGCTGCTTCGTCCGTGCTTCCACCAGGCCCACCCGGTTGAGTGCCAAGCAGCGGATCGTTTCTGTTCCCTCGATCGACGGCGGCCCTGAGTTGGAGCGGGGCGCAAGGATGCTGAAGTCCGACGCGTGGCTCCAACGGAGATGATCGTTCGGGTCGCTCCGGGTCGGATCGATGAGATGCGGCTGCTCGGTGGCATGGTCTTCCGACCCGGCCGTCAAGCGCGCCGCACCGACCGGAAACTGGTTAGCCTTGCCCGCGAGCTTCGCGGCCGGCCTTGCCTGAAGCGCCTCGACATCGTCGACCGTCATGTCGGCGGTCACGAGGTGCTGCCTCAAACCCTTGTTACATGGCCCGCACGTCGGCAGGAGATTGGACCAACTGTGGGCCAGCCACCAATAACCCGGGTGGAGGGGATCGCCGACGCCGCCCTTCGGCCGATAATGCTCGACCTCACGCGAGCCCTTCTCAATTGTGCGTTCGCAATAGGCGCACTTGCCGTGAAACATCTTGCGCAACGCGTCGATGACGTCGCTCCCGGCATAGGCCTTGAACTTGCCGTATGCCGCCATGCCGGGTTTCCAACCCGCGTAATGGAGCGCTGCCGCCTTCTTCTCCGACTCGGCCGCGTCCCCGCCGAGCGAAGAAGGCACCTCATCCGGTCTCTTCGCCCGGATCATGCCGGACCCCGCTCCGGCTCGCCAGGGCCGAAGGACGGCGGCGCCGCGAGCGCCCTGTAGACAGCCTCAACGGCCTCGGCGCGAACGTCGGTCCGGAGGCTGCCTGCTGGCTTCTCGCGCCTGTCGAGGAAGCGCTGGAGCGCCGCCTGGACCACCTGTTCGCCCGCGCTGTCGCCGAGCGTCAGACGGGAGACCGCCTCGCTCGTCACGTGCTCGTCGGGACGCTCGGCGACTTCCGCGGCGAAGCGAGCCACCTCGAGCTCCGTCTCGGGGTCGATGGTACTCGAGAGCCCGAAGTAGTCAGACGTGAGCAACTGTTCGGCCCGCATGCCCTTGAGGCCCGGTAGGCCTTGCAACAGCGCGATCTCGCCGTCGGCGTCGCGTTGTAGAACTACCACCTCGCCGTCCTCCATGCCCCGCAGGCAGAGCGGATCGTGGGTGGTAACGATGAACTGGACGTTCGGCAGGGCACGCCGTAGCGCACGCATCACCTGCATCTTCCAGCGCGGATGGAGGTGCGTCTCGATCTCGTCGACCAGTACCACGCCATGCGCGCGTTCGAGGTCGCGAAATCGGTTCAGCATCTGCCGGAATATGTCGGCGGCGAGCGCGAAAACCGAGCGATAGCCTTCGCTCAGTCGCTCGATCGGGACCGGTCGGTCCTCGACCTTCACGCAGATGCGTCCGTCCGTGTCCCGCACCAACTCGTCGTTGTCGCTGAGCGCCAGGATTGGACGCAACGCCCGCACGACGGCGTCGAACTGGTCGTCGGGAAGGCTGTTCAGCCAGACTCCGGGATACGGGATCGTCGCCAGTGGGTCGAAAAGCGTGCGCACGCACGCGTAAGGCTGCGACGCGGCGGCCGTGCGGCGGCGGTCGAAGTAACGTCGGGGGCCGTAGCCCAGAACGAGGGTGGCGGGAGGAGCCGAGCCGACGATGCGCCGCTGCGTTCCGTCGAACTCGATGGTGGCGTGCCCCTCGTCGAAGAGAAAACCCACCTTGAGTGAGGCGGGCTCTGGATCAAGCTGATCCCAGCGTCTCGTACTCCGGCTGCGGAGGAAGTCGTCCGCCGTCAATCTCAAGCGCCTGGCCTGCGGGCCGCCGAGCAAGGCGAGGGCTATGCCCTGCAGAACCGTGGACTTCCCTGTTGCGTTCTCACCGAGAAGCATGAGGCACGGTGCCCCACGACGTGTCCGGCGCGCCGTATTGCCCTCTATCCTGAGATGGTCGATGCCCTTGAGGTTGCTGACCTCGATGCGTCCCACGTGGCGCGGCTTCATGGACCGCACGCCCATGCGGCGTTCCTCCGGCGGAACGGAGCGCGTCACGGTCAGGTAGTCGTGGTGGTCCTGCTCGACTTCCCGCGCTTCGTCAGCCTTGCGCAAGTCGTCCAGTCGCGCGAGCACTCGACGCCGCTCCTCGATACCGGACGCGAGAAAGCGCGCCATCCGTGTCGGTAGAAGCCGTGCGGGGCCGCGCATGGACTTCCCGAAGAAGGTCATGCCCTCCAGCGCTCGCCTCAGGACGTTCAGGCGGGCGCCGGCGAAAGGACGCCTGCGGTCGAAGGCGTCCTCCACCTGCTTCCAACCGCCGTCTTCGGCCCTGGAGCTCAGCTCCATCTGAAGTCGACCGAGATCGTCCTGCCGCTGCTCGCGCAGGCGCTCGCCGCCGAGTTCGAACAGCGTCGTCGTCGCCCGCCCCCTGTCAGTCAGCGGCGCGCAACGCCCGTCCATGAGGAAATCAAAATGCCGGTCGGGTGCGTCGTGGTACGGGTCGACGAGGAGCGGCGCTTCGAGCCGGCGCACTTCCTCGAAGCTCGCCAAGTAAGGTGCTCGCTCTCCGATAACCGGAAATCGGTCTTCCCTCGCACGCGAACAATACTCACACATCGAAATCAGATTGTTCCACTCATATGCAAGCCAAGCGTAATGATTGAAATTTCCTCCGTCTCCGATGTCGCGCACGCGAGGCGGCCGGAAGTGCTGGACGCCGTTGCTGATTTGAGCGGCTTCGCAGAACGCACACTTGTGACTACAGCGTTCGGCGACCGCATCCCACAACTCACGATGGTAGAACAACTCGTCGGCGATCGGTGGTCGGCGGCTCAGTCGAGCCGCCTCGGGGCGACGTAGGTACGCGAGCAGCCGCTGCCTGTGCTCCCACACGACGGGTGAAGTCAGGATTTCCGGCACGGGGCGGCTGTCGATCCGGATCATTCCACCGCTCCGCGGTCAGTGAACGACGTCCTGGTGAGGTCGCCGACCAAGGCGCAGGATGGCCTGCCGGACCTCGGGTTGGCAATGCCCGCATCCCCTTTGGAGTGCGTCGCGCGACGTCTGCACGATGCGCCAACTCGTCCTGCCCCAAGTGCAACAAGACACGAACGGCTCGGCACTGCGCCCACGGTGTTTCCACGTGTCGCCAGATCTCAGGCCTTAGTGCTGCACCGCATTCGAAGTGACAGGCAGTCGGACCTCGTCGTGCCACGTCTGCTTACGGGAAACGCCGGAGCCGCCCGGAATCGCCGAGCTGGGCGCAAGGCAAAATGTTCGCTTTTCGCCGGAGGCTCAACGTCGGCTCGCCATGCCATCCGGACCTTCGGCGGGCATAGGTCAAATGTCCGCTTGGGGCCGATTTTGTTCTCTAATGGGTCAATGGGTGGCAGCTCGGTCCAGAGCGTTCGACGCTTTCGGGTGCCTGCGTTCTCTACGTGCTCGTGCGGCACTTGATGGGGTCAGCTGGGTGCAGAGCGGCTCGGTTGAAAGCGCAGACGGCACGAGGCCGCCGGCAGGCCCCTGAACAGATGCTCGTTCAGGCACTCGTCGCGCAAGCTCCCGTTCAGGCTCTCGACAGAACCGTTCTGCTGCGGCTTGCCGGGGGCGATGTAGTGCCACGCGACCGCACGCTCCTCCTGCCACCGCAGGATGGCGTGCGAGGTCAACTCGGTGCCGTTGTCCGAAACGATCATCAGCGGCTTGCCCCGGTCCTTGATGATCCGGTCGCGTTCGCGCGCAACCCGCTTTCCGGACAGCGACGTGTCGATCACCAGCGCGAGACACTCCCGCGTGCGGTCGTCGACCACGACGAGGATGCGGAAGCGCCGCCCGTCGTCGAGCGTGTCGGAGACGAATTCCAGGCTCCAGCGCTGGTTCGGCTCCTGGGGCACGGCGGCCGGTGCCCGCGTGCCAAGGGCTCGTTTGCGCCCACCGCGCTTGCGCACCGACAGCCGTTCCTCCCGATAGAGGCGGAACAGCTTCTTGTGGTTGAGTATGAGGCCCCCACGCCGCATCAGGATGAGCAGGCGCCGGTAGCCGAACCGGCGGCGCTCGCCGGCCAGGCTGCGCAGGCGTGCCCGCACGGCTGCATCGTCACCGCGGGTCGAGGCGTAGCGGTACGTCTTCGGCTGAAGGCCGATCAGCCCGCAGGCGCGACGCTGCGAATAGCCCTTCTCCGCGATGGCCCAGTTCACGGCCGTTCTCCGTGGACCGGGCGTCAGAAGTTTTTTCCCAGCGCCTCACGCAGCGTCGCCACGTCGAGCATCGCCTCGGCCAGGAGCTTCTTGAGCTTGCGGTTCTCCTCGTCGAGCGCCTTCAGGCGACGCGCGTCAGAGACCTCCATGCCGCCGAAACGCGAGCACCACGTGTAGAACGTCGCGTCGCTGATGCCGTGGCGACGGCAGATCTCAACGACCGGTAGCCCGGCCTGCTGCTCCTTCAGGATGCCGATGATCTGCTCTTCGCTGAACCGGCTCTTCTTCATCGTCCGTCTCCTGCTCGACGAATCCTCGCTTCAGATCGAGGGCAATCCAGGGGGCAAGGTCACCCGTCGCCCGGCAGCTCTGCTATTTCATCGCCTATCAGCATGAGCCCTCCGGGCTCGCCGCTGACGGCACGAAATATAGCAAAGGCAAGATCGACCTCGCCGTCCTGTTCGACTGGGAGTCGTGAGCGCTACTTGGCCTACGAATGCAAACGCCTGGATGTTCGAAATTCCGGTGCACGCGCCTCTCTGGCCACGGAGTACGTGGTCGAAGGTATGATGCGGTTCATCACCGAACAATATGCCCAGGATTTGCCGATGGGTGGCATGCTCGGCTATGTCATTGACGGAGACTTGGCCTTTGCCGACCAGCGCGTATCGGCGGCCATCGCCGCGCATGCGCCGCTCGGCCTAATTCATGGCCCGACCTCGCGTCCGCCGCTCGGCCCGCATTCACGGTTCGAGACGCACCACCGACGGGCCAGCGGCAGCGAGATCGATTTGCGGCACGCGCTCCTTTCTTGCATCTGATCATTCCGGACGCGGCGCTAGGCATGGTGCCTAGCGCCTTCGCGTCCCGCATGGTCTAGCGATAGGCGGGCAGATCTTCGTCGTTGAGATAGGCCAGCATGGCGGCGTTGGCCAAGACCGCGTGATAAAAGACATGCTCCCAGGCATTCCGCGTCGGATGGGCCGCGTTGTCACGAAAGAGGGTCAAGTTCTCCTCCACGTCGAGATCGGCGTCTCGAAGGCTTTGAACCAGCCGTAAGAGCCGTTGATGCTGGTTGCGGAAGAAGCGTGCGTAACGCGGGACGATGCCGAGCTCCTGGAGATGTCGGTTCACCAGGGCGCGTTGCGGCGCCGTTAGGCCAGCCACCGCGCTGAGGTCGAAGGTCGGCGTGGCAAACGGCGGCTCAATAGACAGCTCGAGCACTTGGTTCGCGATGAACACGTCGAAATAGGGGTGCAGGAAAAAGCGCGGGTCGGCGGCATCGCCCGTTTTCTCCTTCTTTTGGGTCTGGCAGGCGTCGCACATCGGGAAAAGGTTGTGGGGCGTCACGCAGAAGTGCGGATATTTACCCTTGGGAAGGTAGTGATCGAGCGTATTCGGCGCGCCGGCTTCGCCGCAGGCGGGGCACAATGACAATGCATGGTCCCGCATCGCTTCAAGCACCGCTCCTTGCACCGAGCTTTCGGTCGGCGACAGGTAGAGATTAAGGAAGCTGTTCTTCTTATGCGCAATGTCAGGCCAAGTCGGAACGAATTCAGGAGACCCTGCTGCGTCAATGTAGACCTGGACCCGATCACGCCAGTCTTGGGCTATTCCCGTGAAAAAGCCGGCGTTCTTTCCCCCCTGACGCTCCGCGACAACGTCGTCGACCAACTGGAGACTGCAGGTCGCCGGCGTGGTGAGTAGCATCACCACTGGCCACGCTCCATTGCTTTGATCTGAACGATTAGCTCTTCGTTGAGATCATCACCCAACGCGGCGATCACCGCGTCCGCCGTTTCCAATTCGTCGAGTTGCGCCTTGATCCAGGACTCAAAGGGCTTGGACACCGCCTTGTCCCCGAAGACATAAGACGAGATGCGCTGAAAATCACCACCGAACGTCTGAAAGGGCGGGTGTTTGAGCACGACATCGTCATCCGTCTTCTCAAACACATGGACGCATTGGGAAGGGATCTCGCGCACTGTCACCACCGAGTGCGTCGCCAACAGGGCCTTCGAGTTGAAGCGCGACAGGATCGTCTTCAACATGTCGACGAACTGGATCTCGAGCGTGGGATGCAGAAACAGCTCGGGCTCGTCGACGAGGATCAAGCTGTTGCGTCGAATGGCGCCCAAGATGTTGATTACGATGTAGGCGAACAGGCGCTGCCCCGAGCTCAGCTCGATCGGCTGACCTTCAAGGAAGAAAGTGACCCCGGATGCTGGCTCCACCGCCGCAGTTAGACGTTCGTCGTCGAGTTCTTCGATGCGGTCGGACCCGATTGGGATGAAACGCTGCCGGTCCGTCCCTTCGCCGACATCGAACCCTAGGGGATCGAGCAGTCCTGTCTCGCGGTAGAAGGACTCGATCCGCTTGCGCGGCATGACCTCGACGGCTGCGAAGTCGAAGCTGATCGCCGTTCGGAGCACGCGCTCCATCGTGGCGACCTTTCGCGACCAATCTCGGATCGAACGAAGCCGCCGGTCGTCGGCCAGACATTGGATCAGCGACTGCGCCGCGTTCCGTTTCGGGTAGTCGTGCGACAAGGTGATCCGCCCGCGCTTGCTCGGATCGCTCGGTGTGGTGCGACCGCGCAGGCCGAAGTAACGATAGGCCTCCTGATCCTGGAGCTTGCGGCCCGCGAGATCGACTGGGAAGCGCTCGAACGGGCTGTAGGAGATCACGACAAGCTGGCTGAGGTTCGGCTTTTCGACGAACCCCGTCTCGTCCTCCTCAGACGGCGAAATCCAGTCCCTCACCATCTGGTGGAGAAGCTGCGACTTGCCATAGCCGTTCGGTCCGATCAGCACGTTCACATCGTGCGGCAGCCGGGTCCTCGGTTGGAACTTCAGCTCGAGCGTCGTGCGATTGCCAAACACGTTCTCGAAATCGAAGCCGAGATCGAGCACCGCGATCGCTTGTCGTTCAAACACACGCCAGCCGTCTATGAAGGCTTGCGTGCTCGCGCGCTCGCGTTGCAACGAATTCCGAAAACCTGCGCTGTCGACCAGTGCCTTGGCCGCCTCGTCTTCGGCGACGTGGACAAGATAGCTGGCGTCGCGCAGTTGCTTCGCGGCTTCGATCGCGGCTTCGATGCCCAGCGCGCCTTCGATCTGTTCGTAGAAAGTGATCTCGGTCGGAACCGACACATAGTCGGCGTCCGGGATCGGAAACACGCCGTCCCAGCCTTCATTGAGCATACGATCAAGGGCGGTGCTGGACGTGAGAGCTTCTGCCACCAACAGCCGAAGGCCCGGCAGATCGACGATCTCGTCGTTCAGCCGGCATGTCACCGGAAAGCTCGTCTTATAGCCGTAGTCGTCCCAGTTGTTCGACAACAACTCGATGACATTGCCCTCAACTTGAGGAGGCGGATTAGTGCGGCGGCTCGCGCGGCCGAGATAAACAATCTGCATAAGCCCTTGCTTCTCCCGCTATGAGCAGTCGCCCCTTAAGGATTCAAACATATCAGTGATGCTGCGATCACCGGCACGCTCGTCTCGGTAGCGCTCCTTCCACTTGTCTTGCATGTGATCGGCATACTAGTCTTCGTGCTCCTCCCACTCGGCGTTGGCCTCCTCAACCCGTTTGATCAGAGCACGAACGTCGACCCCGAGCTCGTCTCGAGACAGCTCCTGCTCCAGCGTACTCGATCGGGTCCGGTCATAGCACCGATCGCGAAGCTTAAAATCCGGTTTGCGCATTGATCGGGCATCAGAGCCAGAGGGGCAAAGATAACCGACTTAATCAGATCGCCAGCCCAGAAGCGAACCCTCTGAATGTCTGCAAAGGGTCAAAATTTCACTCCGCCCCGCTCCTGCTTCCAATGAGCTTCGAAGCCGTTGCTGGAGGCACGGGAGCATGTTCGACCGCGTTCAGCGAGCAGGGCGAACTCCAGAATGTTCACAATGGTGCCGGTTACGTCAGGGCTCTGCACAGAGCGCTTCAGCCTCCCGCTTGTGCAGGACGCCATCGTATCCTGGGCAGCCGGTGAGCGCGCCATTGCGGATCTCTCGCACGGCGAACAGCAGCAACAAGGCAGCCAGCAGCATCAACACGGCCCAGGCGGTGAGGTCCGACAGGCGCTGGCCCGGCAAGAGTAGGTCGGCCACGCGACTCAGCCGCTGCCAGTACCGGCGAGGGTGCGAAGAGGAGCGGCGGCTCTCGGACATGGCTGTGATCTGCAGGTTGGAGGGGTACGACAGGGATCAGCCGAGCCAGCCACCGACCACCATGGCGAACACGTAGGTGACCAAGACGAGGGCGACGCAGACGGCGAAGCTTTCCGGGGTCGGTTCTCGCCTCATCTCGGCGCCTGCCGCACCAACTGAGGTTCGTCGCCTCGGACCTCAGCTGCGACCCCGGAGCGGACGTCCCACGACAGCGTCCTGCGACGTAGGCGGCCCACGTTGGACATCACCATCCGTATTGCGGTGATATCCAACGCAGGGAAGCGGCTTCGCTTAAGGGGAGACCGCACTAGCAGGTGCGTTGGATATCTTCTCGCGTCGAATACCGCATGCTCTCCAACGTCTTAGCGTTGCGTTGGATATCACACGCGGCTCGGCGAGCGCGGCTGCCCCAGCGATCAGAGACAGTCGCCGAAAGTATCGAATCGCGTGAGATGGCACACATAGATCTTTACGCAGCCTATCACCGGCGCTACACAAGCATCATGGCGCTGAACAGAATTGCCAATTCTGTCGTCCTTTAATTTTTAACGCTTTTTTGCTTGCGTAGACTTGGTGGACTGCGGTACAATCCAGACCATCCAGACCATCCAGGCCGCCTCCAAGGGCGTCGACACCCTGACCGCCCTCGTCAAGCAGATGCAATCCGTCGTCGCCCAGGCCCAGTCGAACGCCGCCACCAACCTGCCGAAGATGCAGGGCACGGTCGCCCTCGGCACCGCGGCCGAGGCCACCGCGACGGGCAAGAGCCAGCACGATGTGGCCGCCGCCAAGACCATCCTCGGCACCGCCGCGAGCGCGACCGCCTCCACGACCGGCGTCGTCGGCGTGGAGGCCACCAAGGCCGAGACGCTGCAGCTGAAAGCGGGCGCCAGCGTCTACAACGTCGGTATCGGGGCGAACGACACCCTCAACGACATCAACAAGTCGGGTCTGGCCACCGCGGCGATCGACGCGCAGGGCCAGCTGCAGATCACCGGCACGGGATCCGACACGCTCACCGTGCAGGCCGGCAAGATCACCGCCGCCACCGGCGCAATCACGACCGATGCGGGCGAGCTCGCCAAGCTCACCGGAGGCGCTGCGGTCTCGGCGGCGGGCGGCACCTCGGCCCAGCGCTCGGCGCTGGTCGATCAGTTCAACACGCTGCGCACCCAGATCAACCAGGCGGCGCAGGATGCGGGCTTCAACGGTACCAACCTCCTGAACGGGGACAGCCTGACCATCGCCTTCAACGAGAAGACGGGCGCGGCCCAGTCAAAGCTGTCCGTGCAGGGCAGCGCCATCACGGCCGACGCGCTCGGGCTCGGGCGCTTCGTGGATTCGGCCACCGCCCAGGCCGGGGCGAACTTCGGGGTTCAGAACAACACCGACCTGTCGAAGGCCTCCGACGCGCTGCCGAACGCGCTGACGGGGCTGAAGTCGCTGTCCTCGAGCCTGGGCTCGAACCTGTCGGTGGTGCAGACGCGCCAGGACTTCGCCAAGCAGATGGTCGACGTGCTCGACACCGGCTCGGGCAACCTCGTGAACGCGGACATGAACGCGGAGGCCGCGATCGAACCGGGCTGCCGGCCTGCTGGTCTCTGCTCAACATCCTGCCGTACTCATCGCTCCTTCAGACGCCTTCGGCCAGAAGCGCTGTGAGTTCGAGCCAGACCGAACGCCGGTAGGGATCCAGGGTCGCGACGAACTCAGTCTGCTCGTCCTGGAACATCGCCCGGGCCTGCTCGCGCGTCGCGGCCTGCCACGAGCCGCCGGGCGCAAGAGCAACGACGCAGCGGTACCATTCGAGCAGATCGGACCACAGGGCGCAACGGGCCTCCTCCCGCTCGAGCGCCTGCGAGAGCGCTGCCCGGCAGGCGGCCCCGTCCTCGGACCAGAACCACTCGAGCAGATGCGCCTCGAAGATGGGCGCCGCCCGGACGAGATCGTCATGCTCTGCGGGTAGCCGCACGAGGAGCTCGATCAGGTTCTCGCCGTCGATATCCCTCAGTGGACCGATCCGCTTCTCGAACAGGGGAAAGCGCTCACGCACGCTCTGCGGGGGCGAACGGACCTCGCACCAATCCGGCGCACACGCCTCGATCGTCGGCAGCATGGCTGCGAGCTCCGGGTCGTCATCGTGCTCGATGGGATCGGCAGCCGGTCCCGGGCCGGGGTCACCATCGGCAGGCCGCTGCGCCGTGGACGTGCCGTTGCCATCCAAATCGTCGGCTCCCGCTGGGTTGTCGCTCCGGGAAGCCGACACGGTCTCACCGCTTCCCGGATCGGTCTCGTGATCGGGAGGCGTCGGCGTCTCCACGTTTCCCGGATCGGATGAGGGTGTGACCGTCGTCTCGAGGGGCGACACCGTCTGCGCGCTCGAACCCGGGACAGGCGCGGCCGCGTCGGGCTTGCCCGACCGTTCCGCCGCCGCGGCATACAGATCCGCCATCGTCAGTTCGAGCAGGCAGGCCGCGCGTCGTTGTCCGAGCTCGTGCATCCTGCGGGTGAAGGCCTGCGTCGCGGCCTCCTGCTCAGCCTCGATCACCGCGAGCTGCCGCATCAGGCGGTTACAGCGGGCCCGCAGCTTCTCCTCGCCCCAGACGTACGGTGCGCCGGGACGCGGCTGGTAGGGCTGCAACCCGAAACGGGCGCACAGGGCCGCGAATACCTCGCGGACGTCCGGGTTGGTCACTCTCCGCTTCACGACACCACGCACCTCGCATTCGGGCCGCACCGGGGATCGGCGACGGGCTCACGCGTGAAGGCGACCAGGACGCGCGGCCAACCGTCAAGCTCCTGCTGATCGTGTCGGAGCGCCGGATCGGCTGCCCGGGCCACCGCGGCGGGCGGCCTGGGCAGCCCTCAAAATCCCGGAAGGGAACCCCAGAAGACGGCCGCCCCGACGGGCGGCGGCCGGGCTTTGCCGTTCGCTCGGGCGCGCGAACCAAAGCCCGGCCAGGACCCCGGAAGGACATCGATCCCGGGAAGGACGATCCCAGAAAGACGTCCCGGTTCGTCTCGCTCATCCGAGCCGACCCGGGACAGGGCTCAGCTCCCCTAATCCAGAGCAGCCCGGCGGCCGCTCCCGATTAGGCGGCACCTGCGCGCCGGCTTCGACTTCCCAAACAAGGGCGGACTGACCGGGCCGTCAGCCGCCGGATCGCGGTGGTTCGATCGGCTCGGCACGAGGCTGCCTGAGCCCGTTTGACGTCGCCGCCAGTCGGACCAGAGACGGGCGTGGGTGGCCCGTCAGAACGCGTCCTGTGACGGGCCCGGGATGCCTGGTGCGGCAGAACATCGCATTGTACAGCATACAACCTAGGGCGAGCCCGACAGCAGCAACTCAATTTCAGATGGTTAGCGATTCCTTACCGCTTGCCATCCATTGGTTAAGCCCAAGACGTCAGGTCAGGACACCTAATCGACTCCCACAGACCGAATCGCTCAATGCTTTTGTGCGCTTGATCGAATCGACAACCCCTGCCTAAGCTTGGCCATCTGCACTTGCCGGTGCTTGCCGCCGGCCATCGAACATGCCCGATCCAATCACCACGCACCCCTTCGTGCGCGGCGTCCTCGCGTCTCTCTGCCACGACGCGGACGGCCCGCTCATGCCCGAACACGGCCTCGACCGCGCTCGCCTGCCCGAGACGGTGCTGCGCCTGCATCGCTCGCCGGGCGTGCGCTTCGCCGGCCGCGGCGGGCGCGAGCGCCCGCTCTCGCGCGACGGGGCGGTGACCTGCCACTTCTCCCAGACCTCGGTCTCGAAGACCTCGCCGATTCTAGCGAGGATCCGGGCCGCCAAGGCGGGCCGGTGCTACCAGGGATCACGCGCCGTCGCGCACGAGGCGTATATCGAGCGGCCGGGCGCCGCCGAGCGGCTCGGGCCGGCCCGGAGCCGACGCGCCGCCGGCCGCGACGGTCCCGCGCAGCAGGTTTATCTCGAGCGCGACGGAGCGGTCGAGGCCGATCCGGACGACGCCCTCGCGCTCGCCTCGTTCGGCACGATCGGCGACACGCCCGAGGAACGAGCGCGGTTCTGGACGCTCGTCGAGGAGAGCGAGCGCTCGGCCCGGGGCGACCGGATCAGGATCGCGCCGGGGCGGGACCCGGACTGGTGGGCGCGCGCGCTCTCCGCGATCGACGACGCACCGGAGGCGGCCCGGGCCACGCTGCGGGCGGCGGGCCCGCAGCGTTCGACCCCCCTGACGCTGACGCTTGCGACCGAGGACGCCTTCGCGCTGTGGCACTGGGCCATCGGCCTCGGCGCGGACGCGCCGGTCACGATCGCGCCGGGGCGCGGCGGGCGCATCCAGACGCGGGTGATCGCCGAGCTGCCGCACGAGATCGACGCCCGTCAGCGGCTGGCCATCGTCGAGGCCTTCACGGGCAAGCTCGCGGGCAAGGGCTTTCCCTACTGGGCGGTGGTGCACGCGCCGGATGCCCGCAACGACGCCCGCAACGTCCACGTCCACATCGTCTACTACGACCGCCCGGCGCTACGGATGCCGCACCCCGACACGGGCGCACCGAGCTGGGACTTCGCGATCACCTGCGAGAGGCGGCGGGCGAACCGCACCCGGGTGCTGACGCGGCCCTACCGGCAGCCCAAGGATCGCGCCAGCCACGACCGCGCCTGGATCGGAGAGCTACGGTCGCACTGGGGCGCGTGCTGCAATGCGGTGCTGGCCGAGGCGGGGATCGCCAAGCGCTACGACCTGCGCGCCTACGCCACGATCGGCATCGCCCAGGCGCCGGGCGTGCACATCCCGGCGCGCCAGTACAACAACGAGCGCAAAGGCGCCCTGACCGAGGCGGGGGCCGACCTCGCCCGCAGGCAGTGGCAGGCCGAGGCGGACCGCATCCTCGAGGCGCGGGCCGCGGCGACCGGGGCCAAGCTCGGCCTGTTCCTGCAGCGCGGCCGGCAGGCCGAGTTCGCCGCGCCGCGCCCCGCGATGGGCGAGCGGGGTGCTGCCGGCCGTGACAGGGCCAGTGGCTCCGGCGAACCGGTGCGGGCGCTGATCCGGCGCGGGCTCGCCCTCGTCGTGAAGATCGGCCGGCTCGAGCTCGCGCGGGATCTGGCCCGGCTCGTCTGCGCGCGGACCCTGTCCCGGCCGCGCCTGCTCCTAGCGGCGAGCACGGCGCCCGCGCGCGCTCGGGGCGCCAAGGCCGATCCGGGCGGGATCACCGCCGAGGATCCCGCGGTGCCGGAGGGCGCGCCGTTCGGTCTGGCGCGCCGGAGCGAGTTCGTCGGGCTGTGCGACCGGCTCGATCGGGGGGCGGGGCAGCTCGCTGCGGCCTACGAGGCGCGGATCGCGGACGCGTCCGAGCGGCTCGACCGGATCCGGGCCGACCTCGCCCTGGCCGGGCGAACGCAGCCCGTGGATCAGGCGCGGGCGGGAGCGGCCTCCGCGGTGGGCCCGGATCCGGCGATCCCCGCTGTTCCGATCGATCCGGTCCCGGAGGCTGAGTTCACCGCACGGGTGCGGGCAAGCCTGGAGCCCGCCACGGCGGCGCTCTGGGCTCGGTACGCCGCGGCCGAGCCGGCAGAGGCCGAGGCGGCGGCCAAGACACCATCGCCGGCGATCGCCTTGCGCGAACCGACACCGAACGTGAGGCCCGCGGTGGATCCGGCGGCACCGCCACCGCCTCCGGTCGCGCCGGTCGGCACCCACGTTTCGTCTTGGTCGGACGCCGTCGCGCGTGCGGCGGAGCGGCATGGCAAAGCTCAGGTCGATCCGATCCCACCCCTGCGGCCTCGACCGCCTCAGCACGAGCGCGCCCGACCGCCCGTCTTCAGCCTCGGCGGGGCTCGCCGCTCGAACGGTGCGCCGCTGATGCAGGCCGCTCCTCATCCCACGGCCGGTCGTGCGGGCGCAGAGGCCGCGGATCCGGGCGCAGGTCAGCCGCTCGCGCGACCGCCCGAGGCGCGTCGTGCGGTCTCGCCGCCGGCCTCTTCCATGCCGGCGTCCGTGCCTGCAGCGGAGGCCGCGCGCGCAATCGTCGCGGAGAGCGTTGCGTCGACCGCCGCCTCAACGCCGGTAGCCCCCGCCGCGGTCGCGCCGGTGCCCGACAAGACCGCGGTGCCACCGAGGGCACCGGTGCCGGTACGACCGGAGCCCGAGGTCACGGACGCCACGTCGGCTCCGGTCGCCGCGGGCTTCGAGGCTGACGCACTGCCCGAGCCGGCCGCGCCGGCCCTGGCCCCATCAGAGATCGTCGCTGCTCCCGCCACCGCGGACACGCATCCCAGCCGGATCCAGCCTCCGCACTTGGAAACGCCGGCGATCCGGAGCGAGCCCGCGCCACAGGTCCTGGCACTCCAGTCCGAGCAGGCGGCGCAGGTCCGAGCGGAGAGATCCTCCACCGCCGATGACCCGATCGCGGCCCAAATCCCGACCGCGCCGCAGCGGCGCGGCGGCGAGGACGACGCGCCCTGGCCCCGGCCACCGCAGGACGGAGCGCCCGACCCGGCGCCTCGGGTCGCCCTTCCGGCCCGCCCGCCGCCCGAGGCCCCACCGCTGCGCGTGCCGCTCTCGGCCGTCCACGGCGCGGACGAGGCTGCCGCGACCGGCAAGCGTCGCGCGGGTCGGCAGCAGCACGCACCACACCCAAAGCGAAACGGACGCGGCCGCGGCGGTCGCGAGATCGGAGACTGAGATGATGAACCCCCGTGCCCATCGGACCCGACATCGCCCGCCCGCCTCGCACCTGGCGAGCGGCCGGCCCCGCACGATGAGGCTGCAGTGTCACGGCGCTGTGATGCCACGACGCCGTGGCGCTGCGATGCCGTGGCGCCACGACGCCGGGACGCCAGGGCGCTGGAGCATCACGATGCCATGGCGCTGCAGCGCCGTGACGGCGTGTCATCGCGATGCCGAAGCGTCGGGACGCCGTGATGCGGCGGTGCTTGGCCGTCCCACGCGCGGGGGGCCGTCGTGATGGACGTCCTCGCGATCGCCACCCAGAAGGGCGGCTCCGGCAAGACCACGGTGGCCGTCAACCTCGCGGTCGCCGCCCATCAGGCCGGGCGACGCGTCGCCGCCCTCGACCTCGACCCGCAGGGCTCGCTCGCCGCCTGGGCCACACGCCGCGCGGCCGACGATCCGGCCGTCGACCATCTCGGGCTCGAGCGGGTCGGGCAATTGCCGGAGATCCTCACCGCGCTCACGCGGCGCGGCTTCGACCTCGTCGTCCTCGACACCGCCGGGGCCCTGAGCCCCGCGGCCAACCAGGCGCTGCGCGCGGCCCATCTCGTGCTGGTCCCGGCCCGGCCGACCCTGCTCGATCTCCTCGCCACCGAGCCGACGCTGCGCGCGCTCGCCCAGATCGGCCTCGCCGCGCGCGTGGCGCTCATTCTGAGCCAGTGCCCGCCGCAAGGCGGGGCGCGCACCGCCGGCTACGCCGAGCGCCTACGCCGCTGGGGGCATCTGGCCGAGCCGCCGCTGACCCAGCGGGTCGACCATCAGGACGCGCTGCTGGGCGGGCAGGCCGTCACCGAGTTCGCCCCGGCCGGCAAGGCGGCGGCCGAGATCCGCGCGCTCTGGTCCTGGACCGCCCAGCGCCTGACGGAGATGCCGCGATGAGCGACCCGACCCGACGCCCGCGGAAGCGGCTCGACCTGCTCGGCAGCCTGGACGATCTGGGCGGTACACCGCCCGGCTCCGGCCCGTCGGCCACTCCGGCAGAGCGCGGCCCGGCGGAGCGGAGCCGGGAGAGTCCGGCCCCGAGCCGAGGCTCCGAGGCGACGCGGCGCACCTCGGTCTATTTGTCCGCGGCGATGCTGCGGCGTCTGAAGGAGCTCGCGCTCGCCCGCGACTGCAAGGTCAACGACCTGCTGGTCGAGGGCGCGGAGATGGTCCTGCGCGAGAGCGGACACCTGCCGTCCCCGGTCCGCCGGGACACGAGCTGAGCGCGCTCCTGCCTCGGTCCCGCCTGCCCGACCTCACGACGCCTCGATGCCGTGACGCTCCGGCATCGTGAAGCTTCGGCATCACGGCATCTCGGCGCTCCAGCATCAGGGCACCTCGGCAGCCGGGAGCGCTGCTGCGTCTCACCCCGGAGGCCGGGCAAAGACCGCCCCGCCTCCAGCCTCGATCCCCAGCGCCACGCCCCGCCGGCCGGCCCCATCCCCGGGCGCCGCGCTGCTGGGGCAGCCCCGATGCCGGGGGCACCCACCATCCCGTAGCATGAGCACAAGGAACCCACGATCATGTCGAACAAGCGCCAGATCTACGATCCCAACATCGATCGGGATCACTCTCGACCCCCAGCGGCCATCGCATCGGTCCTCGATCACATGCGCGAGGGCGTCGCGAGCCAGCGCTTCCGCCTGGCCCTTGTGGGCGCGCAGCCTTCGAAGGCCGCCACGGCGACAGCGGACCGGCACGCCGTCACGGATGGCGGTGTCGGGCAGCCACCCCGCGACGTTACAGCACCCACTGGCTCCGAGGCGTCACGCCGCCATACGGCCCGGGACAGCTTGAACGCGCGGATGCGCCCGATCCTCTACGCACTCGCGCAGAACACCGGCCTCGACCCGGCTGTCTGGAAGGCGCGCATCGATGCTCCGATGCCGTTGACCGATCCCGAGATCGTGCGCGCGCTGCCCGAGGTGTTCGCGTCCGACGCCTTCCGCGACGCCCGCGCGGCCTGCCGGGACATGACCCTGTTGCCGCCGGAACGGCGGCGATTCGCCGAAGCACCGTTCGACCTCGGCTTCCGCGGGTGCCCACCGCCGCAGATCCTGGTCGATTATCCGTGTTGGGACCTCCCCTTCGTGCCGGGAGCCCGTGCCTTGGAGCGTTGGACCATCTCGGATGCATCCGACTGGATGCTCGAATGGCCGCCCGAGTCCGGCGAGCTGAAGCATCCGATCGATCTCTGGGACGCTCCCACTGCCGACCTGTGGCTGCGCCGGCACACGCTCTTCGATGGTCAAGAGGCGGACAAGACGGACCCGCTCGTCGCCTTCCGGGAAGGGCGGTCGCGGAAGTATCCGCTCAAAATTCTGGCCGGGCTCGACGACGATGCGCTGCTCGTCTTGACCGACGCGGTGCTCTGCGAGCGCCTGCGCCGCGAGGTGATGTCCGGGCTGATGCAGGATCGCGCCGACCTCATCCATGTCGGTCTGGATATGGTGGCGTGCGGCTATCTGAGCCTGGATGATGTGCGGGCGGCAGTCGCTGCGCATGACGAGGCGCGGGAGGAGAGGTTCCGAGAAGCTTTTGCCGATAACGACGACTGGATGGGCGAGTGGATCGTCGATTGGAGCAGGAGGCTGATCGGTCTCTACGACTGGCCGCTGCGCTACGAGTCCCGTGCCGTGTCCAAGGGCGAGTGAGGCCCGAGGCGGACCGTGCTCCTGTTGACCCGAGCGCTGCGCGGTCGAAGCGGGAGGCGCCGGATCGTCCGGATCCGGCAGATGGGAGAGGGGTACGACGCCGAGACGGATGACCCTGGGTTACACATCGGCGTGGTGGGTGCGTTGGACAACACCTGAGGCCGAATGCCGGTTGTTTAGCAAAGACTTGGCGCTGCGTTGGACAACACACAACGGGGTGAACAATGGCGTTCCCACCCGAGCCGGTGCCGCCGGGGACGCGGTACCGGCTCGGCTGAGGGGATCGGGTACGAGAACAGGCGAGGACGAGAACAAGAGCGGGGAAGTTGGGCGAAGGCTCCTTCGCTGCAAACCCCTGAATGACGCGATGACGTGATGGGGAGGGCGACGCTCGCACAGCGTCCGCCCGAGGTCGGCGAGGCTCCTTCGATCCCCTGACCCTGCATCACGAAAGTCTCCCACCATGACAGATCACCACGCGCCCTCCGGCGCGAACGAGCCCGGCTGCGCGCTGACCCCGACTGGCCTCTGGGTCCGCGCCCAGGTCCGGCAATCGCGCCGACACCGGGACGGGCTGCTGCTCGGCCTAGAGCCGCTCGATCCGCATCGCCCGGGCCGGTTCAGCGCCGTCCTCTCCGGCCCCTTCCTACGCCAGATCGAGGCAGCCTCGGGCGTCCTGCTCGATCCGGACCACCTCGTCGGCGAGCACACCCTGCTGCTCACCCTCGTCATCGATCCGCTGCTCGGCCTGACCGGGCAGGTGCTCGGGCTCGAGCGCGGCGCCTTCCTCCAGGCCTGGCGCGAGCAGGATCGGACAGCGCAGGCGGCATTGGAAGCGGATGGACTGTGGGACCGCCAACGCGGCTTTCCAGTCCCGCACAAGCTCCGGCGGGTCGTGCTGATCGAGCCCGACGACGCCGCGCCACACACGCTCGGGGCGACGCTCGCGCGCTGGTTCGACCAGGGTCTCCTCGAGCTGATCCGCCTGCCCGTTCCTTACGAGGAGCCGAGCTCGGTCGCTGCGCTGCACGAGGCCTTCGGGGCGGCCTACGACCAGTTCGATTGGGGCACCCTCGACGCGGTGGTTGTCGAGCCGGGCCTCGGCTTCGCCCACCGGGCGCTCTCGGACGAGGGGCTGATGCGCCGCATCGCCGTGCTGCCGGTACCGGTGCTGTTCCGCCGGGGCGGCGCGCCGACACTGCTCGACGGTGTGGCCTTCCGCGCCCACGACACCGCCGAGGCGCTGCTCGCCGATCTCACCGGGATCCTGCGCGGCGAACTCCGCACCGGGGGCTTTGCCCGCCTCACTTCGATCGCCCACGCGCTCGGTCCAGACCCGGCCGCGTCTGCGTCTGCATCGGGGTCCGACGCTCCCGCCGATCCGAGCCCTGCCCGACAGGGACCGCTGTTCGACTGAAGCCGTCCCACTGCCGATCCGGCTGCCCGCACCGAGAGCGGCCGGATCCACCACCCTCAGTCACCTCGCCTCACGCTGCTCCTCGACCCTCCGCCCACGAGCCCGCGCGCTCGCGACATCCTCACCCCAACACGGATCCCGACACTCCCATGCGCCATCACAGATTCCACCACGGGCCGGACGCACCGCCCCGACCGCCGCGCCCGGCCTCCCAGCAGGACGGCGCCCACCGAGGCCTGCCCGATGCGGGCGATGCAGTTCAGTCCGAGGCAGCGGTCGTCGGCGAGCTGCGCGACCTCATCGGCTGGCTGCGCCAGCGCCTGCGCGGCGAGCACAATGTCCGGGCGAGCGTGCTCACGGTTGAGCCCAACGGACCCGACAGCTATCTCATCCTGCTCGGCGAGGCGGAAGGCCGCCTCACCAACGATCCGCCTCGGCTGAAGGCCCGGCTCGATGCGGCCGAACTCGGCGCTATCCGGGCCGAGCACGGCACCGACTTCGATCCGGTCGGTCTCGTCAACCGCACGGTCACGCTCACCTTACGCACCAGCCTGCGCCAGCGCTTCGGCCGCGGGGCCGGCGTCCAGGCCAAGGTCATGGGCTTGCTCTGCGTCGGGCAGGTCCCGCTCGAGGCCGATCTCGACCGCGAGCGCACGCTGCAGCGGCTGCGCCTGGAGGGGCAGCGCTTCGGGCCCGAGACCTGGAGCGAGCCGGAGGATCCCCGTCATATCGCCCTCGTCGTCTCCGAGCACGGCGAGGTGCGCCGCGACGTGGAGCATGTGCTGCAGCCGCTGGAAGACGCCGGGCTGATCCGGATCCACCGGGTCTGGGCGATCTTCGAGGGGGCGGGGGCGGAGCGTTCGCTGGCCGAGGCCTTCGCCCGGGTATCGGGCCTTCAGCGGGAGCACGGTCTCTCAGCGACGCTGGTCTGCCGGGGCGGCGGACCGGTCGAGGCGTTCCGGCCTCTCAACGCCTTCGTGACAGCGAACGCTGCCGCGCACCCTGAGGTTCCGAACCTGATCACGGGCCTCGGCCACGCCGGCACACCGCGCACCGCGCTCGACGCGGTGGCGGCGCGCTCGGAGCCGACCCCGACGGCGGCGGCGATGCGGGTGCGCCAACTCGTCGAGCGCACCGGGACCCGGGCCGAGCGGGCGCTGGCCGACCTCGATGCCGCGATCGAGGCTGAGCTGGAGGCGGCCGGCCGCATCGTCCTGGCCCGGACCGGGGCCGCCTTCGACCGGGCACTGCGCGATCTCGCCGACCAGGCCGACGAGCGGCTGCGTCAGCTCGGCCAAGCGGTCGAGCAGAGCCTACTCGCCAATCTCGCCGCCGCCACCGGTGTCAGCGCGAAGTCCGCGTCGGGCGCCAACACTGCTGAGACTACTCCGCTCGATCAGGCTGATGCGCTCGACGAGGAGGGCGACGACGATCGCCTGAGCGAAGCCCTGACGCTGGTGATCGCAGCCGAGACCGGCCGGATCGTCGCCACGGCTGAGCAGGCCCGCGCAGAAACAGACCTGCTGCTGCACTTCCCGGACGGCGTCGTACCCGCCCGGGTCGAACCCCGCACTACAGCCACCCGCTACGCAACCACCCACTGACCCATCACGAGGAGAACCCCAGCATGACCACGACCCGTACCGACATGACCGCTGCGCCCGAGACGCCGAGCTTCCTCTCGGCGGTGAGACGCATCGAGGCGCTGACGCAGGAGATCCGCCGCGAAGGTCTCGGCGCCTTCGAGAAGGCGGAGGCCGCCTACACCGAGGTTGAGCACCTGCGTGCCGTGCTTACCGCACGCATCGCCGACCTACGCCGTCGCAGCGCGTAGTCGGGAGCAGCGCCACCGCCAAGCCTGATGGTGCCGGCGGTAACGTTCCCACAGTCAGAAGCGAAGAGGCCACTCCCTTCGGATGCGATGCCGCACAGGCATGGGTACGGTACCAAACCCCGTGCGAACACATCAGACGGCAGCCCCGTGGACCGAAACCTCAGTTCACGGCGGAAAGGCCCGCTACGGTAAAATCTGCTCAGTCGAGGGTTCGGACCGGTTCAGGCCGAGAACCACCTGTCCACTCTGGGACGTGGCTTCCAAGAGTGCGGACATTCAGCACGGCCCAAACGAATGCCTCAGTTTGACCCTTAGCAGTCATTCAAGGAATTTCCTGCAAGCAGCCCCTTTCGGTCTCGAAGCGGACGTGCATCATACGTGGCGAAGCTCGACGGAAGCGGACCCGTATTCCTTAGAGCTTGTTACTATTGCAGCGTGATCGATCGGTCCGCGATCCACTCGGCCATCACCGTGTCATGCGTGACGAAGAGGATAGCGAGGGCCATTAACCTTGCCAGTCGTCTTTTTGCGGATCGAGACGTCAATTTGCGTCCTAATGGCCTAGCCTGGCGCTTCAGGTCTGGTGTCCCGGCGGCGGATTCGAAGCATGTGTCTGTGGCGGTCTCCTCTTCGATCATGCCAGCGCCCTGCCGGGTGAGCCGACGTGCTTGACGAGCTCATCCGCGAGGATTTTGCGGGCGGCCAATCTGAGCCGGCGCGTCGTTTGGACGAGGCATGCCGCAAGGCTGCCCGCGATGCCCTGCACCTGCCCGAGATCTTCGCCAGCCTGACTGGTACGATCCGTCACATCGCGGCGGATTACCGTAACCGGGCGGTCTTCGAGATGATCCAGAACGCCCACGACGCGCTCGGGGGCGAGGGTGCGGACGAGATACGGATCGTCTTGAGTAGAACCCATGCCGGCTCCGGCACGCTCCTGGTCGCCAACCGCGGCCGCGGTTTCTCTTGGGAGAACGTGTCGGCCGTTCGCCTGCCGGCCCAGAGCACGAAATCGTACGGCGAAGGCATAGGGAACAAGGGGCTGGGCTTTCGGAGCGTCATGTCGTTGACGTCCGTGCCGGAGGTGTACTCCTGCATAGGCGACGGTCGGCCTCGCGAGATTTTCAACGGGTTCTGTTTTCGTTTCGCCGACGACGCCCAGGCCACGGCCCTGTTCCAGGACGCAGGGGGCAGCCCCGATCAAGTTCGGTCGCTGCTTCGTGACGTGCCTCGGTCCATGCTCTCCCTTCCGGTCGGGAGGCAATCGGACGAGATCCGTGAATTCGCGAGACAAGGGTACGCCACCCTCGTGCGCATCGAGCTACCCGACGCGGAGGCCGTGTCGGACGTGGAAGCTCAAATCTCCGAGCTGCGCGACGCCGAAACTCCGCCTACCCTGTTCCTGGATCGCATCGGCAGCCTCGTCGTCGAAACGCAGGTGGAAGGCTCGAACCCGTCTGTCACGCGGATCACGCGACAATCGAGCCACCTCTTCGACCTTCCCGGCGCCGTCCCGACCTCCGTGGAGAAGACCAGAATCAACGGCACGGACTTCCTGGTCGTCCGGCGTCGTGTCGAGACGGCGGCCTTCGAGACTGCGGTGAGGAGCAGCCTCAAGGACGACAACAGGTTGGAGGAGTGGCTCGGCTCTGACGCCCCGACGGTCGTTTCCGTCGCCGTGCCTCTCAAGGCCCCGCGGCCTCGCGCCGGTCGGGTCTACTGCTATCTTCCTCTCGGGAGTTCCGTCGAGGCGCCGATCTTCGGCCACCTCGACGCCCCTTTCCTCGCCTCGCTCAACCGCAAGGACTTCGTCGAGAGCGTACCCTTGAATGCCTTCCTCCTGGAGGCTTGTGCGGGAGCCGCCCTTGCTGCCGCCCGACATCTCGCGGGCGGTGCGGCCGTGGCTCACGGGATCGAACCACGGGCAGTCGTCGACCTCGTGGCGTGGCGCGCGTCTCACATGCGTCATGTCGTGAAGGCCAACGGTGGCCGGCCGCCCGTGAACGACGAGATCCTGCCTGTCGCGGGAGGAGGCTGGACCAGCTTCCGTCGCGCCCGGTGGTGGGGGGCGGCTCGTACCGCCCTGAAGGCGCCAGTTCTCGCCGAAGTCGCTGGCGCGCCGCTTCTCGATCCCAGGATCGGCGACATTCGATTGGCCAGGCTGACGGAGGCGCGCCCGGCGCTTTCGTTGCCGGCAAACATGGCCCCGAACGCGTCCGAGATGGCGGAATGGATCGAGGCCGTGGCCAACGAACGGGCTCGCGGCCGTGACCCCTGGAAAGGCTGGGACAAGTTCCTGGACGCTGTCGTCGGTTCGTTCGACGACCTCGAACTCGATCTCGACGCCGTCGCCGGAAAGTCGATCCTCTTTGGTGGGCCTTCGGGTTCCCCGCCCCATCTCCTCCCGGCGCAAACCGACGAGGCGCACCCCGTCTACCTCATGGACCGTGGAGGCCGCGGGAGGTCGCGCGAGGTGAGGATGCCGCCGCGCTCCCTCAGCCGCCGCGTCCCGTACCTCGACCCCAGGATCACGTTGACGTCCGAGACCAGGACGGCCCTGCTAAAGGCCGGCCTCGTCAGCGAGATGGACCCGGTCAAGATCCTTGCGGACCATCGACGCATCGTCGCCGCGAACCCCAAGCCGGAGACGCTCGGCGATATCCTAGCCTGGGCCTTCGACGTATGGTCCGTAATGGGAAAGGAGTGCGAGCCGGCGCTTCGCGAGGCGCGCCTTCGCGTCCCTGTCGGATCCGGTCGCTGGATCGAGGCCGAAGACGCCCTCATGTCGGGAGCGTGGTCCGAAGACGGGCGCCGGCTCGAAGCGGTCGTCGCGGAATTGGTCGAAGTCTCCGACGACGCGAAGAGGCTTCGCGACCGCATGCTGGTGCACCCCGGTTGGGGGTTGAAGGGCGGGGACGGCAAAGAGGGGTCGCGAGATGCCTGGGCCAAGTTCCTCGAAGCCTGCGGAGTGAAGGACGGGCTTCAGCCTATCCCGGCGGCGCCCGTCGCCGGCTACGTCCATCTCTTCTGGAGACAATATCTCGCCGGAACGAGGAAGCCCGGTGCGGCGGACCCGCACTGGGTCGAGGACGTTGCGAAGACCGAGTTCAGGTATTCGCAGTCGATGTACGTCTCCCGGGCAGCGCACGGGCTCGGATTCTGTCACCTTCCATGTCAGGCGGAACACGGCAAACTCTCCGAGGAAGGTCGCTCGGAGTACGCGATGCTTGTGCTGGGGCTACTGCGTCGTCTCGATCCCTTCACGCTGAAGGTGGCGGTCCATCACGAAAGCAGAGGCGACCATCACGAGCTTCCGACGCCGGCGTTGTCGTTCCTGAAACGGGCGGCTTGGTTGCCGTGCGTCGAAGGCTCGGGCATCGGCTTCGTTCCTCCTCGCTCCGTCTGGTGGCGACGGTCGCGCGGACGCGAGATACCGCGCTCGGTGCCGCGGCCCCATGAGGACGTCCGCACCGCGTTGGTCGAAGAGACCGCCTGGGGTCGCCTGAAACGCCTCGGGCTTGGCGACTGGTCGGACGCGGGCACCGCCTTCCGCCGCCTCGCTGTCCTCGCCCAAGCGGTTCAGAAAGCCCAGCCCGCCTCCGAAGAGAAGCCTTCGATCCGCACCGCGGTCGCCGTCGCATGGGAGGATGTCGTCGCGACGAAGGCCTCGCCGCCTCCGGGTCTCAAGATCGTGGCCGAAGCGAGCGACATGTTCGTAGCCGTCGGCCCCGGCGAGTCGCGCCTGTACGTCACGTCGGACATGGCATCGTTGGAAGCACGGATACTGCAGGATCGCGGGGCTCGCATCCTGGAGGGCGTCGCCCAACCTGCGGCGGTGGCCACCATCCTGACCCGCGCCGGCATACCGGCCGTTTCCCTCGCCGATGTCGACGTGTGGATGGAGGCGGACGGGAAACGCTTCGTGCCCAGCGCTTCCGATCCGAGACTGCCGGCCGGGGGGCGTGGCTGGTTGGTGCATCTCGCGGTGCTGGCTTTGGACGTGGAAGGAAGGGGGTTTGCGTTCCAGGTCTCCCGGACGGCGTTCCGGGCCGCGCTTGCCAGGGTGCGCCTGCACTTCTGCGACAGTTTGGCCGTCGTCGTGGACGGTGGAGACCCAATTCCGCTCGCCGAGCGGTTCGTTCACCTGCGCGACCGCGAGCACCCGACCTTGATGGTTGTCGGCAGGCCGGAGTTCGGGTGGGACGACTTGCGGCCTCTCGCGCGTGCCCTCGAACGTCTTGTCGACGGGCGCGCCGACGGGGCGCTCCGAGTATGCTTCGGCACGGTCGCGAGCGAGTTCGCTCACACGCCCTTTGAAAGGCCGCCGAACGAGGCTCTCGCTTCCGCCCTGAGGTGGCATCCCGCACGGATAGCGCAGGCGTTCGGATCGAACGTCGGCAGCGTTGACCAGATCCGCGACCTCGTCGCACCCGTGATCGCCTGCGTGGCCGGGGTCGAGTACGGCGCGGCGCTGTTGCTGGCGTTGGAACAGGTCGACGACTTCGACTTGCCGTCATGGCTTCACCGCCAGAAGGTTCCGCTACCCTGCGCGTTGCAGGAGTTTGTCGCCGCCTGCACCGGTAGCGAGGATCGGGATGCGCTACGCCGCCGATTTTCGATCTCGTTGTCGAATTTCAACGCCGCCCTGGCGGCGCTCGGACAGGAGCCGCTGACCAGCCGTGCCGACCTGCGCGGCCAGTTCGAGTTCGCTCGACGCGCCGTCCGCGACCGGGTGATCGAGCGTCTCAGGCGCCACCAGCGCGCCCAGTTCGTCGAAGGAGGTTCGCTCTCGGGATACGCACAGGCGCGCACCCTGTCGTTCATCGCCTACGATCCCTCGTGGGAAACCACTCTCGAAGGCGTCGGCGAGACCTACGTGTGGAACCTTGCCTCGGCAGAAATGGACGCTGCGCACGGCCCCGATCTTCCGGAAACGCTGGAACCGTTCAGCATCGTTCATTCCCACAACGCGGAGGTTGCCCGTGAGGCGGTGAGGGACGCCATGCCATCCGTGGTCGCCTGGTGCGAGCACAACGGCCGAGACGTGCCGGCCGCCTGGAAGAAGACTATTGTGGACATCGTCCGTGACCTGGACGAGGCAGGAGTTCTGGATTTCGAACGCCTGACGCGTTCGGGCTTTCTGCTAGCTTTCAGGTTGGCGGGAGTCTGGCCTGCGGGCATGCCAGACAGCCTGGACCCGAGCACCCTCGGCATCGACGCGACGTCGGTGGAGGCGGCGCGGAATTGGCGAGCCGACCAACAGCGGAAGCGAGATGCGGAGCGGCGAACCGTCTCGTTCGGCGGCCAGCCCTATGACGCGGGCAACAAGGCGGACCTCGCCAAGCTCGTATCAGCCGCGCTCAAGGATGCCGAGGACGACCAGGATTGGCCTTCCCGCTGTGGTCCCGCCACACTCAACCCGATCAGCAAGGCGCCATCGAAGTCCTCGCGAGGTGGCGGTGGCGAGGGCGGGCGGAGAGGCAGCTTCGTCGTCGCCGAACGTCGGATGTCGGAGGACCAGCGTGCCGCCATCGGGTTGCTTGGCGAGACGCGCGCGTTCCTCTGGATACGGCAGAGGCACGGCCTTTCGGTCGAGCAGGCGGAAGCGGCGTGGGTTTCGCCGAACCGGTCGGTGAGCTTGCTAGGTGACCGAGGCACGGACGCATCGGGATACGACTTCGAGGTCATCAAGGAAAACGGCGTTCGATGGCGCTATGAAGTGAAGGCCTCGACCGTCGACCCCGGTGAATTCGAACTCGGTTCGAGCGAAGTCCAAGCGGCGCTTGAGGCCTCGGCCGACCGCAGCGTGAAGTTCCGCATCCTGTACGTTCCCGAGGTGACCACCCCGGGACGATGGAGGGTCGTCGAGCTTCCCAACCCGATGTCACCGACGAAACGCGGCTTCTTCGAAGAACTCGGGCGAGCCTCCATCCGGTTCGGCTTCGATCCCAAAATCAAACCTTGAGCGGGGTGTCGGTACCCATTGGGGGAAACCACATCGGTCACTGCAAGCACCCTTGCTGAGCGCCTCCGGTCGCGGAAGGCCTGCCGTCGTCGTTCGGCAGACGGTGTAGCCGTCCCTTTCAGTTCGCCCTGGACCTAAGGTCGACGATCAGAGTTGTCGCGCTGGGACGCAGCCTGAGCTAGCGAGGCGCGTTCCGACGATTCCGACATACGAGTCCCGGCAGCGCTCAAGCTTGGGGCGGCTCAGGTCGTTTCGATGTCGCATCACCGCCCGGATCAGGAGGGGCACCGTTGGACGACTCGGAGAAGCTGGTCGATACCTACCTGAGGAGCTTGGGTTTCTCGGATGTCCTATATGAGCCGGACGGCAATATCCCGCCCGACTTCCTGGCCGACGGTCGTTTCGCCGTCGAAGTGCGCCGGCTGAACCAGAACCACGACGATGGCGGCGGGCGCGGCACTAGGGGTCTCGAAGAAACGGCGATCCCGCTCTGGCGGCGCATGGAGACGTATCTCCACGGTCTCGGACCCGCTCCGGCATCGGGCCAGAGCTGGTACGTCCTTCACCGGTTCAGTCGACCGGCTCCTCCTTGGAGGGTGCTAAAGACGGCGCTGGACGCGCTCCTGCTGCCGTTCATGGCGAGCGCCGATCCCCAGCCCTTCGACAAGCCGCTCAACTTGCAGGGCGAGTTCTCGATCAAGGTTTTCCGGGCACCGGGCCCGAAGCCGACCTTCTTCAGGCATGCCGGGCAGAGCGACGAGCAGTCGGGAGGCTGGCTGATCGAAGAGATCCGCAGCAACCTAGCGCATTGCGTGACGGAGAAGACGGGCAAGATAGCGGCCTACCGGCCCAAGCACCCGGAATGGTGGCTCGTTCTGCCGGATCAAATCGGCTACGGGCTCGACGATTTCGAGCAGTCCTTGTTCCTGGATCAGGCGACGGTCCAGCCAGGCAGCTTCGACAAGATCGTCCTTCTCGACCCGCGTGATGCCGGGCGCTCGTTCCAGGTCTATCCGCGATAGCGGGGAAGCGGACATGTGCGACTCCTCGCGTCACGGTCACGCGTAACGATACCCGCCACCGTTACGGCCAAGCCGGCCGCCTTCCCGCGCTGCCGGGACGGAAACCGGTCTGCAACCCGTTTCGTCCAGGATCGTCGCGGGCGTAGGTTGGGGCGCGGCGATGCCGACGATGCAGGAGATCGAGTTGGTTGCCGCGAAGCTGCTGCGGACCAACAGGCGCGTGAGCGTGTGCAACGTCCGTGGCGAGCTCCCGCGTGGCGGCTCGCACTCGGACATCGGCCCGATCCTGGCAGTCTGGAAGGCGAACGCGAACTACCGCCCGAAGGAGTTACCGAAAGAAATCCCGGGCAAGCTCGCGCCGGTGATCGAGGAGTTCGCCGCGAAACTCTGGGCGGCGGCGCGCGAGGAAGCGGAGACCGTGGTCGAGGCCCGCCTGAGGCAGCAGGCGGAACTGGAGCGGGTCTACGAGGTCGAGGCCGGGATCGCCTGGGCCGAGGCCGGCCGTCTGACCGAGGAGGTGCGGCGGCTGCGCGGACTCCTGTGCGAGACCGGGCAAGAGATTGGTACGATGCTGCCGCCCTAGGCGTCTCAGGAGGCGCGTGATCGGTCGAAGGAGGTCTGGGGCGGGACCGACGCCTCGCCTCCTCGTGACGAGCGCGTAGTGGCGCCGTCGGGCCTGACCGACCGGATCGGCAAGAAGGCGGCCGCGGCCATCGGCAAGTCCGGCAAGGAAGGGCTGACGGCCGCCGAGATCCTCGCTCTGATCGGCGATGTCCGCCATTCGAACTGTAAGCCGGTGACGGAGAAGACGGCCACCCTGCTCCTCGACAACCTGGCAGGGCAGTCCCGCCACGTCCGAAAGTTGGAGCACGGTCGGTACGCGTCGCTTCGCCCAGCCAAGGCGGCGGCGGCGTCGAGACACAAGTCCTCGCGGTACGATCCGGTCGTGGAGGAACACCTGGCGCCTGTCGAAGAGGGCTGGTCGTGGAAGCACCTCGTCGCGGACGGGATCACGTCCCGGAAGTTCTGGGACGGGGTGATGCGCTACGTGGCCCAGGTGATCGAGAGTTGGCGCAAGGACGCGCTGTCCGCGGCGGAGATCCTCGCCGCCCTGCCCGAGCCGGTGGTCCGCAAGTCAGCCGACTTCGAGCCGATGGACGCCGCGATGCTGGCGGAGAAGCTCGCCTTCCGGTCGATCAAGGGCGAGTATGTGATCGACCTGAAGGACGGGACGTTCGCCGCCAAGCCCTGACCATGAGGCGCTTGCAGCCGAACGGCGCCAGCACTACGTTGGCGTCCGGAGCCGATGGCCTGGGCTGCAAGCGACCCAAAAGGCGGCGCGTTCGATTACGCATCGACACCTGAACGGCAACCACTCAGCCGGCGCATGGTGATCATGAAGCGCTTGTGACCACCAATCAGACGCCGGGCTGACGGGTTTGCCATGTCCTTCAACAAGCTCTGCGCGGACCACCTGCGCGCCCAACATCTTGCCCGATCCGGCGAGAAGCTCGCGTCCGGGCATGCACACGAGATCGTCGCTGCCTTTTTCGGGTACGGCAGCGCGGCTGCGCTAAGCCAGGAGGTCAAGTACCCACTGACCGACCTGGAGCAGGCCGCGTTCCTGGTGCCCGACCTTAAGGGCATGGACCAGCGTCTGTCCGCTCTCCGCGGATTGCCGCCGAGCCTGCCGTCCGTCGACGACATCGCCACCGAACTGTCCGCCTATCTCGTCGCGAACGGCCATTTCACGGGTCAGGTCTGGCAGGCGCGCCAGCTCGACGACGACATCAACGGGTACGTCCAGAAGGAAGCTTCCCAGATCGAGGATGCCCTCGGAGGGGAGATGGCAGGCACGAACGCCTACTTCGACGAGATCAACCTCGACGAATACGGCTACCAGTCGACCCCTGACGCGTGGATCGTCACCGTGATGGGCACTTTCGACGGCGAGAACGACCCGGACAGCACCTACGTCGGAGACAGGATCGATTTCTCAACGACCATGACCTTCGACCGGGTAGCCGGCAGGACGGCCTTCGCCGATCCTGAACTCGATACCGGCGGAGCGGTCGACCGATCCGGCTATTACGATCCCGAGTGATCCGGACGGCGCATTACGACGAACCGGTGCTGCGCGTCTGATGCGGTACCGGTTCAGAGCGGATCGCTCGTCACGGCTCGACTACGTCACCGCGGCGCGCGCGGACGCCGGCCACGACCGCGGCCAGCGCGAGCCTGACGTCGAGCGGATAGCCCCTGTCGCGCGCCAGACCTAGGATCGGGACTGGGCTCGAAGGTACGCGAACCGGCGGGGTGAAGACGGTCATCGGACGCCGCGGCATCCTGGGCGGTTGAGCGGGCGGGACATGTCGGGCCCGCATGAGGGACGCCTCACGCCCGCGGGCTTACCGCCTCGCCACCGGGTGGTCCCGTCCGCCTCCATCGCCATCCGAATCCGCATCACGGCTACAGTCGAGCATCGTCTCGCCGTGCCGGCAAGGCGGCTGCTGCATGGGCCTTTGATCCGGCCATCAAGTCATTCGTCCGGTCTCCTGCCTCGTTTCGAGGGGGGCGGGCTCCGCCGAGGCCGATCCGGCGCGCCACGAGGATCACGCCGGGTTCGCGCCCCGGTACCGTGCGAAGGTGCTCCGCCCTTCAGGCCCGAACAGGACCACGTCGTAGGTGGCCGGCTCCATGCCGTCGACCTCCATGCCGGGCGAGCCCGCTGGCATGCCTGGCACGGCCAGCCCGATGCCCTGGGGCTTCTCGGCGAGCAGTCGCTTGATCGCGCCGGCCGGCACGTGCCCTTCGATCGCGTAGCCGTCGACCTGCGCGGTGTGACAGGAGGCGAGCTCCCGCGGCACGCCGAGGCGCACCTTCACGGGGTTCACCGGGCCCTCGGTGTCTCGAGGATTCCCGCGGGCGGCGCCTGCCTCAGGCCGGCGTGACGGAGACGACGGTCCCGTCGGTTACGAACACGATCAGGCCCATACGCGCGCCGGTCGCGGCGAGGTAGCGCGCGACCTGCGCGCGATAGCCCAGGACCGCACCCTCCTCCGGGGCGACGTCGCTCTTCCAGTCAACGACCACGTCCGGCTGTCCGTGCTCGTCGCAGGCCAGTGCATCGGCCACGCCCGAGGTCGCCCGCTCCTCCTCGTCGAGGGCCTCGTAAGCGTAGACCGGCACCTCCGCGCGGAGGCGTTCGCGGATGCCTGCGACCTGCGGGAGGGCGAGCGCCCTGGCGACGCAGGCGGCAATATCGGCGGGATCGAGCGCGGCCGGCCGGCCGTCCGCTCCGCACGGACGCAGGTGCCCCGCGAGGAAACGTGCGCGGGCCTCCAGCCCGTCACGCTCATCAAGCTCCCCGGTGAGGATTTCCTCCAAGAGCTTGTGGATGACCGTGCCTCGCTCCCGGCCGCCTTGCGGAGGCGCCGGTACCGCTTCGGTCGGAATGGGCAGCGGCTCGGAGCCGGCGTCTTCGAAGCCCGGCACCGGGGCGTCGTCCCGGCTCGGCACGATCCACGTTAGCCGCCGATGGCGCGCGACCGTCGCCGCCTCCGAGGCGAAAACCTCGCGCGTCTGTTCGTTCAGCGTCTCCGTCACGGCCGCCATCGGCCGGAGCGGAAGCCGTTCCAGATCGATGGCGGGGACGGCGTCGAGGCCGAGAGCGATCACCGACGCCCAGGAGGTCCGGTCGGACGGCTCGGGGAAGCGCGGCAGCACGAGGGTCTCGCGGGCCCGCGTGGCCGCGACGTACCAGAGCCGCACCCGCTCGTTGCCGACCTCGCGGCGTTCGCGGTCCAAGGCATCCTCGTACCCGGCCGGGCGGACCCCGAAGACCGGGCAGTACAGGCAGTTCGCCGGTCGGTCGACGAGGGCTCCGCTCACGGCCTTCGTCCTGGTCGAAGTGTTGATCGGAATAACCACGGGCCACTCAAGGCCCTTGGACGCGTGCATCGTGAACAGGGAGACCGCCGCCTCCTGGGCGTCGGGCCTTCCCTCGACCGTGCGCGTTCGCCCGTCCCAGGCCGCCTTCATCGCCCTGGCGAAGGCGCGCAGGCCGCGCACGGCGTAGGGGCGCGACATCTCCAGGAAGAGGTCGACGTTCGCCAGCGCGCGCTCGGCGTGGCCGTCGTGCCGTTGCCGGACGACGGGCCGAAGCCGGATCGCGTCCACCGCCTGGCTCAAGATGTCGTGCGGCGTCGTGCCGAGCGCCTGCCTCGCCAGGACCTGCAGGCGCCCGATGACCTCCCGCGCGACCGGGTGGGCGACGTGCGCGACATCAAGGCCGAGTCGCAGCTTCTGCCGCGCGTCGGGTCGCTCGGGGTCGCGCGGCAGGGCGTCAACCAGGTCGAGCAGTTCCTCGTCGGTGAGGCCCACCGCCGGGCCGCGCAGGAGCGCCCCGAGGGCCAGGGTGTCGCGAGGGTCGGCCAGGACCCGCGTCAGGGCGATCAGGTCCTGGATCTCCTGCCTGCGGAAGAACCCCTTCCCCGCCTGGGTCGACACTGGGATGCCCCTGGCTTCCAGGGCTTCCTCGTAGCGCCACAGGTCGCTGCCGCTCGGCGCGAGGAGCGCGATGTCGCCGGCCTGGAGGATCCGGGTCCCGTTGCGGCTGCAGGTCACGAGACGCTGGCCGATCAGGCGCGCGCACAGGTCCGCGACGGCTTCCGCCTCGGCGTCGCGAAGGGCGTCGGCGCTGCGCTTCCCGTCCCCCTCCGCCGCCGGGATGTCGAGGGCGGCGACGCAGGGACCCCGGTCGTGGTCCTCGTGGAACGGGTCGAGGGCGACGTAGCCCGGTTGCCCCTCCACCTGCAGCACCTCGCGGAAGCGGTTGTCCACGAAGGCGAGGATCGAGCGGCAGGACCGGAAGTTCGTCGAGACGGAGATCACGTCATCCGGCGACTTGGCGCGGATGCAGTCGCGCGCCTGCACGTAGGTCGACACGTCTGCGCCCCGGAAGCGGTAGATCGCCTGCTTCGGGTCGCCGACGAGGAAGAGCGCACCGGGCCGCAGCACGCGGTCGGTCCAGGTCGCGCCGGCCGCGTCGGCGGGCAACTCACCGCACAGGAGCCAGAGGATCTCCGCTTGCAGCGGATCCGTGTCCTGGAACTCATCGACAAGGACGTGGCGGTACCGCCTGCCGAGCGCCTGCCGCACCTCCTCGTGGTCCCGCAGGAGCGTGGCCGCCGATGCGATCAGGTCGTCGAAGTCGAGCAGGGCGCCCGCGCGCTTCCGCTCCTGGTAGCGGCGGAGGACCTCGCGGACCTGCACGACCAACCTGACCAGGAGCTCACTGGCGGCGTTCGCCCGCATGCTCTCCCACGTGTCGCAACAGGCGCCGTGCAGGGCCTTGGCCGCCTCGTGGAACAGATCCGCCTCGACCTTAGGAATCCCGACGGCCTTGGCGGCGGCCGCCCACTTGCCCTTCCCGCCACGATAGCTCGCAAACCCGCCGTCCTTGATGCACAGGCTCGGCTCAGGCTCGGACGTTAGCAGAGAGACGACCGTGGCGTCGTCGTTGCCGTCGAGGTGGCGGACGCGCTCGGCCATGGCCTGGAACGCCAGCAGGGCCGACGCGGTCTCCTGCTCGGCTACAGGGCAGGCGCGGACGAAGTCGGCGAACGCGGTAACTCGTCCGCGGAAGGCCTTCGTCGAGTGGGGCAAGGGTTCCGCAGGACGCGTCCCGACCGTACGCCCCTCGCGCAGGCACTCCGCCACCCGGTCGACCGCGTCCTTCGCCGCGACCGGGTCCGCCAGCACCATCTCGGCGACAAGGCCGCCGCCGCCCGAGAGACATTCCCGCAACCACTCGTCGAGGAGGTCGCGGAAGATGCCGTCGGCTTCCGCCTCGTCGGCCACCCGTGCCCCCGGATCGATGTCGGCCTCGACCGGGTAAGGCTTCACGAGGCGCTGGCAGAAGCCGTGGATGGTCGTGCAGACCAACTCGTCGAGCCGGGCCTCCGCCTCGGCCAGGTTCGCACCCTGGAGCGGCGACAATCCGTGCGGGAGTGCGAGCCTCAACTCCTCCGGGACCTCGCCGGCGAGCAAGTGGGCGACGACGTCGCCGACCCGCTCAAGAAGTTCGCTCGCGGCGAGTTCGGTGAAGCTGACGGCCGCGATTGCTCCGGGGGCGACGCCGGAGGCGAGCATCAGGGCGATTCGGCCCGACATCAGGGCCGTCTTGCCGGAGCCGGCCCCGGCCTCCACGATCATCGACCGCTCGTGCGCGGCGATGGCGAGGGCCCGCTGGGCGGCGTCGGCTAGGGTCCTGTCGTGCGCGGTCATTAGGCGGCCTCCCAGATCCCGGCGGCCTCGCCGAGCACGACCCTTACGGCGTCCCGCTTGCGCGGGCAGTAGAGCTCGCTGGCGTTGGCCGGGAGCGCGAACGACAGGTCGTTGTATGCATCCTCCGCGTCAGGGCCGGGATGCGCGTTGCCAGCCCTGAGGCTGTCTCCAGCCGCCGCAAGGTGGCGGGCGAGGTCGCCGAGCGCCGTGTCAGGCTGGTTGAGGGTCAGGCAGATGTCCTCCTTCGGGTAGTGAAGCGAGGCGTCGACGGAGACGCCCGGGCCTAGAAGGACTCGCGCGGCGTAGCCGTACAAGCACCGCTGCAGCTCGCGTCCGCCGGCAAGCACGTCGGTGGGCTTGCGCGGCTTCTCGGTCTTGTAGTCGCGCACGCGCGCCTCCGAGCGGCACTCGGACAAGTCCAGTCGGTCAATGAAGCCGGAGATGCGAAATTCCGTGCCCGGGATCTCGACCGGCAAGCTGTGGTCCCACGGCACCGCGGCCCCGGCCCGTTTCGGCGCCTGCCCGCCGAACGGCACCTCCACCCAGGTGGTCTGCCCGGCGTAGGCCGCATCCGGATGGGACAGGGCGGCCAGCGAAATCCCAGTCACCTCGTCCAGGGTCCGCCGCCAGACGAGCGCCGGGGGGACCGGCCTCTCGCGCTCCCACGCGGCGGCGACCGAGGCCACGGCGGCGGCCAGCGCCTCCCGCCGGCGGTCCGCCGACGCCGCCGCGAAGCCGCCCCCGGTCTCCAGAGCGCCGACGGTGGCTTCGAGAACCTCATGCATGAGGCTGCCGAACGCCCTGGGGTCGAGCGTGAGGGTCTCCTCGCTCGGGTCCGCGGTCTCCAGGCCGAGCCCGTAACGCCAGACGAAGCCGAGCGGGTCGCGCAGCAGCTTGCGCAGCGACCGGGCCGAGTGGACGCGCCCGAGCACCGAGAGCACGACGGGATGGTTCGGGCGTATCCGTCCGTCGTGGGCCGTGAGCCCGGCGCCAGCCCAGGCCCTCCAGCAACTCGCGGCAGCCGTGGCCTGGGCTGTCCCCCGGAACTCCTCCGGCCTCGCCATCAGGCGGTCAATCTCGCCGACGGCGTGCTCGGGGACCCGGTTCCGGCCGAGGTGCGTCCCGTCGGGGTGCCCGCGCAGGAGCGGGCTCTTCCCGAGCAGGCGGCCGTCGGCGCCGCGGCGCGGACGCGAGAGAACGACCGCGTCGGAGCTGGTCGACAGGATGGCGGCGAAGTCGCCGCGATCGGAAACCGAGCGCGGCACCGGCTCGAGGATGCGGGATGGCACTAGGTGGTCCGATAGCAGCCGGTCCTCGGAGGCCACCTGCGGCCAGCCGCGGGAGCTCAGCCCGAGCAAGCGGACGAACCGCCTGGGGGCGCAGGCCAGGGCCGAGGCCGGGGCCCAGACGACCGAGGTCCCGGCGTCGGCGTCGTCGTCGATGCGCTGGTGCGACAGCGTCAGGTCGACGACCGCCGGCGAGCCTTCCAGGAGCGCCTTCCGCCAGATCCGCAGCGAAAGTCCATGCAGCAGGGTCTCGCCAGCCTCCGCGGCGGCCGACGTCCCCCGTGCCAGGAGCGACAGGATGGCGCGAAGGTCCTTGGCGACGGCTGGCCCCTCGGGGCGGGTCAGGACGTCCTTGCCGGCGAGCAGGCGCTCCCAGGCCGCTAGGTCGGTCAGCGGCGCCTCTCGCGGGAGCATGGCTGTCCATCCGGGCGGGAGCGTCCCGAACGGACCGGGACCTTGGCGCAGGAGCGCGGCGAGGCGCCGGATGCCGTCCTGCGAGAGGCCCCTCACCAGGACGTCCGCAAGCGCGGCCGCCGCCTGTCCCTCGCGCACGGAGGCGGACGGGACGCCGTGGACGAAGCGAACGTCGAGGTGCGCCTCGGCCCGCAGCGCAAGCACGACGTCGTCGTACTCCTCAGTGCGGCAGGCGGCGATGGCGATCTCGGACGGCCGGGCGCGGCCGGACGCCATCAGTCCGCGGGCCCAACGGAGCGCCTCCAGCACCTCGTGACGGGGCGTCGCAGCGCTGCAGACCTCGACGACGGGGGCCTCTGGCTCGCTGGAAACGACCCGGATGGCGGTCGCCGCGATCCATTCGGGGACGGGCCGCGGTCCCGAGGCCCAGGTGACCGCGACGCGCTGGGCAAGCGCGACGACGACGGGGCGCCAGCACGGCGCCAAATCCGAGAGGTCGATGAATTCGACGGGCCCGAGGATGGCTGGCGCGTGGTCGATCCGCACCGCGGCGGCCGCGGCCATCTCGCCGGGGCGCAGCATGCCCGGCGGCAGCGCTGCGACCACCGCCCGCTCCAGGTGGGCAATGGAGGCGACGCGGTCGCCGCGGCTGGCAGCGGCCTGCAGGTCGAAGCCTGCAGACCATGCCTTGCGCAGCGTTTCCGCCGCCGCGTCGATCATCCCCGGCAGCGCCTTGATGGGATCAAGCTCGCCGAGTTCCGTCTCGGGAAGCACCGCTTTCAGGGTCGACTTGAGCGTCTCCTCGTCGACCGGCCGCGCGAAGCCCCCCGCCAAGCGTGCCACAAGGGCGTCGATGGATAGTACGCGGACGCCATGCTCCCCGCGCCGCGCGGCGCTCAGGCGTGCATCCGCCGTCGCCAAGCGGCCCTGGACCACGACCGCTCGACGAGACACCATACCCGACAACCTTAATCTCAGGTTGCGGTAAGTCTCCGGATTTACCTCCGTATGGTCAAGCTTGGTCGGCTGTGGATATCGGGTAGAACGTCGCGTTTCGATGGCTGGGATTTGACGGGTGTAATGGCGGCTTTCGACACCGTCCGAACCCGAGGCAATCGCGTGATCGGTGGTAGCGCTCTACTCCACGCTGATGGTCCTGACGCTCCTCGCGCTGTCAGGTGTGCTTACCCTATTCGTCATGAGGTGTGTTCGCCCCGAGTTCGTGTGCCGGATCGCGTGGCCTTGGCTCCGCCGTTTCCGGGCCGGTATCGCACGACATTCCTTCAGACTTTTCCGCTCTGAGTGTCAGGCACAGGTTCCGAGGATGCGGCGGGCGACGGCCGGTATCGACGCCGCGTCCAGACGCTCAGCTGTCGCAGCCTTTGTGAGTAAGGCGTCCGTGAGATAGGGGTCGTACTTCTCCCGGGCTGGCTTGGCGGCGAGGACCGCCAGCACCTCGCTGTCAGGCGGCGGCGATGCGGCCATCTCGGATAGGACTGCGCGCAAGTCGTCGGCGGAGCAGTCCCGTACCTCGACGGTGTGCCACAGGGGGGATGCCTGGAAGTTGCGCGCCAGCAGCGCCAGCGCGAGCGTCTCAAGCTTGAGGCTCCCGACCCAAGGAAAGATCACGCAGTCGCGCTTGATCTGCAGGATGGAGCGCCGGTCGAGGCCGTCCGCACGGAAGGCTTGCCTGCCCTGTTCGAGCAGCGCGCGCGCGCCGGGGTCGAGGAACGCCGGCACGTGCGTGCCGGCCAGGCACCTCTGCATCGCCGCCACGACCTCGTCGTGGATGGAGGCCCCGTCTCCGCCGAACCGCGGCGGCAACGCGGCCACGGTTGGGATTACCAGGAGCACCTTGGCGCGCGCGTCGATGCTCTCGACCCGCCATCTCCGGCCGTTGAAGATGATGGTCTGTCCCCGTGCGAGCGTCGTGTCGAGCGGCACGGTGCCCAGGGTCTTACCGCCTGCGACGACCACCCGGTACTCCTCGTCCACCTGGAACACGGCGTAGAAGTCGTAGCCCGCCGCGAGGCGCTCGCCGGCCCGGCCCAGCATCAGCAGGCCGTCCGGAGACATCTCGACAAGGGCCGCTTCCGGTCGGGCGATGGCGCGTAGCACCTCGACGAACAGGTCGCGACCGACGTTCCGGAACGGGCCCCGGCGGCACAGCACCTGCCAAGCCGTGTCCGGGCGCAGGCCCCCGGTCTGGGCGATCAACGCGAGTACCTGATGGACCAGGGTGGAGAGGTGAAGACCCTGCACCCGCGGCGGCTCGCACCACCGGTCTAAAAGAAGCTCGACCATGGCGACGGCCTGCGCGAGGTCGAGCCTGAGCCGATCGGCCGGGTGAAGCGTGGGGGCGAAGACGTCCTCCGCCACGTAGATGCGGAGGATCGACGGCTTCCCCTTGCGGCGGCCTGAGCGTCCCAGGCGTTGGCGGAGGGACGAGACCGACCAGCCGGGCCCGATCTGGGCCACGCTCTCGACGTCGCCGATGTCGATGCCGAGCTCTAGCGTGGTGGTCGCCACTGCGGTGGTGGGCCGCCCGTCCTCCCGCAGGCGCGTCTCGACCGTCTCGCGCTCGGCCCGCGCCAGATTGCCGTGATGGGGGAAGAACTCGTTGGGCAGGCGCGCCGCCTCCGAGAGCGAGCGGAGGCGGTCGGTGTAGATCTCGACGTTCTGGCGCGAGCCGGCGAACAGGAGGTTGCGTCGGCCCCGCAGCACCTCGAAGAGGTGTTCGGCGATAGGTCCGACCTCGGCCGATGCCGGGTGGGATCCGTCCTCCGGGCGGACGGGGAGGGTGCCCCTGGCGCCGGGGCCGGCGGGGGGAAGCGCTGGCGTGTCCCGTGACGGCTCCCGGCGCTGGGGGCATTCATAGCCGCGAACCTGCAGAAGCAGGTCGGAGCCGCCTTCCCGGCTCTCGACCAGCCTGACGCGATCAGGCTCGCCGGGACGCAGCGCCTCGCGGGCGAGCGCCATGTCGCCCAGCGTCGCCGAGAGCCCGATCCGGTCGATCCGGTCGCGGCCCGCGCCGGCCTCGATGCGCGACAACACAGACTGGAGTTGGCGCCCGCGCTCGGTCCCGACGAAGGCGTGGAGCTCGTCGATGACGATGGCGGCCAGGGCGCCGAACAGGCGGGGCGCGTCCCCCCCGCGGCGAACAAGCGTGGCCTCCAGGGACTCGGGCGTGATGAGCACCACGCCCTGCGGACGCTCCCTGGCCTTGCGCTTGGCGTCCGCGGACACATCGCCGTGCCAACGGTGCAGCGGCAGGTCGCAGGCTTCGAGCAGGCTTTCAAGGCGTCGGAATTGGTCGTTGATGAGAGCCTTGAGTGGGCTGATGTAGAGCACGGAGAAGCCGGGCCGACCGCCGTCCAGGGTCGGCAGCACCCGTGACAGGAGGGGCAGGAACGCAGCCTCCGTCTTGCCGGCGGCCGTGCGCGCGGCGAGGATCACGTCGCCGCCAGCGAGGATGGCAGGCACGGCCTGCTCCTGGACGTCCCGTAGCTCCGACCAGCCCTGCTGCCAGATCCAACGGCGGACCGGCTCGGCGAGCTTTTCGAAGGCCTGCGAGGCGCGGTCCTCGGAAAGGGCCGGGACCGGGGCCGCGGCGGGACCGGTCACAACTGAAGGCGCGCTAGTTCGTCGTCACGATGGACGGGCTCGCCGTCGTCCGGGTCGGCCGCGGCCGCCAACTCGTCGACGCCGCCGCGGTCCTCCGACACGGTCACGACGCCGAGCCGCTCGCGCCAGTCGGTCCCGGGGTTCTGCTCCAGAACCGCGAGCAAATCGACGAAGGCCTTTACCGTGTTGCGGGGCGTGCGGAAGTATGCGTCGCCGACGCGCGCCCGACAGTGGTCGAGGAACGCGTGCAGCGCCTCGTCCGGCACGAGGTGGCGCATCGGATCGCCGCCCGCAAACACGGTCCGCAGCCGCTCCAGCAGGACGAGCATCTCCTCGGGGGTCAGGTTCTGGAGCCTCACCACGGGCCCCGAGAGATCGACGAGCCCATCGGTGGCGAAGCTGTTCCCGGCGAGGCGGGACTGGAGCGCCTCGTACGAGTAGAGCCCCCGCCTTGTGTCGAGCATGAACTCGGGCGTGCCCCCGAGCACGAATCCCAGGCCCTCGACGGTGCCCTGCAAGACGTCGTTGAGAATGCGCAGGATCTGCTCGTAATTCTGGTTACGGGCCTGGGCGCTCTGGAGCTTGTAGAGGTTCACGAGCTCGTCGAGGCACACGAACAGCCCGCCGTAGCCCGCCATGCGGACGAAGCGGGCGAGCAGCTTCAGGCTGTCGTAGACGTTGGCATCATCGATGATGCTGCGCACGCCGAGGTCCTGCCGCGCTTCCGTCTTCGCCGTGTACTCGCCGCGCAGCCAGCGAAGGGCGTTCGCCTGCCGCGTTTCGTCGCCGTCCTCGTGGGCGGCCGCGTAGGCCGCCACCACGGTCGCGAAATCGTACCCCCCAACCTGTTCCTGCAGGTTGACGAGCCTTGCGCGTATCCAGGCCTCGGTGCCGCGGCCTTCCCGGCCCGCATGCTCGATGGCCTGGGCGACGAAGCGCTCCAGGACGTTGCGCAGCGCCCCCCCGTCCGGCGCGGTCCGGGTCGCGAGGTTGCGCACGAGTTCGGCGTAGAGCAGGCGAGCCTGTCCACCGGTCGCATGGAGGCGCCGGTCCGGGGCTAGGTCGGCCTGCAGGACGACGAGGTTCTTGGCGAGCGCAAGCTGCCGCACCAGGAACAGGAAGAAGGTCTTGCCAGCCCCATATTCCCCGACGACGAAACGCATCGCGGCGCCCCCGTCGGCCACCCGCGTGACGTCGGCGATGAGCGCTTCGATCTCCCGGCGCCGGCCGACCTGGATGTGCTGGAGGCCGAGGCGGGGGACGACGCCGGCCCGCAAGGCGTTGATGACGGTGTCCCGGTCTCGGGGCTTGATGGGGGGCGCGGACTTGGTCCCGGGGGCGGTCATGCGGCTTCCGACAGGGTCTCGGGGAGCAGGTGCAGGTTGACGTGGACGGGATCGCCCTCCTCGACGAGGACGTCGTCGAAGCAGTCGTAGGCCCACGCGTTCAGGTCTTCCATGGCGGCGCCCGGCATCAGGCCGAACTCGCGCGCGAGGCGGTCGAACTCGGCCCGTGGCCAGGCCGGTCGCGCGATCAGCTCGCGCAGGAGGCGGGCGTGGCGGGGGTCGAGGCCGGCGAAGGGGCCACCAGCCTCCGCTGCGTCCTCCTCGGCTCGTGCGGCCCCGGTAGATCCGGCGTTCGCCGCCTCCGGCTCGGTATCGAAGACGCCGGCGAGGACAGCGCTGATCGCGAACGTCTCGGCTCTGATCGCCGCCAGGCGCTCGGCATCGACCTGGTCCGCCGCCTCGGCGGCTACCGTGCGTCCGCCCTGGACGCTCGACGTGTCCGTGACTGCCGCCTGTCGCGCGGCCGCCGCCGAGGGGTGGGGCGCGGCGATGGGCGCCGGGGCACCGGGGATGGCGTAGGTTCTCTCGCTGTACGTTCCGAGCGCGACGCGCACCAAGTCGTCGGGAGCCGCGGCGACCCGCGCCGCATCGGGGCCGGGACCTGCCCGGTGCAGCGCCGCGTAGAGGCGGTCTTGATCGAGGCCCATCTGCCTGAACGCCTTTTCGAGGAGCGCGATTTCCGCCCGGTGATGGCTGCCGTCACTGGAGGCAACGCGCACGAGTGCGTCGCCGATGGATTGCCTTTGCCCGATATCGAGCTCGGAAAGTCGGGAGCGCAGCGACGGCAGCTCGGCGGGATGGGCTTCGAGCCAGGATGCGTCAGCAGCCAGGCGGCGTCGCTCGTCAGGGGCGAGGCCAGGCGTTGTTGCCACCAATTCGTTCAAGGTGGAGCGCTCATCGTCGGTGACCTCACCGTCGGCCTTCGCGACCAGCATGCCTACCGACAAGGTCAGGAAGGCCGCCTTGTAGATGTCCGACGGCGGGCCGACCGACTCGCTCGGGGCGTCCAGAGGGAAGAGCAGCAGGGCCGACGAGGAGGGCGCGCGCACGGGGAAGCGCGGGTCGGGGATGAGCCCCAGCCCGAAGCGGCAGAGCGTGTCCGCGAGGTCGCGGAGCCTTGCCGGCGTGGCCTTCTCCTGGGGCTGCCCACCCACCCGCGCGCACACTTCCTGGAAGGGCACGGGTGCGCCCGCGGCCGCGCGTGCCACCAGCCAGGCGAGGCCGTCGCCTACGGCCTCGCGCGACGCGCTCTCGCGCCGGCCCGGCGGCAGCAGCGCCAGGGCATGCAGGGTCTCGCCGGCCGAGGCGCCCCCTCTCCCTAGGTGCCGGCTATATGCGTCTAACCGCTCGGTGCACAGGTCCAGCAACTCGCGGCCGGTGGCGAGCGCCTCTGGATAGCGTGCCAAGTCAGGCAAGCCCTCCGCGCCGGCCGGGCACAGGTCGGCGCTGAAGGTTCCGCTCGCGGAGCGGTACCGGATGGGCGAGATTCCGCCCTTGCGGACCTTCAGGGGAAGGCCTCCGGACGGGTTCCTGCGACTGAACTCAGAGGTGAACTCGGACCTGAGATGCTCGAAGGCGCGACGTGCAGGGGTCCGCACCCGCGTTTCGGGATGCGACATCGTCCATGCCAGCAGCCAATCCGCATCGACCGGCCGCCCGTCCTGGATCCGGGCCCCGATCCCGATGCGGATCGCGGGTGGGAGGTCCCCGCCGCTCGGGAAGAAGACGGGCGGTGGATCCTGCCCGGGCGCGAGGTCGAGGATGTCGAGGGCTGCGAGAAGGTCGCCGGCGTAGCGACGGAACGAGCCGTGGTGGCCATACACGGCGAGCAGGCGCTCCACCTCGGCACGGATGGCAGGGCGGTCCTCGACCGACCGCTCCAGCACTGCGCGCCGCTCCAAGCCGTAAAGGTAGACGAAGACGTAGCCGATGTACGTGTCGGGTCCGGAGCGGTCGCCTGACAGCCATTCGAGGAACGCGCGTCGCGAGGACGGTCGCATGCTCTCGTAGGCTGGCCAGTAGTCCATGTGCTGGCCGACGGCATCGGCGTTGCTCTTGGAGACGGTCAGGCCGGGATCGACGAGGCAGTTGTCGTTGCGGCCGTAGCCTTCGGCGGGCGCCAGGATCCGGCCGACGTAGACCAAGCCGGGGATCGCGAAGCCGGCGACCGTCGCCCTAGCGCCCGCGGGAACCCATGCTTTGTCACCGGCAGCCCTGTGTGGCGACGGTTTCGCCGGCGGCTTTGGCGTCGCCGGCTCGCGGTCCGGGCGGCCCGCGGAACGCGGGGGCGGCGCTTCCGCGCTCGCCGAAAACTGAGGAGGCAAGCCCCTCGTGCCGAATGTCGCCCGGGGCTCGGGCGTGGTACTCGGCGAGGTGGCGGGGGGTGCACTTTCAACTTGAACGGACGCTACAGGCGGGACGCTGGGCGGGACGACGGGGGATGGGCCGACAGGCTGGGCTGCCGGAACGTGCGGTGCGCTTGCCGGTGGCTGGTGGACCGTTTTGTCGGGTTGCCCCGGAACGGTCGCGGGTGACGGGACCTGCCCGCCTTGAACGCCGCTTGGCCGCTCCGAAGTCTTGTCGGTGTCGTTCCCGGAGGCACCGCCCTCTCCCGACGCAGCCTGGGAACGCCGACGCATGCCCCAGAACGCTAGGAGGCCGCCAGCCAGGAGTCCAAGCGCCCAACGCGGCATCGCATTCGACCAGCCTGGACCGGAATGGGCCGACGCTTCCCCCTCGGCCTCGCTGGCGTCCGCGAATACTTTTGGAAGGTCGGGCGCGGCATTGGCGGCCGGCTCGGGGGGAGAGTCGGTGACGGGCGGCGCTTGCGGCGCCGGGTCCGAAGTTGCGGCGGTGCCCCCGGGAGTGGTGGGGGACTGGATCCCTCCCTGGGCCGTATCGTCGGCTGTTGCCGCCACAGGAGCCGGAAGGGCCGGTGGCGGGGGTGCGCTAGAGGTCGGCCAAGTGGGTGCCGATACGGAAGGGGCGGCCGTCTCGATCCCACCCGGCGGGGCAACAACGGCCTGCCTCCGCTCTCGCAAGCGGGCTACGGTCACGGGGTCGGCGCGTCCGCTTGGAGGCAGGCCTTCCGTTCGCTGAAAGCGGAGAAGGGCTTGAAGCGACTGGCGACCCCATCGACCGTCGATGACGCCGGGATCGAAGCCGAGTGCGTGAAGGTCGGCCTGTACGGCGCGCGCAGGCGCAACTGGCCCACCTTGCTGTGCCGAAGCCGGCGACGGGATGGAACCGCTCCCCGCGAGGGCAGTCATTCCGCAGAGGAGCAGCCACCGCGGCGCGGTTCGCATAGCCTTGGCCACGTAGGTCGCGCCCCCACTCGCAGCCGTCAGATCCCCGGTCCTGCGCCCTTCCACCCGACTGTATTCTAAGTTGCTGGGTCAAACCAAGGCCTCATCTGCAACCTGTGAGCCTCACTACCTCCTCACTCCTGGGCTCATGCGAAGGGACGCCTTTCGAGGGTTCACGCCGGCGACCGTCGGTCGACCGATGCCTCGTCCATCCAGTCGTGCCTGCCTGCCGTTTGCCGGCCCGCGGCCCGATAGCCTGAGCAGGCCGGCATCCAGCCTGCACAGATGGCAGGCACCAGTTCGTCAGACCCACTCCATCTCGCCCTTGATCGGCTTCAGCCCGTTCGTAGCCTTGAGCCTGCCGGACATCCCGCCCAGGGTGAAGCACTGGCACGGGGCCCTCCCCACCGCCGGGAAGAGCCACATCGCCCTGTCGGAGGCGGTCGACGGCAAGGTCGTCGACTGGCTGGAGCACGTCACCGACGCGCAGTACCGGGGTGAATGAGCCCTTCGAACCACGCGAGTGAGTAGCCCGATAGTCCGGTGCGCAGGCTGGGAAGGCTCTACCGCTCGACGCTGACAAGCCCTATTCTCTTCCCGTGACAAGAAGGGACGTGGGGCCAACCTCGCGTCGGACTAACGGTATGAGCGAGACCAGGGACTTGGCCGAACCTGTCGAAGCTGCCCGCCGCGCCGGCGCCGGTGCGAGCGGGCTTGCGTCTCTGCACGCCGACCTGACCAGTTCGACGAAGCAGCCACAGAAATCGCAGCCCGTCATCGTCCCGCGGTTTAGGGCCCTGGGACCTCACGTATCCGGGAATCCGAAGGGCAAGAAGGCTGCTAAGCGGGAGTTCTGGAGGAATGTCCGCCATGCCGGCGGTTCCGACGCGGCTTCGATGCTGATTCGGAGGGAGAACAGGTTCGATCCCCGAGCTGCCAGGGCCCCTGCGGTGGCCCATGCCGTTCCATCCGGTGTGGATGCAGGGTGGGCGGCCCTCGGACAGGAGTTCGGGTTCCTCCCGGTCTGGAACGACATCGCCGTCATCGAGCACCGGAGCCCGACCTATGTCGGGGCGCTGGCCAAGGTTGAAGGCGCATCGCGCAAGGTCGCCAGGCTGAGGGAACTCCTCGCAACGAAGGGCATCGACGACGTCACCGTGGTCCTGGCCATATCGAAGCCGAAAGCCGAGGAGATCGACCTCATCTGCGACCAGGACGCTCATGTCGTCGCGGTGCCGGAAACGTTCTGGGCGCAGGATGCGGCCGGACGGGTCGGCACCTGCAGGGGCTTGATCGCCCAACCCTCGGGCGTCGACCATCTCCTTCCCGGCATCACGGCCGACGAGATGAGGCTTTGCGACCGGGTCGATGGCCAATACTCGGGCAGGAACCCGGACCTGGATGAGGCGGACGTCGAGGAATGGCGGCATAGGGTGTTCGAGACGGCAAGGGTCGCCTAAGCGCCCCGATGCCTAAGGACCCGGTGCTGTCGGCGCACGCCGTCAGCGACAACCTGTTCGAGATCGGCGGAGAGTTCGCGCCCGCGAGCATCCGTGACCAGATGGTCAGGGCGCGCCTCGTCGTGAACCGCCTGATCGAGAACGGTCGCATCGGCAAGGGCGGTCCCGACCTGCTCGTGATCGGAGCCGGTTCCACCGGGCTGACGGCGGCCATCCGCGCGGCGAGCCTCGACGTCAGGACCGTCGTGGCGGACAAGGAACCGCCTGGCTTCCGCCTGAGCCGGTGCACGTCCAGGGACGTCGAGCCGACGCTATATGACTGGCCGGCCTCCCACTGGCCCGAGGCGCGTTTCCCCTGGGGTGGCGAGGCCATGCCGTTGCCCTGGACGGCGAAGAAGGCCAACGAGATCGCCCTCGACTGGGACATCCGGCTTCGGGCCTGGCGCCGCGCCCTCGGCAAACGGCTCGACATCCGTTACCGGACGACGGTCCGGCTCAGTTCGAACGTCCTCGCACCGTCCGCCACGCCGTCGGACCTCGTGGAGGTATCGTGCGTGAACACGGCCGTCCAGGCGCCCGAGAAATTCGGTGCCGTCATCAGTTGCATCGGCTGGGGACAGGAGAGCTGTGAGGGTCTCTCGGCGCCCTACCGAACCAATTATCGCGGCTTCGATTTCTGGGAGAAGGACGAGTTCCAGGATCGGAATTGCGGATTGGCCTCGCCGCCGAACATCCTGATCTCGGGTGGTGGGGACGGTGCCCTGCAGGACCTGATCCGGATCTTGACGCGGAGGAGCGCGGCCCAGGCCTTCGCGCTCGTCCTAGATGCCATGCGGGGGCATCCTGGCGTGCTCGCGGCGGTGACGGAGGAGATCCGCGAGGCCGAGGACATCGCCCGGCGCGCCCTGTCGTGGAACCTGACCGAGCGGCACGACGCCGCCGTGTTCAGGGGCCTGGAGGACGCGCATCTCAGGGCCATCGCCCACCTCAAGGGTTCCGCGGCCTGGCCATCGGTCCTCCGTGCCGTCCGGCTCATGCTGGTCGACCCGGAGCCGATAGTCCACGTGGGACACGGCAACCCGTGGTTCTCGCAGTGTTACCCGCTGAACCGTTTCCTCGGGCTCCTTCTCCTCGACGTGGCGGGCGGACGTATCCGCAAGCCGGAAACCCGCGTCGTGCGCGTCGTAGGCTACGGTCACGTCTGCGGCGGGATTCCCGGGGATTGCCACGGCAAGGCCCACGACGTGTGGATCCGGGATGCCGCGGGTGTCGTCACCCGGCACACCTACGACGTCATCATCCTGCGGCATGGCCTCGTGGGTCCGAAACGCTTCTTCCCCGGCGAAGCCCTTCGCGTCAGGCAGATCCTGCCCTATCGCGTCCAACCCTAGCGCCGGCGGTCGATCGAGGCTTCCCCAGGACCGAATGCGCGATCCGCGACCGGGACGCCGAAGCCTCATACGCCGCGACTGCTGAACTCAGCTCACGACGACATGCCGGAACGAGCGGGTAGTCATCGTGAACGCATCGGATAGGCTGCTCCGGGGATCCTATCCTTCGCCGGCCCCAACGACGTGAGGTCGACTTCGTCTGCGCCGACCGATGGTCATCAAGGCGCCCGACGCCGAGCATCGAGAGCGCAGGTCAACCCGGCAGGGTGCCGGTCGTGAAGGTCCGTCAGTCTCGATAGTGCTCGTACTCGACCCGTTCGAGCCAGCTTACGACCTTGCCGTCGACCGCCTTCTGGATGGCGATGTGGATCATGGCGTTCGTCGTGGTCGCGCCGTGCCAGTGCTCGACGCCCGGCGGGATCCAGATCACGTCCCCGGGACGGATCTCGCGCTTCTGCCCGCCGCGTTCCTGAACCCAGCCCAGGCCGGCGGTGACGACCAGCGTCTGGCCGGCTGGGTGGGTGTGCCAGGCCGTGCGCGGCCAGGCTCGAAGGTCGCGGACGCCAGTCCGGCGCGGGCTTGGCGGAAATGGTCGGTTCGAGGATTGGCTCCGGAGCGACATGACGTCGGGTCCCGGGAGCCGCCGCGGTCACGAACGGCTAGGGTCTCGCCGGACCGGCCGTCGCCCACGCGTCCCGGGCCGCGGACACCCATCCCGGTTCCGCCACCGCCACGAGGTAGACGGCTGCCGCGACGTAAAGGGTCGCGACCACCGGCAGGGCCAGGCGATAGACGGCGCGACCGCGACGGATCGGTCGCTCGACCAGCCTCGCCCACTCGGTGTTCGAGATGAACGCGTAGAGCTTCATGCGCCACTCCGCCCGGGCCTCGTCCGCGAGCCTGTTGAATCGGGCGTTCGCGAAGACCGTGACGCCGAGGCTGATCGCGAGAAGGAAGGCTGTCGCGAGCGTCACCCACCGCAGGACCTCGGCGCTCGCGATCTGTGGGGCCGTCGGTGATTTGAGCGCGAGCACGACGCCGGCGACGGCAAGGTCCCGCCACAGCGCGGAGAGCAGGTCGCGGGTCGCGGCCTGCGCGCGCGCCACCTCGTCCTGCAGGCTCTTCCTGAGATCGCCGAGCGTTTTCAGCGCGTCCTTGCTCTGGTCCTGCAGGTGGAAGGCGTAGGCCTCCCTCGCGCTCGCGAGGCTGCCCGGTAGCAGGTGGAGGAGGCCGTCGGGCCAGTGCAGGCCGTCGCGCCAGTCGAGGGAGAGGTGGTTGTTCAGGAACAGGAACCGCGCCTCAGCCTCGCGCGGGGCGGCGTAGACCCAGGTCGCGGCCTCGGTCAGGGGCTCCCGGATCTGGGTGGGCCAGTCGCTCGACGAGGGGACGACCGCCACCGGGGTGGCGCGGGGCCCCTTCAGCACGACGCGCTCCTCCCCGTCGACGGATCGGACCTCGTACGTCAGGGAGAAGGCGAGCTTCTCGACCGCGACCGCCGACCACGCGTCGAAGACCGCCGAGCCCGTCGCGGGCGGCGTCGTCAGCAGCCAGGGCCCGATCAGCGGCGGGGTACGCCCGTGGGTGAGGTCACGCACCAACTTGCGCGGCCGCTCCGGCGGCGTTCCGGCCTCGGGCGGCGTCCGTGCGCCGCCCCAGGGGGCCACCGTCAGCGTCATCGACGCGAAGGGTGCGAAGGTTGTCGCGACCCAGATGGCGAGAGGCTCGGCGACGAAGTCATCCCGAAGGGACGCCGCGAAGCCGGCTTCCGTCAGGAAGTAGCACCAGCCCGGCTCGCTCGCCTTCGTGAGCACGACGCGGAGCGGTTCCGTCTCCAGGTCTTCGTAGGGATGGGTCGCGGGATCAATCTCCCCCGAGAAGGTCCCGTAGACTTTCAGGGTACCCAGGCCCTCTGCGGCGACGAGCCGACCGACCTCGCCTAGGCGGGCGAGCGCTTCGGCATCGGCGCAGGTCGTCTCGTCGACGCGGCAGATCCCCACCGTCTCCGAGATTGCCGCTCCCTCCCGGGCCGACAGGTCGCGGAGCAGGCCGGCGAGGATGTCCCCGGCGGCGCTCATCGTTCGGTCACGTGGCCGGTCCGGATCGTCACGAGCGTCGAGCCGTCCGGTTGGGTCTCGATGCTTAGCGTGTCACGGGCTGCCTCCGGGACCACGATGTTGACGCCCTCCTTCGTGCGATATTTGCGCGGCCCGTCGGTCGGCAGCGCCGTCGCCTCGAAGGTGAAGCCCTCGCCGTCGAAGCCCTGGCCGGCGAGGTGCCGGTCGAAGGTCGCGCGGACGGCGTCGGTTCCGTGGACTCCGAAGTAGTCCCCGAAGAACCGGTCGGCGTCGAAGTCCGGCCTTCCCTCCGCGATGCGCACCAACCGCTGCTTGACCTGCGCAGTGATCTCGGCCGGCAACTCCTCGGCGTGGGCGCGCACCGTCCTGACGAGGGTACGGGTCACGGCCTGGGTGAGTTCGGCCTCCCCGTGCAGCCGCCGCACCCCGAGAAAGTCGCGGAAGAAGTCCGTGATGCCGGTCGGCTTGCTGCGGTCCAGCACGACGAGGCTGCCGCCGTCGGCGTCCAACTCGATGAGCGCGGATTTCTGGAGCGCCTTCGCCGATTCGGTCAGTCCGGTCACGACCGCGCGCAGGGCCGCGCCGGCATCGACGACGTCGAACGCGATGACCCGCTCGTGGTCGTACTTGATGAGCGAGTAGAGTTTGCGGGGGCCCGTCGCCAGCGTCGTCACCATCAGGATGCCGCGCCGGAAGCGCCCGTCGTCCTTGTGGAACTGCCGGGCCAGCGCCTTCGAGGCTTCCACGAAGGCCCCTGGCCCGGCCTCGGCACCCCGGAGCTCCACCAGGGTGGCCGAGGCCGCCTCGAACACGAAGCGGTTGCCGCGCAGCGTCTCGATCACGCGTCCGATGAAGAAGGGTTCGAACTCGCCGATGGGCGTGCTGTCGAAGAGCACGGGCTCCGCCTCGCCGTGGTGCACGACGTGGAAGATGAAGTTCTCGACGCGGAGGGCAGCCCTCTCGGCATCCGTCAGCAGCGGCATCCCCGACCCTTCCCCCCGGCCCCCGCATCCCAGGATGGAGGTTCCGCCTTTGTTCTATTTAGCACGAGCGCGGGGCGTTGCCAGCGTGATCGTGGGGCAGCTGCCGGCGATCCAGATCCCCAGCGACCGTCGGCCTCCACCCGAGGGTGATTTAATGCCCCACAACGTCAGGATGTTGTGGCCGCCGGGACTTACCACTCCGTGCCAATGGCAGCTTTCGGAGGCTAAACGGCCATTCCGAGGGCTTTGTTCGAAAGGCTGCTTATGGCGCAACGGAGACCTACAAGCTGGGCGGCTGCAGCGTCCGCTTCGGAGAAGCCACGAAAGGAAGCTAAGCGGCCGAGAAGAACGACAAGCAGGGATTGCACACTGGTCCATATTTATAGCAGAATTTCAACGACATAGGTGTTCGCGCTTTTGTTCCGGCTGGCGCGCCAATAAAATCAAGCGCTTGGCTGCATCTGGCGGCCTGCCTAGCTTCTCTTGGGAAGAATTCGGGGCGAAATGGCTCCTGCCGTGTACCCGCGGCTTGGCTTGTTCCTCATCGCCCTTTGATGCGCAGGCCGATTTCGCTGTTGCGGCCTTGCGCCCACTCTCGCAGCCTGATTTTCACCAACGGGCGGTTGCAGAGGGCCGGTGCAAGGGACAGGTCGAACGGCCTTGTCCCTGACTCTCGGCAATGCGGACGCACTTCTGCTTCCCCGCCCCCGGCTTCAGTCCCTCACGCGGGCTATGACCGCTACCGGGCCGCCGCCATCCGGCCCCTGATGCTCAGCGCCGCCGGAGACGAAGAGGTCTGTCCGGCCGATCGCCGCGGCGGCCACGCCGCCGACCAGGGCGCGGGCGTGCCGGGTGGCGTTGATATCGCTGTCGTCGTTCATGATGTGGCGCCGTCCCCGGATCAGGCCGTCATGGGAGGGCTCCGCTTTGGCGAGCAGGGCGATCACGCGCTCCGCCTCAGGAGGCGGCAACTGCCCCGCCTCCAGGAAGCCGAGGTCGGTGAGCACCCGCCGAATCGCGGACAGGTCGATGCCGTCGTCCATGACCCGGTGGGCGATGGCGAGCGGGCCGGTCCAGCCCTGGGCGTTGCCGAGCACGATGATCTCGTTGCGCATCAGCTCGATCCCCGCCGAGCAACTGGCGCGGCCGGAGAAGAGATCGCGTCGGGTGCCGATGGCGGAATCCGCGAGATGTTCGCGGTCGACCTCTCCTAGGGCGAGCGCGATGCCGAGCGCCGAGGCGCCGCGGGATAAGCCCATCGAGGCGTAGGTGTCGTGTGTGGCGACGCCGTGGCCCCGGGCGGCCGCCTCGGCGATCCGAGCGCTCGTCAGGAGCGGGCACTTCACCTGCACGAAATGCACGTCCGCGGGATCGGTGAGCCCCGCCTCTGCCATGGCCCGGCCGACCGCCGCCGCAGTCGCCTCGACCTGCGCTATCCGGCCGATCTCCTCCGCGCGGAACTCCTGGGTGAAGGCCGTGGCGATGGCGAGCGCCTTGCCCTCCGGCACCGCGGGGCCTTCACGCCGGGCGAGGACGAGGAAGTGCGGCGACAGCCCGCCTTCGGTGCCGCCGGACATGACGAGGGCGATCCGCGCTCCGACCTCCGCCGCCGTACAGCCGAGGGCGGTGGCGAGCGCCGTCTCCAGGGCCATCACCGCGAGCTGCCGGGTGAAGTCATTCACGCAGCCGTTGCCCTCGGTCTTGCCGAAGATCGCGACGATCTCGGTCGCGTCCACCGCCCCGGAGGCGACGAGGCCCATCACCTCGGAGACGTCGGCGGGATGCTGCGCGGGCACGCGGAAGACGAGGCATTCGGGCATGGGGGAACCGGGGTGGAACAAGAAGGGGCGCCGCCCTTCCATTGGGGCGATCCCGTCGTCTGTCCGCGTCCAGCGACGACAGAAACCGGCACGATCGGGTGGCCATCAGGGGCAAGCACAGACCGGACCATATCTGGAGAATCCCCGAGCCTTCTACCGCGCGGGAGAAGCAACGCGTTGATCGGCTCCCGACGCCGAACCAGCAGGGTGGCCCAATCTGTGGTAGAAGCAGATCGTCTCTAGACCACTCCATGCCGCCGTTCCGGTAGCGACCCTGGCTGTGTCGAAACCTCGATGGTGGTAGCTCTGTCCGGCACGCCCGGGGGGCGGCATGGAACGGTTCGTTGTCGGCGCCGAGCGCGATCAGACGACGCTGTTCCCGCCTTATCTCGAAGATCGGATCGCCGAGGACAACCCTGTCCGGGTCGTTGATGCCTTTGCTGCCTCCAGGGGCATCCAAACGGAAAAGTGTCTCAGGGACCGAGGGGCGTGAGGCTACGAGTTATACCGCATCTTCGCGGGCGCTACCGGCCTCCCGTCCCAGGCGAACCATGACCTCCCGCAGCCAGCGATGGGCGGGATCGCGGTCATAGGAGGCGTGCCACAGCATGGAGATGACGATCTCCTCGGTCGGCACCGGCACGGGGGTCGTCGCCAGGCCGAGCTGTGTCGCGAAGGTCGTAGCCAGCTCGTCGGCCATCGTGGCGATCAAGGGCGCGGCCTGCACGTGAAATGGCACGGTGGCGAAGCGCGGCGTCGTCGCCGCCAGCCTCCGCGTCCGGCCCACCTTCGCGAGCGCCTCGTCCACCACCCCCGGACCGACGCCGGTCAGGTACGTCAGGATGTGCGGGAAGCGGACGAAGTCGTCGAGCGAGAGCGGACCGCTCACGCCGAGCAGCCGGGGATTGAACAGGCTCAGGAAGCCGAAGCGATAGAGGGGCCGCACCTTATGGTGGACTTGGCCCTCGGAGATCATGCCGACGGCCATGTCGATCCTGTCGGCGTCGAGGTCCCCCTGCACGCTCCCGTAATCGAGGCCGACCAAGTGCAGGCGGATGCCGGGCGCCTCGCGTGCGAGGAACGCGAGCAGGCGCGGGATGAGACGTACCTCGACGCTGCCGGGGATGGCGAGCGTGAAGGACCGCTCGACCTGCGAGGGGACAAAGTCGTCCTCCCGGAGGACGACGCCCTGGAATTGGCGCAGGGCGGCGCGGACCGGCTCGACGAGGGCGAGCGACCGCGGTGTCGGGCGCATGCCGTCCGGCGTGCGCGTCAGGAGCTCGTCGCCGAGGAGCCTGCGCAGGCGGGCAAGGCTGCTGCTCATGGCGGATTGCGTGATGCCGACCTTCGCGGCAGCGCGCGTGACGCTGCTCTCGGTGAGGAGTGCGTCCAGCGCCACGACCAAGTTCAGGTCGATGCCCGCGAGGTCACGGTGCTTGATCGTCATGGTCAGGTCCGCCGGTGGCTCGCGACCAGGGTCTCGGCGACCGGACAATGCGGCATCCGACCGAGCGGGACCATCAGACTTCCGAGTTGCATCGGCCGCGCCATCGCGGCCGTCGAAGCCGGCCCATCATTTACGGCGTAGATACTGGGTATCAACCGCATCTGTTTGATGAATGCGCCTCCCGGCAGCATCTCCTCCTCATCGAAAGACGGGCCACCCCGTCACACCGAGAGGATCGAGAGATGACCCACCCTACCATCACCCTCACCGCCGCCCTGACGATGACCGTGGCGTCCCTCCTGCCGGCCGCCGCGTCGGAGGTGACCCTCGACACCGCCGCGCACGGCGCCTTCTCCGTCCCCGCCGTCATCGGCGCGGCCCACCATACGCCGGGTCTCGCGCTGAGCGCCGCCGACGTCCGTGCGCAGGGTGGTCTCCTCGTACCGGCCCTCACGCGCTGGCAGGAGGCTCGGCCGGCCATCGCCTCCGTCGAGCCCTTCAAGGCGCCCGCAACCATCACCGTCGCCTATCGGAGCCGAGACGTCGCGACGCATGCCGCGCAGGTCCTCAAGCAGGGGGGCTTCGCGACCGCGGGCGTCGTCCGGTGGCTGCCCGACGCGCCTGTTACGGTCGAGGCCAACACGAACACGATCAAGCTCGGGTCGCTTGAGGCCATGAACTGAGCGAGCACTCGGACAGGCCGAGGACGAGCAGTCGAGGCCCGCCCGGCGAGCCGCCCGCTGCATGAAGTCAGGAGATCAGATCATGTCCGACCACTTCGCGTCGACCGAAATCGCGGTCGAGCACGTCATCCTTTCCTCGGCCAAGTCTTTCGAGGCGGTCCGATCCGCCTTGGAGGCTTCGGTGCCCGTCATCGACCTCGATTACGCCACGCTCCTGAAGGCCGGACGAGTGGACGAGGCGCGCGACCTCCTCGAACGGCAGGCGCCGCTCTCGATCTTCGGCTCCCGAGACCATGGCGATGTGCTGCGCACCGCCGGGTTGAGCCGCAAGGCCGTCCAGTACGACATCGGCAACCCGCTGACGGCCGCGTCGATGACCCGGCACGCCGTTTCTGCCGCCTTGTACGCGCCGATCCGGGTGCTTCTGCGTGAGGATGCCGAGGGTGGCGTCGCCTTCGAGTACGACCGCCCGGTCAGCACCTTCGGCCAGTTCGCGAATCCGCAGGTCGACCGCGTCGCTGGCGAACTCGATGAACTGCTTCGGAGCACGCTCGCCGCGGCCGCAGCGTGAGGTGAGGCGCTCGAGAACGCCGCGGATCGGGGCCGAGTGTCTCCGTTCCGCGGGGCGCGCCGTGACACGGCAGCTCTGTTCCACGCGCGGTTCCGACGCTTGTTCGGCTTCACGGCATCTTCGGCCGCGACCAGACCTTCCCAAAGCCACCCATCCGAGACGTTCGAGCGGTCGCTCGGTGGTGACAGAGGCTGGCTGATCGAAGGCAGTCCGCAGGCGGCCGAGCAGAGCAGGAGCGGACGCGCGTTTGGTAGGTCTCAGAACCGGAGGAGTCGCCGGAAGCGGGCGATGTTGACGAGCGACACGAGGGACGAGGCCACGTAGGTGAGGGCTGCGGCGCGCAGTACGGTGCGGGCGCCACGCATGTCGTCAGCGTCGAGGAAGCGGCCCGTTTCCAGGATGGGCAGAGCCCGGCGGTAGCTCGCATCGAGCTCGACGGGCAGCGTCAAGAGGTGAAACACGAGGCGAACGCTGAGGAGCGCGATGCCGAACCCGACCTGCAGGGTGAGCAGGGCGGGGGATTTGATGACGGCGAGCATGATGGGCGCGGTCATCATCACCAAGCCTGCGGCAAGCTCGAAGCCCTGCACGACCGGCGCGAAGGTCACCCGCGCCGCGAGCAGCCGGTCCCCCGCCGCGTGCTGGAGCGCGTGGGAGAGCTCATGTGCCGCCACCGCGACCGCCGTGATGGAGCGGCCCTCATGGTTCTCCGGCGACAGGCGCACGACGTTCGCGACCGGATCGTAGTGGTCGGCCTGCGCGATCTCGACGGGAACGTGCTCGAGCCGTGCCAGGTCGAGCAGATGGCGGGCAAGCTCGCCGCCGGTCCCGGGCAGGTCCGGCCTCTCGGTGGCGTGTTGCCGCATCACCCGGCGCACCCACCACTGGGGGCCGAACACGAGACCGAACAGCAGGGCGGCGCCGAGCGCCAGGAGGATCGGCATACCGGGTATGTAGGCGCGGGGCCGAATCCGTGGAAGCGCGGCGCCGGCTCGACCGCTGGAGCCACAGTCGTGGATCGACCTGTGGCTGAGGCGTTCGCGCTTCGGCCGTCCGGCGGGTCACCGCGGCGGTTGACAAGGTGCGCGCGGCGTCGAGCGGTGGCCAGTCCGCGCTCGATCAGGGGCGCACGGCCGGCGTCTCCAGCGGCAGCGGCGCGGCGCGCGTCGCGAGGTAGAGTTCGAGCGCAACATAGTCCGGCGCGCCGTACCCGAAGGGCTCGGCGCGCATGCCGGTGAGGCAGTTGCGCAGGCGCCGCTGCAGCGAGCCGAGACCTTGCCATTCGAGGCGGTAGAGCGGGTAGCCGGTCGGGTGTCCCTGCGGGATCATCGCTGCGCCGAGGCGGTGACCCCGATGGTCGTCGTGGCAGATGGCGCAGGACAGGCCGAGCTGGCCCTGGCGCGTCTCGAACAGCGCGCGACCCGCCGCCCGCGCGGGCTCGAGCCGGGGATCGTCCGGCGGAGCGATCGGCAGCCCGCGGGACTGCGCGGCGACGAAGGCCGTGAGCGCCAGCAGGTCGGGGCTCTCGTAGGCGAGGGCCTCGGAGCCCTGATGCTCGCGGCGGCACGCGTTGACGCGAGACTGGAGGTCGATGGGCCTGCCCGTCCGCGCGTCCCAAGCGGGATAGCGTGCCGCGACGCCCCGCATCGTGGACGAGGCCTCGCCGTGGCAGCCGGCGCAGGCGAGTCCCCCGGAAATGGGCGCCTTCGCCCAGAGGTCCTCCCCGTCCGCGACCGCGAGCATGCCGGGATTGGCCCCGTCGTCCCGCTGCATCGCCTGGATCTCGGGGCTCATCTGGTCGAAGCCCGAGCGTCGCTCGGCCGGCGGGACCGGCTCCGACCGCGCGAGAGGGCTGGAGAGGAGCAGCGCCACGAGCGCCGTCTGCAGCGGGGAGCCCGAGCGGCGCGGCACGGCGGAGACTCAGGCCACGGTGATCGCCGCGGATTCGGTCTGATCGAAGCCGCCATCGCCGCGCCACGTGAAGCTGAAGCGGCCGCTGCGCGTCGCGACCCAGGTGAAGGTCAGGTAGGGGTTGGCCGCCGAAGCGGGAAACAGCTCGGCCCGGAAGATCTCCTCGTCCTCGAAGCGGCAGACGAAGTCCGTCACGATGTTGCGCGGCAGGATCCGGCCGTCGGCACCGGGGCGGAAGCCCGTCTCCATCGGGTGCGAGATCAGGGTCCTGATCGTGATCGTGTCGCCGGGCTCGGCGGTCTTCGGCAGGTTGATCAGCGTGCGGGCCATCGGGGTCAGCCCTCCAGGCAGGCGGCGAGGGTCACGATGGCATCGGCGCTCGCCGACCAGTAGGTCCCGTCGCTCATCTCGGCGATGGCGGTGATGCGCTGCGTGTCGGCGAGCCGGATGCGTGTCGAGACCTGCGCGCGGCCGGCGCCCGGCCGCAGGTGGACCGTCACGACGTTCGGCTGCGGGTTCCTCTCGTTGAACACCCCGATCCGGCGCACGTGATCCTCGGGCGTCATCGCGCTCTCGACGGCGACGGTGAGCGGCACCGTGTTGCCGTTCTCCACGAGCGGCGGCAGGTCGAGGGTCACCCGGCCCGGTCGGATCGGGTTGTCACCCGCGAAGCGTCGGATGGCGGATTCCGTCGTTTCCGTGCGCGGGAGCGTCGCCGCGGCGGCGGGGCGCAGCGCGACGGCGAGCGCGGTGCCGACCGCCCCGGCGAGCACGCCGCGCCGGTCCATCGAACGCACGCTCCGTCTCCTGTGCCTGCTCATCGACCTTCCTCGGGACCCGCCTCGCGCAGCGTCGCCAGGAAGGCGACGACATCCTCGATCTCGGCCGCGCTCAGGATCGGCCGCCCCTGCCACGGCCGCCCCACGCGGGTGAGCCCTGTCAGGCTATAGTACGGTGGCATGATCGTCTCCGGGTTCAAGACCCGTCCGTCCACCAGCCGCAGGCGCAGCTGACCCGAGCCCAGCCGCCCGCCGACGCCCGCGAGATCCGGGGCGAGGTTGCCCTGGAACCGCTCCTCCGGGAAGGGCCCGGTATGGCAGAGAAGGCAGAGCCCGCGGGTCCGGTCCACGACGATGGCCCGGCCGCGCGCGGCATCACCCGGCGCGCCGGTCAGGCTCTCGGGGATGGCGTCGCCGACGATCGCGGTGGGGACCAGGCCCTCCCCGGCCTGCGCCGGCGGGGCGGCGACTGCCAGCACGAGCATGGCGGCCACGCGGCCTTCCCTCATCCGAACACGTCCCGGGTGATCGTCCGGTACCAGCTCTCGCCGTAGGCCGCCTCCTGCGCGCGCACCGCGTCGGGCGCGTCGAGGGGGCTGATGCCGCCGGCTCCCGGAACGTCCGCCAGGAGGCCGTCGGTCGGGCGGAAGACGCCCGCGATCGAGATGCCGTTGCCCGGTGCGACGAGGCTCCAGCAGGTGTTGATGAGCCTCGGGCTCTCGGGCTCCCGTCCGGCCATCAGGTCGATCACCGCCTGCGCGCAGACTTTGGCCTGCGCGTTCGCCGAGAAGGCGGATTTCGGCATCGCCCCTGCGATCGCCGCGTCGCCGATGACATGGATGCCCGGCACGAGGCGCGATTCGAAGGTCACCGGATCGATCGGGCACCAGCCGCTGCGGTCGGCGCAGCCGGCCTGCGCCGCGATGGGGCCGGCGCGCTGGGGCGGGATGATGCACGCCACATCGGCCTTGTACTCGGCGAAGTCCGTGCGAACGACCATCGCGGCGGCGTCGACTTCCGTGACCGCACCGCCCGAGGCGAGCGGCACGTATTCGAGCACGTCCGGGTACAGCTTCGCCCAGGCCGCCTCGAACAGTTTCTGCTTCGAGAACGTGTCCTTGGCGTCGAGCAGGACGAGCTTCGCCTTCGGCTTCCGGGTCTTCAGGAAATGCGCGATCAGGCTCGCGCGCTCGTAGGGGCCGGGCGGGCAGCGATACGGGTTGGCGGGTGCCGAGAGGACCACCGTGCCGCCCTCCGGCATGGCCTCGAGCTGGCGGGCGAGGAGCACCGTCTGCGCCCCGGCCTTCCAGGCATGGGGCATCGCCTCGGCGGCCTTCGCGTCGTAGCCCGGCACGGCGTCGAAGCGCAGCGCGATGCCCGGCGAGAGGACCAGGCGGTCGTAGGGCAGGACTGTGCCGTCGCCGAGCGTCACCCGGCGCGCCACAGGGTCGACCGCATCCGCCGTTCCGCGCACGAAGCGGAGCCGAGCCCGGCCGAGGGCCTCGTAGCCGAAGGTCTGGGCCTCGATCCCGCGCAGGCCAACGACGACCGCGTTGCTGCCCGTGCAGGCGACATAGCGCTCGGCCGCCTCGACCAGGGTCACGTCGACGCCGCCCGCGGCGAGGCAGCGCGCCGCCGTGGCACCCCCGAACCCGGCGCCCACGACCACGACGCGCGGCGCTGTGCCACCGAGGGCCGGGCGCGCCAGCGCGGCGGCCGCGGCTCCGCCGATCAGGGCGCGGCGGGTCGGAGAAGGAGCGCGCATCACCGCGATCCCTGCGCCGCGAACCAGGCGGCGATGGCCTGGCTCTCCTGCGCGCCGAACCCCTTGGCGATGCGGTTCATGAGCGTCGCCGGGCGCGCGCCGGTCCGGAAGGCCTCGAGGGCGCCGACGATCTCGGCTTCCGGCCGCCCCGCGAGCACGCCCATCGCGGAGCCCTCGGCGTGGCATCCGGTGCAGGACGAGGCGCCGGGCGGCGGCCGCATCTCGGCGGCGCACGCGCCCGTTCCCCCGGCGAGGGCGGCGAGCAGCGCGAGCGCCGGCGTCATCGCCCTCATGCCCGGCGGAGATCCGTGTCCTTCAGCGGAAGCTGGCGGACGCGCTTGCCGGTCGCAGCGAAGATCGCGTTGAGCACGGCCGGCGCGGCGACCGCGATCGTCGGCTCGCCGACGCCGCCCCAGAAACCGCCGGACGGCATCAGGATGGCCTCGACCGCCGGCATCGCGTCCATCCGCATCACGGGATAGCTGTCGAAGTTCGTCTGCTCGATGCGCCCGTCCTTCACCGTGCAGGCGCCGTACAGCGCGGCCGAGAGACCGTAGACGAAGGAGCCCGCCACCTGCGCGTCGATCTGCTGCGGATTGACCGCGTGGCCGGGGTCGGTCGCCGCCACGATACGGTGGATCTTCAGCTCGCCCCGGTCGGAGACCGAGACCTCGGCCGCGCCCGCGACGTAGCTCCCGAACCCCATCGTCTGGCAGATGCCGCGGTAGACCCCCGCGGGCGGCTTGCTGGCCCATCCGATCCGCTCGGCCACCGCCTGCAGCACGGCCCGGTGCTTCGGGTGGTTGTCCATCAGCTTCAGCCGGAAGGCGAGCGGGTCCTGACCGGCGGCGTGGGCCAGCTCGTCCATGAAGCATTCGAGATAGATGGCGTTCGGGTTCAGGTTCACGCCCCGCCAGAAGCCCGGCAGGATGTGCGGGTTGCGCATCGCGTGATCGACCAGGATGTTGGGGATCGTGTAGCCGATCGCGGCCTCCGGACCTCCGGGGTTGAGACCCTGGAAGGTGACCGGGTCGCGGCCCTCGACCATGCGCTGGGGGGCGACCGAGGCCAGGATCGACTGGCCGGAGATGCGCATGTGCAGGCCGGTCAGGTTGCCGTCCCCGTCGAGGGCGGCGCGCATCCGGCACTGCGTGACCGGGTGGTACCGGCCATGCGTCATGTCCTCCTCGCGGGTCCAGATCAGCTTGACCGGCGTGCCCGGCATCTCCCTAGCGATGAGCACCGCCTGACGCACCCAATCGTGCGTGGCGCCGCGCCGGCCGAAGCCGCCGCCGAGATGGATCTTGTAGACCTCGCACGACGTGGCCGGCAGCCCGGCGGCGTCGGCGGTCGCGGCCAGAGCCGCCTCGCCGTTCTGCGTCGGCGTCCAGACCTCGCAGCGCTCCGGCGTCCAGAGCGCGGTGGCATTCATCGGCTCCATCGTGGCGTGATTCTGGAACGGTACGCCGTAGACGGCCTCCACCACCTTGGCGGCGCCCTTGAGGGCGCCGGCCACATCGCCGGCCTTATTGCCGACGAAGGCCTGCTCGGCGTCGAGTCCCTCGCGCAGGGTCGCCGCGATGGTCTCGCTGGAAACCGTCGCGTTCGGTCCCTCGTCCCAGACGACCGGGAGGGCGTCGAGGGCGGTCTTGGCGCGCCAGAACGTGTCGGCCACCACCGCGACCGCGCTGTCGCCGACCTGGAGCACTCTTCGGACACCGGGCATGCCCGACACAGCCGCGGCATCGAAGCTCCTCACGCTGCCGCCGGTCACCGGACAGTCGCGGATCGCGGCGTTGAGCAGGCCGGGCAGCTTGAGATCGATCCCGTAGACCTGGCTGCCGTCGAGCTTGGGCAGGGTGTCGAGCCGCTTCAGCGGCTTGCCGGCGATGGTCCAGTCCTTCGGATCCTTGAGCACCACGTCCTTCGGCGGCTCGATCCTGGCCGCCTCCGCGGCGACGGCGCCGTAAGTGATGCTGCGGCCGGAGGTGCCGTGGGTGATCACGCCCCGCTCGACGCGGCACTCGGCGGCGGGTACGCCCCAGCCCTTCGCGGCGGCGGCAACGAGCATCGTGCGGGCGGCGGCGCCGCCTCTTCGCACGTACTCGTGAGAATCGCGCACGCCGCGGCTGCCGCCGGTCGAGTAATCACCCCAGACGCGCTTGCGGGCGAGGTTCTGGCCCGGGCTCGGATACTCGGTGGTGACCCTGGCCCAGTCGCAGTCGAGCTCCTCGGCGACGAGTTGCGCGAGGCCGGTGAGCGTGCCCTGGCCCATCTCCGAACGGGCGATGCGAATGACCACGGTCTCGTCCGGCTTCACCACGACCCAGGCATTGACCTCCGGCGCGGTGGGCGCCGCGTCGAGGGTTGCAGCCCGTGCGGGAAACGGGATGTGGAAGCCGAGGGTGAAGAGACCGGCGCCGGCGAGCAGCGTGCGGCGGCTGGGGCGGGCAGCCTTCGGAGAGGCCTTGGATTCGAGGCTCATCTGCTCGTCCCCCGTCAGCCGGACTGGCCGCGCTCGGCGGCGATCTTGATGCCGGCGAGCACACGGTTGTAGGTGCCGCAGCGGCAGATGTTGGTGATCTCCTGGCGGATCTGCTCCTCGCTCGGACGCGCGTTCTGCGCCAGCAGCGCCGCCGAGGCCATGATCATCCCGGGCTGGCAGAAGCCGCATTGCGGCACGTCGAGCTCGGCCCAGGCTTGCTGGACCGGATGGCGGGCATCCGGGGCTAGCCCCTCGATCGTGACGATCTTCTGCCCCGCCTCGATCGCCGAGAGCGGCACGGAGCAGGAGCGGACGGCCGCCCCGTCGATATGCACGGTGCAGGCACCGCATTGGGCGATGCCGCAGCCGTACTTGGTACCGGTCAAACCGATCTGCTCGCGGATGACCCAGAGGAGCGGGGTGTCGGCCTCGGCATCGACCTCACGCACGACGCCGTTGACGTTCAGTCGTGCCATCTGACCCCTCTCCCGAACGAGATTATGTATCCAGTATCCCCAAAGCGGGGGAGGCCTCAAGGGAGGGCGTCAGCGACCGTCGGCAGCAGCCATCCGGCGCTCGGACAGGTCGACGTCTGCGACCCGAATGCGCCAAGGCTCTCGAGGCCCAAGGCGTGACCTCTCCTGCCATCGAACCGACTTCCCGCAGATCCCGGCCGCCCTCAGCGGGATCGGAACCGAGCACCGAGCCGTGGCCGCTGGCCTGACGCTGTTCTCCGAGCGGATCAACGCGCATCCTCCCAGCCGTCAGCCTGGCCTACTGGTACCCTTTCGGGAACGGATCGGGCTTGATCAGCTCGGGGCTGGTGTAGACAATCTCGAACTGGCCATCGGGCTTGGCCCGGCCGACCCGCGTCTTCGACCAGAGGTGATGGTTCTCGTCGATCTTCACGTAGCCTTCCGGCGCGCCCTTGAATTCCAGGCCGGGCGAGGCCGCCACGACCTTGTCGACGTCGAAGGTGCCGGCCTTCTCGCAGGCCATCTTCCACAGGAACGGGCCGAGATAGGCCGCCTGCGTCACGTCGCCGATGACCGTCTTCTCGCCCCACATCTTCTTGAACGCGGCCACGAACGCCTTGTTGTTCTCGTTCTGGATCGACTCGAAGTACTTCATGCACGAGTAGGCCCCGGCGATGTTCTCGCCGCCGATGCCGTCGACCTCGTCCTCGGTCACCGACAGCGTCATCAGCACCTGCTTCGACAGGTCGATGCCCGCCGCCTTGAGCTGCTTGTAGAACGCCACGTTCGAGCCGCCCACGATCGTGGCGAAGATCACTTTCGGCTTGGTGAGCTTGATCTTGTTGATGACCGAGTTGAACTGCGTGTGGCCGAGGGGGAAGTACTCCTCGCCGACGACCTTGCCCTTGAGCACGGTCTCGATGTGCCGGCGGGCGATCTTGTTGGAGGTGCGCGGCCAGATGTAGTCGGAGCCGATGAAGTAGAAGCTGTCGCCGCCCTTCTCCTTATGGACCCAGTCGAGGCCGGCGAGAATCTGCTGGGTGGCCTCCTGGCCGGTGTAGAAGACGTTCTTGGACTGCTCCAGGCCCTCGTAGAAGGTCGGGTAGTACAGGAGGCCGTTGTACTGCTCGAAGACCGGCAGCACCGCCTTGCGCGAGGCCGAGGTGAAGCAGCCGAACACGGCGGCGCAATGGTCGTTGACGAGGAGCTTCTTGGCCTTCTCGGCGAAGGTCGGCCAGTCGGAGGCGCCATCCTCCTGGATGATCTTGATCTTGCGGCCGAGCACGCCGCCGGCGTCGTTGATCTGCTGGATCGCCAGCTTCTCGCCCTGGCTCGGCCCGGTCTCCGAGATCGCCATCGTGCCGGTGATCGAGTGCAGGATGCCGACCGTCACCTCGCTGTCGGTCACCGCCAGAGCGCCGGCCTCGGCGGCCGCCGCGACGCGCGGCAGCGATGCCGCGAGCGGGGCCGCCGCCAGCCCGAGCAGCAGGCGCCGGCGGAGGGTGAAGTGCGCGGGATCGTCTGTCGCCATGGCGGGCAAATCCTTCAGATCGTTCGAGAAGGTGGGCCGCCCCGTCCGCACCGGATCAGCCGTCGCGCACGGATCGTCTCCTTCGGCACATTTCTTCAAAAGAAAAAAAATTTCGCAAGATGAAAACATCGGCAGCCTGCCCATATCGGCGGCGGCGCTCCCGGGCGCCGGCTCCTATTTGCGGCGGCGCGCCGGGGCGAGCCCGGTCAGCGCCGCGAAGGCGCGACCGGCGGCCGCCTCCAGCCCCGCCGCCAGGGTGCCGCCGTCGGGCGCGAGGAGCCGGAGGCCGAGCCCGGCCGCGTTCGGCAGCGGGCTGAGCCCGGCCCGGCAGCCGGTGCGGTCGGCCGCGGCCTGGACGTCCCCGGGATCCGGCAGGCACGGGGCCGGACCGAGGATGACGAGGGCGCCGTAGGCCCGCCACGGGCCGAGCGGCGAGGCCGGATCGCGGAACTCGGCGCCGGCGATGCGCGCCCGCTCGCGGACCAGGACGGCCCCCGCCGCCGTCTCGATGCCGAGGGCGAGCTCGACGTGCTCGAACGGCCTGCCGCGGCCCTCCGGGTCGTGACACGCAATGCTCTCGGAGACGACGGCACGGGCCCCGGGCTCGAGCGTGACCCGGGTCGAGGCCGAGAGGGCGGCGCCGGGGAACAGGATCAGGGGATCGGGCACGCAGTGGAGGAAGGCATCGGCGCCGACGCGGATCCGCGTGTCCTGGCGGGCCGGCTGGTCGGCGCTGCGATGGACGACCGTGGCGGCCTGGGTGGTGACGTGCGCCGCCGAGCCCGGACCCATCGCGATGTCGAGGCCGAGACGGTCGCCGCGGTAGAGGCCGCCGGAGGCCGATTGCAGGTACAGGGTGATCAGCTCCGGCCGCTGCGGATACAGGCGGAACGGCCTCGTGATGTGGAACGGGTACGGCACGTGCTGGTCGGCGAGCACGGAGGTCCCGCCGCCGCGCACGAAGCCGAGGCGGGCCGTCGCGCGGCGGCCGGTCTGGACGTCGTCGGGCACGGCTAGGGCGCGAACAGGACAGCCCGGCCGATGGCATCCGCCACCGCGTCGATGCCGAGGCCCGCGCGCGCGTTCGTGGCGAGGACCGGCCTGCCGCTCCGGACCCGCGCGGCCTCCGCGAGCATCCCGTCGAGGTCGACGCCGACATGCGGCGCGAGGTCGATCTTATTGATCACGAGGAGGTCGCAGCGCAGCACGCCCGGGCCGCGCTTGCGCGGGATGTCGTCGCCGCCGGCCACGTCGATCACGAAGATCCACCAGTCCACGAGGTCGAGGGAGAAGGTCGAGGCGAGGTTGTCGCCGCCGGATTCGAAGACGAGCAGCTGCAGGCCTGGGAAGCGCGCCTCCAGCGCGTCGCCCGCGGCGATGTTGAGGGTCGGGTCCTCCCGGATCACCGTGTGCGGGCAGGCCCCGGCCTCCACCGCCTCGACGCGGCGCGGATCGATCAGCCCGGAGCGGCGCAGCCGCTCGGCATCCTCCTCGGTGACGAGATCGTTCGTGATCACCGCGAGATCGACGCCCCGCGCCCGCAGCACGGGGATCAGCCGCTCGATCAGCGCGGTCTTGCCGGATCCGACCGGGCCGCCGATCCCGATCCGGGCGGCGTTCGCGGGAGTCACGTCGGTCATGGGGAGCGGGGCCGTGAGAGGGGTGGCGGGGTTCGGCGCCGCTCAGCGCAGCATGTAGCGCTGGGCGAGCGGCAGGGTCCGGGCCGGCTCGCAGGTGGCGAGCACGCCGTCGACGAAGACGTCGAAGGTCTGCGGATCGACGCGGATCTCCGGGCAGGCGTCGTTCCAGAGCATGTCGGCCTTCGTCAGCGTGCGGGTCCCGCGGGCGGGCAGGAGCGTCTTGCGCAGGCCGAGCCGGCCGCCGAGATCGGCCTCGATCGCCAGGGGATGGACGAAGCAGGCCGAGAGCGCCTGCTTGGCGCGCCCGAAGGCGCCCCATTGCGGGCGCATCAGCACCGGCTCGCAGGTCATCAGCGAGGCGGCGGAATCGCCCATCGCGCCCCAGGCGATGAAGCCGCCCTTGATCACGAGCTCCGGCTTGATCCCGAAGAAGGCCGGCCGCCAGACGACGATGTCGGCCATCTTGCCGGGCTCCAGCGAGCCGACATGCTCCTGGATGCCGAAGGTGCGCGCCGCGTTGATCGTGTACTTGGCGATGTAGCGCTTGATCCGGGCATTGTCGCCGAAGCCCGGCCTCTCCTCGGGGAGCGGGCCGCGCTGGTCCTTCATCTTCGAGGCGAGCTGCCAGGTCCGGCAGACGACCTCGTGGATCCGGCCCATGCCCTGGCTGTCGGAGCCGAGCATCGCGATCGCCCCGATGTCGTGGAGCACGTCCTCGGCGGCGATGGTCTGGGCGCGGATGCGGCTCTCCGCGAAGGCCACGTCCTCCGGCAGGGCCGGGTTGAGGTGGTGGCACACCATCGTCATGTCGAGGTGCTCGTCGAAGGTGTTGACCGTGTAGGGGTTGGTCGGGTTCGTCGACGACGGCAGGCAGTGCGGCAGCCCGGCGACCCGGATGATGTCCGGCGCGTGGCCGCCCCCGGCCCCCTCGGTGTGGTACATGTGGATGGTGCGGCCGCCGATCGCCGCCAGCGTGTCCTCCACGAAGCCCGACTCGTTCAGCGTGTCGGTGTGGAGCTGGACCTGGAAGTCGTACGCGTCGGCGAAGCCCAGGCAGGCGTCGATCGCCGCCGGCATCGCGCCCCAGTCCTCGTGGATCTTGAGGCCGAGGACGCCGGTCTCCAGCTGCTCCTTCAGGGCGGCCGGCCGGTGGGTGTTGCCGCGCCCGAGGAAGCCGAAATTCACCGGCCAGGCCTCGGCGGCCTGGAGCATGCGGCCGGTGTTGAACGGGCCGCCGGAATCGATGCCGACGGTGATCGGCCCGAGCGAGCCGCCGAGCAGGGTCGTGACGCCGGAGGCGATCGCGTGGTCCGGCAGGCCGGCGGAATCGAAGTGCACGTGCACGTCGATGGCCCCGGGCGTCGCGATCAGGCCCTCGCAGTCGCGCACCGTCGTCCCGGCCGACACGATCAGGCGCGGGTCGACGCCGTCCATGATCGCCGGGTTGCCGGCCTTGCCGAGCGCCACGATCCGCCCGTCCTTGATGCCGAGATCGCCCTTCTGGATGCCGAGGACGGGGTCGATCACCACGACGTTGCAGAGGAGGAAGTCGAGCGCGCCCTGCGCGGCGGTCACCCCGGGCGCCATCCCGATCCCGTCGCGCAGGGTCTTGCCGCCGCCGTGCAGGCACTCGTCCCCGTAGACGGCGTGGTCGTGCTCGACGACCGCCACCAGGGCGGTGTCGGCGAGCCGCACCCCGTCCCCGGTGGTCGGCCCGTAGAGGGCGGCGTAGTCGCGGCGCGGGATCGTCACCATGGCACTCTCCCTAGGCGCCCTTGAAGCCGCGGGCCTTGGCGCGGGCGAGGGCCGCCGCCCGCGCCGCGTCGTCGGGCAGGGTCCCCTGCGTCAGGTCGTTGAGCCCGGTCAGCTCCCGGGCGCCGCCGAAGCCGACCAGCGTCACGGTCTTGCGCTGGCCCGGCTCGAAGCGGATCGCCGTCCCGGCCGGGATGTCGAGGCGGTGTCCCAGGGCCGCCGCCCGGTCGAAGTCGAGCGCCCGGTTCACCTCGAAGAAGTGGTAGTGCGAGCCGATCTGGACCGGGCGGTCGCCGGTGTTGACGACGTCGAGGGTGACCCGCGGGCGGCCCGCGGCGAGCTCGATCGCGCCGTCGGCCGGCAGGATCGCGCCGGGCTCCAGGGTGTCGGCGGGGGCGCCCGCCCGGGCGCGGACCGGCTCGTGGACCGTGACGAGCTTGGTGCCGTCCGGGAAGACGCCCTCGACCTGCAGGATCGGCAGCATGGCGGCGATGCCCGGCATCACGTCCTCGGTCGACAGGATCGTGGAGCCCCAGCCGATGAGGTCGGCGACGCTGCGCCCGTCGCGCGCGCCCTCCAGGATCTCGTCGGTGATGAGCGCCACCGCCTCCGGGTAGTTGAGCCTGAGGCCGCGGGCCCGGCGCTTGCGGGCGAGCTCGGCCGCGGTGAAGATCGTGAGACGTTCCAGCTCGGTGGGCGTGAGCAGCATCACCCGCTCCCTAGTTGGCGAACAGGCGCAGGTCGGCGCGCGCGTGCCGCATCGCGGCGACCTCGATCAGCGGCGTGAAGCCCGTGAGGACGATCGCGCCGTCGGGGTCCTCGGTCACGGGCCGCTCGGCGATCTCCGCGACGAGCGGCAGCACCGTCTGGAGGGCCTGCTGGCCCTGGATGGCGCCCACCTGACCGAGCCGGACCGTGGCCGAGACCAGGCCGGAGACGAGCTGGTAGCCGGCGACGGCCGCCGCCTCCGCTTCCGACAGGCCCAGCCCCCGCCACAGGGCGCCCTGCACGGTGGCGAGGTGCCCCAGCATGAGCCCGGACCGGATCGCGGCGCGGATGTCCCCGGCACCGGGCGTGGCGAGCCGCGCGTGGGTGGTCAGCAGGGAGGCGCCGTTGCGCCGGCTGCCGGTGCGCATCGCCTCGACGAGGGTGGCCGCCTCCACGGCGGCGTCGATGCGGCCGAGCCGGGCCGGATCGGGGCCGGCGCGGTGGGCGAGGATCAGGGCGACGCGGTCGCTCTCCGCCCACCGGAAGCGCACGAGGGCCGTGAGCGTCCGCGTCAGGCTCCCCGTGTCGAAGGCCGGGTCGCCCGCGACGAGCCCCTCGATCCCGTTGGAGAAGGCGAAGCTCCCGCTCGGGAAGGCGGCGTCGGCCTGCTGGAGGGACAGGAGCCGGCTCAGCACGGCGCCGCCTCGTCGAGGATGGTGTGGGTCACCTGCCGGTCGGTGACGAGGGCGCCGAGGCGGACGAGGTACGCGTCGGCCGGTCCGTCCAGGGCCACCAGGAGGGCGCCGTCGGCGAAGCGAACCCGCCAGTGGAGGTTGCCGGCGTGGTAGCCGAGTTCGAGGGCGGCGGCCTGGCTGTCCGGGACGAGGCGGAGCCAGCGCTCGGAGCCGACCCGGGCGACGAGGGCGCGGTCCGCCTCCAGCGCCAGCACGGCCCCGTCGAAGAGCGGCTCGTCCCGCGGCAGGGCGAGGGCGATCTCCTCGCCGGACTGGGTGGTCGCGCGGATCCGCCGCCGGGCGACGTCGGTGCTCGACACGACGAGCACGTCCACCGCGCCGTGATGCGCGAGATGGTGCAGGCGCTCGGCCATCCCGGATTCGTGCCGGCTGCCCAGGATACGATGGATCACACGCATGTCGGTCCGCGTCCCGCTCCCCGTCGCCAGGATCGAACTGGGCCTTGCAAGAGCCGGTCCGCCGTTCGGCGCGTCACCGGCAGCACCGGCTCAGACATCGAGCGTGGTCTCGCGCTCCCAGGCGGTGAAATGGGCGCAGTAGCTGTCCCACTCATTTTGCTTCAACTTGAGGTAGGCGACGGAGAACGCGCCGCCCAGATTGTCCCGCAGGGCCTCGTCGGCCTCGAAGGCCCGCAGCGCGTCCAGCAGGTTGAGCGGCAGGCGCGGCGCGCCGGTGACGGCGTGGCCGTCGCGGTACATGTCGACGTCGCTGTGCGGCCCGGGATCGGCCGCCGACGCCAGGCCGTCCAGGCCCGCGGCCAGGATCGCCGCCTGGAGCAGGTACGGATTGGCCGCCCCGTCGGGCAGGCGCAGCTCGAACCGGCCCGGCCCGGGCACGCGCACCATGTGGGTGCGGTTGTTGCCGGTCCAGGTCACGGCGTTCGGCGCCCAGGTCGCGCCCGAGATCGTGCGGGGCGCGTTGATGCGCTTGTAGGAATTGACCGTCGGGTTGGTGATCGCGGCGAGCGCGGGCGCGTGCCGCATGATCCCGCCGAGGAAGTGCCGGCCCCGGGTCGAGAGGCCGAACGGCATCTCGGGATCCGCGAAGGCGTTCACGGTGCCGGCATTGTTCCACACCGAGACGTGGCAGTGGCAGCCGTTGCCGGTCAGCCCCGGGAACGGCTTCGGCATGAAGGTCGCCCGCAGGCCGTGCCGCTCGGCGACCGAGCGGACCATGAACTTGAAGAAGGCGTGCTTGTCGGCGGTGGCCAGCGCGTCGTCGTATTCCCAGTTCATCTCGAACTGGCCGTTCGCGTCCTCGTGGTCGTTCTGGTAGGGCTTCCAGCCCAGAGCCAGCATGTGGTCGCAGATCTCGGCGATCACGTCGTAGCGGCGCATCAGCGCCTGCTGGTCGTAGCAGGATTTCTCCGCCCGATCGTGGTGATCCGAGATCGCCGATCCGTCCGGGCTCAGCAGGAAGAACTCGGCCTCGACGCCGGTCTTGACCCGCAGGCCCTCGTCGGCGGCCCGCGCCACGAGCTGCTTCAGCACCACCCGGGGCGCCTGGTCGACGGGCGCGTCCGCCATGGTGCAGTCGGCCGCCACCCAGGCGACGTCCGGCTTCCAGGGCAGGCGGATCACCGAGGCGGTGTCCGGCATCGCGAACAGGTCGGGATGGGCCGGTGTCAGGTCGAGCCAGGTGGCGAAGCCGGCGAAGCCCGCGCCGTCGCGCTGCATGGCGCCGATCGCCTGCGCCGGCACCAGCTTGGCGCGCTGGCAGCCGAACAGGTCCGTGTAGGAGATCATGAAGTACTTCACGCCGTGCTCGGCGGCGTAGGCGGAAAGGTCGGTCGTCACGGCAGCCCCCTGAGCGCGGATCGGGTGGGGGCCGGCCGCGCCCCGTTCCGGCGCGACCGGCAGGGTTGAAGGGCCCTAGAAGCCCGCTTTGCCCGGGTACCAGTCGGTGCCGGCCAGCGGCACGCGGGCCATGGCGGCGGCCTCGAGCGTCAGCGCCACGAGGTCCTCGGGCTCCAGATTGTGCAGGTGGTTGTGGCCGCAGGCGCGGGCGATGGTCTGCGCCTCCAGGGTCATCACCTTCAGGTAGTTGGCGAGCTTCCGGCCGGCGCGGACCGGGTCGAGGCGGGCCGCCAGCTCGGGGTCCTGCGTGGTGATGCCCGCGGGGTCGCGGCCCTCGTGCCAGTCGTCGTAGGCGCCCGCCGTGGAGCCGAGCTCGCGGTACTCCTCCTCGTAGGCCGGGTCGTTGTCGCCGATGGCGACGAGCGCCGCGGTGCCGATCGAGACCGCGTCCGCCCCCAGCGCGATGGCCTTGGCGACGTCCGCGCCCGAGCGGATGCCGCCCGAGATCACGAGCTGCACGCTCCGGTGCAGGCCGAGGTCCTGCAGCGCCTGCACGGCGGGGCGGATGCAGGCGAGCGTCGGCTGGCCGACATGCTCGATGAACACGTCCTGGGTCGCCGCCGTGCCGCCCTGCATGCCGTCGAGGACGACGACGTCGGCCCCGGCCTTCGCGGCGAGCGCGGTGTCGTAATAGGGCCGGGCGCCGCCGACCTTCACGTAGATCGGCTTCTCCCAGTCGGTGATCTCGCGCAACTCGCCGATCTTGATCTCGAGATCGTCCGGGCCGGTCCAGTCCGGATGCCGGCAGGCGGAGCGCTGGTCGATGCCCTTGGGCAGGTCGCGCATGGCGGCGACCCGGTCGGAGATCTTCTGGCCGAGCAGCATGCCGCCGCCGCCGGGCTTCGCGCCCTGGCCGACCACCACCTCGATGGCGTCGGCGCGCCGGAGGTCGCGCGGGTTCATGCCGTAGCGGGAGGGCAGGTACTGGTAGACGAGGATGTCGGAATGGCCGCGCTCCTCGTCGGTCATGCCGCCGTCCCCCGTGGTGGTGGAGGTGCCGGCCAGCGTAGCGCCGCGGCCGAGGGCCTCCTTGGCGTTGGCGGACAGGGATCCGAAGCTCATGCCGGCGATGGTGATCGGGATCTTCAACGCGATCGGTTTCTTGGCAAATCGCGTGCCGAGGGTGACGCCGGTCCCGCAGGTCTCCCGGTAGCCCTCCAGGGGATAGCGGGACATCGAGGCGCCGAGGAACAGCAGGTCGTCGAGATGCGGGAGCTTGCGCTTCGTGCCGCCGCCGCGGATGTCGTAGATGCCGGTGGCCGCGGCCCGGCGGATCTCCGCCAGGGTGTGGTCGTCGAAGGTCGCCGACTTGCGCGGCGGCATCGGCGGGTTCTGGTAGGTCATGCCCGGTCTCCCGCTTGAGCCGCTCCCGATCGGGAGCGGCTTTAAGTCCTTGATTCGACGCGCTCGCTCGCGCCGAACCGGTATCCACTCCGGCGGCGCGCTCTCAGTAGGCGTCGGCGTTGTCGATGTTGAAGCTGTAGAGTTTGCGGGCCGAGCCGTAGCGCCGGAACTCTTCCGGCCGGACGTCCGCGACCCCGGCGCGGTCCAGCAGGGCCGCGAGGTGCGCGCGGTGCTCGGGGCGCATCGGCTTCTCGACGCAGTCGGCCCCGAGGCTCTTCACGCTGCCGCGGACGAACAGCTTCGCCTCGTAGAGCGAGTCGCCCAGCGCCTCGCCGGCATCGCCCAGCACCACCAGCGAGCCGGACTGGCCCATGAAGGCCGACATGTGCCCGATCGAGCCGTGCACGACGATGTCGATCCCCTTCATGGAGATGCCGCAGCGCGAGGCCGCGTTGCCCTTGATGACGAGGAGGCCGCCGCGCCCGGTGGCGCCGGCATATTGCGAGGCGTCGCCCTCGATCACGACGGTGCCGGACATCATGTTCTCGGCGACGCCGGGGCCCGCCGAGCCCTGCACCGTGACGGTGCCGCCGTCGTTCATGCCGGCGCAGTAGTAGCCGACTGGGCCCCGCACCGTGACGGTGACGGGCCCGTCGATCCCGACCGCCACCGCGTGCTGACCCCGCGGGTTCAGCACCTCGAATTCGGTGTCGTTGGCGCCCGGCGCGACGCCGTGGAGGGCCTGGTTCAGGGCGCGCAGGGGCGTCGCCGCCAGATCGAAGACGGGCATGAGCGAGATCCGTGAAGGCTGCGGGGGGAGCGGCTCAGGCGGCCTGCCGCTGATCCCAGAAGTAGACGGTCGCCGGCTCGGGCTCCCAGACGCGGGCGGATTCGATCCCCGGCAGCCCGACGAGCGCCCGGTATTCCGAGCCGAAGGCGACGTAGCGCTCGGTCTCGGCCATGATCGCGGGCTTGCAGGCGATCGGGTCGCGCAGCACGCCGAAGCCGGACTTGGTGCCGACCACGAAGGTGAAGAACCCGTCGAGATCCGTGAGCGCCCCCGCGAGCGCCGCGCCGAGGTCCCGGCCCCGCGCCATCGCGGTGGTGAGATAGGCCGCCGCGACCTCGGAATCGTTCTCCGTCTCGAAGGCCATGCCGTCGCGGGCGAGGCTCCGGCGCAGGTTGTTGTGGTTCGACAGCGAGCCGTTATGGACGAGGCACTGGTCGGCGCCGGTGGAGAACGGGTGCGCGCCCATCGTGGTCACGGCCGATTCCGTCGCCATCCGGGTGTGGCCGATGCCGTGGGTGCCGGACATCCCGGCGATGCCGAAGCGCGCCACCACCTCCCGCGGCAGGCCGACCTCCTTGTAGATCTCCACGCTCTCGCCCGCGCCCATCACGCGCAGATCGGGCGCGAGGCCCTTCAGGGCGCCGCGCGTCGCGGCGAGGCGGTCGGACGCCACGGTGATGACCGCGTGCGAGCTCTTCACCGCCACCCGCGCCGAGCCGCCGGAGGCCTCCGCGAGGCGCTGCTCCAGGGCGGGGAAATCCGCCTCCGGGCGTGCCGACTGCACGGTGATCTTCGACAGGCCGGGCGCCGGCGGCCGGTAGATCGCGAGGCCGGCCGAGTCCGGCCCCCGATCCGTCATGGTGACGAGCATGTCGGCGAGCAGCGCGCCGAGCTGCGGCTCCAGGGCGGGGTCCTTCAGGAACAATCCGACGATGCCGCACATGGCACCACCTCCGTCGCGGGTTCGCCCGGAGCATAGGCGGCCTGCGCGGCGGAAATCAACCCTCAAGAAATAAGATTTCTTCCTGAGAACAACGCGGCCCGTCAGCCGGTGCGGCCCGACTGTGGATACGCGATCACCGAGAGGTAGCGGGCCGGCAGCACGAGCAGCTCCGCCGGCCCGTGCGGGGCATCGGCGTCGAAGAACAGGCTGTCGCCGGGCTGCATGTGGAAGTGCCGGTCCCCGTGCCGGTACAGCACCTCGCCCTCCAGCATGTAGAGGAACTCCAGGCCGGGGTGCTGGAAGGTCGGGAACACGTCCGAATCGGTCGTGAGCGTGATCAGATACGGCTCGACCGTCACGCCGCTGGTGTTCTCGTGGATGTGCCCGAGCAGGTTGTACTGGTGCCCGGCCCGCGTGCCGCGCCGCTCCAGCTCGATCCCCTCCCCGGCCTTGACGAAGACCGCGTTGCGGACCTCCTCGTAGCCGCGGAAGAAGCCGGTGATCGGCATGCCGAGCGCCTGGGCGAGCAGCTGCAGCGTCGTCAGGGACGGCGAGATGTTGCCGTTCTCGATCTTCGACAGCATGCCGGGCGACAGGCCGGTCGTCGCGGCGAGGTCCGCCGAGGTGATGCCGAGGCGCTTCCGGCGCTCGCGCACCGCGTGGCCGATCGCGCGCTCGAGGTTGTTCTCGCGCGGCTCGCGGACGGCGTGCGGATCCTGCAGCAAGACCGGCTCCCGCTCCGGCCGCGGGGCCTCCCCTGCCGTCCGGTTCGAAGCGCCTGACGGCATGGCGGATCTCCCTCCTCGGCGATCGTGGGCTCCGGCCACGCGGGTCCTCCGCCGCCGTGCCGCGGCGTCGGACGCCTGTCAACGTCGCGATCCGCGACCCGTCGAGGAACCGCGGTTGAGGACGGATCGGCGCGTGGCGCCGACGGCCGGAGCGCGGGTGCTCGACCGCGCCGGGGGCGGCGTGGCATCGTCCCGGCCGGCGGCGGACCGCGCTCCGTGCGTGATCTCACGCCGCCGGATCCGAACCCGTCGCAGGGTTGGCCGGCGGGGCGAGCCGGTCGCCCCGCCGGCGCGAATCGAGGGTGGGCATGGCCGGGACAGGACCGAGCAGGCGCGGGATCCTCGCGGGCGGCGGCGCCGCGGCGGCCGCCGCGCTGCTGCCGCGGGCGGCCCGGGCCGCGCCGCGGATCATCCTCAACGACGCGAGCGGCCTCAACCCGACCCCGGTGACGCGCCACGCCGTGCTCCCGCCGGGCTCGACCGACGCGCTGATCGAGGCCGTGCGCGCCGAGATCCGGGATGCCGCCGCCGCCGGCCGGCCGGTCGCCGTCGGCGTCGCCCGCCATTCCATGGGCGGCCAGAGCCTCGCCCGCGACGGGACGGCCGTGACCCTGGAGGGCGGCCCGATCGAGCCCGACACAGCCGCCGGCCTCTACCGGGTCGGGGCCGGCGCGCGCTGGTCGCAGGTCATCCGGCAGCTCGACCGGATCGGCTACTCGCCGACGGTCATGCAGTCGAACAGCGATTTCGGGGTCGGCTCGACCTTCTGCGTCAACGCCCACGGCTGGCCCGCGCCGCACGGCCCGTTCGGCTCCACCGTCCGCGCCCTCCGCCTCGTCCTGGCCGACGGCAGCCTCGTGACCTGCTCCCGCGAGGAGAACGCCGAGCTGTTCGGGCTGGCGATGGGCGGCTACGGCCTGTTCGGCATCGTGGTCGACCTCGTGGTCGAGATGGTGCCGAACCGCCTCCTGACGCCGACCTTCGCGGTGATGCCGGCCGCGGATTTCGCGCCGGCCTTCGCGGCGGCGGTGGCGCGCGACGCCCGCCTGCGGATGGCCTACGGCCGGCTCTCGGTCGCGCAGGCCAGCTTCTTCGACGAGGCGATCCTCGTCACCTACGCGGAGGCCGAGCACCCGCCGCAGGTCCTGCCCGCGGCGGCCGCGCAGGGGGCGTTCTCGGCGGTCTCGCGGGAGATCTACCGGGCCCAGGTCGGCAGCGAGTTCGGCAAGCGCGCCCGCTGGATCGCCGAGACCCGGCTCAACCCGACGCTCGATCCCGGCCTCGCCACCCGCAACAGCCTGATGAACGAGCCGGTGGCCAACCTCGCCTCGCGCGACCGCAGCCGCACCGACATCCTGCACGAGTACTTCGTCCCGCCCGAGGGCTTCGACGCGTTCCTCGTCGCCTGCCGCGAGACCATCCCGCGCTCGGGCTGCGACTGCCTCAACGTCACCCTGCGCTACGTGGCGGCGGACCCGGACTCGGCGCTGGCCTACGCGCCGGGCCCGCGGATCGGCGCGGTGATGTCGTTCTCGCAGGGCCTCACCCCCGGCGACGAGGCCGCGATGATGCGCATGACCGAGGCCCTGATCGAGCGCGTCGTGGCGATCGGCGGGGCCTATTACCTGCCCTACCGCCTGCACGCCCGGCGCGACCAGATGGCCCGGGCCTATCCCAGGCTCGACGCCTTCGTGGCCGCCAAGCGCCGCTACGATCCGGGGCTGCTGTTCCGGAACGCCCTGTGGTCGACCTACATGGCCTGACCGCGCCCCGGCACGGATCCGCCTCGCGCGGGCCGCGCGTGCCGACTCAGGAGACGCCCATGAGACCCACGCCCCCGCAGGTGGCCGCCCTCGCCTTCGCGGCCATCCTGCTGTTCGCCGCCGCCACCGACTACGTCCCGGCCTTCCGGGACGCGGAGGGCCGCGTCTTCGGCCTGTTCCGGCTCGACGTCTACAAGGACGCGCTCCACCTCGCCTCCGGCCTGTGGGCGCTCGCCGCCGGCCTGTGGTCGCGCTCCGCCGCCGTGACCTTCCTGCGGGCCTTCGGGGCGATCTACCTGCTCGACGGCGTCGTCGGCGTGCTCACCGGGTCGAGCTTCCTCGACCTGTCGCTGTTCCTGAAGGGCTTCCAGGACAGCCCGCTCCTCTCCAACGGCCCGCACCTGAGCCTCGGCCTCGCCGGCGTCGTGCTCGGCTGGTGGCCGTGGCGCGCCCGGACCGCGGCCGGGGTCGCCGCGTGAGCCCCCGGCCCCCCCGTCGCCGGCGACGGGTCGTCCGCTGGGCGGTCGCCGGCCTCGCCGTTCTGGTCCTCGCCTGCGCCCTGCCCGTCGCGGCGATCGAGGGGGGCTGCACGGTCAGGCCCGATCCCGCCGGGCCGGGGCGTTCGGCGGGCGGCTCGCGCTTCGGGATCGCCCCCGAGGGCTACAAGCGCGCGGCCGGCGACAGCTACCTCACCTTCCCCGAATGGGACATCGTCCACGCCTACGCGGACCTCGCCGGGGTGACGCGTTCCGCCTCGGAATCGGCCTTCGACTACTGGGCGGCGACGACGGGCTTCTGGATGAGCCTGTGCGGAGCGACCCGGGCGGCCGGGCGCACCGGCGACGTCACCGCGGGCCAGAAAGTCACCAACTACGTGATCGGCCTGAGCTTCACGGCCGAGATGCTGATCCAGGGCGCCTACGAGCGCACCCTCGGGGCGCTGACCGCGCGGTGGCGGGGGCCGGAGCCGACGGACGAGGACCGGTTCAACGCCCGGCTGCTCGGGGATTACGCCGCGTTCCTGCGCCAGACCCCCTGGTACCGCTACCCGTTCGACGCGGAGCTGTCGCGGCTCTGGCACGAGGTCCCGTTCACGCCGTCCCTGCGGGCGGTCGAGCGGCGCGGCGCGCTCACGCTGCAATACGGGGTGAAATGGGCCTACGCCCAGGGGATCGCGTGGCTCGCCGGGATGGACCCGGCCGGCCTGACGATCCGCAGCGTCGTGGCGGGGCTCGATGCCGGCGACGCGGCCGCCGACCCGCGCATCACTCTCCTCGGCCCCGTCCCGGCCGGCGACGGCGGCCCGGCCGCCCTGATGGAGACGCCGCGCTACCGGGCCTTCACGGAGATCGTCCGGGGCCTCGGCGCGCGGGGCCGGATCGTCCTGGAGATCGCCGGCAACCACCGGATCCTCACCACCGTCCTCCTGCCGCCGGGCCGGACGGTCACCCTCGGCGGGGCCGAGCCGCTGTTCGCGATGCCGATCCAGTCCGAGCCGGGCTGGCAGCGCGTCGGCTACGACACCGCGGTGGAGCAGCTCGTCGCGCAGATCCGCGCCGTGGAGGCCGCGGGGGGCCGGTTCGAGCATGCCTACGATTACTGATCGGCGCCCGCGGCGCGGCCTGCCGGTCGGCGCCGTCGCGGCGGCGCTCGCCGGGGGGCTCGGCGTGACCGCGCTGACCGCCCTCGCGGTCCAGCCGGAGACCGTGGTGGCGCTCGGGAACCCCGGCACCCTGGCGGCCGCCGACGACGGGGCCCTGGTCTCGGCCGGCCGCGCGTACCTGGTGCTCCGGCCCGCCGCGCCGGGCGCGGTCCGGCGCCTCTACGCGGGCGGCGCCTGGCTGGTCCTGCCGGCGCCCGGGACCGGCTGCCTGGGCACGCGCTGAGGAGAGCGCCCGCGGGGCAGCCGGAGGGCCGGCCGCGGGCCGGTGCTCAGTAGGGATCGGAGCGCTCGAGGATCTCCTGCCCCATCAGCACGCAGCTCCCGGGCATCGGCGCGTAGATCAGCCGGATCCGATACGCGCCCTTGTAGATGCTGCCCTCCACCTCGATCACCTGGAAGCGCCGCGTCCCGACCAGGGACGCGACGGTGCCGACGGACCGGACGGACGCGGAATCGACCGTGGCCCGCGTGTCGCCGTCGCTGTGGAAGCGCAGCAGCTTGAGGGCCTGCCGCTCGGCGTCGGCCGCGCAGGGGGGAATGGGGGCCGCGACCGCGGCGGTCGCGGCCAGGCCCGTCACGGTGATCAGCGGCAGCGCCCGCAGGATCCGTTTCATCGGCACGCGACTCCGTATTCGTGGACCTCGGGCAGTTCGCCATCGCCCGTCGTAGTCACCGAGAGCGTGCCGGCGGCCCCGGGCCGGCGCAGGGGCCGGCGCAGGGGCCGGCGCAGGGGCCGGATCGGGCGTGGGGGCGTGCGGTCCCATCGTCACCGGCTGCTCGGGGCGCCCGCGGGCGCGGGCGGGCTCGATCCCGGGGCCGTCCGGGCCGCCGGAACCGGGTCGGGCGGCGGATAGGCGGGGTCGGTCAGGCACACCGAGAGCCAGGTCTCGGCATCGGCGTCCGGGGCCAGCTCGACGTCGAGGACGGGCCGAGGTCCCGCGGGTGCCGCCGCGCCGGCGACGGTCGGGGCGGCAGGCCGCGCCCAGCGGCCGTCGGCGTTGTCGGGACCCGGGCATTCCGCGTCGTCGCCCCCGCCGATCGTGCAGGTCGCGACCGTGCGCGCGGCGCCGTCGACGACCCGCGCGACCGTGCGCGTCTCGGAGGTGTGGCCGCTCGCCCAGTCGTCGGACAGCGTGCAGACCCGGTCGCCGTTCTGGTAGCGCCGGCTGCCGAAGCACCCGTAGACCCGGTCCCGCCCGACGGGGAGGAAGTCGCACGCCGCGTCGAACCCCGCGAAGGGGCCGCCGGTGAACCGCGCCGCGAAGGCCCGCTGCCGCAGCGCCGCCGCGATCCAGTGCGGTCGGGCGGGATCGCTCTTCGAGCGGCCGGACAGGTCCTCGGTCCGTGCCCGGATCGCCTTCAGCACGACGGCGCGCGCGTCGGCCGCGTCCAGGTCGCCGAGCCACGTGTCCCGGGCCGCCACCCAGCGCTTCTGGCTGGCGACCAGCATCGCGCGGATCTCGGCGTCGTCCGTGCTGTGCAGGAGGCCGGAATAGGCCGCACCCAGGGCGGCGTCCGCCTTCCGAAGCGCCGGGTCGGCGCAGATCATGCGCTCGAGCGGGCTGGCCGCCTTGCGGCAGTCGATCGCGCGGGCCGACGACGGCGCCAGGAGGGTTGCGGCGAGGAAAGCGGCGAGGGCAGCGGCGAGGGTGGCCGCCGGGAGGCGCGTCACGGCCGGCCCCGCGCTGAGCATCGCCCCGAACCTCGCCCCGAAGCTCGCACCGGACCGCGCATCGGAACCTCGCCTCTGGGCCGCGTGCCTGGAGCCGGTCGACATCGGGGGCCTACTGCGCCGCGGCATCGACGATGCGGCACAGGTTCTGGTCGACGTCCTGACCGATCTGGCCGGCCTGCACCATGAACAGGGCGTCGACCCGGCTGCCCGCCCCGGCCTTGCGCACGACGACCCGCAACGTCTGCGGTCGCCCCGAACCGGATGTCTCCTGCTGGGCCGTCAGGGTGCCGAGCGCCTTCTCCACGTGCACGCCCACGAACCCCTCGGCCAGGACCGCCCGCGTCACCCGGTCGAACGCGGCCCTGGGGCTGACCGAGGGGAAGATCATCCACGTCTTGTAGGTGATGGCCTGGAGCATCGGCGTCCCCTCGCTCCGGTAATGGTCGCGGCACGTCTCCGCCGCGGCCGCGGGGAGCGGGAGCGTCGATAGGATGGCCGCGTAGATGAACGCGTTCCGCATCGATCCCATGGGGCCCCTCTCACTTCGCTCTGCTGGTGGTTCTGTCGATGACCTGCCGGACCTGTGCAGCGGGGGCCGGTCAGGCGTGGATTCGTCGGATGAGCGAGGCCGGGCCGCACCGGCCGGCCCCGCGGGTCTCAGAGCTGCGGCGTGGCCGCTGGCCGGGGGCGCGGCGCCGGCGCCATCGCGCGCGGCGGCGGAGGCTCGGTCCGAGGCGGCGCGCCGGGCGCGTCCGCCGCGGCCGCCTCGGACACCGGAGGCTCCGCGACCGGTGCCGGCCGCGGGGCCGCGACCGAGCCGCGGACCGTGTCGCGCAGGAAGTCGCCGGTGCTGGTGCCGGCCTCCCGGGGGGCCGGAGCCGGCGTCGCCCGGGCCGCCGGCGCGGCCTGCCC
>NZ_JBKFAK010000140.1:0-347 GCF_053345595.1 Methylobacterium sp. D54C
CACTGGCTTACGCTGCAGCAGTGCCGGCAGCCGCGGGTCGACCGAGGTCGGCGTCGCCTTCGCGCGCCGGATCAGAGAGGTCATGCCGACTACGAGCAGCCGGCGCAGGTAGCGGTCGCCCATGCGTGAGATCCGGCCCAGGCGCTCCTTGCCGCCACTGCAGTTCTGCAGCGGTGTCAGGCCCAACGAGGCCGCGAACTGCCGACCGGAGCGGAAGCGTTCGGGCTCGCTCACCGAGGCGGCCAACGCGGTTGCCGACACGATGCCGACACCCGGGATCGTCGCCAGGCGCTGCGACAGGTCGCTGTCCCGATGCCAGGCGAGCAACTCCTTCTCCAGTCGGGTGA
>NZ_JBKFAK010000141.1:0-347 GCF_053345595.1 Methylobacterium sp. D54C
CGCGAGGGCGAAGTTCACGTCGTTGGTGACGTGGAGCCCGCCGAAATGCTTGCTCAGATCGCGGGTCTCGAGCAGCGGGCTCATCGGCCCACCTCCCGGCGGCGGAGGCGCCCGGGCCCGCGCATGGCCGCCACCACGAGGCCGTCGGGCGCCGCCAGCACCACCACGACGAGGAGCAGGCCCATCACCACCAGGGCGTACTGGCTGCCGTAGATCGTCAGCGCCTGGAACCCGCCGAGGACCACGAGCGTGCCGATGAGCGTGGCCGTCAGGTCGCCGCGGCCGCCGACCGCGACCCAGATCACCGGCAGCGCGGCGGCGGTGAGCCCCATGCTGGAGGGCGTGAT
>NZ_JBKFAK010000142.1:0-343 GCF_053345595.1 Methylobacterium sp. D54C
GAGCTCGCGGAGTTCGTCGGGCAGCTGGCGCCGGTCCTGATCCACGTGCACTCGCTGGCGGGCTTGCGCTGGGGCGCGGCGCGGGCGCTGATGGCGGTGGTGGCGGGGTCGGGGCGTCCCTACGCGTGGACGCTGCACGACTACTCGCCGGTGTGCCACCGCAACCACCTGGTGCAGCCGGACGGGCGCTACTGCGGCCTGGCGCCGGTCACCGAGTGCCGGTCGTGCCTGGCGGTGGACGCGGACGGGTTCGAGGAGCCGGATCCGGGCGAGCGGCGGGCGGCGTTCGGGGCGTTCCTGGCGGGCGCCGCGCGGGTGTTCGCGCCGTCCTCCGACACGGCGG
>NZ_JBKFAK010000143.1:0-342 GCF_053345595.1 Methylobacterium sp. D54C
CCACGAGCCGGGCCCAGGCGGCCTGGACGCAGGTGTTGAGGGTGAGGTGCGCGGCCCGGGCGCGGGCGAGCAGCCGCCCGGCGGCGGCCGGCGGCACCCGGTGCCGGACCTCGCCGTGATGCCGGACCTCGCCGTGATGCCGGACCTCGCCGTGATGCCGGACTTCGCCGTGGCCGGGCGGGCGCTGTCCGTCGCGGGCGCCGGGCGTGCCGGGCGGGTCGAAGGTGTCGGCGAGGCGGGTGGGGGCGTCGAGGCCGGCGAGGGCGTCCTGCCAGAAGCGCTCGGCGGCGGCCCGCGGCTGGCGGGCGAGCCAGGCGAGGTAGTCGGCGAAGCGTCCTGTGA
>NZ_JBKFAK010000144.1:0-340 GCF_053345595.1 Methylobacterium sp. D54C
GCCGTCCAGCCCGACACGCTGTCCGAGAACCCCGAGGCCGTGCAGGAGGCCCTCGCCTCCGAGGCCGCCGCCGGCGACCTCCCGGAGGGTGAGCCGGCGCAGGCCGCCGGGCCCGAGACCGCGCCGGTCGAGGCGCAGGCAGCCCCCGCCGCGTCGGGGCCGGTCGCCGCCGACTCCGCCCCGTCCGAGGACGCCCCCTCCGAGCCGGAGGCCCGCATCGCCGTGGCGGAGGCGCTGACCGTGTCCGACGCCCCGGACGAGACCGCCGCGCACGCGATCGTGACGGAGGAGAGCGAGGCCGGGGCGAGCGAGGCCGAGGAGACCGCGCCGACCGCCGCCG
>NZ_JBKFAK010000145.1:0-340 GCF_053345595.1 Methylobacterium sp. D54C
GGTAGATGTGCCGACAGGGATATCAAATGGTATTGTGATCTCGGCTCCGGGAGGCACACGCATCCCCGTGACGAGTTCGCCACCGTCAGGAAATGACAGGATTGCAGTTCCCCGTGCCCGGCCGCCTTCCTCGACATAGCTGCCGCGATAGATGCCGCCGCCTACGTCGAGGCCTGCCACCTTTCCGTTGGCGAGCGCTAGAGAGCCGGACGCTTGGTCAGTGCGCGCCTGGAACCCGACTCGAAAAAAGCCGCCCATCACAACCTCGTAACCTTTCTGCCGCCTTGCTTCAGAATGTTTTTTCGTAACCCCGTGAGCCTGACCAACGACGAGCATTTTC
>NZ_JBKFAK010000146.1:0-339 GCF_053345595.1 Methylobacterium sp. D54C
GGCCAGCCCATGGAAACCGTTTGTCCTTCCCGGCGCCCGCCCGCGAGGAAGCGGGACCGGAGGGCCGGGCCTTTAACCGCCGGCCATTGCCAGGGTTCACGGGGGTGGCCGGGACCGGGTGTCGCGTCCCGGCCGCCCCGAACCCTCAGATCTGGACCTGCCCGCCGTCGGCGAACAGCTCGACGCCGTTGACGAAGCTCGCCGCGTCCGAGGCGAGGACCAGCACCGCCTGGGCGATCTCCTCGGGCCGGCCGACGCGGCCGGCCGGGATCTGGCCGGCGAGGACATCCTTGGTGGCCGCCGCCTGATCGCCGCCGCCGAAGAGCTCGTCGAGGCCAG
>NZ_JBKFAK010000147.1:0-339 GCF_053345595.1 Methylobacterium sp. D54C
CAGGAAGGCGGCGGTCTCGGTCAGGGCCTTGGCGGCGGCGCCGCCGGGCCAGGCCGGGGAGGCCTGCGCCTCCAGGGTCGGGGGCCGGTAGGCCGCGAGGCTCGCGGGCACCTCGGCGGGCGCCGAGCCGCTGATCCGGGCCACCGCCGCCACCTCCGGCGCGTCGGCGCCCCAGGGCCTGGCGGCGTAGGCCGCGTCCTGGGCGGCGATCAGCCGGACGAGCGTCACCAGGAAGCCCCGGTTCCGCGCCGCCCAGGCCCGGTCGACCACGAGGCCGTCGAAGGTCGCCTTGCCCCGGCGGGCGAGGTCGCCGGCCGAGACCACCACGGTGCCGGACTT
>NZ_JBKFAK010000148.1:0-339 GCF_053345595.1 Methylobacterium sp. D54C
GCCTTCCTGGCCGTGCCGGCCTTCTTCGGCATGGCGGCCGTCGCCCCGACCCTCATCCCGTTCCTGTTCGGCGACCAGTGGCACGACGCGGCGCAGGTGCTGCGGACGCTCGCGCTCCTCGCCCCGGAATTCGTCGCCACCTCGATGCTGTGGATGATCTTCACGGCCCTGGGCCGCAACGGCACGGCCCTGCGGCTCGCCGGCGCGCAGTTCGGCCTCGGCGCCGCGGCGGCCCTCGTCACCGCGCCCTTCGGCCCCGCCGCCCTGGTCGCCGGGCACGTGGCGCGGGCCTACCTGTTCACGCCCGCGATCGTCGCCAGCGCCGGGCGCGTCGTCCCG
>NZ_JBKFAK010000149.1:0-338 GCF_053345595.1 Methylobacterium sp. D54C
CGAGGTGCCGACCCGCGAAGAGATGAAGGACATCGAGCCCTCGGAGCTGCTCTACGTCGAGGACGGCGCCCGCTACATGACCGGCCGGGTGCTCTCGAAGGTCAGCGACGCCGGGGAGCCGGGGCTGGCCGGCATCACTTTCATCCTGCGCGGCAACCGTCTGGTGACGGTGCGCCACGAGGAGCCGCAGGCCTTCCGCATGTACACGCAGCGCGCCGGGCGCCCGATGGGCAACGGCGGCGCCTCGACCCCCTCGGGCGAATCGATCCTGGCCGGGCTGATCGAGGCGGTGATCGACCGCGCCGCCGACGTGCTGCAGCCCCAGGGCGAGCGCAACG
>NZ_JBKFAK010000015.1:0-131443 GCF_053345595.1 Methylobacterium sp. D54C
ACTTCGCCCGCCGCCTCAAGACGCTACGCGGCCTCACGCCCTACGAAGCTATCTGCAAAGCCTGGGTGGACGAGCCCTCTAGATTCACTCAGAACCCGCACCACCAAATCCTGGGACCAAACATCTAAAGCACACCAGGGGGGACGGGCCGCAATCTTGGGCTGGTCGTAGGTATAAAATTTGCGCGAGCGGTGAGATCCGGGTGCATTCTTTTCATCATTTCTTCGACCTCCCATCCGATCTGATGAAGAGTGGCGTAGGCCGGTGCGTGCGGCTCTGCCATAACAGGAGGGGCGCCATTAAGCATCATATAAACATCGACATGCTCACCCTGCATAAGGCGGGCGAGCTTATCATCCGCGGTGCCCCGGCGATACTTACCAGCTACATGCGCGCCTGTCTCTTCATTGCGAATATATTTTAGAACTTCGCCGCGGAAAATCGACTCGCGGCCGGGAGCTTTCGCAATAATTCTCGACAGAACTTCGCCACACCACCACTCATCAAAAGATACATATTTTGGAGCAAATCGCCTACCGAGCCTGGCCTTATATTCAGGCCCACTAAACGTTATGTGCGCTTTGGTTGGCCTATAATCGTCACTCATCAATGTGGCATTTGGAGGCAGCCCCTCCATGGCAGAGGGAGACGCCAACTCAACGAAATCTTTCAATTGTTTGAGGCTCATATGCTCCAATAAAGAGATCGAGCTTGAGCCGTGATTTTGCTCTAACAACTCTTTAATAGGGCTCTATATAATATCTCTCGATCTGTTCCTTCGGCTTGTCTTCCCAATGATAGGCCACAGAGATCCCTACAATCTGCGAAAGGCTATGAATTAGCAAAAATCGGCGCAGACTCCGCCGCGCCGATCTTGATCAAGCTGTCTCAGCGCACCTGCCACGCCGTCGCGGATGGCGTACTTGTCGATCCCTGCCGTCAGGCATGTGCACGCCGGCGGAGATGTCGTGGTCTTACGCCTGGCGCATCTTCTTCGGGATCGGCCGCGGCGGCAGGCGCTTCGCGGGGGCGTGCAGCCCGGCGGCCGCGGCTTTCGCGAGCAGCCGAGGCAGGTACTCCAAAGCCTTGCTGTCGCGACCGGCGAAGTAGGCCTCGGACTTCAGCGGGAGCCACGCCGTCCAGAAGTGCCGACGAAACTCCGCGAGCATGTCGTCCGGGTACGCCTTGGGCCACACGACACGGCCGTCCTCGAAGTCATGCCGGTACTTGCGCAGCGCGTCCGTGTCGATGCCCCACTCCTCGCGGAGCCACTTGCAGAACATCTGACCCTGCGAGATGTCCGGCAGCAGGCGCTCGGGCAGCGTGTAGCCCATGTCCTCCATCGGGGCGATCAGCAGGATCGTCATCTCGGCCAGAATCGAGAAGTGGCTGCCGGGACGTTCGGGTGGTTCGCGAGGTGCCGGCGGAGGTGGTAGGGCAGCGTCGGCCGGACCGCGGAGTGACCGCGCATCCAGTCGTGGACCCACTTGCTCACCTGCACCGCGAAGATCGGCGAGCACCAAGTGGCCAAGTTGATGGCGACCTGCGGGTGCACCCAAGTGCCCTGCAACTCGGGCGTGCCGCCGCTAAGTGACTGAACTAACACCGAGGCCGGAATTCCGGTGTCGGCCGCGAGCGCCGCCATGAAGGCCTTCGTGCCCTCATTAGACGCATAGTGGTTCCGCCGCTTCCCGGTCGCCTGGCACATCGCCGTGGCGTTGCTGTAGCCGTCGCTCGGGAGCTGGCAGACGAGGCCGCCGGCCGTCTGGTGGGACGGCCGTGGCGGTACAGCAAGGCCGGGATCGTCACGAACGATCTCGTGCCGCTGTCGCACAGCCCGCGGGCGCTGATCGGCGCATTGGACCGCGAGCGGTCGGGTCCGCTGATGGCGGCGATGGACGCCTGCAACGCGCTGGGGCCGCGGCGCGGTGGTGCCGGCGCGGGCTGGGCTGGTGAGCCGGCGCGACTGGAACACGAAGTTCGAGATGCGCACGCCGCGGTACACGACGCAGGTCAGCGAGCTGCCGGTCGCCTACACCTAACTGGCATCTGTCACGGCTCGACGCTCTCGCGGATACCGAGCGCGATCAGCAGTTCGCGTCCGCCCGGGGTCAGGTGCCAAACGCGCCGGCCGGTGCTGCCGCGGGTCGTGCGCTCCTCGACATACCCGAGCTCTTCCAAGATCGGCATGACAGCCGGGTAGGCCTCATGCCGCAGGCCGCCGGGGTTCTCGGCGACGGCGCGCAGGGCCTCGAGGTGGCGGCCGCGAATCGGGCCTTTCGGTTCGGAAGGCATGGCGGCGCCGGCCTATCGCGAGTCGCCGCCCTCGACGAGTCCGCGGCTCGCGGCCAAACGCTACACGTCGGCATCCGAGCAGATCAGGTCGCTGATCTGCCAGCGTTCGAGCTCGTCGCAGGACGGCTCGACGGAGGCGCCGGCACTCCAATAGGCGACATGCTGCGGATGAAGCAGCTCCAGCCTTGCCGTTCCCAGTTTGGCCAACATCCAGTGCTGTACGTGCTAGCAGAACGCCAGCAGGCGATCATGCCAACAGAGCGGTCCCGTGATCCGTTTCGAGAACGTCACCAAAATCTACCGGACGAACGGTGCTTCACGCGTCGTCTTAGAACGAGCTTCATTCACTCTCAGGCCGGGTATCTGTTATGGCATCCTCGGCATCAACGGCGCTGGCAAATCGACCACAATGCGGATCCTTGCAGGGACCGAGGAACCGACCAAAGGTAGGGTCTATCGAGGCCGCCGTGTTTCGTGGCCGCTCGGCTTTGCCGGCGGCTTCCATCCGAAAATGACTGGACGCGACAACGTTATGTTCGTGGCGCGCATCTACGGGGAGGATCCGCGAAAGGTGCTGGATTTCGTGGAAGATTTCTCTGAACTCGGCAGCTATTTGGAGCAACCGATCTATACCTACTCGTCTGGCATGGGAGCGCGCCTCGCTTTTGGCATGAGTATGGCAATACCCTTTGAGACTTACTTGATCGATGAGCTCACTTCGGTTGGCGATGCTCGGTTTTCTAAGCGATGTGATGAGGTTTTCGCTGCGCGTCGCAAAAATGCAGACATCATTATGATTTCGCATTCGATGGAGCAGCTGCGCGAATGGTGCACTCAAGGGATCGTCTTGCTCAACGGGCGGGCGATCGTATATGAAGATATCAATGACGCCATCGAAGTTTACAGGCGCCTCAACGCTTAGATATTAGACTAAAGTAAGCCAATGCGAAGTCGTCACTTCCTGCATCAATGCATACGGGAAAGCACTTCACAATCGCCCTCCCAGCCCTTACGGCGGACCGCTTCGATCAGCCTGTTTGTCAATCGTTCTAGATCGATCACGGGGGCGTCATCGCTGCTGCTAGATCTCGCTGCAACCTGCGTCAGACTACGTTTGTCAATGACGTCTGCAAGTTTTACCAGAAGGGCCATTAGACCTGCGCGCTCCGCCGAATCGTCAATCCATTCGCTTAGACTTGACTCTTTCGGTGCCGATAAGACTTCTACTTCTTCTGCTACAATTCTCGAAAATCCTTCGCGCATCAGCATGCGTACTGTAATTTCTCCTCCCTCAATCGCGTGATGAAGCCAAGCCACCTGCACCGCGTCATCGCGATGCTCGCTGTTCCAAAAAGGACAACCTTCACCAAGGCGCGTAACAATGGCTGCAACACGTGCCAGATGAGCCATCAACGGCGTTTCAATTTGACCTTTCTGGCCTCTCTCGTGAAGGGCGGCGGCGAACAGGGCAGCATCTGCGGCTGTTCTGCGAAGAGGGGGTAGAACTAGCTGCATCTGCCACGCTCCTTAGCTCATTCCTTCACCGGGTGCGCCAGCAAGTGGTGTTCCTCGCCTATCCCGGACAGGTCGAGCCGACCAACAACGGCTCCGAGCGGCTGCTGCGTCCGGCTGTCGTGCAGCGGAAGGTCACTAACGTTTATCGCACGATGTGGGCGGCCAAGTGCGAGGCCGCCATCCGCACCGTTGTCGATACCGCGCGCATCACAGGCAGCACTCCCTTTGGCACCATCCTCGAAACCATCGGCGCTTGAACCCTGCCATCATAGGCCTGGGTAATTACGTCTGAGAGTTTGCCGCCAAAGCTCGCTGGAGGGTCCACCTCATCCTCGACCGCGTGCTGCTTCTTCGTGCCAATTAACAGGTTGGAGTAGCCGACGGCCCTCGTAGCTATCCCAAGCTTCGTGCCCAAGTTTCGTGCTGAGCAAATTTCTGGCTGATCTGCCAATAGTGCCACGAACGCAGTTCGGATAGAGCCCAACTGGTACCCCCGCTGCACAACTAAATCGGTCGCCCGTACACTTCGACTTCGTCAAGATGAAGTGCGGTGAACGCCGACAGCCGGAGGCGGATGAATCTCGCAGTGATGCCAGACATATCAAGTAGCAGTGGCGGTTCGCCATCGTAGGGCACGATACCGCCGAAGGTTGGTCGCCCACTATGCAAGTACCTCAAGGTCCAATCATTCCCATCTAATGATGTCAATACTTGCAACGTATCTGCGCGCGTCGACGCTCCATCCATGCGATTGAAAATAAGACAGCCGTCTATTTGATGGGGCTTACCCAGATCCACCATCCACCAAGGATCTTGTTCCTCGTCAGTATGGAAGCCGAACCGTCCACTTCGCGTGCCACTCACCCCACCGGCGGCCCCCTGCTCGGTAGAGTAAATTGATAAAGAGCTCTGCGTTGCTTGCTTTCCAAGAGCGACATTCGGACGGAGCAGGACATTGTTTATCAGAAAGGAGTTGGATTTTACTAGATTAGTAACGCGGGCTGTCAGCCATGTGACTGACTGTTCGAGGGCATTCAATCTTGATCGTACCTCGTCAGCCTCGGCCAGCCAAAGCCCACCTAGGTGAATAGGAGGATACCTGCCAACATTCAGTCGATCGAGGCTATGTGGAAGCACTAATGCATCTGGGTCAGTATGGACACGATCCTTGCGGAGGAATGTGGCCTCAACTGCGCAAGGCACCGTTTGCCCAGCATACAATTCCGCATAGCCGCAGCAATTGTTTGCATGCACATGAACGCTTATGTGACTGCGAGCAATTTTTTGCATCGCCGGGAGAAAAACGTTACAGAGAAAGTCGCGATTTTCGAGGTGTTGCAGGTTGTGGATTTCGACTATGATAATTCGAAATCGCTCTAAAGTCGCAGAAAGAGAGCCAATGAAATTCCTGTATTCTGCGCCTTCAATGTCCATCTGCAGCAACAGATCTCCTGTCCGCTGCGAGTTTTCTTGAACCCAGTCATCGAGACTCAGCGAGTTATCGGCTCCATCTACATCGAGCCATTTTTTCTGAAAAAACTGCATGCCATTGATCAACGGCGTTGCGAACTGCTCTTTATTGCTAGAATAGTCACACATAAAGGAAGTAATACCGTATTCAATCGCAAGTTGATCCTCAAATCTTTTGAAATTATTTGTACCTGGAGAAAAGCAGGCGCTAATTTCTGCGAGGTCATTTGGCAGAAGATAGCCGCCATCCAAGTCCCCACCCAATCGGATCAGTTTTGTTCCAGACCGTCTCGGCACGAGCAATTGAAGAGCATCTCGAATTTCTCGCTCAGAAGAGCGCTCTCCTTTGCTTGTCGCATCAGCATCGATGCCATTTGATTCTAAAAGTTCTTTTGTAACACCGTAGTGCTTCATAAAATCGATCATGTCATGTCACCTTTCGATTACTACATCTGCAGCTTTGCCGTGCGCCTACGACAGAGTCAGGACCGGCTCGCCAATCGCCCCCGGACGGAGGAGCGTGCTTGTTTTTCAGCTGTGCACCGGATGCGCCAGCAGGATCGCGGTCCTGACCATGTTGCGCTTCCAGGCCGGCTTGTCGGTGGTGAGCGCCTCGGCCGCGCGGGTGTTCGTGCGGAGCGTCTCGACGAGGTCGAGGATGCAGCCCTTCGCGAGCGGGTAGGCCTCGGTCGTCAGATCCGCGAGCACTGCGTCGACCGCGACATCGATCTCCTGATCGGTGACCTTGGCGGCCTTCCGGAGCTCGGAGAAGGTCGCGGGGTCCTTGGCCATCACACTCCGGCTGGTGGGGTAGAGGCGCCGGCCTCAAAAACTTTCAGAAAAATTAATGCTAGTTGGCGGAGGGAGCGGGATTCGAACCCGCGATACCGTTTCCGGTATACACACTTTCCAGGCGTGCGCCTTCAACCACTCGGCCACCCCTCCGTCCGCGAACCGGGCACCCGGGCGCGCACGCGGCGCGCCGGGCGTGGCCAGGGCCGCGCGGTGCCGTGCTGTTAGCCGGGTGCGCCGTCCGGCGCAAGGCGCAGACGGCCGGGCGATGCGAAAACCGCCCGGCCGCGTTTCTCACCCCCTCGCCTTACCCCTCCGCCTCGTCGAGGTGGAAGCGGACATGCTCCACGTTCGCCCGCTCGAAGGCCTGCATCACGTGCTGGTAGGAGCGCTCCATGGCGTTGTCCTCGACGCCCGGGCTATCCTCGGGCTTCAGCACGAACATCAGGAGCGAGCGCCCGGTCACGTCGTAGCCGGAGCCGAACTTGAAGCTCTCCACGTCCTGGCTGTCGGGCAGGTTGGTGTCGAGGAGCCGCGTCCAGGCCACGCCGCCGACCGATTCCGGCAGCGTGAACGTCACGAGGTCGTGGTAGGCGTTGAACATGATCAGCAGCGTCGCGTCGCCGCCGCGGCGGTGCAGGCCGGTGGCCTGGGCGCGCCCGTCGAGCTGGACCGCGAAGGCCCGGGCCTCGCCGTCCGACCAGTTCTCGCCGGCCATCTCGCTGCCGTCCGGCCGCAGCCACGTCACGTCCTTGACGCCGAACTCCTCGTCGTACTGACCGGTGAGGAACCGCCCGCGGCTCAGGATCGGCAGGGCGTTGCGCAGGATGATCAGGCGCTGGGTGAACTCGGCGAGATCCCGCTCCTCGTCGCCGATCGCCCCCCAGTCGAGCCACGAGACCTCGTTATCCTGGCAGTAGGCGTTGTTGTTGCCCTTCTGGGTCCGGGCGAACTCGTCGCCCGCGAGCAGCATCGGCGTGCCGCGGGACAGGAACAGGGTCGCAAGCATGTTGCGCATCTGGCGCAGGCGCACCGCCCGGATCTCGGGATCGTCCGTCGGGCCCTCTACTCCGTAATTGTACGAGAGGTTGTGCGAGTGGCCGTCGCGGTTGCCCTCGCCGTTCGCCTCGTTGTGCTTGTCGTTGTACGAGACCGTATCGTGCAGGGTGAAGCCGTCGTGGGCGGTGAGGAAGTTCACCGAGGCCCAGGGCTTGCGCCCGCGCTTGTTGAACTTGTCGGCCGAGCCCGAGACCCGCGCCGCCAGGTCCGGCAGCAGCCCACCGTCACCCTTCCAGTAGGCGCGGACATCGTCGCGGAACCGGTCGTTCCACTCGGCCCAGCCCGGCGGGAAGCCGCCGACCTGGTAGCCGCCCGGGCCGCAATCCCACGGCTCGGCGATCAGCTTGACGTTGTTGAGCACTGGGTCCTGCCGGCAGGTGTCAAGGAAGCCGCCACCCTCGTCGAAGCCGTAGGGCTCGCGGCCGAGGATCGTCGCGAGGTCGAAGCGGAACCCGTCGACTTGCATCTCCTGCGCCCAGTAGCGCAGCGAATCGGTCACGAGCTGCAGCACCCGCGGGTGCGACAGATTGAAGGTGTTCCCGGTGCCGGTGTCGTTGATGTAGTAGCGCGGCTCGTTCGGCAGCAGCCGGTAGTAGGAGGCGTTGTCGACGCCCTTGAATGACAGGGTCGGGCCCTTCTCGTTGCCCTCGGCGGTGTGGTTGTAGACCACGTCGAGGATCACCTCGAGGCCGGCGCCGTGGAAGCGCGAGACCATCTCCTTGAACTCGGAGAAGGCGAAATCCGGCACCGCGGCGTAGCGCCGTGCGGGGGTGAAGAACGAGATCGTATTGTAGCCCCAGTAATTCACCAGGTCCTTCTGCTGCAGGTAGTCGTCCTGCACGAAGGCGTGGACCGGCAGCAGCTCAACCGAGGTGACGCCGAGGCTCTTGATGTAGTCGAGCACGTCCCTTGTGCCGAGGCCGGCATAGGTGCCGCGCAGCTTCTCCGGCACCCGCGGGTCGAGCTTGGTCATGCCCTTCACGTGGGCCTCGTACACGATGGTCTTCTCCCAGGGGATCAGCGGCTTGCGGTGCCGTCCCCAGGTGAAGGCCGGGTCGATGACGCGGGAGCGGCGCGTGTAGGGGGCGCTGTCGCGCTCGTCGAAGGTCAGGTCGTCACCCGTCTCCATCTGGTAGCCGAACAGGGCCGGGTTCCAGGTGATCGAGCCGACGAGCCCCTTGGCGTAGGGGTCGATCAGCAGCTTGTTGGGGTTGAACCGGTGGCCGGCCTTCGGCTCGTAGGGGCCGTGGACGCGGTAGCCGTAGATCGTGCCGGGGCGCGCGTCGGGCAGGTAGCCGTGCCAGATCTCGTCCGTGTACTCGGGCAGCTCGATGCGCTCGATCTCTTGCTCGCCCTGGTCGTCGAACAGGCAGAGCTCGACCTTGGTGGCGTGGGCCGAGAACAGCGCGAAATTGACCCCGAGCCCGTCCCAGGTGGCGCCGAGGGGATAGGGTTGGCCTTCCTGGATGCGCGAGCGGGTCGCGCGGGCCTGCGATGCGGGACGACGGGAATCGGACATGGACACTCCGGAACGCGACCCGCCCGGCCACGTGCCGCTGCGGGGAGCCCCTGGTGAACGTGCCGGAAACAGCGAAGCTCCCGCAGTGCCGCAAAAATCGCGGGGCGTGACGACCGTGCACCGCTCAGTTCGAGGCCGCTTCCGTGAAGCTCCGGTCCAAGGCCCGGCCGACGTCGAGCGTCTTCGACAGGATGCCGTACCGCGTCGCCCGGTCCGAGGCGTCTTGCATCTCCTTCACGACGCCCTCGTCGAGCGCGATCGGGCGCGTCCGCTGCGCCGTGTAGGCCGCGCGCAGGACGTCCTCCGGTATCTTGGTCAGCGCGGCCGTGTTCCGGGCGTAGGCCTCCAGATGGTCCAGCGACCAGAGCCGCGCCCGGTTCAGGCGGCTCAGGAAGTCCTGCAGCACCGCCCGCTTGGTGGCGATGGCGCTGTCTGAGGCGACGATGAAGGTGATGGTCGGCGTGAGGCCCGCGCCGTCCGCGATCGGCCGTGCCTTGTCCTTGAGCGTCGCGAACGCGACGTAGGGCTCCCAGACCGCCCAGGCATCCACCGAGCCGGCCATCAGCGCGACCTTGGCGTCGACCGGGTTGAGCGGCGCGAAGGTGGCCTCGGACGGCGCGATCCCGGCCTTCTCCAGCGTCGCGCTGATCAGGAACTGGCCCCAGCCGCCGCGGGTGCCGGCGAGCCGCTTTCCCCTCAGATCCGCGGCCGAGCGGATCGGCGAATCCGCGCGGACCAGGATCGCCTGCGTCCGGGGATCGGACTTGGTGCCGCCGATCGCCTTGATCGGTGCCCCGGCCGCGACGACGGTGAGGAAGGAGAGGTCGCCGGTGTAGCCGACATCGAGGGCGCCGGCGTTGAGCGCCTCCAGGATCGGCGCGGCGGCGGGAAATTCCGACCACGCGATCCGGTAGGGCAGATCCTTCGCGTAGCCGGCGATCTCCAGGAGCGACCGGTTCCCACCCTTCTGGTCGCCGACCCGCAGGACGACCTCTTCCGCACGGGCGGCCACTGCGGCCAGCGTGACGGTGGCCAGCGTCAGTGCGGTCGCGAGCCGCGCCCCGGCGAGCCGGCGGCCACCGGGCCGCAAGTGAGATCGGATGAACATGGGGCCTGCCGGGATACGCTGCCCGCTTTGTGCGGGGCTGTTCGGTGGGAATTCGAGTTTATGCTTGCCGCAAGGGCGGTCAATGAAACGGAAATCTGTATTGCTCGCGGTCGGCAAACGATACGACATCCGGCCGACCTCCGCGGGGAGACGAATGTCTTTCCCCGCGCGCCGCGCCGGTCAGCGGGCGGGCGGGAACGCGTCCGCCAGGTAGGCCCGCACGAAGCCCGGCATCCGCGCGGGATCGATGTCCTCGCGGCCCCGCACCACGTGCATCCGGGCGAGTTCCGGCTCCGCCTCGGCGCCGAGATGGTCGGCGATGCGCGCCACGAGCTGCGCGGCCGGCTCGGGGAAGCGCACCGGCCGGAGGAAGGCGAGCTGGCCCTCTCCCTCCAGCAGCACCCATTCCGTTTCGGCCTCGTCCGGCAGCGCGAGGCCGGTCTCCTCGGCGAGTTCCCGGGCGGCGCTGCCGGTGAGATCGACCCGCGCGCCGCGCACGTCGTCCGGATCCGGGGTGCCGCAGGGGAAGTAGAGCTGGCCGGCATTGGCCGTGTGGGCGCCCATCTCGCCGAGCAGGACGGCACCGTCCGCCGTCCAGGGCACGATCGCCGCGAAGGCGTTGGCGATGCGGGCCTCTGCGTGAGGCCTGTCCCGGTAGTAGGTGAAGGTCGCGTAGCGCGTCGTGAACAGGTCGAGGCGGGCGACCCCGTCGGCGACGGTGTGGTCGCAGCACAGCAGGACGGTCCCGTCGAACATGCCGGGGCTGCGCTGCAGCCGGGCCTGCCAATGGGCCGCGATGGCGGCCGCGTGGGCCCGGGGGAAGGCCCAATCGTGCTCCACGAACCGCGCCGCCACGTCCGCGACGCGGGTGATCCGGAAACCGTCGGAGACGCCGTCAGAGTAACCGTCAGACATGCAGGGTGCCGTCCGACAGGATCACCGCGGCGCCGCCGATCTCGACGCCCTGCAGGGCGCCGGCCGAGACGGTGAGCTGGAGCGCGATGTCGCTCGGCCGACCCATCGCCTCGCCCTGGCGGATCGCCACGTCGTGGGTGCCGTCGCCCAGCGCCTCGAACTGCATCAGCACCCCCGAGAAGGCGGAGGCCGCCGAGCCGGTGGCGGGATCCTCCGGGACGCCGACATTCGGCGCGAACATGCGGACGCGCCAGCGCTGGCCGGTGCCCTCGGGATCTGGGGTGTAGAGGTAGAGCCCGTCGGCCGGATCGGGTGCCTGGGCCGTCCGGGCGGCGTCGAGGGCGGCCACCGACGCGACCGGCACGCAGGTGAAGGTCGGCCCCACGCCGTGGCGGCTCGGGGCGTGCCGGCCGGTGCCGATGTCCCCGGGCTCGAGGCCCAGCAGCGGTGCCAGCACCGCGGGCTCCGGCCCGGGACCGAGGTAGTCCGGCAGGACCGGGAGCCGGAACCGGGCCCGGCCGCCGGTCCCGTCCGCGAGGGTCTCGACCACGCAGGGGACGATGCCGATCCCCTCCTCCAGGCCGAAGGCGCGGGCGTTGCCCCGGGTCGGGTCCTGCAACGCCAGGAGCACGGCGGTGCCCACGGTCGGGTGGCCGGCGAAGGGAAGCTCCCGGGCGGGGGTGAAGATGCGCAGCGACGCCCGGTGCCGGGCCTCCGTCGGTGGGAGGACGAAGACCGTCTCCGACAGGTTGAACTCCCGCGCGATGGCCTGCATGGCGGCGGTGTCGAGCCCCTCCGCGTCGAGCACCACGGCCAGGGGATTGCCGGCGAGCCTGCGCTCGGTGAACACGTCCAGGGTGACGAAGCGGCGCGCCATCGTGTCGATCCTTGCTGCTCTATGCGGACTTGGACGGAGCGGTTTGCCAGGGGCGCCTCAGACCGCCTCGACCGGAAACCGCGCGCTCGGGTTCACGTACTCCTCCTGCGCGGCGACCGTCAGGATCTCCCGCGATCCCGCCTCGGCGGTGCGCTTGAGCAGCCCGTAGATCGAGGCCGCCGCCGCGCCCAGCGCCGCCTCGGCCGAGCCGGTCCGGGCGTAATGCACCAGGAACAGCGCCGCGATGCAGTCGCCGGCCCCGTTCACCGCGATGGCGAGCCGCGGCGTCCGGACCCGGAACACCCGCCCCTCCGCGCCCGCGAGCAGGTCGATGCTGTCGGCGGGCGTGTCGGCGCAGAGCGCCGAGGTGACCAGGACCACCCGCGGCCCGCGCGCCCGGAGCGCCGCGATCGCGGCCCCGGCCTCCGCCAGGGTGCCGCTCGGCAGGCCGGTGAGCAGGCCGAGCTCGAACTGGTTGGGGGTAAGGATGTCGGCGGCCGGGACAGCGCGCTCGCGCAGGAACGCCTCGATGCCGGGCCGCACGTAGACGCCCTCCTCGACGTCGCCGATCACCGGGTCGCAGCAGTAGAGCGCCCGCGGGTTCGCCGCGCGCACGGCGTCCACCGCCTCCAGGATCGCGGCGCCGATCTCCGCCGAGCCCATGTAGCCCGACAGGACCGCGTCGCAGCCGCCCAGGACGCCGCGCTCGCCGATGCCGCGCACCACCTCGCGGATCATCGCCGCGTCGAAGACGGGGCCGCGCCACGCGCCGTAGCCGGTGTGGTTTGAGAACTGCACCGTGTGCACCGGCCAGACCTCGACCCCGAGCCGCTGCATCGGGAACACCGCCGAGGCGTTGCCGACATGGCCGTAGGCGACGTGGGACTGGATCGACAGGACGTTCAACGCGGGACTCGCTCGTTGTCCCGCTACGGTTAGCCGGTTCCGGCGCCGGCCGCACCCCTGTCCCTTGCCGCCCTCCCCCGCGCGCCTCAGATGGGACCGACCCTTCTCCCATCCCCCGAGCCCCGTTCGGAGCCCCATGGACATCGAAGCCCTGCGCACCACGACCCTCGCCTTCGTGGAGGCGCACAAGGCCTGGACGCCCGTCATCGCCGGCGGCCTCGCCTTCTGCGAATCGATCGCGATCCTGTCGCTGTTCGTCCCGGCGACCGTGATCCTGGTCGGTATCGGGGCCCTCGTCGGCGGCGCCGACATCCCGTTCTGGCCGGTGGTGATCGCCGCGGCGCTGGGGGCCGCCCTCGGAGACTGGATCTCGTACGAGGCCGGGCGCTGGCTCGGGCCGGGGGCGAAGACCAAGTGGCCACTGCGGCGCTATCCCGAGCTCATGGCCAAGGCCGAGGCCTTCATCGGCCGCTGGGGCATCGCCGCGGTGGCTCTGGGGCGCTTCTTCGGGCCGGCCCGCGCCCTGGTCCCCCTCTTCGCCGGCATCCTCGGCCTGGCGCGGCTGCCGTTCCAGCTGGCCAACGTCGCCTCCGCCCTGGTCTGGGCCTTCGTGCTGCTGGCCCCCGGGGCCGGGCTGCTGACGTGGCTCGACCGATGATGCGGCGCGACCGCTGATGCGCCGCTTCCCGCCCGAGCGGATCGTCTGCCTCACCGAGGAGACGGTCGAGACCCTGTACCTCCTGGGCGCGGAGGACAGGATCGTCGGCGTCTCGGGCTACGCGGTGCGTCCGCCCCGGGTCCGCCGGGAGAAGCCGCGCGTCTCGGCCTTCACCAGTGCGGACATCCCGAAGATCCTGGCGCTGGCGCCGGACCTCGTCCTGGCCTTCTCGGACCTCCAGGCCGGCATCGTCGCCGACCTCGCCCGGGCGGGCGTGGCGGTCCACCTGTTCAACCAGCGCGACGTGGCGGGCTGCCTCGCGATGGTGCGCACGCTCGGGGCCCTCGTGGGCCTGCCGGAGCGGGCCGAGACCCTGGCGGCGGGCCTCGAAGCGCGGCTGGCCGCGGCCGCCGCCTCGGTCCGGGAGCGGCCGCCCCCGCGCGTCTACTTCGAGGAGTGGGACGCGCCGATGATCTCCGGCATCGGCTGGGTCTCGGACCTGATCGGCCTCGCGGGCGGGCGGGACGTCTTCCCGGAGCTGAGCCGCCAGCCGGCCGCGAAGGACCGGATCGTCACCGCCGAGCAGGTGATCGCGGCCGCGCCCGACGTGATCCTCGCCTCGTGGTGCGGCAAGCGGGTCAATGTCGAGCGCATCCGGTCCCGACCCGGCTGGGCGGCGATCCCGGCGGTGCGCGACGGGCGCATCCACGAGATCAAGTCGCCGCTGATCCTGCAGCCCGGCCCGGCCGCCCTCACCGACGGGTTCGACGCGATCCGGGCCTGCCTCGGGTGATCGCCCCGGGGTGATGCGTGGGGCGATGCCGCGCCGCAGGTGACGGACCGGGCGCGACTTGGCAGGATGTCCCGATTCGGTACAGACGCACCCGCAGACGCATCCCCCGAGCTCGATGTCCGCTTCCCTCGGCCTTCCCGATTCCGCGCCCCCGGCCGTCGAGGCGCTGCTGCCGCCCGACCGGCGGCAATCGCCCACGGCCCTGCGCATCCAGCGCGGCGTGCGCCGGCTGTTCTCCGAGATGGGCTGCGTCACCCTGCCGGAATTCTCCCTCGTCAACGGCCGCCGCGCCGACGTGATCGCGCTCTGCGGCGCCGGCAAGCTCACCATCGTGGAGATCAAGTCGAGCGTGGCCGATTTCCGCGCCGACCGGAAATGGCCGGATTACCGCGACTTCTGCGACCGGTTTTTCTTCGCCATCCCCGAGGACGTGCCCGAGTCGCTGATCCCGGAAGAGTGCGGCCTGATCGTCGCCGACGCCTACGGGGCCGGGATCCTGCGCGAGCCGCCCGAGCACCCGCTGAGCGGCGCCCGCCGCAAGGCCGTGACGCTGCGCTTCGCCCACAGCGCCGCGCGCATCCTGCACGCGCTGGCCGACCCGGGCGCCGTGCGGGAAGGGGCTCTCTAGGGCGCGGCCCGCACCGCGACCCTCGGCGAACCTTCGGCCGACGCGGTATTCATCCGACAGGGAAACGTCCTAGAACGGCCGCGCTTGCCGGGCCTCCGGCGCCGGGCCCGATCCACCGATGACATCCGTCGCCCTGTTCGAGCTGATCCTCGGTCTCCTCGGCGCGGCCCTGCTGCTGTCGCTGGCGGCCGGGCGCCTCGGTTTCCCGCCGGCCGCCGCCCTCGTCGTCGGCGGCATGACGCTGGCGGTGGTGCCGGGCCTGCCGGCCTTCGATCTCGATCCGGACCTGATCATGGTCCTGTTCCTGCCGCCGCTCCTGCTCGAATCCGCCTACTTCACCGTCTGGCGCGACTTCCGGGCGAGCCTCGGCCCGATCCTGTCCCTGTCCCTCGGTGCGGTCCTGTTCACGACCCTCGTGGTCGGGCTCGTCGCCCACGCGGTGGTGCCGTCCCTGCCCTGGGCCGCCTGCTTCGCCCTCGGCGCCATCGTCTCGCCGCCGGACGCGGTGGCCGCCAAGGCGGTGCTGGCCCGCGTCACCCTGCCCCGCCGGATGATCACGGTCTTGGAGGGCGAGAGCCTCGTGAACGATGCCTCGGGCCTCGTGCTCTACCGCTTCGCGGTGGCGGCGGCGCTCACCGGCACCTTCAGCGCCTGGGCGGCGGCCGGCAGCTTCGCGTGGCTCGCGGTGGCGGGTGTCGCGGTCGGGATCGCGTGCGGGGTGGCGGTGATCCTGGTGATGCGCCGGATGCACGACGCGAACGCCATCACGGTGCTGACCTTCCTCGCCGCCTACGTCGCCTACCTCGCGGCCGAGGAGATCCACGCCTCCGGCGTCCTGGCCGTGGTCGCTTGCGGCCTGATGATGGGCGGCCGGGAGCACGAGACCTTCGACGCGCATGCCCGCCGCCATTCCGTGGCGGTGTGGGAATTCGTGGTCTTCGTGCTGGAGGCCCTGGTCTTCGTGCTGATCGGCCTGGCGCTCCGCGGCGTGCTGGCCCGGACCGGTGGCCAGCTCGGCGCGCTCGCGGCGGAGCTGCCGCTGGCGCTCGCCGTCACGGCGACCTGCGTCGTCGCCCGTCTGTTCTGGGTGTTCCCGGCCGTCTACCTGCGGCGGCTCCTGTCGCCGCGGGTCCGCGCGCAGGAGCCCGCCCCGAACCCGGCCGTGCCGCTGATCGTCGGGTGGGCCGGCATGCGCGGGGTCGTGACCCTGGCGGCCGCCTTGGCTCTGCCGGTGGATTTCCCCGGCCGCGACGCGATCTTGGTCGCGGCCTTCGCGGTGATCCTGTTCACCGTGCTCGTGCAGGGCACGACCCTGGGGCCGCTGATCCGCAGCCTCCGCCTCGACCCCGCGGCGCACCTCCCCGAGGGCCACCTCGACGCGCCGATGGCCCGCGTCGTCGTGAACGAGGCCGGGCTCGCCGCCCTACAGGGCTTGGTGTTCGCCGAGACCGGGGCGCTGAAGCACCCGCGCCTCGTGGAGGAGTACCGCCGCCGGGTGCGGGCGGCCTCGCGGGACCGCGACGAGCGGGCGGCGCTGGAGGCCGAGAAGACCGAGCACTTCGCCGCCGCCCTGCTCGCCGTGCGCTCAGGCCGGTCGGCCCTGATCGACCTGCACCGGCAGAACCGGATCCACAGCTCGGTGCTGCGGCAGCTGGAGACGGAGATCGACCTGGAGGAGCTCCATCTCAAGCGTCTGGCCGGGACCGCGCCGGCCCACGGCTGACCTGAGGCGCGGCCGTCAGTGGGCCGCGCAGCCGTCCGCCGGCTGGCCGTAGCCGCTGTAGACCACCCGGACCTTGCGCAGGCAGCTTCCCTCAGCCTTCGGCGCGGCCGCCACGGGGGCGACCTCTACCGGCTCGACCCGCAGGGTGGCGGCCACCGGCTGGTCTTCGGAAGTGGCGAGCGCACGGCTGGCGCTCATCACGAAGGGCGTGGCGGCCAGCGACGAGATGGCGAGCGCGGCGAAGACGGCGATGTTCTTGCGGCCGAAGCTGGCGCGGGTGCGAGCATTGTACATGACGGGTCGTCCGACGTTCTGTATTCGGCAGCGCTGAGGTGCCGAGATCCCCTGTTGCGCTGATAACTTGGCCGTCAGCTCGGCGGTTCCGGTTTATTGCCCAAAAACCGCCACGCTTGGGTGTCCCGGCGCACGTCGGGCGCCGGCGCTCAGAAGATCCTGCGGTACTGAACGAAGCCCGACTTCTCGGCGATCCGGTCGTAGAGCTGCATCGCGTCCGCGTTGGTCTCGTGCGTCAGCCAGTGGACGCGGGAGCAGCCGGCGGCCTGCGCGGCCGCGTAGACGTGCTCGATCAGCCGACGGCCGATCCCGAGCCCGCGCGTGCCGTCCGCCACGAACAGGTCCTGGAGGTAGCAGTAGTCGCCGATCGTCCAGGCCGAGCGGTGGCGGATGTGGTGGACGAGGCCGACCGCCTCGGCACCGCGCCACGCCAGGGCACCGTCCACCGGTTCGGCCGGATCGTTGAGGCGCTGCCAGGTCGTGTCGGTGACCGTGTCCGACAGGTCGACCTTGTAGAAGGACTGGTAGCCCCGCCAGAGCGGCAGCCAGGCGTCCCGGTCGCCGGGGCCGATCGGGCGGATCGCGAGGTCAGGATCCATGATTCTCTCCGTGGGTGCGCAGCCAGCGGACCATCATCGGCACCGCAGAGGCAACCCGGGCTGCCGGCGCCGCGCCCCCTCGGTCGACACCCTTCGCCTTGCACCCCCGGCCGCCCGCACCTAAACCGGCCCGCCGGCGGCCCCAGCCGCCGCGCGATCCCGAGCCGCCGAGACCGATGTCCGAGAAAAAATCCTTCCAGGGTCTGATCCTGACGCTTCAGGAATTCTGGGCGGCGCAGGGCTGCGTGATCCTCCAGCCCTACGACATGGAGGTCGGTGCCGGTACGTTCCATCCGGCCACGACCCTGCGGGCACTCGGCCCGAAGCCCTGGAAGGCGGCCTACGTCCAGCCCTCGCGCCGGCCCAAGGACGGCCGCTACGGCGAGAACCCGAACCGGCTCCAGCACTATTACCAGTTCCAGGTCATCCTGAAGCCGAACCCGCCGAACCTGCAGGAGCTCTACCTCGCCTCGCTCGCCGCCATCGGCGTCGACCTGAAGCTCCACGACATCCGCTTCGTCGAGGACGACTGGGAGAGCCCGACCCTGGGCGCCTGGGGCCTTGGCTGGGAGTGCTGGTGCGACGGGATGGAGGTCAGCCAGTTCACCTATTTCCAGCAGGTGGCGGGCTTCGAGTGCGCGCCGGTGGCGGGCGAGCTGACCTACGGGCTGGAGCGGCTCGCCATGTACGTCCAGGGCGTCGAGAACGTCTACGACCTGGACTTCAACGGCGCCGAGGGCGCCGACCGGATCACCTACGGGGACGTGTTCCTGCAGGCCGAGCAGGAGTACTCCCGCCACAACTTCGAGGCGGCTGACACCGCGATGCTGTTCCGCCAGTTCACCGACGCGGAGGCCGCCTGCCGATCCTACCTCGCGGCCGGCGCGCCGGACGCGGAGGGTGAACGCCACCGCATGGCGCAGCCGGCCTACGACCAGTGCATCAAGGCGAGCCACGTGTTCAACCTGCTCGACGCGCGCGGCGTGATCTCGGTGACGGAGCGCCAGAGCTACATCCTCCGCGTGCGCGAACTGGCCAAGGCCTGCGGCGCGGCGTGGTTGAGGACCGCCGCCGGCGGGGCGTGAGGTCGGCGCTGGCGCTCGACCAGACGGCTGCGGAAGAGGCAGTCCGGAGTGCCCAGATGCGCCGCCGTCCTTGCGAGCGCAGCGAAGCAATCCAGGGTCGCGCCTCGCTGCCAGACGTCCCGACGCCCTGGGTCGCTTCGCTGCGCTCGCGATGACGGAGGGAGCCCCATCGCGGAGCCCCTTGAGCCCTCGCGCGTTGCAACCCCCGCCAACCGGCGCGCCTCGGCGCGTCCGCAGACGCGGGACATGCCCAATGAAGAAGACGATCCTCGCCCTCAGCCTCCTCGGATTCGGCCTCGCCCCCGCGCTGGCGGCCGATCCTGGGCCTGAGGCCACGGTGAAGAAGCTCTACGCCGAGCCGCACCCGAATCACTCCTCCGTGTACTCGAAGCGCCTGCAGGGCCTGTTCGACGCCGACGCGAAGCAGGCCAACGGCGCCACCGGCAACCTCGATTTCGACTACCGCCTGAACGGCGAGCCCCTGAAGCCCGACACGGTGAAGAACCTGACCTTCAAGGAGGCCACCGAGGGCAAGGACCAGGCGAAGGTCACGGTCGAGCGCAAGGGCGGCAACGGCGCCAACGTCATCGTGTACGACCTCGTGCGCGAGGACGGCGGCTGGAAGGTCTCCGACGCCCACGCGATCGGCGACCGGAAGTGGCAGCTCTCGACCATCCTCAAGGGCGAGTCGCGCTGAGCCCCGCGCGCCGACCCTCGACAGGGGTGCGGCGCGGCGATATGGCCGCCCCATGCCCGACCTCCTGCTCGAACTCCGCTCGGAAGAGATCCCCGCCCGCATGCAGCGGCGCGCGGCGGAGGATCTGAAGAAGCTCGTCACCGACGCCCTGGTGGCGCGCGGCTTTCTGTACGAGGGCGCCCGGGCGTTCTCGACGCCGCGCCGCTTGGCGCTCCACATCGCCGGCCTGCCCGCCCGGGGCGAGGCCGTGCGCGAGGAGCGCCGCGGCCCGCGGGTCGGCGCGCCCGAGGCGGCCGTCCAGGGCTTCCTGAAGGGCGCGGGCCTGACGAGCCTCGATCAGGCCACGACCGTCACCGACCCGAAGAAGGGCGAGTTCTACCTCGCGGTGATCGAGCGGCCCGGCCGCGAGACGCTGGACGTCCTGGCCGAGCTCCTGCCCGAGATCGTCAAGAGCTTCCCCTGGCCGAAATCCATGCGCTGGGGCGCGGCCTCGGCCGAGCCGGGCTCGCTGCGCTGGGTGCGCCCGCTGCAGTCGATCGTCGCGACCTTCGGGCCCGAGACGGAGACGCCGGAGGTGGTCCCCGTCTCGGTCGCCGGGATCGCGGCCGGCACCGTGACCTACGGCCACCGCTTCCTCGCCCCCGAGGCGATCGAGGTGCGCCGGTTCGACGACTACATCCAGGCGCTGGAGCGCGCGAAGGTCATCCTCGACGCCGACCGGCGCAAGGACGTGATCCTGCACGACGCCCGCGACCTCGCCTTCGCCCGCGGCCTCGACCTCGTGGAGGACGAGGGCCTGCTGGAGGAGGTGTCGGGCCTCGTGGAATGGCCGGTCGTGCTGATGGGCTCGTTCGACGCGTCCTTCCTCGACATCCCCGCTGAGGCGATCCGGGCGACCATCCGGGCGAACCAGAAGTGCTTCGTTCTGCGCAAGGGCGGCTCGGAGGATTTGGCGCCGGCATTCATCCTGGTCTCGAACCTCGTCGCCACCGACGGTGGTCAAGCGATCACCGCCGGCAACGAGCGGGTGGTCCGGGCGCGCCTGTCCGACGCGAAGTTCTTCTGGGAGACCGACAAGGCGACCCGCCTGGAGGACCGGCTGCCCAAGCTCGACAGCATCGTCTTCCATGAGAAGCTCGGGACGCAGGGCGAGCGGATCGCCCGCATCGCCGCCTTGGCGAAGGACCTCGCGCCGCTGGTGGGGGCCGACCCGGCGCTCGCCGAGCGCGCCGCGCGCCTCGCCAAGGCCGACCTCGTCACCGAGATGGTCGGCGAGTTCCCCGAGTTGCAGGGCCTGATGGGCCGGAAATACGCGGCGCTCCAGGGCGAGCACGACAGCGTCTGCGCGGCCCTCGAGGAGCACTACAAGCCGCTCGGCCCCTCCGACCGGGTGCCGACCGATCCGGTCTCGATCGCGGTGGCGCTCGCCGACAAGCTCGACACGCTGGCGGGCTTCTGGGCGATCGACGAGAAGCCTACGGGCAGCAAGGACCCGTTCGCACTGCGCCGAGCGGCGCTGGGCGTGATCCGACTGATCCTCGACCGCGGCCTGCGCCTGCGGCTGCTGGAGCAGGTCGGCGCTGCGGATCGCGGCCTCGCCGGGCGGGCCGGTGCCGACGCGCGGGATCTCCTCGGCTTCCTCGCCGACCGCCTGAAGGTCTATCTCCGCGACCAGGGCGCCCGCCACGACCTGATCGACGCCGTCTTCGCCCTCCCCGGCCAGGACGACCTGCTGATGGTCGTGCGCCGCGTCGAGGCGCTCGGCCAGTTCCTCGACACCGAGGACGGCAAGAACCTGCTCGCGGGTTACAAGCGCGCGGCCAACATCCTGCGGATCGAGGAGAAGAAGGACGGCCGCGCCTACGATTCCGCGCCGGACGCGGCGCTGGCCACCGCGGGCGAGCCGGCCGAGCGTGCCCTGGCCGAGGCCCTGGCGAAGGCGCGCGAGACCGCCTTGGCGGCCGTCGCCCGCGAGGATTTCGCCGGCGCCATGCAGGCGCTCTCGACGCTGCGCGCGCCGGTCGACGCGTTCTTCCAGGACGTGACCGTCAACGCCCCCGACCCGAAGCTCCGCGAGAACCGCTTGGCTCTGCTCAACGCGCTGCGCGCCGCGACGCGGGAAGTGGCGGAGTTCGCCAAGATCGAGGGGTGAGGCGGAACCACCGCAGCCCCATCCTATCATCCTCCCCCTCATCCTGAGGTGCCGGAGCGTCGCGGAGGCCTCGAAGGAGGGCTCAGGGATCGCGGCGGCGTCTGGAGGACTCCTTCGAGGCTCGCTGCGCTCGCACCTCAGGATGAGCGGGTCTGATGGGAGAGCGGACCCACCGCCCTCACCCGTGATCGTGGCCGGCATGGTCGTCCGGCTCCGGCAGGGTCAGGCCGAAATGGCTCACCAGATCGGCCACCTGCCCGGGGCTCAGCTGCCGCGGGTTGAGGTTGCGCAGGAGCAGGTAGAGCTTGGCGGTCTCTTCCAGCTCCTCGGTGGCGAAGACCGCGCCCTCCAGGCTGTCGCCAGCCACCACCGGGCCGTGATTGGCGAGCAGCACCGAGCTGTACTTTCCCGCCAAGCCCCGGATCGCGTCCGCCACGGCCGGGTCGCCCGGGCGATAGTAGGGCACGAGCGCCGTGCCGCCGGTCCGCATCAGGTAGTAGGGCGTCAGCGGCGGCAGCACCTGCCTGGGGTCGACCTCCGGCAGCATCGAGACCGCCACCGCGTGGGTCGAGTGCAGGTGGACGATGGCCTTCGCCTCGTTCCGGCTCTCGTAGAGTGCGCTGTGCAGCGGGATCTCCTTGGTGGGCTTGTCGCCGGAAACCAGCCGCCCCGCATCGTCCAGCCGCGAGATCCGCGCCGGGTCGAGGAACCCGAGCGACGCGTTGGTCGGCGTCACCAGCCAGCCGCCGTCGGGCAGGCGCAGCGAGATGTTGCCGGACGAGCCCGGCGTCAGGCCGCGCTCGAACAGCGAGCGGCCGTAGCGGCAGATCTCCTCGCGCAGCCGGCTCTCGTCGCTCATGCGGTCGCTCCCTCGATCAGCTCGAATCCGAGATCGATTTTTCTCGGGCCTGCGCCGGTCAGGCAGGCGGCGGCCTGCCGGCCGATCTCCAGGCGCGGCGTGCGCACCGTCGACAGGGGCTGCGGCATCGCCGCCGCGAAGTCGAGCCCGTTGAAGCCGAACAGTGCGATCCGTCCCGGCACCGCCAGCCCCGCCGACAGGCAGGCGAAGTAGCCGCCGAGCGCCATGTCGTCGTTGGAGAAGTAGACCGCGTCGAGATCGGGCACGCGCGCCAGCAGCGCCTCCAGCCCGGCCCGGCCCGAGGCCGGCGAGGACGGTCCCGTCCGGATCTCCTTGCCGTGGAGCGCCAAACCCGCCTGCCCGAGCGCGGTCTCGAACCCGGCGAGCCGCTTGCCCGCGCGCAGGTCGACCGCGAGGTCGTGGCCGAGATAGGCGATCCGCCGGTACCCGCGCGCCACGAGGTGGCGGGCGCTCGCCGCCCCGACGGCGCGGTTGGAGAAGCCGACCACGGCGTCGATCCCCTCCCCGTCCGTGTCGATCATCTCGACCACGCGCACGCCCCCGGCCTTCGCCAGGGCCACCGTCCCGGGATTGTGCTCCAGCCCGGTGAGCAGCAGCGCCGCCGGCCGCCAGGAGAGGAGCGCGGCGGCCAGCGCCTCCTCCCGGTCCGGGTCGTAGTCGCTCACTCCGATCACGCAGGGGATGCCGTCAGCGTCGAGGGCGGCGGTGAGGCCGCGCAGCAGGTCGGGGAAGACCACGTTGGCGAGCGACGGGATGACGATCCCCACGAGCCGCGCGCTCGCCCCCTGGCCGGCGAGGCTGCCGGCGAGGCGATTCGGAACGTAGCCGAGACGGGCGACCGCCTCCGCCACCCGCTCGCCGGCGCGCTTGGAGTAGGAGCCGTGGTTGCGCAGGACCCGCGAGACCGTGCTCTCGCCGACCCCGGCCTCGCGGGCGACGTCGGTGAGGGTGACGAGCCGCCCCGGCGGCTGGATGTCGTCCATGGCCCCGCTCTCCCGGCGCGGTTTTTTTTCACGACGCCCGTCGAACCTCCCGGCGTCCTTCCCTCATCCTGAGACGACCGCGAAGCGGGCCCCGAAGGAGGCCTCCGCCACGCTGCAGCGCCTCGGCATAAGGCAGGAATGGGAAGACCGTCCGCGTCGATCCACGACTGACATAGCGGCCTGCATTATCTCGCACAACCGGATTGGCAGCGCTGCCAAAAGGCGATATGGCACCGCCCCAGCGCCGCCCGACGAGCGGTGAAGAGCAATGTCCGGCAGCCGTGCGGCCCGGACCAGGGAGTACGCCATGTCGGTTCAAGCCGCCCCGCTGGGGGGCGCCACCGCACCCGCGGACGAGAAGTCCTTCGCCGACCGCACCTACGCGAAGGTGTTCTGGCGCCTCGTGCCGTTCCTGATGCTCTGCTACGTCGTGGCATATCTCGACCGGGTGAATGTCGGCTTCGCCAAGCTCCAGATGTCCCAGGAGCTGAAATTCTCCGAGACGGTCTACGGCCTCGGCGCCGGCATCTTCTTCCTCGGCTACTTCCTGTTCGAGGTGCCCTCGAACGTGATCCTGCACCGGGTCGGCGCCCGGGTGTGGATCGCCCGGATCATGATCACCTGGGGGGTAATCTCCGGGGCGTTCCTGTTCGTGAACTCCGAGTGGAGCTTCTACGGGATGCGCTTCCTCCTCGGTCTCGCCGAGGCCGGATTCTACCCGGGCGTCATCCTCTACACGACCTCGTGGTTCCCGGCCCATCGCCGGGCCCGGGTGATCGCCGTGTTCATGGCGGCGATCCCGATCTCCGGCATCTTCGGCAACCCGCTCTCCGGCTGGATCATGGACGCGTTCAACGGCGCCCACGGCCTGTCGGGCTGGCAGTGGATGTTCCTGATCGAGGCAGTGCCGGCGGTGCTGATCGGCCTCGCGGTGTTCTTCTACCTCGACAACCGCCCCGCCGAGGCCACGTGGCTGACCGACGCCGAGAAGCAGCTCCTCGAGCGCGACATCGCGGCCGACAACCAGGGCAAGGAATCGAGCCCGCACTCCATCGCCACCGTGTTCCGCAACGGCCGCGTGTGGTTCATGAGCCTGATCTACTTCGCCTTCGTCACCGGCCAGTACGGGCTGACCTTCTGGATGCCGACGATCGTCAAGGCGTCGGGCGTGCAGGGCAACTTCAACATCGGCCTGATCAGCGCGATCCCGTTCGTCTGCGCGGCGATCGTGATGATCCTGCTCGGCCGCTCCGCCGACCGGATGCGCGAGCGCCGCTGGCACCTGATCATCCCGGCGCTGATCGGCGCGGTCGCCTTCGTGGTCTCGGCCAATGCCGGCTCGACGACGCTCGCCATCGCGGCGCTGTCGGTGGCGGCGGCCGGCGTGCTGACCTGCTCGCCCCTGTTCTGGTCGCTGCCCACGGCGTTCCTCAGCGGCGCGGGCGCGGCGGCCGGCATCGCGCTGATCAACTCGGTTGGGAACCTCGCGGGCTTCGTCAGCCCCTACGTGATCGGTGCCCTGCGGGATGCCACCGGCAGCACCGCCACGGGCCTCTACGCGCTCGCCGCCATGCTGGTGGTCGGCGCGGTCTGCGTGTTCGTGACGCCCGCCCGGATGGTCAACCGCTGACCTCTGATCCAGGCGCGACCTGGCCCCTCTTCCGCACGGGAGAGGGGACCCGCGCTTCGAGCGGCGACGCCGAGGCGCCCTTTCCCAGCTTCAGGAGCCGTCCCCGATGACCAACGCAACACCCCGCGCCGCGGTGATCGGCCTGGGCTCCATGGGCTCCGGGATGGCCGGCTCGCTCCTGCGGGCGGGCTTCGCGGTCTCCGCCTGCGACGTGAACCCGGAGGCGGTGGCGCGCTTCGCGACCGCCGGCGGCCGGGGCGCCGCGAACCCCGCCGAAGCGGCGCGGGACGCCGACGTGGTGGTGAGCGTGGTGGTCAACGCCGCCCAGACCGAGGCGGTCCTGTTCGGCGAGGACGGCGCCGCCGCCGCGATGCCGGAGGGCGCGGTGTTCGTCTCCTCCGCCACCATGGATCCGGCCGTCGCCCGGGCGCTGGCGGCGCGGTTGGAGGCCACCGGCCGCCACTACCTCGACGCCCCGATGAGCGGCGGCGCCGCCCGCGCGGCGGAGGGCGGCCTGACCTTCCTGGCCTCGGGCTCGGCGGCGGCCTTCGCGAAGGCGCGGCCCGCTCTCGATGCCATGGCGGGCACGCTCTACGAGCTCGGCGACGCGGCTGGCCAGGGCGCGGCCTTCAAGATGATCAACCAGCTGCTCGCGGGCGTGCACATCGCCGCCGCCTCGGAGGCGATGGCCTTCGCGGCCAAGCAGGGGCTCGACCTTCGGCGCGTCTACGAGGTGATCACCAAGTCGGCCGGCAATTCCTGGATGTTCGAGAACCGGGTGCCGCACATCCTCGACGCCGACTACAGCCCGAAGAGCGCGGTCGACATCTTCGTCAAGGATCTCGGCATCGTGCAGGACATGGCCCGGGCCGAGAAGTACCCGGTCCCGGTGGCGGCGGCGGCCCTGCAGATGTTCCTGATGGCGTCGGGCGCCGGCATGGGTCGGGACGACGACGCCTCGGTGGCGCGGCTCTACGCCCAGGTCTCGGGGGCGAAGCTGCCCGAGAAAGCTTGAGGGGACAGAACCATGCCGCGTTTCGCCGCCAACCTGAGCCTCATGTTCAACGAGGTGCCGTTCCTCGACCGGTTCGAGGCCGCGGCCCGGGCCGGGTTCGACGCCGTCGAGTTCCTGTTCCCCTACGAGCACGCGCCGGACGACATCGGCGCGCGGCTCCGCGCGAACGGCCTGACCCAGGCCCTGTTCAACCTGCCGCCGGGCGACTTCGCCCAGGGCGAGCGCGGGATCGCGGCCTTTCCCGAGCGGTTCGACGAGCTGAAGGCGGGGGCCGACACGGCGCTCCGCTACGCCGAGGCGACCGGCGTCGGCCGGCTCCACCTCATGGCGGGCCTCGCCCCGTGGGACGATCCCAGGGCGGTCGAATCCTACCGCCGGGCCGTGACCTGGACGGCGGAGCGGCTGGCGCCGGCCGGCCTCGACCTCGTCCTGGAGCCGATCAACGGCCGCAACATGCCGGGCTACTTCCTCAACGATTTCGGCCGCGCGGCCGACCTTATCCGCGAGCTCGCCCTGCCGAACCTGAAGCTCCAGTTCGACCTCTACCACTGCCAGATCCTGCACGGCGACGTGACCGTGCGGCTGCGCGCCCTGATGCCGCTCATCGGCCACGTCCAGACTGCGAGCGTGCCTGAGCGGCACGAGCCCGGCACCGGCGAGATGGCCGACTTCTTCCTGTTCGACGAGCTGGACCGGCTCGGCTACCGCGGCTTCGTCGGCTGCGAGTACATTCCGGCCGCCGACACCGTCGCGGGCCTCGGCTGGCTCGCCGCCTACAAGGGGAGCGCCCGATGAGCCTCGCGCTGGGATGCGTCGCCGACGACTACACGGGCGCCTCGGACCTCGCCAACACGCTGACCAAGGCGGGTCTGCGCACGATCCAGACCATCGGCGTGCCTGAGGACGGCCGGTCGCTGCCGGTGGCCGACGCTGTGGTGGTGGCCCTCAAGAGCCGCTCGATCCCCGCCGACCAGGCCGTGGCGCGCTCCCGCGAGGCGGAAGCCTGGCTGCGGGCCCGGGGCGCGGCCCACGTGATGTTCAAGGTCTGCTCGACCTTCGACTCCACCGATGCGGGCAATATCGGTCCCGTGATGGACGCCTTGCGGGCGGAGGCGGGCGAGACCGTCGCCCTCGTCACCCCGGCCTTCCCCGAGACGGGGCGGAGCGTCTACCAGGGCAACCTGTTCGTCGGCTCGGTGCCGCTGAACGAGAGCCCGCTCAAGGACCATCCGCTGAACCCGATGCGCGACGCCAACCTCGTGCGCGTGCTCGGGCGCCAGAGCGGCAGTCCCGTCGGCCTGATCGACACCGCCACGGTGGCTAGGGGCGCGGAGGCCGTGGCCGCCCGCCTCGACGCCCTCGCGCAGGAGGGCAAGGGCGCCGCCATCGCGGACGCGATCTTCGACAGCGACCTCGAGGTGCTCGGCCGGGCGATCGTCGGCCGCAAGTTCTCGGTGGGCGCGTCCGGCCTCGGCCTCGGCCTCGCCCGGGCGCTCGCGGCCGACGGGCGGGGAACCAAGGACGCCGCCGGCGCGGCCGTGGGCGAGCCGGTGGGTGGCGCCTCCGCCTGCCTCGCCGGCAGCTGCTCGCAGGCGACCCTCCAGCAGGTCGCCGCCGCGGAAACGATCATGCCGGTGCTGCGCCTCGACCCGGCGCGGCTGCTCGCGGGCGACGACGTGGTCGCCGAGGCCCTGGCCTTCGCGGACAAGCACTTGGCCTCGGGCCCGGTACTGATCGCCACCTCGGCCCCGCCCGAGGCGGTGCGCGCGCTCCAGGCCGCCCACGGCGTCAACGCGGCCGGCCACGCCATCGAGGCGGCGCTGGCAGCGATCGCCGAGGGCCTCGTCGCCCGCGGGGTGCGCCGGCTCGTGGTCGCCGGCGGCGAGACCTCCGGCGCGGTGGTCGACCGGCTGGGCCTCACGGCCTTCCTGCTCGGCCCCGAGATCGCCGCGGGTGTGCCGGTGCTGCGCACGGCGGGCCGGCCCGAGCCGATGCTGCTCGCCCTCAAATCCGGCAATTTCGGCGGCGCCGACTTCTTCGGCCGCGCCCTCGACATGATGGCCTGACGCCACAACCCGACGGGAGGTTTTCCATGCACGCCCTGATTCTCGGCGCCGCCGGCATGATCGGCCGCCGCCTCGTGGACGCCCTGGTGAGGGATGGCCGGGTCGGCGGACAGCCGCTCACCGCCCTCACCCTCCTCGACGTGGTCCCGCCCGCAGCGCCCGAGGGCTTCTCCGGCCCGGTGCGGGCCGAGGCCGCCGACCTCACGGCGCCCGGCGCCGCCGAGGCCGCCATCGCCGAGCGGCCGGGGGTCATCTTCCACCTCGCCGCCGTGGTCTCCGGCGAGGCCGAGGCGAACCTCGAGCTGGGCTACCGGGTCAACCTCGACGGCACCCGCCTGCTCCTCGACGCGATCCGGGCGGCCAGCGCGGCGGACGGCTACCGGCCGAAGCTGGTCTTCACCTCCTCGCTCGCGGTGTTCGGGCCGCCCTTCCCCAAGGTCATCCCGGACGACCACATCCTGCGCCCGGCCTCCTCGTACGGGGTCCAGAAGGCCATGGGCGAGCTGATGCTCGCCGACTACGCCCGCCGCGGCTTCCTCGACGGGATCGGCCTGCGGCTGCCGACGATCTGCGTGCGGCCGGGCAAGCCCAACAAGGCGGCCTCGGGTTTCTTCTCGGGGATCATCCGCGAGCCGCTCGCCGGCCAGGAGGCGATCCTGCCGGTGCCCGACACGGTCCGGCACTGGTTCGCCAGCCCCGCGGCGGCGGTGGGCTTCCTGATCCACGCCGCCGGGCTCGACCTCGCGGCGATCGGCCCGCGGATCAGCCTGACCATGCCGGGCGTCTCGGCGACGGTGGCGGAGGAGATTGAGGCCCTGCGCCGCGCGGCGGGCGACAAGGCCGTGGCGCTGATCCGGCGCGAACCCGACGCCACCATCGCGCGGATCGTCGGCTCCTGGCCGGAGGCGTTCGAGCCGGAGGCCGCCCTGGCCCTGGGCTTCCGGGCGGATGAATCCTTCGACGCGATCGTGGCCCAGCACGTGGCCGAGTTCCACGGGGGCTGAAGCCTCAGGCGAGGGCGGAGCGGATGTCAGTCTGCGGGAAATCGTCGCCGACATAGAGCAGCGGCACGCCGTGCACCTGTGCGCAGGCATAGGCGAAGCAGTCGCCCAGGTTCAGGCGCGCCGGGTGGCGGCCCTTGCCGTAGCGGGCATGGGCCGCAACGGCGATGCGGATTTCTGCAAGGCCGAGGGAGGCCATCCCGATACCGACCGTCTCGCGGAAGCTGTTCACGAGTCTCTCGGCGGTCTCAGGCGGCAGCGACCGAATGCGAGCCACCGCCAAGACAGCCTCGAACTGGGCGAGGGCACTGGTCAGACGACGCGGAGCTTGGCGGAGACAATCTGCCACCCGTTCATATCCCTGCTCCTGGCACAGGATCGCCACCAGCGCCGACGCATCGATGAACATCAGTCCTCATAGAGGCTGTCGTAGAAGGTCTTGTCGGCCTTGAGGCCGGTCTCCTGGTAGGCGGCAAGGGCCTCCTGTATCGGGCGAATCTTCTCCAGAAATTCGGTCAGCGACTCTTCCCGCCGATCCAGCTCGTTCTGAAGCGCGATCCGCACCGCCTCGGTCTTGCTCACGCCGGCCCGCGATGCCAGCTTCTCGGCCAGCTGATTCACCACTTCGCTGCGGATGTTGAGCGGCACGATCGCCTCCGTGTAGACAGGTGAGGCTAGTGTCTACACATCCGCGCCGCAAGCCCGGTGCAGACACCCGATCAAGGATCCCGATGACCCGCCTCGACGAGGCCCGCGCCGCGCTGAAGAAGACGTTCGGCTACGAGGATTTCCGCCCCGGCCAGGACGAGGTGATCGGCGCGGTGCTCGACGGGACCGACGTGTTCGCCGTGATGCCCACGGGCTCGGGCAAGTCGATGACCTACCAGCTCCCGGCCCTGGTCGATCCGGGGCTCACCGTGGTGGTCTCGCCGCTGATCGCGCTGATGCACGATCAGGTGCAGCAGATGCGCAGCGTCGGCATCCGCGCCGCGACCCTGAACTCCACGGTCGGGGAATCCGAGTCCCGCGAGACGTGGCGCGCCCTGCGCTCCGGCGACCTGCGGCTGCTGTTCGTCTCCCCCGAGCGCCTGCTGATGGACGGCTGCATGGACGCCCTGCGCGGCGCCGGCGTCCGGCGGCTCGCCGTCGACGAGGCCCACTGTGTCTCGCAGTGGGGCCACGATTTCCGGCCGGAGTACCGCGAGATCGCCCGCGCCCGGACGGCGCTGGGCAACGTCCAGACCCTGGCGCTCACCGCCACCGCCGACGCCGCGACCCGCGCCGAGATCGCCGAGCGCCTGTTCCCGCAGGACCGGCCCCCGAAGATCTTCGTCCACTCCTTCGACCGGCCGAACATCCGGCTGACCTTCCAGCCCAAGGACAACCCGGCCCGGCAGATCGAGCGGTTCCTGAAGCACCGGCGATCGGAGAGCGGGATCATCTACTGCTCGTCGCGCAAGCGCACCGAGCAGCTGGCCGAGACCCTCCGGAAGGACGGGTTCGACGCCCTGCCCTACCATGCCGGCCTCGACCAAGCGACGCGGATGGCGAACCAGGACCGGTTCCTGCAGGAGGACGGGGTGGTGATGACCGCCACCGTCGCCTTCGGCATGGGTATCAACAAGCCGGACGTGCGCTTCGTCTGCCACGCCGACATGCCCAACAACGTCGAGGGCTACTATCAGGAGATCGGCCGCGCCGGTCGCGACGGGCTGCCCGCCGACACGCTGACTCTCTACGGCCTCGACGACATGGCGCTCCGGCGCCGCCAGATCGACGAGAAGGAGATCTCCGACGACCGCCGCCGGGTCGAGCGGCGCAAGCTCGAGGCGATGATCACCCTGTGCGAGGGCGCCACCTGCCGCCGCCAGTCGCTGCTCGCCTATTTCGGCGAGTCGAGCGGTGCCTGCGGCCGCTGCGACCTGTGCCGCGGCGGCGTCACCCTCGTGGACGGGACCGTCCCGGCCCAGAAGATCCTCTCGGCGATCGTGCGCACCGGCCAGCGCTTCGGCGCGGCCTATATCTGCGACGTGGTCCACGGGAAGGAGAGCGACCAGATCCGCCGCAACGGCCACGCGAGCCTCAAGACCTTCGGGGTCGGGGCGGACAAGCCGGTGGCGGCGTGGCGGGCGATCCTGCGCCAGCTCTTCGCCGCCGGGGCGATCGCCGAGAACGCCGACGGCTACGGCGGCCTGTCCATGACCGAGAAGGGCGAGGCGATCCTGTTCGGCCGGGAGCCGGTCCAGCTCCGCCCCGATCCGGAGCCGAAGGCCGAATCCCGCGAGCGCCGCCGGGCCGCCGCCCGCGAGGACGGCGAGATCGCCCTCTCGGAGACCGACGAGGCGCTGTTCCAGCACCTGCGCGGCCTGCGCGCCACGCTCGCCCGGGCCGAGGGCATCGCGGCCTTCATGGTCTTCCCGGACCGGACCCTCATCGAGATGGCCCGTCAGAAGCCCGTCGATCTCTGGGCGCTGCGCACCGTCCACGGGGTCGGCGAGCGCAAGCGCGAGGCCTACGGCGACAGGTTCGTGGCCGCGATCGCCGATTTTCTGGCCCATCCGCCGGCCGCGTGACCGGCACCCATACACGGCCAGCAGGGCCGGCGTATTGCAACGCGGTGGCGGAACGCACTAATCCGTCACCGTCGCCGCGCGCGGCCCGGTTCGGGTCGCGCATCGGGTCGAGGGCCCTGCCGGGGCTCCCGGACCGCCCTCGTCGAGACCGCCCATGTTCCGCAACGACGTTCCGATCACCCCCGAGCTCGTGGCCCAGCACGGCCTGACGCCGGACGAGTACGAGCGCTTCCGCGGCCTGATCGGGCGCGACCCGACGCTGACCGAGCTCGGTATCGTCTCGGCCATGTGGAACGAGCACTGTTCCTACAAGTCCTCCCGCAAGCATCTGCGCGGGCTGCCGACCTCGGCGCCGTGGGTGATCCAGGGACCGGGCGAGAACGCGGGCGTCATCGACATCGGCGACGGCCACGCCTGCGTCTTCAAGATGGAGAGCCACAACCACCCGAGCTACATCGAGCCCTACCAGGGCGCGGCGACCGGGGTCGGCGGCATCCTGCGCGACGTCTTCACCATGGGCGCGCGGCCGATCGCGGCGCTCAACGCCCTGCGCTTCGGCTCCCCCGACCACCCGCGCACCCGCAGCCTCGTCTCGGGCGTGGTCGCGGGCGTCGGCGGCTACGGCAACTCCTTCGGCGTGCCGACGGTCGGCGGCCTGACCGGCTTCCACAAGCGCTACGACGGCAACATCCTTGTCAACGCCATGGCGGTTGGCCTCGCCCGCACCGACGGGATCTTCTACGCGGCCGCCGCCGGCGTCGGGAACCCGATCGTCTATCTCGGCTCCAAGACCGGCCGCGACGGCATCCACGGCGCCACCATGGCGTCGGCCGAGTTCGACGAGGAATCCGAGTCGAAGCGCCCGACCGTGCAGGTCGGCGACCCCTTCGCCGAGAAGCTGCTGCTGGAGGCCTGCCTGGAGCTGATGGCCTCGGGCGCGGTCATCGCCATCCAGGACATGGGCGCGGCCGGCCTCACCTGCTCCGCGGTCGAGATGGGCGCCAAGGGCGACCTTGGCGTCGAGCTCGACATCGACAAGGTGCCGGCCCGCGAGGAGGGCATGACCCCCTACGAGATGATGCTCTCGGAGAGCCAGGAGCGCATGCTCATGGTGCTCAAGCCCGGCATGGAGGCCGAGGCCGAAGCCATCTTCGTGAAGTGGGGACTCGACTTCGCGGTGATCGGCCGGACCACCGACACGCTGCGCTTCGTGATCAAATGGCACGGTGAGATCGTGGCCGACCTGCCGATCAAGGAGCTCGGCGACGAGGCCCCGCTCTACGACCGGCCGCATCTGGCCAACACGCACCAGCCGGTGATCGCGGCCGCCGATGTGGCGGCCCCGGCCTCGCTCACCGACGCGCTGAAGCGCCTCGTCGGCTCCCCCGACCTCGCCTCGAAGCGCTGGGTCTTCGAGCAGTACGACCACTTCATCCTCGGCAACACCGTCCAGAAGCCCGGCGGCGACGCCGCCATCGTGCGGGTCGAGGACGGGCCGAAGGGCCTCGCGCTCACCTGCGACGTGACCCCGCGCTACTGCGAGGCCGACCCGGTCGAGGGCGGCCGGCAGGCCGTGGCCGAGGCGTGGCGCAACATCACGGCGGTCGGCGCCAAGCCGCTCGCCATCACCGACAACCTGAACTTCGGCAACCCCGAGAAGCCCGAGGTGATGGGCCAGCTCGTCGGCTGCCTCCAGGGCATCGGCGAGGCCTGTCGGGCGCTCGACTTCCCGGTCGTGTCGGGCAACGTCTCGCTCTACAACGAGACCAACGGCGTCGGCATCCTGCCGACCCCGACCATCGGCGGCGTCGGCGTGCTGGACGACGTGGCGCGCCACGCGACCATCGCCCTGAAGCGCGAAGGCGACGTGCTGGTGCTGATCGGGGACAGCGAGGGCTGGCTCGGTCAGTCGGCCTACCTGTCGGTGATCGAGGGTCGCGAGGAGGGGGCGCCGCCGCCCGTCGACCTCGCCCTGGAGCGCCGCAACGGCGACTTCGTCCGCGGCCTGATCCAGGCCGGTACCGTCGACACGGTCCACGACCTCGCGGATGGCGGCCTCGCCGTCGCGCTCTCCGAGATGGCCATGGCGGGCCGGATCGGCGCGGCGCTCTCCGACGTGCCGGTGGACCTGCCGGCCCACGCCTACCTCTTCGGCGAGGACCAGGGCCGCTACCTGCTGGCGGTGCGGCCGGAGGCGGCCACCGATCTCCTCGCGGCTGCCGCGGCCCAGGGCGTGGCCGCGGCCTCGGTCGGCGTCGCCGGCTCCGACCGTTTGACCCTGCCGGGCGGCGAGACCATATCGCTCGCCGACCTGAATGCGGCGCACGAGGGCTGGCTGCCCGACTACATGGCGAGCCAGCCGGCCGCGCCGGCCGCCTGAGCCCCGTTCTGACGAGGAGTTTCCCGATGCCGATGGATGCGGGCGAGATCGAGCGCATGATCCGCGAGGCCCTGCCGGACGCGCAGGTGGAGATCCGCGACCTCGCGGGCGACGGCGACCACTACGCCGCCACCGTCCTGTCGGCGGCCTTCAAGGGCAAGACCCGGGTGGCGCAGCACCAGATGGTCTACGGCGCCCTCCAGGGCCGGATGGGCGGCGTGCTCCACGCCCTTGCGCTGACCACGGGCGTCCCGCAGGATTGAGCCTTCTCGCGGGAGCGCTCCCGATGGACCGACCGAGTCTCTACGACGACGACATCGTGACCTGGGCCGAGGAGCAGGCGGCGGCCCTGCGCGCGCTGGCCGAACGGCCTGAGCTGTCGAACGCAGTCGATTGGGAGAACGTTGCCGAGGAGATCGAGAGCGTGGGGCGTTCGCATCTGCGGGCCGTCGAAGGTCTGCTGATCCAGACGCTCGCCCACCTCCTCAAGCGCGCATCCGCCCCGCTCGCGCCGGCCAGCCTGCATTGGCGGGAGGAGGTCGCGACCTTCCAGATCACCGCCTGGAACGCCTACGAAGCGTCGATGCGGCAAAGGCTGAACTGGAGCAGGATCTGGAAATCGGCCGTCACGGCTGCCGAGGCTGGTCTTAGCGCCTATGGGAACGCGCTGCTCCCGGGGCTGCCGGAAGCCTGCCCGATCCGTCCTGAGGATCTGCTGACCGAGACTTTCGATATCGAGCGCGCACTTCGTACGATCGCCGCTTCGGTTGCGCGCCGCTGACTCAGACCTCACATACGACCGACGAACAAGGACAGAGCGATGACCGACGTCAACACGACCATCCAGAACGAGATCGCCTCCCAGGACGTGGTGGTGTTCATGAAGGGCACGCCGCAGATGCCGCAATGCGGCTTCTCGGGGCAGGTGGTGCAGATCCTCAACTACCTCGGCGTGCCGTTCAAGGGCGTGAATGTCCTGGCCGATCAGGAGATCCGGGAGGGCATCAAGGCCTTCTCGAACTGGCCGACCATCCCGCAGATCTACGTGAAGGGCGAGTTCGTCGGCGGCTGCGACATCACCCGCGAGATGTTCCAGTCGGGCGAGCTGCAGACTTTCCTGTCCGAGAAGGGCGTGCCGGTGAAGACCGCCGCCGCTTGATTTTTTTCGGGGCTTTTGAGGGACGGATCAGGGCGCCCGCGGGCGCCCTTTTTCGTGCCCGTCTTTGCGAGCGCAGCGAAGCAACCCAGGGCAGCGCGAGCTCGGCGGGCGTGGCGCCGCTGGATTGCTTCGCTCCGCTCGCAAGGACGGCAACCGGCTCAGCGCGGCTCGCGCGCCACGAACAGGGCGACACAGCCGACGACCGTAATATCGACCGACCGGAACCGCTGCTCCAGCGCCGCGCGCAGGTCCGGCAGCGTGTCGGCGGCGTTCGAGAACACCCCCTTGCGGTTGTAGATCCGCATCAGCGCCCGCGCCGCGCCCGTGGTCGGGACGCCGCCCGCGAGGATCGTGGCACCGAACACCACGCCGTCATCGGCCAGGCACGGTCGCACCGTGTCGAAGGCCCTCGCCTTCGCGGCGATGTCGCCCGGCAGGCAGTGCAGCAGGTAGGTCATCCCGATCGAGTCGAACGGCGCGATGCCGCTGGCCGGCGCGCCGAGAACGTCGACCCGGTAGGTCTCGGGCCGGTAGCGCGCGATCCGGTCGGCCGCGAAGGCGAGGCTGTCGGCGTTGAGGTCCATCAGGCCGACCCGCGGCGCGGGCGCCGGGAACCGGCATCGGTCGAGGTACCAGCCGGTCCCGACCCCGACGTCGAGATGCGCGAGGCCCGCGTGCCGGTCGTAGAGATCCAGGATCCGCGCCGTGGGGCAGCGCCAGATCAGGGGGTTCGACAGGCGCAGCACCACGAGGTCGTAGATCTGTAGCGTCCGCGGATTGTAGATCGCCTGCCCGGCTCGGGTGTCGGTCGCCATGGCTCTCCGTCAGGCCCCCTGTGGGCGGCGCGCATTCGCCTTCGCCGCCGCGATCGCGTATATCAGACCCTTTCCAACGTATGGATCGTTTGAACGCCATGGCGACGCCGTCGCTCGACAGCGCCCGCGCGGCCGATGCCGCGATCGAGAAGGCGCCGGATCTCCTCCCCGAGGCGCTGCCCGGCCGCCGCCCCTCGCTGGTCGGCCTGACCCGCGACGCCCTCAAGGCGCAGCTCGTCGGCATGGGCGTGCCCGAGCGCGAGAGCCGGATGCGCGCCGGCCAGGTCTGGCACTGGGTCAATTTCCGCGGGGCGTCCGACTTCGCCGAGATGACCAATGTCGGCAAGGCGCTGAAGGCGCAGCTCGCCGAGCACTTCACCCTGGAGCGGCCGGAGGTGGCGAGCCGGCAGGTCTCGCGCGACGGCACCCGCAAGTGGCTGCTGCGCATGGCGCCGACCAACCGGCAGGAGCACAATCGCGGCGCCGAGATCGAGTGCGTCTACATTCCGGGGCCCGACCGCGGCACGCTGTGCGTGTCCTCCCAGGTCGGCTGCACGCTGACCTGCTCGTTCTGCCACACCGGCACGCAGCGCCTCGTGCGCAACCTCTCGGCGGCCGAGATCGTGCAGCAGCTCGTCACCGCCCGGGATGAGCTCGGCGACTGGCCCGGCCAGATGCCGAGCCGCGACGCCGGCGGCTCCGGCGAGGTCGGCCGGCTCGTGACCAACATCGTGTTCATGGGCATGGGCGAGCCCCTCTACAACCTCGACGCCGTGGTCGACGCTGTCGGGGTGATGTCGGACCAGGAGGGGCTCGCCCTGTCCCGCCGCCGGATCACGGTCTCGACGTCGGGGGTCGTGCCGCAGATCCCGCGGCTCGGCGAGCAGGCCAACGCCATGCTGGCGATCTCGCTCCACGCCGTGCGCGACGACCTGCGCGACGAGCTGGTGCCGCTCAACCGGAAATACCCGATCGCCGAGCTGCTCGCGGCCTGCCGGGCCTATCCGGGCCTGAGCAACGCCCGCCGGATCACCTTCGAGTACGTGATGCTGAAGGGCGTCAACGATTCGGACGCGGACGCGCGGGAGCTGGTGCGCCTGCTCAAGGGCATACCGGCCAAGATCAACCTGATCCCGTTCAACCCCTGGCCGGGCAGCCGCTACGAGTGCTCGGACTGGGACCGGATCGAGCGCTTCTCCGAGATCGTGTTCAACGCCGGCTACGCCTCGCCGGTGCGTACGCCCCGCGGCCGGGATATCCTGGCGGCCTGCGGCCAGCTCAAGAGCGAGACCGAGAAGCTGCGCGCCCGCGCCCGGCTGATGCAGGAGGAGGGCATCGGCGTGGAGAGTTTCTACGCTGGCGCCGACGACTGACACCCGTCTTTGCGAGCGCAGCGAAGCAATCCAGAGTAGCGCCACGCGCACAGATGGCGCGCGGCCCTGGGTCGCTTCGCTGCGCTCGCGATGACGAGGTGGCTCACGCCGCAAACCGCCGCTCCTCCGCACGGCGAAGCGGCATCTCCGCGGCCCCGACCCATTCCGTGCGGTGCCGCGGCAGGGCCTCCGGGTGCTCGGCCTGGAGCCACGTGATCATCGCCTCGCGGACCACGCAGCGCAGGTCCCAGGCCTGGGGCGCGTTGCGGGCGCTCACCAGCATTCGGATCTCGATCGTCGATTCCTTCGCGTCCGAGACCTGGAGGTTCACCACCTTGCCGTCCCACAGGGGCGTGGCCCCGGCGATCTCGGCGAGCTTCTCGCGCATCGCTGCCACCGGCGCCCGGTGGTCGACGTAGACGAACACGCTGCCGATCAGCGAGGCGCCGTCGCGGGTCCAGTTCTGGAACGGCTTCTGGATGAAGTAGGTCAGCGGCAGGACCAGCCGGCGCCAGTCCCAGAGGCGGACCACCACGTAGGTCGCGGTGATCTCCTCGACCCAGCCCCACTCGTTCTCGACGATGATCGCGTCCTCGATCCGGATCGGCTGCGTGATGGCGATCTGGATACCGGCCACGAGATTCGACAGGACCGGCTGCATGGCGAGACCGAGGACGAGGCCCGCCGCGCCCGCCGAGGCGAGCAGGCTGACGCCGTACTGGCGCACCGGCTCGAAGGTCATCAGCGCCACCGACAGGGTGACGAGCGCAACCAGCGTCACGCCGGCCCGCTCCAGGATGCGCATCTGCGTGAAGTGCTTGCGCGCCAGGAGGTTGTCCTCGGCGTCGAGCTTGAACCGCCGCAGGTAGATCACCGTGGCGATGTGGAGCGCGGTGGCGCAGCACCAGCCGGTCAGCGTCACGAAGGCCACCAGCAGGATCTGGTTGAGGGCGATCCGCACCTCCCAGGACAGGTGCACGGTGGTCGAAGCGAGGCTGATCGCCACCACGATCAGACCGAGGCGGCTCGGCCCGCGGGTACGCGACACCAGCGAGCGCCAGAACAGGCTCTTGGTCGCGACCGCCCGCTTCATCGCCCGGTAGACGATCCCGTGCAGGGGCATCACCACGGCGCAGCAGGCGACGATGAGGATCAGGCTCTCGGCCCACCACGGCAGGTAGGCCAGCGCGCGAGCTGCGGAGCCGGCGAGCGCGTCGAGGTCCGGCATCGGGCATCGCTCCACGGGTTCCGAACGGCACCTGTGGGAATGGGTGGGCGCTCGCGGCGGTTCCGCAGCGCACCATGTGCCTGCCGCAACGCAGCAGCCCGGCCCGGCGGGTTGCGCCTCCGTGCTCGAGGCCGAGGCCGGACGATGCCCTCAGCACCACCGTCCTTGCGAGCGGAGCGAAGCAATCCAGGGAAGCGCCACGCTCACCGACGGCGCGCTGGCCCTGGGTCGCTTCGCTGCGCTGGCGATGACGGGAGGTTGAAGTCGAGCGGAGCGCGCGAACGCCGGCCGCCCTACTTGGCCGCCCCCACCGTCACGCTGCCCGAGGCGGTCCGGCCGAACCGCGCCGGCCGGTACATGTCTTCCACGGTGGCGCCCGGATGGACGTAGGTCCCCGGCGAGACCGCACGCACCGTGTAGGCCACCGTGAAGAAGGCCGACTGGCTCGGGTCGCGGTCGTAGGCGGCCACGAACCGGTCGTCCCGGAACTCGGTGTGGACCGGCTGCACGTCGGACTTGGCGAAGGCGAGCCCCTGGAGTGCGTCGGCGTCGAGGAGCTTCGGATTGTCGATCTCCAGCCCCGCCGGCAGCGGATCGACCAGCAGGAGCCGCGCCGCCTCCGCCTTGGCCTCGGTGACCTTGAGCACCACCACCAGCCTGTCGTTCTGGCGCAGGCCGCTCGCCGGATCGACGACGCTGCCGTCGAGGCGGCGGAAGCTGCGCTCGATCGTGTAGCCCTGCTGCGCCGCCGGCTCCGGCACCAGGGGGCTGCCGTTGACGGTCACGGCCACCTGCACAGGCGCGCGGCCGGTATTGGTGAGCTGAACGCCTCGGTCGGCCAGGGCCGCCTCCCGATAGACCCGGGCCAGCAGGCCGGTCTGCGAGGCGCCGTCCAGGGTGAACGAGAGGGTGCCCGCCTCGTTCGACAGGCTCTCGGCGGCGAGCACCAGCCAAGCATTCTCCTGCGTGCTCGTCGAGCGCTCGGATTGCTGCTCCTCGCCGAGCACGGAAGCCGCGGGGCCCAGCGCCCCCTGCGCCAGCCCGCTCTCGGCGGCGAGCGTCATCAGCCCGGCTCCGTCGCGCAGGCGGGAGCCGTAATCGGCGCGGTAGACACCCTTGTCGCGCTCGGCGCGCAGGACCGTGAGCGCCGATTCCATGGTCTTGGCGGCGCGGCCGCGGTCGCCGAGCAGCGCCAGGGCGGCGGCGAGCTGCGCGCGCCCGAGGGCGGAGGAGAAGTCGCCGATCTTGGTGTCGGCGAGGTAGCGCAGGTCGCCCATCACCGGCCGCCCGTTCCGGGCGAGCACGTACGCCGCGTAGGCGAGGTCGGCGCCGCCGTTGCGCACCTCGGTGGCGTTGGCCACCGCGTTGCGCAGGTAGTCGAGGGCCTGGGCGAAGGCCTTCTGCGGCACCGCGAAGTTGCGCTCGCGGGCGCGGGTCAGGAAGTCGGTCACGTAGGCGTCGAGCCAGAGGTCGCTCGATCCCTGCGCCGACCACAGGCCGAAATCCCCGCTCGAATCCTGGCGGGCGAGCAGGCGCTCGATCGACTCGCGCACCCTTTCGTCGGCGCCGTTGTCGAGGGCGAGCTTCTCCAGCGCCGCGAGCTTGTTGACGTAGAGCAGCGGCATCGCCCGGCTCACCACCTGCTCGGAGCAGCCGTAGGGGTAGCGGTCGAGCGCCCGGAGCAGGGCCGCCACGTCGACCCCCGGCAGGGCCGTGGCCGAGAGCGAGACGCTGCCGGTGCCCGGCTGCAGGTCGGCGAGGAGGTCCGAGGTCAGCGTCAGGTTCGCCCCCGGGGCGAGGCTGCGCACCGAGCGGCGCAGCAGGGCGCCCGTCCCCGGCGAGATCCCGAGGGCGAAGCTCTGGTTGAGGGCGGCCGGGAGGCCGGGCCCCGACAGGGCGAGGTCGAGCCGGGCCGTGCCGGGTCCGGCGGCGGTGAGGGGGATCGCGAACTGGCCCTTCGCGCCGGCCTCCAGCCGCAGCGTCTGGCGCAGCGCGCTGGCGCCGACCACGACCGGGCCGGTCGGGCTCAGGTCGACCGTGTACTCGCCCGCCTGCCCCTCGACGTTGTCGAGGGCCACGAACAGGCGCGAGCGGTCGCCGGTGTCGAGGAAGCGCGGCAGCGTGGCGCTGAGCACGACCGGGTCGCGGATGATCACGTCGGCCTGGGCCTGCCCGACCCGGTCGCCGCTCCAGGCGGTGACCATGACGCGGCCGGTGCCGTTGAAGGCCGGGATCGGGAAGGTGACGCTGGCCGCGCTGTCCGGCCCCACGGTCACGACGCCGGAATAGAGCGCCAGCGGCGCCTGGGTCGGCGGGGAATCGGCGAGCTCGCCGCCGCCCGCGTCGCCGCCGGAGCGGATCGCCCCGGCCGAGCCCTGCATGCCGTCGATCAGGTAGCCGTAGAGGTCGCGGACCTCCGGCCCGAGTGCCCGCTGGCCGAGGAAGTACTGGGTCGGGTCCGGCGCCGCGTAGCGGGTCAGGTTGAGGATGCCGACATCGACGAGGGCCACGGTGATCCGCGCCGGCTCGCCGGCCTTCAGCCCGGTGAGCTGGACCGGCAGGGTCAGGTCCTGGCGCGGGCGCGCCCGCTCTGGCGCCTTCAGGGCGACCCCGAGGCTGCGGCGCTCCCGGTCCACCGAGAACCACGCCAGACCCAGCGCCCGGCCGGGCAGGCGCTTGGCCGCTTGGTCGAGGGGCCGGTAGGCGGTGGCCACCAAGTAGGCGCCGGCGCCCCACTCGGCCTTCACCGGGATGCTGACCGTGGTGCCGCCCTCCGGCACGCTGACCTCCAGGGTCTGGTGCACGCGGTCGCTGACGACCATCAAGCTGGCCTGACCCTTGAACTTCGGGCTGAGCTTGGCCCGCAGCGTGTCGCCGGCGGCGTAGGCGGCCTTGTCGAGGGTCAGGTCGAGCAGGTCGGGCGCCTCCGCGGTCTCGGAGCCGCCCCAGCCCACCTCGAAGCCGAGGCTCGCACCCGCCTCCGGAGCGCCCGCGGTCGAGACCTCCAGCCGGTAGCGGCCGAGGCCGACCGGCGCCTCGATCCGGCTCGGGCCGGCGGCCGTGAGGTCGACGGTGCCGCTGGCGACGCGCCGGGCGGACTTCACCGCCTCGAACGACCAGCGCCCGTCCGCCCGGTACCACTGGTAGGAGGAGTCGATCCGCGACAGGGTCCAGCTCACGCCCGGCCGGGCAACGAGCGCCCCGTCGGGGCGCGCGAACACCACGTCGAAGCCGGCGATCCCGCCCTCCTTGAGGTCGGTGAAGCCCTTGCGCAGGGCGAGGACCGGGCTCGCCGGGAGGATCGGCAGGGTCAGGCTGCGCGACAGCGCCCGGCCTCCGGGCTCGCCGACCGCCAGCGTGATCTTCGCCTCCAGCGCCCGCGGCGCCGCGACCTGGGGCACCGGCACCGTGACGGTGGCGGCGCCCTGCGCGTTCGTGGTGGCGTGGTCCTGCAACTCCTGGGTCGTCGGCTCCACGGCCTCGTCGTCGAGACCGATGGAATAAGTCTCCAGTCCCTTGATGCCGCTGGTGGCCGCCGCCTGCACGGTCACGCTGCCCGACACGTCGAGATCGGAGCCCGGGGCGCCGTAGAGGTAGCGGGCGGCGACGTCGACCTGCGCGGCCTCGCCCCGGTTCAGGGCCGCCTGCCGGGCCTTGAGGGTCACCTCCAGCCGCTCGGGGACGTAATCCTCCACGAGGAAGCTGGTCTCGCCGATCGCGGGCGCCTTCGGGTCCGTGTAGGCGGAGACCCGCCACGTGCCGTGCATCGCCCCCGACAGGAGCGGCAGCGGCAGGGCCCGGCCGCCGAGCCCCTGGTCGGGCACCGAGACGCGCCGGTACTCGACGCCGTCCGGCCGCTTCACCACCAGGGTCAGCGGCAGGTCCGGCACGGCGGCGCCGCGGGGGTCGCGCAGCAGGGCGGTGAGCTGGACGGTCTCGCCCGTGCGGTAGACCCCGCGCTCCGGGAACAGGTAGGCGTCGAGGCCGCCGGTCTCGGGCCGTCCCTTCACGCCGCGGTCGGTGAGGTCGAAGGCGCCGAGGTTGAGGTCGAGGAAGCCGTAATCGCCGCCCGCCTGGGCGACCACGAGGCTCGGCGCCAGACCGCCCTCCCCGCGGGCGAGCCCGGGATCGAAGGCGACGTGGCCCTGCGCGTCCGTGGTCCGGGTGCCCAGCACCTCGTTGTTGCGGGCGACAAGCCGGATCTCGGCGCCCGGCATCACCTGCGCGGAGGCGAGCGAGCGCAGGACCACGGTGACCCCGTCCCGGCCCTTGGTGGCGGTGAGCCCCAGGTCGGAGACCACGAACCACTGGGTCGCCTGGGTGTCGTACTCCTCGTCGGAGGCGGCCGTGCCGGAGGGGCGGGCCAGCATCACGTAGAGGCCGGGCTCGAGCTTGCCCACGGCCTGAAGGACCGGGAAGGCGGTGACGGCCTCCTGGTTCAGCTCGGCCTTGGCGGTGTCGAGGGTGCCCTTCCAGACGCGCTGACCCTTCTCAGACGCGATCGTCCGGGCGGTGGACCCGCTGAGCTGGCCCAGGAAGTCCTCCGACCGCAGGGTCGGCAGCAGGCCGCGATCGCCGATCCGCAGAACCTCGACGTCGAGCTTCGGTGCGTTCACCGAGACCAGGGGCACGCCCGCTTGGCCCGTCCGGGGCAGGACGTAGTTGCGCCCGGTGAAGCGCACCTGCGGGGCGCGGTCGCGGACGTAGATCTCGTAATCGGCGGCCTTGAGCAGGCTCTCGCCGACCGCGGAGGGCAGGCCCTGGCGGACCACGATGGCGTAGCGGCCGCCGTGCTTGAGTCCGTCGACGCAGACCTGAGAGCCCTCCCCGGTCACGGCGGCCGCGCTGCTGCCGGAGACGGCCACGAAGGGGGCGTAGTCGGTCTTGGGGCGGATCGCCTCCGAGAAGGTGAAGCAGGCCCGGGGAGCGGCCGCGTCGGAATCGACCTTGTAGTCGAGGATGCGGAAGCCGTGCTGCGCCCGCACGGTCTCGTAGGTCTCCCGGACCGAACCGGTCTCGGCCAGGGCGAGGCTCGCCGCGTAGGCGTCGAGCGCCGGGCGCCACGATTCCTGCTCGGCCTCGGCGGCGCCGAGCGCCGCCAGCGCGGCTGCGGCGTCGGCCGCCGTGCCGGCGCGCTCGTAGGCGCGGTAGGCGGCGGCCGTCACCCGCCCGCGCAGACGCGACCGGCCCTGGTAGTCGTTGTCCTCGAGGGCACCCAGGGCCGCCGCGGCCCCCCGGGCATAGGCCTGCCAGTTGCGCGCGTCGGCGGGATCGGCCGCCACCGCGGCGGTCAAAGGCGCCAGCGCCTCGTCGGGCTTGTCGGCGGCGAGCAGGGCCAGCCCGGCCGCGCGGGACTGGCCGGCGGGCCGCAGCGGGCCCCCGGCCTCCGCCTTCAGCGCGGTCTCCAGGCGGACCGCCGCGCTGGCGAGGTCGGCCCGGACGAAGGTCCTGGCGAACGGCGCGGCGACAGCCGTCGCCGGGCGGGGCGCGGTGCGGGCCGCAGGTGGGGACAGGGCTGGCGAGGTCTGGGCGAGGGCCGGATTGCCGGCGATTCCTCCGAGGAGCGCCAGGGCACCCGCGAGCCGTCCGAGCCGCGCCATCAGCCTGTTCCCCACCCGCAATCCCGATGATTCGTTCCGGGTCCCGTCGCGCGGGAGCCTAGCACCGGCGGTCGGGCTCGCAACGCTTCGGATCGCTGTAGGCCCCGCCCGGCCTCGCGCCGAGGCTCAGAACGCCTTCAGCACCTGCTCGGCGTGCTCGACGGCGACCGGGCCGGCGAAGCAGTGGGAGACCAGGGCGCGGTAATCCTGCCAGGGCTGCGAGCCGGTGAAGTCCTTGGTGTGGGCCTCCAGCGTGTCCCAGTGGATCAGCAGGCGGTAGCGCTGCGGATGCTCGATCGAGCGCCGAACCTCGAAGTGCCGGCAGCCCTTGGCCTGCTTGAAGATCGCCGAGGCCTCGGTGATGCCCTTCTCGAACTCGGCCTCGAGGCCGGGCTTGATCTCGATCTGCGCGATTTCGAGGATCATCGGTGCGGTTCCTGTCTCAGGTGCGACGGGCGCGGCCGAGCTTGGCCGCGAGGATGCGCTGCGGGCTTAAGGTGGGGTCGGCCTGGGCGGCGACCGGCAGGTAGGCGGTCTGCTCCAGCATGTAGCGGCCGCCCATGGCACCGTGCATCACGAGGTCCGAGAGGGTCCCGGGTGAAGGCGGGGACGCGGATCAGCAGCCGGCGCAGGAACTCCTGCACCTCCGGCGTGCCGGCCGCGCCGCGCAGCTCGGCGGCCGCGCCGCGGATGCTGACGTTCTCGGCCCTGCCGTCCGCGAAGGGTCGCTCGGTGAACCGGCGCTCGAACGCGCTGAACGGGAAGGGCAGATCGGGGAACAGCAGCACCGCCGCGGCCTCCAGCCCCCGCGCCCGGGAGCCGGACGCCTCGCCGGGGACAATTCTGCGGATCGGGGTGATCATCGTCTGCGCGCCCGCGGCCGTCACGGTCCGGCCCCCTCTAGCGGAGCCGCCGGGGGGAGGCCAGGGCCGCGCATTTCCGGTGGACGGCGGGTGTCATCCACCGGCGCGGCGGTGGGCACCCGCCGGATCGGCTTGCGCAACCGCTTCGTTCCCGGCACGTTCCCCGGCCAGCACCCGGCCCGAGAGCCCGGCGGAGGATGGCGCCGATGGCGACCCTGAAGGAATTCGAGGAGGCCCTGCGCGAGCACGGCATGAACATGGCGCTGGCGCTGCTGGAGCGCCTGCGCGAGCGCGACCGCGCCACCCGGACGGTGAAGCCCGCCCGGCGGCTGACCGGACAGAAGATGACCCCGGAACTCGCGCGGGCGATCCTGGACCTGCACGCCACGACGGGCATGACCCAGCAGGAGATCGCCTTCAAGGTCGGGGTCAACCAGGGCCGCGTGAACGAGGTGATCAAGCGCGGCAAGTGGCTGAGCGACGACCCGAACGCCCCGGAGGCCGTGGCCCGCGACAAGGCGGTGGCCCGGATGCGCGGCGACCCGAAGCCCAGGAAGGCGGCCGCCGCGCGCCCCGCCTCCGGGCGGGCCAAGGAGCGCAAGGCCGCGCCGCCGAAGGCGCGCAACCAGGGTCAGCTGGCGCTGGGGGATCTCTGAGGGGCGGCCGCCGTCGTCCTCGCGCGGATCGGAGCAACCCAGGGCAGCGCGACCCTGCGAAGCGCGGCGACGCTGGATCGCTCCGCTCTGCTCGCGAGGACGGTACGGGCTCCCGCCTCCGATGCCCCGCGCTCTCACCCGGCCGGCGCGAAATGGCCCCGGTAGCGCGCCCCGATCACCTCGACCGGCAGCGCGACGAACACGTCCGTCGTTCCGAACTGGCGGTCGATCACCGCGCCGTCGCCGAAGGTGGCGCCGAGGCGCAGGTAGCCCTTGATCAGTGGCGGCAGCGCCTGCAGGGCCGCCTTGGCGTCCACCGCCTCGCGCGGCATCCGGTCCATCGCCACCGCCCGCTCCGGCAGCGCCCGGGCCCGCCAGCCCTCCGGCGCGCGGGCGTGGTGGTGCAGGAAGGCGAGCGGCAGGGCCAGCCGGTCCGGGTCGGTGCCCTCCAGGCTCGCGCAGCCGATCAGCGCGTCGATCCGGTGGTGCAGGACGTAGGCGTAGATCCCCTGCCACAGCAGCTCGACGGTCCGCTTGCTCCGGTAGGGCTTGAGCACGCAGGAGCGGCCGAGCTCTAGGAGCCGCCGGTGCCCCTGCGCGGCGAGAAGCGGCGCGAGGTCGTACTCGCTCTCCGAGTAGAAGCCGGTATGCCGCTCGGCCACCTCGCCGCGCAACAGCCGGTAGGTGCCGACGACCTTCGGGCGCGGCTCGACGAAGGGCTTCTTCCGCCGCGGCGCCGCGTGGTCGAGGACGAGGAGGTGGTCGCAGACCGCGTCGTAACCGTCGACGTCGCGGCGGGACAGGGCGGCGAGCCCGGAGGGCACCGCCGACATCTCCTCGTAGAAGACCTTGTAGCGCAGCCGCTGGGCCCGCCGGATCTCCGATTTCCGCGTCGCCAGCCGGACCTCGAGGCTGCCGATGCGGCCGAGGCTGCGGCCCTCGAACGGCTCGGGCAGGCGGATCGCCCGCTCGGCCGAGAGCACGTCGTCGATTCCGCCCACGCCCGCGACGCCCGGCAGCGGGACCGACCGGCGGCGCAGCTTGGCGATCGGCGCGCCGACGCCCCATTGCACGCCCCTGTGCCAGCCGGCTCCGAGCGCGCTGTAGGCTCCGCGGGCGAGATTGGCGACCATCGTCGGGTTCACTCCGGGTGCGCGTCCGTGCACCGTCGAATCCGACAGAGAGCACGACGGCCACACGCCATTATGACAGCCGCCACGAGAAAGCGCCCCGGCCGGGGCCGGGGCGCTCCAAGAACCTCATCGGTACCTGATATGGACCTGACGGTTCCCCCGCGGGGCGGGGTCAGGCGGCCTGCTGGACCGCGTCCTTGCGGACGTCGCCCTCGATCACCGGGGCGCTGGGGCGCGCCGCCGAGGCGATCTCGATGCGACGGGGCTTCTTCGCCTCCGGAACCTCGCGGACGAGGTCGATGTGGAGGAGGCCGTTCTCGAGCGCCGCACCCGTCACCTGGACGTGGTCGGCGAGCTGGAACCGCCGCTCGAAGGCGCGGGCCGCGATGCCCTGGTGCAGGAACTCCGCCCTGCCCTCGGCCTTGCGCTCGCCCTTCAGCGTGAGGGCGTTCTCCCGCACCTCGATCGACAGGTCTGACTCGGTGAAGCCGGCGACCGCGACGGTGATGCGGTAGGCGTTCTCGCCGGTCCGCTCGATGTTGTAGGGCGGGTAGGTCGGGGCCGCCTCGGCGCTCGCGAACTGGTCGAGGGCGGAGAACAGGCGGTCGAAGCCGACGGTGGAGCGGTACAGGGGAGCGAGATCGAACTGACGCATGACATATCCTCGTCTGAGCAACATGCAATTCCGGTCCGCCCGATGGGCCGGACCCGTCTCTCGTGCCGCCTGACGGCCGGCACAGACGAGATATCGGAGGGGGAAAATCGCGCTTCAAGACCCCCGGTGAGGGTCGGAAACGAGATTTTTTCGCTACGGTCGCAGAGTGCATCCGGGCGTGTATCGGACGATGCGCGGAGGCGCTGAGGTGAGGCCAGTGAGACGCTTCGACGGTGACACCGGGCGCGAGCCGCCGCTCCTGACCCTGCGCAGCACGCCCGACAACCCGGTCCCGCCGGGCGGCACGCTGATCGCCGTCGGCACGCGCGACGACTGCACCCTGCGGGCGGCCTACTGGCAGACCACGGCGCGCACCTGCCGGGGCACGGTCTGCCTGCTCCAGGGCCGGGCCGAGTTCATCGAGAAGTACTACGAGACGATCCACGAGCTGCGCGCCCGGGGCTTCGCGGTCGTGGCGTTCGACTGGCGCGGCCAGGGCGAATCGGACCGCCGGGTCGACGACCCCCACAAGGGCCACGTCGCCCGGTTCGACGATTACCGGCTCGACCTGCGGGCGGTGGCCGAGACTATCCTGGTGCCGCTGATGCCCGAGCCCCATGTCGGCCTCGCGCATTCCATGGGCGGATGCGTCGCCCTCCTCGCGGCCCTCGACGGGGCGCTGCCGTTCCGGCGGTTGGTGACCCTGGCGCCGATGCTGTCGATCCGGATGGTCCGCTGGCCGGCCGGCGCCGCGATCCTGTCGCGGGGCCTGCAGAGGCTCGGCCTCGGGAGCCGCTACATCCCGTTCGGCAAGCCGGTCTCGATCGCCACCAACCCGTACGCCGGCAACCGCCTGTCGCGCGATCCCATCCGCTACGCCCGCAACGCCGCGGCGGCGCGGCAGGTCGGCGCCGGCGCGGTCGGCGACCCGACGATCGCGTGGCTCGCCGAGGCGTTCCGCGCGATGGCGCGGCTGCGCGACCCGCGGGCGGCGCCGCGGATCGGGCTGCCGACCCTGATCGTCGCGGCGGGCGCCGACCCCGTCTGCGGCACGGCGGAGACCGAACGCTTCGCCGCCCGGCTGAAGGCCGGCCATATCCTGGTCCTGCCAGATTCCCGGCACGAGATCCTGACCGAGCGCGACGCGATCCGGCAGGATTTCTGGGCGGCCTTCGAGGCCTTCGTGCCGGGCTCGCCCCTGCCGACCCACGCGGAGGTCGAGGCGCACGCCGTGGCGGTGCCGGTCGCCTGAGGCGTCAGCCGCCGAGATCCGGGTCGATGTCCCGCGGGCGCACGTACCGGTCGAGGTGCCCGCGGTCCGGCGCGATCTCCGCCCAGCGGTCGCCGTCGAAGTCGATCACCACGAAGGCCGCGGTCGGGAATTCCAGGGCCAGCCGGTCCCGGGCCGCCCGCGGTCCCGAGCCCGCGAGGATTGCGGCGAGGTCGCCGAGGCCCGGATTGTGGCCGACGACGATCAGCGTGGCGGCCGCGTCGGGCGCCTGCCGGATCACGCCGAGGATCCGGTCCGCCGGCGCCTCGTAGATCTCGGAATGCCAGCGCGTCTCGGGGCTGCCGAGGGCCGCCTCCATCGCGGCCCAGGTCTCGCGGGTCCGCGCGGCGGTGGAGACCAGGGCGAGGTCCGGGCACAGGCCCTCCCGCGCGAGGTGGGCGCCCACCGCCGGGGCGGCCCGGTCCCCGCGCGCGTTGAGCGGGCGCTCGTGGTCCGCCACGCCCGGCGGACGGTCGGACTTGGCGTGCCGCAGCAGGATCAGCCTGCGCATGAGCGAACCTCTGACGGTCTCGTGGGCCGGTCTCGGGCTGCCGGTTCGGGCGCGCGCGGCCGGACCGGGCGGCGCCCGCTCCCGCCCGGTTAGCCGAAAGCGCCGCGTGCGGGAACCGCGGCTTTGCCCGCACCGTTCCGACCGGGAGCCGTCCGCAGCACGGCCCGCGGCCCGATCCGCGGCGCGACGGTCTCTGGCCAGGAGGCTGCCCGATGGACCGATCCGCCCGCGTCACCGAGATCCTGTCGTGGTACGGGGCCGACAGCCCCGGGACCCTCACCAACCTCGCCCGGATGCTGGAGCACGGCAAGCTCGGCGGCACCGGCAAGATGCTGATCCTGCCCGTCGACCAGGGCTTCGAGCACGGGCCCGCCCGCAGCTTCGGCCCGAACCCGCCGGCCTACGACCCGCACTACCATTTCGAGCTGGCCCTGGCGGCGGGGTGCAACGCCTACGCGGCGCCGCTCGGCTTCCTGGAGGCGGGCGCGCGCGACTATGCCGGGCGCATCCCGCTGATCCTGAAGCTCAACGATCACGACCTCCTGGCCGACGAGGAGGATCCCGAGCAGGCGATCACCGGCTCGGTGGCCGACGCCCTGCGGCTCGGCGCCTGCGCCATCGGCTTCACGATCTACCCGGGCTCCGCCCACCGCAACGCCATGTACGGGCAGATCCGCGCGATCGCCGAGGAGGCCAAGAGCGTCGGCCTCGCCGTGGTGATCTGGTCCTACGCCCGCGGCTCGGCCCTGTCGAAGGAGGGCGAGACCGCCATCGACGTGATCGGCTACGCGGCCCAGATCGCCGCGCAGCTCGGCGCCCACATCATCAAGGTGAAGCTGCCCTCGGCCCATATCGAGCAGCCGGCGGCGAAGAAGGTCTACGAATCGACCGGCATCCCGATCGGCACGGCGGCCGAGCGCGTCCGCCACGTGGTGCAGTGCGCCTTCAACGGCCGGCGGATCGTGATCTTCTCCGGCGGCGCCCAAGCCGAGGAGGCCAGCTTCCTCGACGAGATCCGCGCCATCCAGGCGGGCGGCGGATTCGGCTCGATCGTGGGCCGCAACGCGTTCCAGCGCTCGAAGGCGGACGCCCTGTCGCTGCTCGGCAAGATCACCGACATCTACGCGGGCCGCTGAGGCAGCCTCGCGTTCAGCCGCCGTCGCGGGCCAGCCGGGCAAGCCCGTCGCGGGTCGGCCCGGCCGGCCGCCAGCCGAGGGACGCGAGCCCGTCGGCGCGGGCGACGAGACCCTCGGCGACGCGGGCGAACTGCGCGTCCCGGCCGGTCAGCCGGCAGGCCAGCCGGAGGAGCCCGGCCGGGACCGGGACGAGGCCCGGGCCGCGGCCGAGGCCCTGTCGGAGGGCCGCGATCATCTCGGGCAGGCTGAGCGGGTCCGGGTCGGCCGCGACGAGGGCGCGGTTCAGGGGGGCGGGCGCCGCCAGCACCGCGTCCACGGCACCCGACAGGCTCTCCAGCGAGATCAGCGAGCGTCGCGCCGCGAGGCCGCCCAGCGGCAGCGGGTAGGGACTGCGCGCCAGCCGCAGGAGCGCGGCCATGTTGCCCTTCACGCCGGCCCCGTAGACGAGGACCGGGCGCAGCGCGACCCAGTCCAGCCCGGTCTCGGCGAGCGCCGCCTCGGCCTCCAGCTTGGAGCGGCCGTAGGCGTCGGTGGGCCGGGGCGGATCGCCCTCCCCGACCACGCCCGGCGCGCTCGCCCCGACCTGCGCGCGGATCGACGACAGGAACACGAAGCGGCGCACCTTCGCGCGCGCCGCGGCCTCCGCCAGCCGGCGCGTCGCCTCGGTGTTGAGCGTGCGGTAATCGTCCTCCGGTGCCCCCGACGCCGCCGGTCCGAGATTGGCGTGGGCGAGGCCAGCCGAGTGCACCACCGCGTCGACGCCGCTGAGGGCCGCCGCCATGTTGATCGGGCGGGTCAGGTCGCCGACGACCGCGCTCGCCGCGCCCTCCGGCACGGTCGTGGGCCGGCGCAGCAGCACGCGGACCCGGTAGCCGCGCGCGGTGAGGTCGGCGAGCAGGTGGCGGCCGATGAAGCCGGTCGCCCCGGTGAGCGCGATGAGTCCGGTCACGGCTGGGCGGCTCCTGTCACGGCTGGGCGGCACCTTCGGCGGGGGCCGGCGCCGGGGCGCGGGCGAAGCGGCGGAGCAGGGCGGCGACCAGGGCGAGCCCGGCGGCCGATGCGGCGAGCGTGACCGGCCAGGACGGCCAAAACAAGGTCGCGGCGGCGAGCGCCGCCAGGGCGAGATTGGCCGCGAACACCCGTCCGACCACGCCGGGCACGGACAGCCCGTTGACGGTGGCCCGCTGGTAATAGTGCCCGCGATGGGCCTCCCAGACCCGCTCGCCCCGCGCCGCCCGCGCGGCGAGGGTCAGGCTGGCATCGGCGAGGTAGACGAGCGGCAGCAGCAGGGCGGCGGCGAGCCCGCCCGCCAGGGCGAGCTGGCACAGCAGCCACGCGGTGACGAGCCCGACCGGCAGCGAGCCGACATCCCCGAGGAAGAGCCGCGCGACCGGCCGGTTGAACGGCGCGAAGCCCAGCACCGCGCCCAGCAGGCTCGCCGCCACCAGGGTCGGCAGCGGCGGCAGGTGCCCGGCGAGGCCGATGAGCAGGAGCGCGCCCGCCACTGGGACGATCTCCGCGACCGTCATCCAGTCGAGCCCGTCCATGAAGTTCGTCAGGTTGACGAACCACAGGCCCGCCAGCAGCGCGAGGCCGCGCTCCAGCCAGAGCGGCAGGCCGGGCAGCAGGCGTCCGTCCAGGTGCCAGACCAGCAGGCCGACCACGACGGCCTGCACGGCGAGCCGCAGGGCGGCTGGCAGCGGCCGGACGTCGTCCACGGCGCCGAGGACCGCCAGGGCCAGGGCTCCGCCGGCGAGCCAGATCCAGTCCGGCCGGCCGCCGATCTCCGGCGCCGCGATCAGCAGGCCCGAGATCGTGACCAGCGCCGTCACCACGGCGATCCCGCCCCCCTGGGGGGTCGGCACGGTGTGGCTGGAGCGGGCGTTCGGCCGGGCCAGAGCGTAGCGCTGCAGCAGCGGGCGCAGGCGCAGGATCAGGCCCGCCGAGAGCGCGGCGGCGAGGGGCACCGCCAGGAGCAGGATCGCGGTCAGGGCGGACGGCAAGGCGGACGGGAGGACGGACAGGGCGGGCGGCGCGTCGGGCGGCAAGTTGGGCGGCAAGTTGGGCGGCATGGCGCCGTCCTACGCGATCCGCCGCCCGACCGTGAGGGGGGCTACGCCGCCCGCACCGTGTCGAGGAAGCGCGCGACCTCGGCCCCGAGATGCTCGGACTGACGCGACATCTCGCTCGCGGCCCCGAGCACCTGGGCGGCGGCGGCGCCGGTCTCCTCGGCGGACTGGGCGAGGCTCGCGATGGTGCCGGTGACCGCGCCGGTGCCGGCGGCCGCCTCGGCGACGTTGCGGACGATCTCCTGCGTGGCCGCGCCCTGCTGCTCCACGGCGGCCGCGATGCTGGAGGCCACGCCGTCGATCTCGCGGATGCGCCGGCCGATCCCGTCGATCGCCGACGCCGCCTGCCCGGTGGAGGACTGGATCCGGCCGATCTGGCCGGTGATCTCCTCGGTGGCCCGGGCGGTCTGCTCGGCGAGCGCCTTGACCTCCGAGGCCACCACCGCGAAGCCGCGGCCCGCGGCGCCGGCGCGCGCCGCCTCGATCGTGGCGTTGAGCGCCAGGAGGTTGGTCTGGGCGGCGATCCCGGAGATCAGCGCCACCACGTCGCCGACCTTCGCGGCCGCGCCGCTCAGGTCCTGGACCAGCGCCACCGTGTTGGTCGCCTCGGCGACCGCGACCCGCGCGAGCTCCGCCGAGCTGCTGACCTGCCGGCCGATCTCCTGCACCGAGGAGCCGAGCTCCTCGGCGGCGGCCGCGACGGTGTTGACGTTGGCGGCGGCGTCGCTCGCGGCGCCCGCGACGGTGCCGGACTGCCCGGCGGCCTCGGTCGCGCTGCCGGTCAGGGTCCGGGCGGTGGCCTCCAGCTCGGTCGCGGCCGCCGACACCCCGCCGACGATGCCGCCCACCGCCTGCTCGAAGGCGTCGGCCATGGCCCGGGTCGCGGCCCGGCGCTGCGTCTCGGCATCGGCGCGGGCCAGCGCCGTCTCGGCCTCCAGGGCGCGCGCGCGGACGAGGTTGTCGCGGAACACCACCACGGAGCCCGCGAGCGCCCCGATCTCGTCGCGGCGCTCCTGCCCGGAGATCGCCACCTCGGCGTCGCCCGCCGCGAGGCGCTGCGTGACGGCGGCGATCTTGCGGAGCGGCCCGCTGACGCCGCGGGTCACCAGCACGAAGGCCCCGAGGGCAACCAGCAGGGCGAGGCCGGCGAGCGCCAGCACGTTCCGCTTGGCGGCGTCGTAGGTCTGCGCGATCAGCGTGCCGCTCGCCTGCGAGCCGTCGCCGTTCAGGGCGACGAGCTTCTCCCAGTCGGCCATGATGGCGCGGATGCTGTCCGACATCACCGTGTTGTAGATGCGCTGCCCGCCGGCGACGTCGCCCGCCTCGGCCTTGGCCACCGCCTCCCGCTGCTGCTCGGCGTAGGTGGCCACGTGCTGGCGGAAGGCCGCGTAGGCCTCGCGCTCGGGCTGGGTCAGCGGCAGGGCCTCGTACCGGGCGTACTGGGCCGCGAGCAGCGCGTCGCGCTTGGCGATCTGGTCGGCGACCTCGGCGCGCAGCGCGGGCGTGTCGGCGGTGATCAGGCGGACGGCGTTGACCCGCTGCCGCATGAAGTTGATGCCGATCCGGCCGAGGGCGTCGGTGGCCGGGATGCGCGTGTCGCGCAGCTGCGCGGCGGCGGACTCGATGCGGCCGAGCTCGGCCAGCGAGAGGCCGCTCGTCGCGGCGATCAGCAGCACCAGGGCCGCGAGACACAGGCCGAGCTTGGCCGCGATGGAGATACCGGCGCGCATAGGATTCGTCCCCGGTCCCGCACGTGGGACCGGGGCCTATGCTTGTCGGAGAAATATTAAGGTTGTTTGGTCCTGCCCGGACCGCGCGCGGTCCGGGCAGGCTCGGTCCGCTAGTAGACCTGGGCCTCGGCGCGCGGCGGATCCGCCGGGCCGTCCCGTCGATCCAGACCCTTCTCCACGACCTTGGCGAGCCCGACCATGATCTGGTCGATGGCGTAGTCCTTCGGCGTGTAGACGGCGCGCACGCCCATGTTCTTGAGGACCAGCTCGTCCTCCGGCGAGATGATGCCGCCGACCACCACCGGGATGTGGTCGAGCCCCGCCTCGCGCATCTTGGCGCGGACCTCCCGTACCAGCGGCACGTGGGAGCCGGACAGGATCGACAGGCCGACCACGTGGGCGCCGGTCTCCTTGGCCTTCGCGACGATCTCGGCCGGCGTCTGGCGGATGCCGTCGTAGGTGACGTCGAAGCCGACGTCGCGGGCACGGAGCGCGATCTGCTCGGCGCCGTTGGAGTGGCCGTCGAGGCCGGGCTTGCCGACCACGAGCTTCGGCGTCTCGCCGAGCCGCTCGCCGAGATCGGCGATCAGGAGCTTGGCCTCCTCGGCCGCGCCGCTGGAGACGGTCTCCACGGTGACGCCGGTGGGCGCCCGGTACTCGCCGAAGACCGCGCGCAGGCGCGCGCCCCACTCGCCGGTCGTGACGCCGGCCCTGGCCGCCTCGATCGAGGGCGGCATGATGTTGGCGCCGGAGCGCGCCGCCTGCTCCAGGGCGTCGAGGGCCTGGCCCACGGCGTTCTCGTCGCGGCGGCCGCGCCACTCGCGGATCCGGCTCTGCGCCTCCATCTCGACGGTCTCGGAGACGGAGAAGATCGCCCCCTCCCCGGCCGTGAGCGGCGACGGCTCGCCCTGCTGCCACTTGTTGACGCCGACCACGATCTGATCGCCGGCCTCGATGGCCGAGATCCGGCGCGCGTTCGATTCCACCAGCGCGCGCTTGAGCGCCCCGGTTTCCACCGCCGCCACCGCGCCGCCGATGCCGCCGATCCGCTCCAGCTCGGCCCGGGTCTGCGCCTTCAGCTCCTCGACCTTGGCCTCGATCACGTGGCTGCCGTCGAAGATGTCGTCGTACTCGAGGAGGTCGGTCTCGAAGGCCAGGATCTGCTGCATGCGCATGGACCATTGCTGGTCCCAGGGCCGCGGCAGGCCGAGCGCCTCGTTCCAGGCCGGGAGCTGCACCGCGCGGGCGCGGGCGCGCTTGGACAGCGTCACCGCCAGCATCTCGATCAGGATGCGGTGGACGTTGTTCTCGGGCTGCTGCTCGGTGAGCCCCAGGGAGTTCACCTGCACGCCGTACCGGAAGATGCGCTTCTTCGGATCGTCGATGCCGTAGCGCTCGCGGGCGATCTCGTCCCAGAGCTCCGAGAACGCCCGCATCTTGCAGATCTCGGTGACGAACCGCAGGCCCGCGTTCACGAAGAACGAGATCCGGCCGAACACCTCGGGGAAGCTCGCGGCGTCGAACTCGGGGTCCTCGCGCACGGTGTCGAGCACCGCGATGGCGATGGCGAGCGCGTAGGACAGCTCCTGGACCGGCGTCGCCCCCGCCTCCTGCAGGTGGTAGGAGCAGACGTTCATCGGGTTCCACTTCGGCACGTTCTTGGTCGTGAACAGGATCACGTCCTTGGTGAGCCGGAGGGACGGCGCGGGCGGGAACACGTAGGTGCCGCGCGACAGGTACTCCTTGATGATGTCGTTCTGGGTCGTGCCCTGGAGGGCGGCGATCGGCGCGCCCTGCTCCTCGGCCACCGCCAGGTAGAGCGCCAGCAGCCACGGGGCCGTGGCGTTGATCGTCATCGAGGTGTTCATCTGGGCGAGCGGGATGTCCTGGAACAGGGTCCGCATGTCGCCAAGATGCGCGATCGAGACGCCGACCTTGCCGACCTCGCCGCGGGACAACTCGTGGTCGGGGTCGTAGCCCGTCTGGGTCGGCAGGTCGAAGGCAACCGACAGGCCGGTCTGGCCCTTGGCGAGGTTGCCCCGATAGAGCTTGTTGGACTCCGCCGCGGTCGAGTGCCCCGCGTAGGTGCGGATGATCCAGGGCTTGTCGCGGCTCGACTTGTCGCTCCTGGTCTCGGCGACGCTCGCGCCCATTCCTCGCCTCCGTGTGATCTTTGTATCCGCGCGGGGCGCGGCCTTGCGGTCACCGTAGCGAAGGCTTGAGCACGCGTCATCCGGGACGGAAGTGCAAGACGCCCGCGCGGGCATCCGCGGCTCATGAAAAAACTTGCCCGCCGGAACAGCGGGATTTGAAGGCGCCGCGGCGCGCCGCCGCCCGCGCGCCGCCCGCACCCGCGGTCCGGATGGTGCCGCGCGACGGTCCCGATCCGCTTTATCAGTGCTGGTATAATGTCCACCTGAACTGTTCTTCGCGGGACTTGCCGCTGTTCAGGCGCGAGAGAGCAAGTCGAACCAATGACTTAGAGGTGCATGTGCTCGCCGGACGGCCTGGAGCAGCTCGGGCGCGCGGCGGTGGAGTCGGGCAAGGTCTCGGGGCCGGGGCGACCGAGGCCGGCGCCGAATAATACTTGGTCTGCCGGAAAGCCGATTTTGAATACGTGGTCGCGCGCCCTGTGCTCGCGCTTTTTTCATGTCGGAAACCGTCGGCTTTCGACTTTCGGCCCACTTGGACGCCTCCGGCATCGCCGGTATAGCGCGATGGAGAACCGCGGCCGTGAGAAACACGCGGGACGAGAGGAGAGCGAGATGGCGGCGAGCGCTGCGATCAGTCCGACGGGCGGGGAGGTCAAGGACCTCTACGAGATGGGTGAGATCCCGCCGCTGGGTCATGTGCCGGCCAAGATGTATGCCTGGGCGATCCGGCGCGAGCGGCACGGACCCCCGGAACAGTCCCACCAGCTCGAGGTGCTGCCGGTCTGGGAGATCGGCGACGACGAGGTGCTGGTCTACGTCATGGCGGCGGGCGTCAACTACAACGGCGTCTGGGCCGGCCTCGGCGAGCCGATCTCGCCCTTCGACGTCCACAAGGGCGAGTACCACATCGCCGGCTCCGACGCCTCCGGCATCGTCTGGAAGGTCGGCTCCAAGGTGAAGCGCTGGAAGGTCGGCGACGAGGTCATCGTCCACTGCAACCGCGATGACGGCGACGACGAGGAGTGCAACGGCGGCGACCCGATGTTCTCGCCCTCGCAGCGGATCTGGGGCTACGAGACCGGCGACGGTTCGTTCGCGCAGTTCTGCCGGGTGCAGTCCCGCCAGCTCATGGTCCGGCCGAAGCACCTCACCTGGGAGGAGGCCGCCTGCTACACGCTGACGCTCGCCACCGCCTACCGCATGCTGTTCGGCCACGCCCCGCACACGGTGAAGCCGGGCCAGAACGTGCTGATCTGGGGCGCCTCCGGCGGCCTCGGCGTGTTCGGCGTGCAGCTCTGCGCGGCCTCGGGCGCCAACGCCATCGCGGTGATCTCGGACGAGTCGAAGCGCGACTACGTGATGAGCCTCGGCGCCAAGGGCGTCATCAACCGCAAGGACTTCGACTGCTGGGGCCAGCTGCCCAAGGTCAACAGCCCCGAGTTCCACGCCTGGACCAAGGAAGCGCGGAAGTTCGGCAAGGCGATCTGGGACATCACCGGCAAGCAGGACGTCGACATCGTGTTCGAGCATCCGGGCGAGGCGACCTTCCCGGTCTCGGCGCTGGTGGTGAAGCGCGGCGGCATGGTGGTGTTCTGCGCCGGCACGACCGGCTTCAACATCACCTTCGACGCCCGCTACGTCTGGATGCGGCAGAAGCGCATCCAGGGCTCGCACTTCGCCCACCTCAAGCAGGCCTCGTCGGCGAACCAGTTCGTGCTCGACCGGCGGATCGACCCGTGCATGAGCGAGGTCTTCCCCTGGGACAAGATCCCCCAGGCCCACACCAAGATGTGGAAGAACCAGCACCCGCCGGGCAACATGGCCTGCCTCGTCAACTCCCCGCGCGCCGGCCTGCGCACGGTCGAGGACGTGATCGAGGCCGGTCCGCTGAAGCGGTAAGGCGCTCCGTCGGGCCGGTTCCCGCTCTCGCGCGGGGCCGGCCCGATCGGCTAGGCTCGCGGCGTCCCGCGCCGACTCGGCGACCGATTCGGTGTGCCGGGGCGCTGATGACGGGCCCACGCGATCCTCACAGGACCCGGCCCCGATCCGGACAGGGGGCACGGTTTTGAGCGGCGACGACGAGGCTTATGTCTACGACGAGGCGACGGGCGAGTGGCTCCCGCCCGGGTCCGCGGCCGCGCCCGCCGAGGCGCATGCCGTCCGCGACGCGGCCGGCAACGTCCTGGCCGACGGCGATTCGGTCACGCTGATCAAGGACCTCAAGGTCAAGGGTGCGAACCAGACCCTGAAGCAGGGCACGGTCATCCGGTCGATCCGGCTCACGGACGATCCGGAGGAGATCGACTGCCGCCACGACACCATCAAGGGCCTCGTGCTGCGCACCGAGTTCGTGCGCAAGCGCTGAGGCCGATGCGGGGCGGCGCTTCTCCCAACCGCGCTACCGCCGCCGCGTCTCGTCCTGCGGCAGGTGGCGGCCGTAGGCCTCCTGCTTCTCGGCGCGCTCCTGGATCAGGTCGGCGTAGGCCTGCCGCATCTCCGGCGAGACGCTGATGCTCTTGCCCTTGGCGGCCTTGCGCTTGGGCGCCTTCTTGAAGGTGTTGTTCGTGTCGCTCATGCCGGGCTCCGCGTCGAACCGTGGCGGCATCGCGTGGCCGGACGACCGATCCGGGATCCGGCCGCCGCCCAGGGCCGGACATCCGCCCTGTAGCGCATCGCGGCGCCGGACGCACGGCTGCCGGGACCGGGCCGACACCGGCCCGGCACCGGATTGATCTGGCCTGTCGCGGCGGCCTCTGCCAGGATCGGGACGACGCGGTGCAGAGAGGGTCGGGGGCGGGCATGGATTCGGGTGACGCGTCGCGGTGTCGGAACCCGGATACCCTGCGCGTCCGCGCCCGGCGCGCGACGGCCCTCGCGCTTCTGATCGCCCTCGGCACCGGGCCTGTCGGGGCCCTGGACCGGCCGGCGCCCGCCCGGGCCGCCCCCAGACCCGCGCCGGCGGCCGGCGCGCCGGCCGACCCCGTCTTCGAGGCGATGCGGGCGGGCTTCGAGGCCCTACCGGAGGCCGACCGCAAGGCCGTCCAGGACGCCCTGGTCTGGACCGGCGATTTCAACGCCGTCGTGTCGGGGGCCTTCGGGCGCCGGACCTTCGAGGCGCTCACCGCCTACGGCGCCCGGACCGTCCGGGCCGACCCCCTCGATCCGCGCGGCCGTGCGGCGCTCCTGGCCGCCGGCGCGGCGGCGCGGAACGCAGCGCGCTTCCGCGTCGCGGTCGATCCCGGGACCGGCGCCGTGATGGGCGTGCCCGAGAGACTCCTGGCGAGACGGACCGCCCTCCCCTCCGGAACCCGCTGGCAGAGCCAGGACGGTCGCGTCACCCTGGAATCCCGCGCCTTCCCGCCGGGGGCCGAGAGCCTCGACGCGCTGTTCGATAAGGCGACCGCGCCGCTCCCCGGCCGCAAGGTGACCTACAAGCTGCGGCGGCCGGACACCGTGGTGGTCACCGCCGAGACCGGGCCGGGACTGTCCTACATCCGCTACGCGTCCGGACCGGAAGGCGTGCGGGGGTTCCTGCTCGGCTACGATCGCGCCCTGGCGCCGGAGGTCGACCGGCTCGTCATCGCGGTGGCGAACGCCTTCGTGCCGTTTCCCGATCCCGCCGCGGCGCCGGCCGCGCAGCTACCCCCGAGCGCGGGTCCGGCGCCGGCGGCCCGCGCCGCCGCCCAACCGGCGTCCCAGCCGCAGGCCGCGCCGCTGAGGCCGGCGAGCCTCTCCCCCGTGCCGGCCTCGGGCGCGGGTCTCGCGGTGGCGCCGGGACGCGTGCTGACCGCCGCCGCCGTGCTGGAGGGCTGCGCCCAGCCCAGGATCGGCGCGGCATCGGCGCGGGTGCTCGCCACCGATCCCGCCGGCCTCGCCCTCCTCGATGTGCCCGGCGCCCCCGCCCCGCTCCGGCCCGCGCTCCGGACCGAGCCCGTCGGTGCCGAGGAGAGCGTGATCGCCCTGGCGCCGGGTGCGGACGGGGTCCAGGCCGCTCCCGGTGAGGCGCGGGACGGCGACGTGATCGCGGCGCTCCAGCCGGGTTCCGGCGGCGCGCCGGTGCTGGACCGGTCGGGGGCCCTCGTCGGTCTCGTCGCCCGCTATCCCGCGGCGCCGCGCCGGGTCGCCGGGGTGGTGCCGCCGGCGCGACTGCCGGTCGTGCCGGCGCGGGCGATCTCCGCCTTCCTCGCCGCCCAGGGCATCGCCGCGGCGGCGCCGCATTCGGGTGGCGGGCCCGGCGCGGTCGCGCCTGCCGTGGTGGGGATCACCTGCCGCTGAGATGCGGGTCGCGCGGCGGATCCCCTGTCGCTCGCGCGGGATCCGCCGGCGTTCACGAGCCTGGGCGGACGAGCCGTCCGCCCAGGCGACGGGCCGCCGCTCAGAGCCGCCCGGTGACCAGGAGCACGATCAGCACGATGAGCAGGATGCCGCCCAGGCCGAAGCCGGGGCCGCGATACGCGCCGCCGCCGAGGAAGCCGCCGCCGCCGAAGGCCAGGATGATCAAGATGATGAGCAGGATGGTGACGAGGGACATCGGTCGCGTTCTCCGGACGGTCGCGCTGGTGCGAGCGTGACCGTTCAAACGCTGCGACATTCCGTTCCGTTCAACACCAAGCCACGCTTTTGTGAGGAAAATTCCGGATGAGACCCCGGCCTCAGGCGTGCCAGTCCGGCAGAGCCCCCGCCGGCGCGTCGAGCCAGCCCGGAACCGGCAGGTCGCGCTCGGTGAGGAAGGCCGGATTGAACAGCTTCGAGGCGTAGCGGGCCGCCCCGTCGCAGAGGATCGTCACGATCGTGTGACCGGGCCCGAGGTCCCGGGCCAGCCGGATCGCCCCGGCGACGTTGATGCCCGACGAGCCGCCCAGCGACAGCCCCTCCTCCCGCATCAGCCCGAAGACGATGTCGAGAGCCTCGCGGTCCGGGATCCGGAAGGCGCGGTCGGGGGTGAAGCCCTCGAGGTTCCGGGTGATCCGCCCCTGGCCAATCCCCTCGGTGATCGAGGAGCCCTCGGCCTTCAGGGTGCCGGTCGTGTAGTGGGCGTAGAGGGCCGAGCCCTCCGGGTCCGAGAGCGCGATCCGCACCTGCGGATTGCGGGTGCGCAGGGCCTCGGCGGTGCCGGCCAGCGTGCCGCCGGTGCCGGCCGCGCAGACGAAGCCGTCGACCCGGCCGCCGGTCTGCGCCCAGATCTCCGGGCCGGTGCCGTCGACATGGGCCTGCCGATTGGCGACGTTGTCGAACTGGTCGGCGAAGAAGGCGCCCGCCGGCTCGGTGGCGGCGAGCTTCTCCGCGAGCCGCCGAGCCACGTGGACGTAGTTGTTCGGGTTGGCGAAGGGCACCGCCGGCACTTCCACCAGCCGGGCGCCCGCGAGCCGCAGGGTCTGCTTCTTCTCCTCGGACTGGGTGACCGGGATGACGATCAGCGTCCGGTAGCCGCGCACCGAGGCCACCAGGGCGAGGCCGATGCCGGTGTTGCCGGCAGTGCCCTCGACGATCGTGCCGCCCGGGCGGATCAGGCCCCGCGCCTCCGCGTCCCGCACGATCGAGAGCGCCGCCCGGTCCTTCACCGACAGGCCGGGATTCAGGAACTCCGCCTTGCCGTAGATGGTGCAGCCGGTCTCCTCGGAGGCGCGGCGCAGGCGGATCAGCGGCGTCTGGCCGATGGCGGCCAGGACGTCGGAGGCGGGTTCGCGACTCGGTACGGTCATGGTCGGGAGCCTAGGGTGCCGCGCGGCCGCTGGCGAGCCTCACCCGAACACGTGCCCGCCGTTGATCCGCAGGCCGACCGGGTGGCCGGCCGGGTAGCGCACGCCGTCGAAATCCTCCACGGCGAGGACGCGCCCCTCGGCGTCGGCCACCTCGATCCGCTGGCGCCCCTGCGTCCGGTACGAGCTGCGCACGGTGCCCGACAGGTGCGCGGCCTCGGGCTCGGCGAGCTGCAGCTGCCAGGGCCGGACGTAGAGCTTGACCGGGCCGAACAGGCTGGTGGGCGCGGCGACCGGCGTCTCCCGGCCCCGGACCAGCACCCGGCCGCCCTCGGCGATCGCCTCCACCTCGACGGAATCGCCCAGGAACTTCATCACGGTGGCGGAGGCCGGGTTCTCCTGCACCTCGTCGGGCGTGCCGACCTGCTCCAGGCGGCCGCGATCGAGCACGGCCACGCGGTCGGACAGCTCCAGCGCCTCGTCCTGGTCGTGGGTGACGAAGATCGTGGTCTGGCCAGTGCGGTCGTGGATCTCGCGCAGCCAGCGGCGCAGGTCCTTGCGGACCTGGGCGTCGAGCGCGCCGAAGGGCTCGTCCAGCAGGAGAACCCGCGGCTCGACCGCGAGGGCCCGGGCGAGCGCCACCCGCTGCCGCTGGCCGCCGGAGAGCTGCGACGGGTAGCGGTCGCCGAACCCGGAGAGGCGGATCAGGTCGAGCAGGTCGCCGACCCGGCGCTTGATCTCGGCCTTGGCCGGCCGGTCGGCGCGGCGCCGCGCGTTCAGCCCGTAGGCGATGTTGTCGGCCACGCTCATGTGCTTGAACAGGGCGTAGTGCTGGAACACGAAGCCCACGGCCCGCTCCTGCACGGGCAGGCCGGTGGCGTCGTCGCCGCCGAACAGGATCCGGCCCCGGTCCGGCGCGTCGAGCCCGGCGATGATCCGCAGCAGCGTCGTCTTGCCCGAGCCCGACGGGCCGAGGAGCCCGATCAGCTCGCCCGCCCGCACGTCCAGCGACAGGTCGTGCAGCACCGCCGCCGTGTCGAACGTCTTCGAGACGTTCTCGACCCGGATCGCCGTGGAGGGGCGATCAGTGTGCCCGGCCGTGCGCGAGCTCACCCGCGAAGCGCCATTCGAGGACGGATTTGAGGACGAGGGTGATGAGGGCAAGGACGGCGAGGAGCGAAGCGACGGCGAATGCGGCGACGAAGTTGTACTCATTGTAGAGGATCTCCACGTGGAGTGGGATGGTGTTGGTCAGGCCGCGGATGTGGCCCGACACCACCGACACCGCTCCGAATTCGCCCATCGCCCGGGCATTGCAGAGGAGCACGCTGTAGAGCAGGCCCCAGCGGATATTGGGCAGCGTCACCGTCCGGAACGCGTGCAGGCCCGAGGCGCCGAGCGTCAGTGCCGCCTCCTCCTCGGCGGTGCCCTGCTCCTGCATCAGCGGGATCAGCTCGCGGGCGACGAACGGGAAGGTCACGAACACCGTCGCCAGGACGATCCCCGGCAGGGCGAACAGGATCTGGACGCCGTGGTTGAGGAGCCAGGAGCCGAACAGGCCCTGGGACCCGAACAGCAGCACGTAGATCAGGCCGGAGACCACCGGAGAGACCGAGAACGGCAGGTCGATCAGGGTGATCAGCAGCGACTTGCCGGGAAACTCGAACTTGGCGATCGCCCAGGAGGCGGCCAGCCCGAACACGACGTTGAACGGCACCGCGATCGCCGCCACGGTCAGCGTCAGGCGGATCGCGCTCCAGGCGTCGGGCTCCCGGAACGCGTCCAGGAAGGCACCAAGCCCCTTGGAGAAGGCCTGGAGGAAGACCGCGAACAGCGGCAGCACCAGGAACAGCGCCAGGAACGCCACGGCGATCCCGATCAGGACCGCGCGGACGCCGACCCCTTCCGAGGCGACCGGGGCCGGCTTGGCGGCCGGCACGAAGGCGGGAGAGAAGATCTCAGACATAGCCGAACCGCCGCCGTGACCAGGCCTGGATGAGGTTGATGGCGAGCAGCGTCAGGAACGAGATCCCGAGCATGATCGTCGCGATGGCCGCCGCGCCGCCGTAGTCGAACTCGGAGAGCTTGATGACGATGAGCAGCGGCGCGATCTCCGACACGTAGGGCAGGTTGCCGGCGATGAAGATGATCGAGCCGTACTCGCCGACACCCCGGGCGAAGGCGAGCGCGAAGCCGGTGAGCACCGCCGGGATCAGGGGCGGCAGCACCACCCGGGTAAGGGTGACGAGGCGCGTCGCCCCGAGGGTGGCCGAGGCCTCCTCGATCTCCTTGTCGATCTCGGCGATCAGCGGCTGCACGGTCCGCACCGCGAAGGGCAGGCCGATGAACACCATGGCGATGAAGATGCCGACCGGCGTGTAGGCCGCCTGGATTCCGAGGCGCGCGAGCGGCGCGCCGAGCAGACCGTCCGGCGCGTAGAGCGAGGCGAGCGCGATGCCGGCGACCGCGGTGGGCAGGGCGAAGGGCAGGTCGACGGCGGCGTCGACCAGCTTGCGGCCCGGGAAGCGGTAGCGGGTCAGCACCCAGGCCACCAGGAAGCCGAAGGCCGAGGCGACGAGCGCCGCGATGGCCGAGACGCCGAAGCTGATCCGCAGGGCGCTGGCGACCCGCGGATCGGTGGCGACCTCCCAGATGCCCGACAGGCCGAGCCCCGAGGCCTTCACCACCAGTCCGGCCAGCGGCAGCAGGACGATCAGGCCGAGGCAGGTCAGCGTGTAGCCGAAGCTGATCCCGAAGCCCGGGATCACGCTCGGCCGTCGGAACGTCCGACGGGGACGGGGCGTCTGGACCATGATCTGAAGCCTCAGCGGCCGGCCCGGCTCAGACGGTCGAACAGGCCGCCGGCGTCGAAGTTCCGCTTCTGGATCTCGTCCCAGGATCCCTGGAGGTCCTCGATCTTGAACAGCTTGATCTCGGGCAGCTGGGCGAGGTCCGCCGGGGCGGCCGCCTCCCGCCGGATCGGCCGGTAATGGTGCTTGGCGAAGATCGCCTGGGCGCGGTCGCCGTAGAGGAAGTCGAGATAGGCCTGGGCCGCCTTGGTGGTGCCCTTCCGCTCGGCATTGACCGCCACCAGGGCCACAGGCGGCTCGGCGTAGATCGAGGTCGGCGGCGAGACGATGTCGAACTTGTCGGCGCCGAATTCCTGGAGCACGAGGTAGGCCTCGTTCTCCCAGGTCGGCAGGACGTCGCCGAGGCCGCGCTGCGCGAAGGTCACCGTCGAGCCGCGGGCGCCGGTATCGAGCACCGGCACGTTCTTGTAGACCTGCCCGACGAAGGCGTCGGCCTTCGCGGCGTCCTTGTCCTTCCCGTAGGCGTAGCCCCAGGCGGCGAGGAAGTTCCAGCGCCCGCCGGCCGAGGTCTTCGGATTCGGGGTGATCACCTTCACGTCGGGCTTGACCAGGTCGTCCCAGTCCTTGACGCCCTTCGGGTTGCCCTTCCGGACCAGGAACACCACCGTCGAGGTGTAGGGCGTCCCCTGGTTCGGCAGCTTGCTGCGCCAATCCTCCGGGATCTTGCGGGTGAGCTTGGCGATCGCGTCGATGTCGGACGGGATGCCGAGGGTGACCACGTCGGCGTCCACCCCGTCGATCACCGTGCGCGCCTGCGCGCCCGAGCCGCCGTGCGAGGCCCGCACCGTGATGGCCTCGCCGGTCTTCGCCTTCCACTCCTCCGCGAAGGCGGCGTTGATCTCGCGGTAGAGCTCGCGGGTCGGGTCGTACGAGACGTTGAGGAGCGCGGTCTCGGCCGCGGCCGGCAGCGCGCAGGTCAGCAGGCCGGCTCCGGCCAGAAGGGTCAGCCCGATCGCCCGAGCCATCCGGCCCAGACCTGAAGCGTTCGTCATCACGTCCGATCCCCCAGCCATCCGCGGTTGCGACGCAGGGGACAGGCGTCCCCGGGAGGCGCGAAATCGTTCTTTTTACCGAACGAAGTCAAGCCTCGGGTGTGGACCCGCGTGATGCCGTAACGTGATCAGGATCGACGATCGTGCCGGAAATGCAAGATAACTCAGGGTGGTAGACGATCAGAACGCATGGATCTTCTCTGCGACGCCGCCGATGGAGAAGATTTCGTGCGCGGAATCGGGTTTCTCAGAACGAACGATCTTAAGTGCTCTAGCGCACATCGGGCGGCATTCTGCGGGCCGGCGATAGCCGTCGGCGGTTCGCGCCGCACGCGGTTGCCCGCAAGACGGCGATCCTCCGCTCCCCTGTCGGCGGCGGTCCGGGTCAGCGCTTCGGCTTGTCGAGCCGGGCGATCAGGGCCTCCAGCCGCTTGTCGACCGGGGCCGCCAGCGTGTCGGTGAAGAGCGCGCGCAGGTTCTGGCCGAGATGGCGCCGGATGTCGGAGCTCAGCGGCGGCGCGTCGACCGACCGCTCGGTCTCGCAGGGGCGTTCGGGATGCGGCTTCGACATGACCGGGAAATCCTCGCACCTGTGGACACGTACGGTTGCAAGGTTTGGTTAAGGAGCCGTCACCGCCGCGGCCGCGCTGCCGCCACGCGACCCCGGTGCCCCGTGCCGGGTCGGTGTCGCAGGCCGGAACTGCCGCCGCGAAGGCTACGTTGCCCGGGCATTCCCCGCTGTTCATCCCCTGCTGCCATTCTCCCGCATTCCCCCTGCTGCCAGGAGGCGCCCCGTGTCCCGCTCGATTCCCCTGATGATGTCGCTGCTCCTCGGTCTCGCGACGGTGGCGTCGCCCTGTCTCGCGCAGACGAAACCGGGCGAGATCAAGGGCGTCGACGCGATGGGCGACAAGTCCCGCAGCGCGCAGGACGGCTGGAGCCAGGCCCCGGTGCCGCGGGAGCAGTCGGCCGCCAAGGACGCGCCGGACCCGGGCGGCAACTCGATCAAGGAGAATGCCGACCGTCCCGTGCCGCCGGCCCAGCCCGGCGGCACCTCCGCCACCGAGCCGCAGGCGCCCCTGGAGCACCGCACGGCCGGCCCGTCAGGCGCCAATCCGGCCAATCCCAGCAAGTAAAAAAACCGTTCTCATGCAGGATGATGCCGGTGCGACAAACGTGTTGCTTCGGCTGAGACACGGCAACTTGCTGTGTCACGCAACCGCACTTGCCTCGCGCACGCTTTTTTGGGACAGCTTGGAATTATACCAGATCGCTTTTACGGAGCGGAGATGACGGTCCAGGTCTCAAGGCGTGGCCTGCTCAAGGGGGCCGGCGCCGGCCTCGCTGGCGGCTCGCTGGGCGCGCTCGGATTCGGCGGACTCGAGCCCGCCATGGCCGCCGCGGTGCGGCCGTTCAAGCTCGCGCAGATGCGCGAGACCCGCAACACCTGCCCGTACTGCTCGGTCGCGTGCGGCGTGATCCTCTACAGCCTGGGGGACCGTTCGAAGAACGCGCGCTCCTCGGTCATGCACATCGAGGGCGATCCGGATCATCCGGTCAACCGCGGCACGCTCTGCCCGAAGGGCTCGGCGCTGCTCGACTTCGTGCACGCCGAGACCCGCACCAAGTACCCGCTCCACCGCGCCCCGGGTTCCTCCGAGTTCAAGCGCGTGTCCTGGGATTTCGCCCTCGACCGCATCGCGCAACTCATGAAGGAGGACCGGGACAAGAACTTCGTGGCCAAGAACGGCGACCTCACGGTCAACCGGTGGACCACGATGGGCTTCCTCGGGGCCTCGGCCACCACCAACGAGACGGCCTGGCTGACCTACAAGACAGTCCGAAGCATGGGGGCCCTGGTCTTCGATAATCAGGCCAGAGTTTGACACGGTCCGTCGGTCGCCAGTTTGGCGCCCTCCTTCGGACGCGGTGCGATGACCAACCTCTGGATGGACATCAAGCACGCGGACGTGATCACCGTGATGGGCGGCAATGCCGCCGAGGCTCACCCCTGCGGCTTCAAGTGGGTCGTGGAGGCGAAAGCCCATAACAATGCCAAGCTGATCGTCGTCGATCCGCGCTTCACCCGCACGGCGTCGGTGGCCGATCTCTACTGCCCGATCCGGCAGGGGACCGACATCGCGTTCCTGTCGGGGGTGGCCAAGTACCTGCTCGACAACGACAAGCTGCAGCACCGCTACGTCTCCGCCTACACCAACGCCGGGTACGTGGTCCGCGAGGGCTACGACTTCAGCGAGGGGCTGTTCACGGGCTACGACGCGGACAAGCGCGACTACGACAAGACCACCTGGGACTACGAGATCGGCCCCGACGGCTACGCTGTGGTCGACGAGACGATGCAGCACCCGCGCTGCGTGATGCAGCTGCTGAAGAAGCACGTCTCGCTCTACACGCCCGAGATGGTCGAGAAGATCTGCGGCTCGCCCAAGGAGACCTTCCTGAAGGTCTGCGAGCTGATGGCGACGACGGCTTCTCCCGAGAAGTCGATGGCCTCGCTCTACGCGCTCGGCTGGACCCATCATTCCAAGGGCTCGCAGAACATCCGCTCGATGTGCATCGTGCAGACGCTGCTCGGGAACATCGGCGTTCTCGGCGGCGGCATGCAGGCGCTGCGCGGTCACTCCAACATCCAGGGGCTGACCGATATCGGGCTGATGTCGAACCTCATCCCCGGGTACCTGAACATCCCGGTGGAGAAGGAGCCCGACTACGCGAGCTACATCGCCAAGCGGCAGTTCAAGCCGCTGCGTCCCGGACAGACGAGCTACTGGCAGAACTACAACAAGTTCTTCGTCTCGTTCCAGAAGGCGATGTGGGGCGACAAGGCCACCAAGGAGAACGACTGGGCGTACGATTACCTGCCCAAGCTCGACGTGCCGACCTACGACGTGATGCGCGGGTTCGAGCTCGCCAAGCAGGGCAAGATGACCGGCTACGTCATCCAGGGCTTCAACCCCCTGCTGTCGTTCCCGAATCGCGCCAAGATGACGGAAGCCTTCTCCAAGATGAAGTTCATCGTGGTGATGGATCCGCTCAAGACGGAGACGGCCCGCTTCTGGGAGAATCACGGCGAGTACAACGACGTCGATCCGACCAAGATCCAGACCGAGGTGTTCGAGCTTCCGACCACCCTGTTCGTGGAGGAGGAAGGCTCGCTGTCGAACTCCAGCCGGTGGCTGCAGTGGCACTGGCAGGCGCAGGAGGCGCCGGGTGAGTGCCGCTCGGACATCGAGATCATGTCGGAGATCTTCCTCCGCATGAAGGCGGCCTACAAGAAGGATGGCGGGGCCTTCCCGGACCCGATCGTCAATCTGAAGTGGGACTACGCGATCGCCGAGGCGCCGACGCCGACCGAGCTCGCCCGCGAGCTCAACGGCTACACGCTGGCGCCGACGCCGGATCTCAACGGGACGATCATCCCGGCGGGCAAGCAGGTCGACGGCTTCGCCCAGCTCAAGGACGACGGGACGACCGCCTGCGGCTGCTGGATCTACTCGGGCTGCTACACCGAGAAGGGCAACATGATGGCCCGCCGGGACAATACCGATCCCGGCGACCGAGGCATCGCGCCGAACTGGGCCTTCGCGTGGCCGGCCAACCGGCGCGTGCTCTACAACCGCGCCTCGTGCGACCCCGAGGGGCGCCCGTGGTCGGAGAAGAAGAAGCTCATCGAGTGGAACGGCAAGCAGTGGATCGGCTTCGACGTGCCGGATTACGGCGTCACCGTCGCCCCCGATAAGGGCGTCGGCCCGTTCATCCTGAACCAGGAGGGCGTCGCCCGCCTGTGGACCCGCGGTCTCATGCGCGACGGGCCGTTCCCGACGCACTACGAACCCTTCGAGTCGCCGGTGGCCAACCTCGCCTTCCCGAAGATCAAGGGCGCGCCCGCGTCCCGCATTTTCAAGGACGACCTCGCCGACCTCGGCGACGCGAAGGAATTCCCCTACGCGGCGACGAGCTACCGCCTGACCGAGCACTTCCACGGCTGGACCAAGCACGCCCGGATCAACGCGATCCTCCAGCCGGAGGCCTTCGTGGAGATCTCGGAGGAGCTCGCCAAGGAGAAGGGCATCGCCAAGGGCGGCTGGGTCCGCGTCTGGTCGAAGCGCGGCTCCCTGAAGGCCAAGGCCGTGGTGACGAAGCGGATCAAGCCGCTGATCTGCGACGGCAAGCCCGTCCACGTCGTCGGCATCCCGCAGCACTGGGGCTTCATGGGCCACACCAAGAAAGGATGGCACCCGAACTCGCTCACGCCGGTCGTGGGCGACGCGAACACCGAGACGCCGGAGTTCAAGGCTTGGCTCGTGAACATCGAGCCGACCACGCCTCCGTCGGACGCGGTCGCGTAAGGGGGGAGCACGGAAATGGCCGACTACAGCTCCCTCGACATCCGCCAGCGCTCCGCCTCGACGGAGACGCCGCCGGAGATCCGCCGTCAGGTGGAGGTCGCCAAACTCATCGACGTGTCGAAGTGCATCGGCTGCAAGGCCTGCCAGTCGGCGTGCGAGGAGTGGAACGACCTGCGCGACGACATCGGTGTCAACACGGGCACCTACCAGAACCCCCACGACCTCACGCCGAAGTCGTGGACCCTGATGCGGTTCACCGAGTACGAGAACCCGGAGACCAACAACCTCGAATGGCTGATCCGCAAGGACGGCTGCATGCACTGCACCGAGCCGGGCTGCCTGAAGGCCTGCCCGTCTCCCGGCGCGATCGTGCAGTACTCCAACGGCATCGTCGACTTCATCGAGGAGAACTGCATCGGCTGCGGCTACTGCGTGAAGGGCTGCCCCTTCAACATCCCGCGCATCAGCCAGACCGACCACAAGGCGTACAAGTGCACCCTGTGCTCGGACCGGGTGGCGGTGGGTCAGGCACCGGCCTGCGCCAAGGCCTGCCCGACCGGCTCGATCATGTTCGGCACCAAGCAGGCCATGATCGATCAGGCCCACGACCGCGTCGAGGACCTGAAGTCGCGCGGCTTCGCCCATGCCGGCCTCTACGACCCGGCCGGGGTCGGCGGCACGCACGTCATGTACGTGCTGCACCACGCCGACCAGCCGAACCTCTACGCGGGCCTGCCGAACGACCCGAAGATCTCGCCGCTGGTCGCCTTCTGGAAGGGCGGTGCCAAGGTGTTCGGTCTCGCCGCGATGGGCTTCGCGGCGGTGGCGGGCTTCTTCCACTACGTCACGGCCGGCCCCAACGAGGTCGTGCCCGAGGAGGAGGAAGAGGCGGTCGAGTACGACGAGGCCAAGCGCCGGGAGAATGGCGGCGAGGCCCGGCCGCACTGAGACGCGACGGTCTCCCTCCCCCGCGGGGGGAAGGGAGCGCCGCGCCGAACGGTTTCGGCAGGGCGGAGACGGCTCGGGCGCCCGACCCGATTTCGAGTTTCACGGCCCGCCCGCCGCGACGGGCGGCCCCGTCAGGCGAGTGAAGGCCGATGACGATCCAGAACAATGTCCGGGACGGCGATTCCCGCCCCCTCCACCACGCCAAGTCCGAGGCGCCGGAGGTGATGTACGTCCCGCGCTACACCGGCCTGCAGCGCGTGAACCACTGGATCACCGCGATCCTGTTCACGCTGCTGACCCTCTCGGGGCTGGCGATGTTCACGCCCTACCTGTTCTCGCTGACCGGCCTGTTCGGCGGCGGGCAGGCGACCCGAGCGATCCACCCGTGGTTCGGCGTGGCGCTGGCGATCAGCTTCCTCTTCCTGTTCGTGCGCTTCTGGCGGCTCAACATCCCCAACAAGGACGATGTCGAGTGGTCGAAGAAGATCGGCGACGTGGTCACCAACCGCGAGGACCGGCTGCCGGAGCTCGGCAAGTACAATGCCGGCCAGAAGGGCGTGTTCTGGGGCCAGACCGCGCTGATCGGCGTGATGTTCGTGACCGGCCTCGTGATCTGGAACACCTATTTCGGCGGCCTCACCTCGATCGAGACCCAGCGCTGGGCGCTGCTCGCGCACTCGCTGGCCGCCGTCATCGCCATCGCGATCATCGTGGTGCACGTCTACGCCGGCATCTGGGTGCGCGGCACCGGCCGGGCGATGGTCCGCGGCACGGTCACGGGCGGCTGGGCCTACCGGCACCACCGCAAGTGGTTCCGTCAGATGGCCGGCGGCCCGGCGCGCCGCGGCTCGGTGGACAAGCGCGGATCCTGATCGCGTGGCCAACTTCTTCAGGCGGAAACCCGCAGCTCCGGCCGCGGACAACACCCCGAAACCCGCCGAGGCCCCGAAGCCCCGCCGCCGGGATTTCAGCGAGCTCAAGCCCGATCCCGACAAGATCGGGATCTCGGGCTCGGTCCCGCTCGTGCGCCTGCCCGATCCCGCGACTCTGTTCGCCGACCGGGCCGCGCGCCTGGCGGAGGCCGCGCCCGGGCACCCGCTGGAGGCCTATCTCCGGTTCGTCGGTGAGGTCGCCCGCGCCCAGGCGGCGATCCAGGCACGGTTTCCGGCCCCGCCGGCGCCGGATCCCGCCGATCAGGCGCTGCGGAGCGAGCACGGCATGCCGCCGCTGTCGCGGCACAGCCTCGAGGCCGACCAGGATTTCGACGCGTGCCTCCTGGCGCTGCTCGACGCGCTGGATCTCGCGACCGCGCCCGAGGCCTCGGCCGCGGCGCGGGATGCCCTGCGGGCCGCCGCGCCGGAGGAGCGCCGCGATCTCGCCGTGCAGGTTTTCGAGGGCGCGCTGCCGGTCGACCGGATCGCCGAATGCCTGTTCGTCTCAGCCGCGTTGCAGGTGCGCTTCGCCGAGCGGGCCGCGCGCCTCGACACGCGGACGCTGAAGCCCGTCGCGGACGGCGTCTGCCCGTGCTGCGGCGGCGCGCCGGTGGCGAGCGTCATCGTCTCCTGGACCCCGGCCGACAAGGCCCGGTATCTCAGCTGCTCGGTCTGCGGCACGTACTGGAACCACGTCCGGATCCGCTGCACCGCCTGCGGCGACGGCGAGGGTGTCAGCTATTACGGGCTCGACGAGGTCTCGAAGGACGTCCAGGTCGAGACCTGCACGACCTGCCACAGCTACATCAAGCACCTCCACCAGCACCGGGCGCCGGCCCTCGACCCGGTGGCGGACGACATCGCGTCCTACGGGCTCGACCTGAAGATCGCCGAGGACGGGTTCCGGCGCGCCGGACTGAACCTGCTCTTCGTGATCTAGCGCGGGATGCGCCCATCCCGGCCGACGGCCTCGTCCCGAGGTGGCCGTGTCGGCGGCCCTCGAGGGCGAGTTCCAGGGAGCGCGCGGCGCCTGGAGGCCGCCTTCGAGACCTCCGCCGCGCTCCGCACCGCGGGATGAGGGGCCGGGTCGGACGCGCCTGCAGGATCGACAGCGCGATCCTGCAACGCGGCGGGAAAGGAAAGCCCCGCGCTCAGCGGTAGCCGTAGCGGCTCTTGGCGGCGGCGAGCAGGTGCAGGGCCTCGCCCGACTTGCCGGCCGAGCATTCCGCGGCGGCGTGGGCGAGGTCGGCGCTGAAGCGGTCGCCCACCGGCTTGTTGAGGTTGCCGGTGGCCACGTCGCTGTCGACGATCGCCTTCGTGCGGGCGATCTCCGGGCCGCAGCCGCTGCCCGTGGGCAGGGCCAGGGGCGCCGGCACGATCGGCGATGGCTCGGTCACCGCGGGCGTGGCGCGCTGCTGGCAGGCGCCCAGCGCCGCGACGGCGAGGGCGACGAGGCTGAGGCGCATCGGGAGGCGGGACGCGGGCACGGCGATCATCCTGTTGGGGCGCGAGGGGCAGCGCCGCCGAGGTTCTGAGCCGAGCTTGGCGGTGGGTCAATCGCCCCGGCGACATGCCGAAGGGGTGCGGAGCGCGGGACGCGGAGCGCCTCAAACGCGCGATTCCGCCGCTGCCGGAGGGACTTGGTGCGCGCCGCCGGTATCCTGCACCGGCGGCGCGCTCCGAATCGTGACGGGCTTACTTCGCCTTTTCGGCGAGCGCCTTCAGGCCGGAATCGTAGATGCCCTGGATCGCGTCGGTGGCGACCGTGTCCGGCGCGCCCTTGGCGTTGAAGGTCCCGGTCCAGGTCACCTTCGAGCCGGAGCCCTCGGGAGCGACCGAGAGGGTCGACTTGTAGTCGGAGACCGGCAGCGGGCTCTCCAGGATCGTGTAGGTGTAGCTCATCACCTTGTCGTCCCGGGAGACCTGCTCCTCTTTGATGGTGCCGCCACCCTTCAGGCTCAGCGTGCGGACCTTCATGCCGTCCTTGTCGGACAGGGCGCATTTCTCGATGGCCGGGTGCCAGTCGCCGATGCCGCAGAACTCGCCGATCGTCTGCCAGACCTTGGCCGGGGGCGCGGCGATGTCGGCCGAGCGCGTCACCTCCAGGGCGTAGCCCGGCACGGTGGCCGCGGCGAGCGCCAGGGCGGCGAGGGGAAGGGACCGGCAGAAAGCGAAGGGCATCTCGGGGTGTCTCCGTCCGTCTCAAGTCGCGGCAGGGGCCGCGCAGGCTCTGATGGCCGCGCAGGAGCTAGGCCGGGAGGGGGCGCTCGGCAATGGGCGGGCGCTGCGGCGCATGACTTTCGCGCTCAGACGACGCGGCCGGTGATCGTCCGCGCGCAGGGGCACGTCGTGGCGCCGATCGGCCGACACGGGGTCCGGGCCGCGATCCGGCCTACCAGCCGTCCGTCTCGTCGGCGTCGGTCGGGTAGCCGTAGACCGTGGCGGGCGCGTAGGCGGGCGCGTAGGTGGCCCGGGCCGCCGGGCGGTAATAGGCCGGCACCGACCGGCGCCCCATCTGATCGCTGTTCGCCAGCAGGTCGTCCGGCTCGTAGGGGCTGCGGTTCCGGGCGAGCCGGGTGCCGCGCCGGCCGCGCTCCGCCATCGGGACATCCGCTCCCTCGATCACCACCCGTGTCCGGCCCATGCCCTGGCTCTTCACGAGATTGAACAGGGTCGCGGCGTTGCGCACCGACAGGCGCACGCAGCCGTGCGAGGCCGCGCGTCCCAGGCTCCGGACGTGGTTGGTGCCGTGGATGGCGTGGCCCTGCGTCGTGAAGAACATCGCGAAGGGCATCGGCGCGTCGTCCCACTCCTTCGAGAAGTGCGTGCGCTCCATCCGGAACGGGCGGTAGGCGCCGGACGGGGTGTCGTAGCTCGCGACGCCGGTCGAGACCGGCCAGGAATAGCGCGGCTGGCCGTCGACCGAGACCTCCATGCGCTGGGTGGTCTTGTCGACGTTGACGAGCACGTCCGCGCTGGCCGTCGCGGGGATCCCCGCGCACAGGAGCAGCCCGGACAGGGCGGAGATCAGACCGATACGCATGAGCGACTCCGACTCGAGACGCGCCTCGAGAAACCGCGACGGTTTGCCGTCACGCTAAAGCCCCGGCAACACCGAGGTTCCGGCCCGCCGTGCCGCTGCGTAGTCACGCTTTGCTGAGCGCCGTGCCGGCGCGCTCACGGCGCCGCGGCCATGCCGGAGATCCGGCGGATCGCGGCCTCGGCCTCTTCGGCGATGCGCAGGACGAGGTCGCCGGCGCCCGGCAGGTCGTCGATCAGCCCCACGGCCTCGCCGACCGTGACGTTGGCGACGTCGTAGTCGCCCGCCGCGTCGGCATCCTCCACGTCCCGGCGCCGCTCCGCCGAGGCCGCGCGCAGCGCGTCCTCGCGGCCGTGCCACGTCTCGATGAAGGTGTTGCGCAGGAGCCGCCCGGTATAGGGCGCCGGCCAGGCCCGCTGGCGGGCGATGTCGTAGACCTGCGTGCGGATCGTGTCGTCGCCGGTGGCGGCGAGAACCCGCTGCTTCGCGGCCGGGTGGATCAGCGCCTCCCGGCTGGCCCAGAACCGCGTCCCCATCAGGACACCGTCAGCCCCCAGCGCCAGGGCGGCGGCGAGACCGCGCCCGTCCGCGATGCCGCCCGCCGCGAGGAGCAGCGTCTCGGGGCGCTCGCGGGCGATCAGGTCGGCGACCGCCGGCACGAACGCCGCGGTGCCGCGGGCGGCGAGGCCGTGGCCGCCGGCCTCCGTCCCCTGCGCCACCACCGCGGCCGCACCGACCTCCAGGGCACGCCTCGCATGCGCCAGGGTGTGCACCTGGCAGATCAGCGGCACGCCGGCGGCGCGGATCCGGTCCGCGAAGGGCGCGGGATCCGCGAAGGAGAGCATCAGGGCCGCGGGCGACCGGGCGAGCGCCGCGTCGAGGAGCGACGGGTCCCGGGCCATCGACCACGTGATGAAGCCGCAGCCGACCCGCTGATTGCCCGCGTGGGCGAATTCCCGGTCGAGCGTCGCGTGGTCGCCGTAGCCGCCGCCGATCAGGCCGAGGCCGCCGGCGGCGCTCACCGCTGCCGCGAGGGCGCCCCCCGAGGCCGGGTCCATGGGGGCCAGCACGATCGGGTGCCGCAGCCCGAAGGCGTCGGTGAGTCTGGTCCTCAAGGCCATGGGTCCCCTCCCCGGAAAGCGTCTCGGTTGTGCGCGCCGCCCGCCAGGGATTAACGCTCGCGCGACGGCGGAAAAAATGATTCCTTCTGAAGGAAGGCATCGGAAAAGCAGATGGCATGAACAGCACCGACCTGATGTTCTTCGCGGCGGTGGCCGAGACCGGCGGCATCGGGCGGGCGGCGGCGCGGCTCAACACCGTCCAGTCCAACGTCACCGGCCGGATCCGCGCCCTGGAGCAGGCCCTGCGCGTGCCGCTGTTCCACCGCGGAAGCCGCGGGGTGACGCTGACCCGGGCGGGGGAGCGGCTCCTGCCCTACGCGCTCCAGGTCGGGCAGCTGCTCGCGGAGGCGCGCCACGCCCTGCTGGCCGAGGGCGAGCCGCGCGGCCCCCTGCGGATCGGCGCCATGGAGACGACCGCGGCCCTGCGCCTGCCCGGCCCGCTCGCGGATTTCGCCGCGCGCCACCCGGAGGTGGACATCGAGCTGGAGACCGGCCCGACCGAGCACCTGATCGCCCGGGTCCTCGACCGGAGCCTGGAGGGGGCCTTCGTGGCCGGCCCGGTCGCGCAGGCCGACCTCGTCGGGCTCCCGGTCTTCACGGAGGAGCTGGTGCTGGTGGCGCACCCGGCCGTCGGCGACCTCGCGGCGCTGCTCGACCGGCTGGCCCGGGCGCGCGACGCGAAGGTGCTCGTGTTCCGGGCCGGCTGCTCGTACCGGAGGCGCCTGGAGGACTTTCTGGGGCGCCAGGGCCTCGTGCACGTGCGGCGCATGGAGTTCGGCACCCTCGACGGCATCCTCGGCTGCGTGGCGGCCGGCCTGGGCGTGACCCTGGTGCCCCGCGCCGTGGCAGAGCCGGCGCACCGCGCGGGCCGGGTCTCGGTTCACCCGGTGCCCGACGGGGACGGGCACGTCCCGACGCTGCTGGTCCACCGCGCCGACGACCGGCCGAGCGCGGCCTTCGCGCGGTTCGCCGAGCAGGTGCGGACGGCGCTCCCGGATGTAACTTAGGCTCCCGGCTCCGGCACGGACCGTGCCCTTGGCAACCGCCGGTTGACAGCGGCCCGGGCCCCGGCGCTTCCTCCCGGCCGCAGACGGTTCGGAGTTCCCATGGCCCTCGACCCCACCCTCGCCGCCGAGATCGAAGCCTCCGTGGCGGAGGGCTTCGCCGATCAGGTCGCCCACACGCAGGCGCTGGTCCGGTTCGCCTCCCTGCGCGGGGAGGAGCATGCTTGCCAGGACTACGTCTTCGACCAGTTCCGCGCCCGGGGCTACGCAACCGAGCGCTTCGCCATGGACCGGGCCGCGATCGCGGCCCATCCGGGCGGCTCGAAGATCGACGCGGCGCACCATTCTGACGCGCCGATCGTGGTCTGCCACCACCGGCCGGGCACCGAGACCGGCCGCTCCCTGATCCTGCAGGCCCATGTCGACGTGGTGCCGCCGGGGCCCGGCGACCTCTGGACCCACCGGCCCTTCGATCCGGTGATCCAGGGCGATTGGATGTATGGCCGCGGCGCCGGCGACATGAAGGCCGGGCACGCCGCCAACCTGTTCGCCCTCGATGCGCTCGCCCGCCTCGGCCTCCAGCCGGCGGCCTCCGTGACGGTGCAGTCGGTGGTCGAGGAGGAATCCACCGGCAACGGCGCCCTGATGACCCATCTGCGCGGCTACCGGGCCGACGCGGTGCTGATCCCCGAGCCGGAGGACGAGAAGCTCGTCCGCGCCAATACCGGCGTACTCTGGTTCACCGTCGAGGTGCGGGGCGTGCCGGTCCATGTCCGCGAGATGGGCGCGGGCGCCAACGCCATCGACGCCACCTACCGGGTGATTGGCGCGCTGCGCGACGTGGAGGCCCGCTGGAACGCCGAGAAGGCGGCGCACCCGCATTTCGAGACCGAGGACCACCCGATCAACCTGAACATCGGCAAGATCGAGGGCGGCGACTGGGCCTCCTCGGTCCCGGCCTGGTGCCGGATCCACTGCCGGGTGGCGCTCTACCCGGGCGTGACCGCCGCCCAGGCCGCCGCCGAGATCGAGGCCGCGGTGGCGTCCTTCGCCCGCACCGACCCGTTCCTGGCCAACAGCCCGCCGCGGGTGGTCTTCAACGGCTTCTTCGCCGAGGGCTACGTGCTGGAGGAGGGCTCGGAGGCCGAGGCCGTGCTCGGCCGTGCCCACGAGCGGGCGATCGGCTCACCGCTCCAGAGCTTCATGACGGCGGGCTACCTCGATACTCGGGTGCATGCCCTCTACGACCGGGTGCCGGCCCTCTGCTACGGCCCGACCTCTCAGAACATCCACGGCTTCGACGAGCGCGTGAGCCTCGCCTCGGTGAAGCGGATCACGACCGCCATGGCGCTGTTCGTGGCCGAGTGGTGCGGGACCGAGCGCAAGGCGGGGTGAGCCGCCGTCCTTGCGAGCGCAGCGAAGCAATCCAGGGTCGCGCCGCCCTGGGTCGCGTCGCTTCGCTCGCGATGACGGCGGTGCTCGCCGTCAGGGGATCAGCCGGTCCGCGCGGAGCTGGGCGAACAGGTCGTCGAACGCGTCGTCGGACGGCTGGTAGGTCGTGAAGCCGAGGCGGCGGCTCTTGCTCATGTCGGTGACGACCTCGATCGGCCGGCCGAGATCGGCATCCGTGTGCCAGGGAGAGGCCAGCTTGGTGAGATCCGGCTCGGCGAGGCCGTAACGGGCCGCGATCTCGGCCCAGGCCGGGCCGTCCTGCGCCATCCGGGGCTCGAGCGGCCGGTGCGTGCCGTCGAACGGCACCGCCTCGATCCCGAACCAGGCGGCGATCCGGCCCCACATCCAGCTCCAGCGGAAGACGTCGCCGTTCACGACGTTGAACGCCTCGTTGGCGGCCCTCTGTTCCGTCGACGCCCAGAGCAGCTGGCGGGCGAGCAGCCGCGCGTCGGTCATGTCGGTGAGGCCGTTCCACTGCGCGGCCGAGCCCGGGAAGATGAAGGGCCGGCCCAGCTCCCGGCACAGGGTGGCGTAGCAGGCGAGCGTCGTGCCCATGTTCATGGCGTTGCCCACCGCCTTGCCGATGATCGTGTGCGGGCGGTGGACGCTCCAGGTGAAGCCGTCGCGGGCGGCGGCCGCGAACACGGCATCCTCCTGCGCGTAGTAGAAGTTCTCGATGTCGAGGCGGCCCTGGTCCTCGCGGAACGGCGTCTGCGGCAGGGTGCCTTTGCCGTAGGCCTCGAACGGGCCGAGATAGTGCTTCAGCCCGGTCACCAGGGCGACGTGGCGGACGCTCTTCTTCGGGCGCAGGGCATTGAGCAGGTTCTCCACCATCGCCCGGTTGACCCGGATCATCTCCGCCTCGGTCGGCCGCCGCTGCCAGGTCGCCAGGAACACGTGGCTCGGGGCGAGGTCGGAGAGCGCCTCCTCCAGGGAGGCCGGATCCTGCAGGTCGCCGGTCACCGGCGCGACGCCGTCCTGCCGCACCGGGTGACGGGCGAGGCCCGCGACCGTCCAGCCTTCCTGGGTCAGCAGCGCCGCGGTGGCGCTGCCGACGATCCCGCTGGCGCCGACGATCAGGGCGGTGTTCGACATGGAAACCCTCGTGCCCGGCCCAAATCCGGGTCCGGGGCAGATGGGCGCGGGTGGTGTCGTGACAACCCCGACGCGCGGCGCGGACGCCTGTGCGGCGCGCAAGGGTTGTGTGATCGCGAGCCCCACGTCATCGCGAGCGGAGCGAAGCGACCCAGGGCAGCGCGCGGTTTCGAAGCATGGCGCGACCCTGGATTGCTTCGCTCCGCTCGTGAAGACGGAGGCTCTCAGGCGACCCGGTCGATCGCCGCGCCCAGGATGTCGACGATCTCGCCGATCTGGCCGCGCTCGATGATCAGCGGCGGCGACAGGGCGATGATGTCGCCGGTCACCCGGGTGAGCAGGCCGCGCTCGAAGCAGTCCACGAACACCTCGTAGGCGCGCTTGCCCGGCGCGTCCGGCCGCGGCGCCAGCTCGACGCCGGCGACGAGCCCGATGGTGCGGATGTCGACGACGCCCTTGCGCCCGCGCAGATCGTGGATCGCCGCCGCCCAGTCGTCGGCGATGTCGGCGACGCGGGTCAGCAGCCCCTCCTCCCGGTAGATGTCGAGCGTCGCGAGGCCGGCCGCGCAGGCGATCGGGTGCCCGGAATAGGTGTAGCCGTGGAACAGCTCGATCCCGTCCGGGCCCTGCATCAGGCCGTCGTGGACCGCGCGGCTCGCGAAAACCGCGCCCATCGGCACCGTGCCGTTGGTCAGGCCCTTGGCGCTGGTCACGAGGTCAGGGACGACACCGAAGAAGTCAGTCGCGAAGGGCGCGCCGAGGCGGCCGAAGCCGGAGATGACCTCGTCGAAGATCAGCAGGATGCCGTGCTTCGTGCAGATCTCGCGCAGGCGCTCGAGGTAGCCCTTCGGCGGGATCAGCACGCCCGTGGAGCCCGCCACCGGCTCGACGATGCAGGCCGCGATGGTCTCGGCGCCGTGGAGCGCCACCAGCCGCTCCAGATCCTCGGCGAGCTCCGCCCCGTGCTCGGGCTGGCCCTTCACGAAGGCGTTGCGGGCCGGATCGTGGGTGTGGCGCAGGTGGTCGGTGCCGTTGAGAGTCGGAAAGACCCGCCGGTTCGACACGATGCCGCCGACCGACAGGCCGCCGAAGCCGACGCCGTGATAGCCGCGCTCGCGGCCGACGAGCCGGGTCCGCGTGCCCTGCCCGATCGCCCGCTGGTAGGCGAGCGCGATCTTGAGGGCGGTGTCGACCGATTCCGAGCCGGAATTGGTGAAGAACACCCGGTCGAGGCGCTTGTCCGGACCGCCCGGGGCGATCTCGGCCAGCCGCTCGGCGAACTCGAAGGCGACGGGGTGACCCATCTGGAAAGTCGGGGCGAAGTCGAGGGTCGCGAGCTGACGCTCCACCGCGGCGGCGATGCCCCGCCGCCCGTGGCCGGCATTGACGCACCAGAGGCCCGCGGAGCCGTCGAGGACCTTGCGGCCGTCGTCGGCGGTGTAGTGCATGCCCTCGGCCGACACGAGCAGGCGCGGCGCCGCCTTGAACTGGCGGTTGGCCGTGAACGGCATCCAGAAGGCGTCCATCGCGGGCGTGTTGCGGAGCGGATGGTCGGTCATGGGCGGTTCTCCGGGGCGGGCAGCGCGGCTCGGGCGGCGGGACCAGGGGACACCTTCGCCGATCGGGCAACAAGTCCTTTTCTGGTCGCCGCCAACCCCTTGCAGGATCGGGGCCGCGGGTGGCACCGTTGCGGGATCCGCAACACCTGAAACGGGCCCTGGCCGGATGAGCATCGATGTCGGCGCGCGCCTGCGCTTCGTTCGGGCCCGCCACGGCCTGTCGCAGCGGACGCTGGCCAAGCGGGCCGGCGTGACCAACTCGGCGATCTCGCTGATCGAGGCCAACCGGGTGAACCCGTCGGTGGGCGCCCTGAAGCGGATCCTCGACGGGGTGCCGATCGGCATGGCCGAGTTCTTCGCCCTGGAGCCGGAGCCGGAGCGCAAGGCGTTCTTCGCCGCCGAGGACCTCACCGAGATCGGCCGCCGAGCCGCCAAGGGGGCGATCTCGTACCGTCAGGTCGGCGACAGCCTGTTCGGGCGCAAGCTCCAGATCCTCAAGGAGCGCTACGAGCCGGGCGCCGATACCGGCCGGGTGCCGCTCTCCCACGAGGGCGAGGAGGGTGGCATCGTGCTCTCCGGGCGCCTGGAGGTCACGGTGGATGCCGAGCGCCGGATCCTCGGCCCCGGCGACGCCTACAGCTTCGACAGCCGCCGCCCGCACCGGTTCCGCTGCGTCGGGCCCAACCCCTGCGAGGTGGTGAGCGCCTGCACGCCGCCGAGCTTCTGAGACGGAGCCCGGCTGCGGCGGATGAAACGCCCGCCCTGTCGCGTGCAGGCGTTGCGGTCGGCCGGCAGAGTGGCGCATGCAGGGCGGCGTTTGAATTCATAATGCCGCGCGAGGATCGATGGCCGTCACGACCGCAAGCCCGGCCGCCGGGCCCGGACAGAACCAGTCGGCGCGCGCGGCGCTCGCGGCCTTCGTGGGCACCACGATCGAGTGGTACGATTTCTTCATCTACGGCACGGCGGCGGCCCTGGTGTTCGGGCCGCTCTTCTTCACGGCGGAATCGCCCTACATCGCGACGCTCTCGGCCTTCGGCACCTTCGCGGTCGGCTTCCTCGCACGGCCGCTCGGCGGCCTGATCTTCGGGCATCTCGGCGACCGGTTCGGGCGCAAGCGCGCCCTGGTGGCGACGCTCGTGATGATGGGCATCGCGACCTCGTGCATCGGGCTCCTGCCGACCTACGCCTCGGTCGGCCTGTGGGCGCCGGTGATGCTGGTGGTCCTGCGGCTGATCCAGGGTCTCGCGGTCGGCGGCGAGTGGGGTGGGGCGGTGCTGATGGCCGCCGAGCACGCGCCGGCCGGGCGCAACACTTTCTTCGCCTCCTTCGCGCAGCTCGGCAGCCCGGCCGGGCAGATCCTGTCGCTGCTGGCCTTCCGGCTCGCGGGCCTGCTCGACAAGGAGAGCTTCCTGACCTGGGGCTGGCGGGTGCCGTTCCTCGTCAGCATCCTGCTGCTCGGCGTCGGGCTCGCGATCCGCCTCGGCGTCGCGGAATCCCCGGCCTTCGAGAAGGCCCGGGCCGCCGGCGGGCCGCCGCCGGCGCCGGTGCGCGAGGTGCTGACGACCTGCCTGAAGCCGGTGCTGCTGGCGGCGGGGGCCAACACCTTCGCGATCGCCTCGGTCTACCTGTTCAACACCTTCATGATCGCGTTCACCACGCAGTATCTCGGCATCGCGCGGGCGACGATCCTCGACGCCCTGCTGATCGCCGCCGTGGTCCAGCTGGTGATGACCCCGGTGGGCGCCCGGATCGCCGAGCTGATCCGCAACGAGCGGCTGTTCCTCCAGGGGACGCTGGTCTGGGCGATGCTGGCCCCCTACCCGCTGTTCTGGCTGGTCGAGACCAAGTCTGTGCCGCTGATCGTGCTGGGTCTCGCCCTCAACGTGGTCGGCAGCGCGACCTTCTACGCGGTGATCGCCGGCTACCTCGCGGGCGCGTTCCCGACGCGGGTGCGCTACACGGCGATCTCCATCGCCTATCAGTTCTGCGGCGCGCTCGCCGGCGGTCTGACGCCGATCGTCGGCACCGTGCTGGCCGAGCGCTTCCAGGGCCACTGGTGGCCGATCGCGGTGTTCGGCACGGCGCTGGCCGGTGTGTCGTTCCTGTGCGTCACGGCGATCGGCGGCTACCGGGCCCGCCAGCGGGGCTTCCTGGACGGGTGAGCGCGACCGGTCAAAGGCGCCGGATCCGGGTAACGCGGGATTCAGACCGGTGGTCCAGGATCGGCGGCATGGATTCGATCGCCGCAGCCGCCGTCCAGATGCTGGGTTCGTCCCAGAACCAGCAGATCGGCATCGCCGTCGCCAAGCAGCAGCTCTCCGCCGACAAGGCGGTCGCCGGGCTGGTGGCGGACAGCGCCGCCCAGGCGGCGAGCGCCGGCCCGCCGGCCCCTCCCGGACAGGGCCAGAGCGTCGACCTGCGGGTCTGACGGAAGCCCCGCGCTCCGCTTTCCGGGCCTCGCGCGATCCCGGGTCGCTGCGCTGCGCGCGATGACGGCGGGCTCCTCGGCGGCCTGTGAGCGGCCGCCCCTACCCGAAGCCGTAGAGCCGCCGCGGGTTGTCGACGAAGACCATCCGGCGCCTGTCCGCGTCCGGCACCCAGTCGGCCATCAGGTCGAGGAGTTCGCGCGTCCGCGGCGGCCCGTCCCAGGCGGCCACGTGCGGCCAGTCCGAGCCCCAGAGGCAGCGTTCCGGCGCGGCGTCGTTGAGCGCCCGGGCGAAGGGGATCGTGTCGGCGTAGGGGGGCCCGGTCACGGAGTCCCGGAAGGCGCCCGAGAGCTTCACCCAGTTGCCGTCGGCGACGAGGCCGAGCAGCGCCCGGAACCCCAAATGGTCCACGCCCGCCGAGGTCGGCATGTGGCCCATATGGTCGAAGACCAGCGGCACGGGCAGCCGCGCCAGGCGGCCGGCGATCGGCGGCAGCTCGCGGGCATCGAGCAGGAACTGGAGGTGCCAGCCCATCTCGCGGGCGAGCGCCCCGTAGGACTCGACCGCGTCGAGCCCGACCCCGCCGCCGAACAGGACGTTGAGGCGCAGGCCGACCACGCCGGCCTCCTTCAGCGCGGCGAGTTCCGCGTCGGGCAGGCCGAGCGGGATCACCGCGACGCCGCGCAGGCGCCGCCGGTGGGCGCGCAGCGTCTCGACCATCAGCCGGTTGTCGGTGCCGTGCACGCTGACCTGGATCAGCACGCCGTTGGCCATGCCGGTCCCGTCGAGCATCGCCAGATACCGCTCGGCCGGCGCCGCCGGGGGCGTGTAGCTGCGGCCCGCCACCAGCGGGTAGTCCGGCGGAAGGCCGATCACGTGGGCGTGCGTGTCGACCGCACCCTCCGGCACGGCGTAGCGGGTCGGGCCTTCCGGATGCGGGTCTGGGGCGGGGCAGTCTCGGATCTCGGGCATGATCAGGAATCCGCGTGCAGGACCTTGCCGCGCGTCTCGGGCAGCGCGAAGGCCGCCAGGAAGAAGATCCCGTAGGCGACGGCCGCGAAGATCGCGATGGCCGAGGCGAGACCGGCGCGCTCCGCGAGGTAGCCGACCAGCGCCGGGAACAGGGCGCCGATGCCGCGGCCGAAATTGTAGCAGAACCCCTGCCCCGAGCCGCGCAGGCGGGTCGGGTACAGTTCGGTCAGGAAGGCGCCCATGCCGGAGAAGTAGCCGGAGGCGAAGAAGCCCAGCGGGAAGCCCAGCACCCAGAGCACGCCGTTCGAGAGCGGGATCTGCGTGTAGGCCACGATCACCGCGATGGCGCCCAGCGAGAAGATCAGGAACAGCGGCCGCCGGCCGAGCCGGTCGGCGAGCCACGCGCCCACGAGGTAGCCGGTGAACGAGCCGATGATCAGGGCCGCGAGGTAACCGGTGGAGGACACGATCGACAGGTGGCGCTCGGTGGTCAGGAAGCGCGGCACCCAGGTGGTGATCGCGTAGTAGCCGCCCTGGCAGCCCGCCGCCGCCAGGGAGGCGAGCAGGGTGGTCTTGAGGATCGGACCTGAGAAGATCTCCCAGATCTGCGGCCGGTCGCCCGTGGCGGCGGCCCGGGCACGGGATTCGGCGGCGACCTCCGGCTCCTTCACGTAGCGGCGCAGGTAGAAGACCAGCAGCGCCGGCAGCGCGCCCACCGCGAACATCCAGCGCCACGCGGTCTCGGGCGGCAGAAGCGAGAACAGTACCGCCTGCGACAGCACCGCGAGGCCCCAGCCGATCGCCCAGCCGGACTGGACCGAGCCCACCGCCCGGCCGCGATACTCGGCCCGGATCGTCTCGCCGATCAGCACGGCGCCGGCCGCCCACTCGCCGCCGAAGCCGAGGCCGAGCAGCGCCCGCGCGATGAGCAGCTGCTCGAAGTTCTGCACGAAGGCGCAGAGCAGGGAGAACAGCGAGAACCAGAGGATCGTGATCTGCAGCGTCAGCACCCGGCCGATGCGGTCGGCGACGAAGCCCGCGAGCCAGCCGCCGAGCGCCGAGGCCAGCAGCGTCACCGTGGCGGCGAGCCCGGCCGTGCCGGCATCGACGTGCCACAGCGCCATGATCGTGCCGATCACCAGCGGGTAGATCATGAAGTCCATGCCGTCGAGGCACCAGCCGGCGGCGCATGCCCAGAAGGTGTGCCGCTCCGGCGGCGTCATCGATCGGTAGAAGGCGGTGAGGCTGGCGTCGCGGATCTCGACCGCGTCCACGCCCGAGGGCCCCTGCCCGGTTGCTGAACTCATCACCGCCTCCCGCCGCCCGATACCAGTATCAGCGTCCCGGGCAGAGCTGTCCAACGATGCGGCGGATCACGCAAGCAACCGGAAAGGAAAAGGCCGCCCGGAGGCGGCCTGTCCCGTTCTTTTCACACTCGATCGACGCTCAGTAGCAGCGCTCGACCAGAACCCGGCGGTAGCCGTAGGGCGTCCAGCGCACCCGCGGGACCGTGTAGCAGCCGCCGCCGTAGCCGTAATCGTATGCCGCCGGGGCGTAGTAGCCGCCGTAGCCGTAACCCGGATAGCCGTAGCCACCGTAGCCGCCGTAGAGACCACCGGCCGCGAGGCCGAGCCCGACACCGAGGCCCAGGCCGCCGAGCCCGTAGCCGTACCCGCCGCGGTAGCCGTAACCGCCGCGCCAGCCATAGCCCCGGCCGTAGAAGCCGCGGCCGTAGCCGAAGCCGCCCGGACGGAAGCCGACGCCCCGGAAGCCGCCGCCGAAGCCGCCGTTGCGGAACCCGCCGAAGCCGCCGCCGCGGAAGCCGCCGCCGAACCCGCCACCGTGGAAGCCGCCGCCGAAACCGCCGCCATGGAAGCCGCCGCCGCCGAAGCCGCGCGCGTCCGCGCTGGCCGGCGCCAAGGCCAGAGCACCCGCCGCCAGCAGGGCCGAGCCGAGCACTGCACCCTTCATCACGTCATCTCCGTGGAAACACGCCCTCTGCGGCTAAGAACGCTCGAACCGGTAAAACGGTCCAGCCCCGGCCGCGGCGCGCGGTCGCGAGACGCACCCGGCCGCGTCCGGACCCATGCGGGCGCGGCTCGGACACGAAATTCGCCGCTTTCCAGGGCGAAGGGCGGCCCGAACGAGCTTCGCCGTCCCCGACTCGCCGTCCCCGAGCTGCCTGGAACGAATGATGATGCTGCGCCCGGCTCACGCCCTCTTGATCACGCTGCTCGCCCTCGCGGCCCCGGCCCGGGCGGCCGCCCCGGCCGCGACGGAGCCCTGCCGGGCGGTCGAGGCGCAGGGTGAGACGTTCACGGTCTGCACCATCGACCTCCGGAAGCAGCGGCTGCGGCTGTTCTGGCTCCAGGACGACGGCAAGCCCTACGGCGCCCTCGGCACCCTCGCCGAGAAGCAGGGCGGTCGCCTCGCCTTCGCGATGAACGCCGGCATGTACGACAAGGATCAGGCGCCGGTCGGCCTCTACGTCGAGAACGGGCACGAACTGAAGCGCGTCTCCACGGCGGACGGGCCGGGTAATTTCCACCTGAAGCCCAACGGGATCTTCTGGCTGAAGGGTGAGCGCGCCGGGGTGGTCGACACGTCCCGCTACCTGCGGGCGAAGATCCGGCCGGATTTCGCCACGCAGTCCGGGCCGATGCTGGTGATCGACGGCCAGATCCACCCGAAGATCGCCGCCGACGGGCCGAGCCAGAAGATCCGCAACGGCGTCGGCGTGCCCGGCGACGGGCACGTGGCGATCTTCGCGATCTCCGAGCGCCCGGTGACCTTCGGCGCCTTCGCGCGGCTGTTCCGCGACGATCTCGGCTGCCGGAACGCCCTGTTCCTCGACGGCTCGGTCTCCAGCCTCTACGCACCGAACCTCGGCCGCACCGACATCAGCCGCCCTCTCGGGCCGCTGGTCGGCGCGCTGCCGCGGTGAGGGCCGCCCTCAGCGCTGGCCGAAGGCCGTGTCTTTGAACAGGTCCTTGTACTCCCGCGGCTGCGAGCGCCAGTACTGCTTGGGGGCGCGCACCCGGGCGCCGAGCTCGGCGGCGGCGTGCCAGGGCCAGCGCGGATCGTACAGCATCGCCCGGGCGAGCGAGATCGCGTCCGCCCGGCCCTCCTGCAGGATCGTCTCCGCCTGCCGGGCCTCGGTAATCAGCCCGACCGCGATAGTGGTGAGCCCGGTCTCCGCCTTGATCCGCTCGGCGTAGGGCACCTGATAGCCCGGCCCGAGCCTGATCGCCTGCTTGGGCGAGACGCCGCCCGTGGAGACGTGGATCGCCGGCGATCCCGCCCGCTTGAGCGCCTGGGCCAGCTCCACCGTCTCGTCGAGATCCCAGCCGTCCTCGACCCAGTCGGTGGCCGAGACCCGCAGCCAGACCGGGCTGCCGGCGGGCACGACATCCCGCACCGCGTCGTAGACCTCCAGGGGGAAGCGCATGCGGTTGGCGAGGCTGCCGCCGTATTCATCTGTCCGCTTGTTGGCGATCGGCGACAGGAACTGGTGCAGCAGGTAGCCGTGGGCGCCGTGCAGCTCGACGGCCTCGATACCGAGGCGCACGGCCCGCTTGGCGGTGGCCACGAACTGGTCGCGGACGCGCTTCAGGTCGGCGGCGTCGAGGGCGTGGGGCGGGACCTCGCCCTCGCCGTGCGCGACCGCCGAGGGCGCCTCGGTGCGCCAGCCGTAGGCGTGCTCCGGCGGGATCTGCTGGCCACCGGCCCAGGGGGCCTCGCTGGAGGCCTTGCGCCCGGCGTGGGCGATCTGGATGCAGACCGGGATCGGCGCGTACTCGCGCACGGCGTCGAGCACGCGTGCCAGCGCCCGCTCGCAGCCGTCGTTGTAGAGGCCGAGATCCCAGGCGGTGATCCGCGCCTCCGGGGAGACCGCGGTGGCCTCAAGGGTCAGCAGGCCGGCCCCCGACATGGCGAGCTGGCCGAGATGCATCATGTGCCAGTCGGTCGCCTCGCCGTCCCGCGCCGAGTACTGGCACATCGGCGCGACGAGGATGCGGTTCTCGAGCGTGAGCGCGTCGAGTGTCAGCGGTTCGAACAGGCGAGCGGTCATCGGCAACTCCTGGTGGAGGGTTCACTCTGGCCCAGGACGGGCGCGGCGGCCAGTGCGGTGCGGCAGAGCACCTCTGCGGGCGGGCGGTGCGGGAACTTGCGGATGTGGCCGCCCGTTTCCTGGCCTGTCGCCGCATCGCGGCAATCGACGCGAACCGCCTGAGGGGGCGAGATCGCCCGAGGTCCAGATGATGCTCACCAGACTCGCCGTCCCGCTCGCCCTGGCCGCCGGCTGCGCCGCCCTAGCGGGCACCGCCCAGGCCCAGCCCGCCGCCTTCGGCGGACCCAAGATGCTGATCCACGGGAATTACTGCGGACCGGGCAACAACGCGCCGCTCCCGCCGATCGACGCCCTCGATGCCGCCTGCGCCCGCCACGACGCCTGCACGCCGAACGGCGGCCTGCCTTCGGAGGCCTGCAATCTCCGCCTGCAACAGGAGGCGACGCTGATCTCGCGCGATCCGCGGCAGCCGCAGGATGTCCGGTCCCTCGCCGGCCTCGTGGCCGCCACCGCGACGCTGATCCCGTCCGAGCCGAACGCCCGGCGCGTCCCGGTCTCGGTCACCACGGGTCCGGCCGCGGGGACCTACGCGCCCGCCCTGACGCAGCCGGCGCCGACGGTCGATATCGACACCGACGACGACGGCGCTGACGCGGATTGAGGCGGGCCGCGATCGCCCGTCAACGCGCAAGCGGCGCGGTCCGGCACCCTACCGGTCCGCGCCGATCCCCCGGTCCTTCAGGCTGTCGCCGATCTCGTCGAGGGCCGCCGCGTCGTCGATCGTCGCCGGCATCGTCCAGGGCTCGTGATCGGCGATGCGCTTCATGGTGGCCCGCAGGATCTTGCCCGATCGGGTCTTGGGCAGCCGCGGCACGGTCAGCGCCAGCTTGAAGGCCGCCACCGGGCCGATCTCGTCCCGCACCTTGGCGACGAGTTCCCGCTCGATCGTCTCGGTCGGCCGGGCGACGCCGGCCTTCAGCACCACGAACCCGCAGGGCACCTCCCCCTTCAGCGCGTCGCGGATGCCGATGACCGCGCATTCCGCCACGTCCGGGTGGCTCGCCAGCACCGCCTCCATGCCGCCGGTGGACAGCCGGTGGCCCGCGACGTTGATGATGTCGTCGGTCCGTCCCAGGACCGTGATGTAGCCGTCGGCGTCGATCACCCCGGCATCCGACGTGTCGTAGTAGCCCGGGAAGGTGGCGAGGTAGCTCGACCGCATCCGGTCGTCCGAGCCCCAGAGGGTCGGCAGGCAGCCGGGCGGCAGGGGTAGGCGGATCGCGATCGTGCCCATGGTCCCCGCCGGAACCGGCTTCCCGCCCTCGTCCAGGACTTCGACCCGGTAGCCCGGCATCGGCACGCAGGTGCTGCCGTGCTTCACCGGCAGGAGGCCGAGGCCCATCGGGTTGCCGGCGATCGGCCAGCCGGTCTCGGTCTGCCACCAGTGGTCGACGACCGGTCGGCCCAGCACGCGCTCGGCCCAGGCGACCGAGTCGGGATCGGCGCGCTCGCCCGCCAGGAACAGGCTGCGGAAGGCCGAGAGGTCGTGATCGGCGATCCGGGCGCCCTTCGAATCCTCCTTCTTGATCGCCCGCAGGGCCGTGGGCGCGGTGAACAGGCAGACCACCCCGTACTCGGCGACCACCCGCCAGAAGGCGCCGGCATCGGGCGTCCCGACGGGTTTCCCCTCGTAGAGGACCGTGGTGCAGCCGTGCAGGAGCGGCGCGTAGACGATGTAGGAGTGGCCGACGACCCAGCCGATGTCGGAGGCGCAGAAGTAGGTCTCGCCGGGCTGAACGCCGTAGAGGTTCGGCATCGACCAGGCCAGGGCGACGAGGTAGCCGCCGGTATCGCGGACCACGCCCTTCGGCTTCCCGGTCGTGCCGGAAGTGTAGAGGACGTAGAGCGGGTCGGTGGCGGCGACCGGCACGCACGCCGCGCTCCGCCCCGCCGCCCGGGCGGCCGCGACGGTCTCACCCCAGTCGCGATCCCGGTCCGCGACGAGGGTCGCAGGCCCTTGCGGGCGCTGGAGGATCAGGCAGGCCTCCGGCTTGTGCCGCGAGGCCGCGATCGCCGCGTCCAGGAGCGGCTTGTAGGCGACCACGCGGTTCGGCTCGATCCCGCAGGAGGCGGCGAGCACCACCTTCGGCGCCGCGTCCTCGATCCGCACCGCCAGCTCGTTGGCCGCGAAGCCGCCGAACACCACCGAGTGGACCGCGCCGAGCCGGGCGCAGGCCAGCATGCCGAACAGCGCCTCGGGCACCATCGGCATGTACAGGATCACCCGGTCGCCCTTGCCGACGCCGAGGTCGGCCAGCACGGCGGCCAGCACCGCCACCTCGTCGCGCAGCGCCCGGTAGGTGATGCTGCGCTTGGTCCCGGTCACGGGCGAGTCGTAGCGGATCGCCACCTGATCCGCCCGGCCCCCGTCCGCGTGGCGGTCGACCGCGTTGTGGCAGGCGTTCAGGGTGCCGTCCGGGAACCAGCGTCCGTAGGGGCCGGAATCCGGCGCGAAGGCCCGCTCCGGCGCCCGCGCCCAGTCGAGGGCCCGCGCCGCACCGAGCCAGAACGCCTCGGGGTCGCGGCAGGCCGATTCGTAGATCTCCGGGTAGCGGCCCGGCAGGCTGGCTCTCGTCATCGGTTGGGCGTTTCCTCGCGGACCGCTCTCCGGCGGCGGGCCGCAGAGTAGCCCATTCTCGCGCGCACGGGAGTGGCCACGGGAGGGAGTGGCCACGGGCGTGACGGCCGCGCCCGGGTCCCGGCGGCCGCGGCTCGGTGCCCCCCAAGAGAAAACCGCCGCACCGGGGCTCCCGATGCGGCGGTCGTCAGCTTGAATTCGCTATCAGATTGGACGTCTCAGGCGTCAGTGCAACGTGTCGTTGCCCGCCTGAAGCTTGTTGATCTCGTCCTTGAGGAGGAGTTTCCGTCGCTTCAGCTCGGCGATGTGGAGGTCGTTCGCCGAAGGTCTGTGGATCGCTTCCTGAATCTCGCGCTCGAGGGCTTCGTGCTTCCGGGCGAGTTGGTTCAGATGCGTCTGCAGCGACATGAGTCGAATCTCCTGTCATCGTTTCGACACAACGAGATTGGCACAGGATGCCGGACCTGTCGAAGCGTTTTCTACAGCTAAGTCTGATGATTGCTTACCGCGCCGCCTTGTCCGGCGCCGGAGCGTGACGCATGCTCTCGGGCGACGAACGGTCTTCGGGTTCTCAGGTGACGATGGCGGACGAGGCGGGTGAGGGTGCGCAGTCGGACCTCCTGGGCGAACTGGCGCGGCTGCGCGAGGAGCACCGGGATCTCGACAGCGCCATCGAGGCGCTGGAGCGCAGCGTCGCCGGAGACCAGCTCCAGATCCAGCGCCTGAAGAAGCGCAAGCTCACGCTGCGCGACCGCATCTATCACATCGAGGACGCGCTCACGCCGGACATCATCGCCTGATGCCGGTGGACGCCCTCCGGCCCCGCCTTGCCGCAGGCCCGCGCCGCCTGTAAGCGCCCTCTTTTGCCGGGATCAACGATGGCGTCGCCTCCTTCGGTCGCGATCATCATGGGTAGCCAGTCCGACTGGGCGACCATGCGTCATGCCGCCGAGACGCTCGACGCGCTCGGCGTACCGTACGACGCGCACATCGTGTCGGCCCACCGCACGCCGGACCGGCTCGTCGCCTTCGCCAAGGGCGCGGTCGCGGCCGGCCTCAAGGTTGTGATCGCCGGTGCGGGCGGCGCCGCGCACCTGCCCGGCATGGCGGCCGCGATGACCCGCCTGCCGGTCTTCGGCGTGCCGGTGGAGTCGAAGGCCCTCTCCGGCCAGGACAGCCTGCTCTCCATCGTCCAGATGCCGGCCGGCATCCCGGTGGGGACCCTGGCGATCGGCCGGGCCGGGGCGGTGAACGCGGCCCTGCTCGCCGCCGCCGTCCTGGCGCTGACCGACCCGGACCTGGCGGAGCGCCTGGAGGCGTGGCGCGCGGCCCAGAGCGCCTCGGTGGCCGAACGGCCGGTGACGGAAGAGAACGCGTGACGGACAAGATCCTCGGCCCCGGCTCCATCCTCGGCATCGTCGGTGGTGGCCAGCTCGGGCGCATGATCGCGCTCGCGGCGGCCGATTACGGCCTCAAGGCGCATGTCTACGCGCCCGACGCGGACAGCCCCGCCTTCGACGTGGCCGCCCGGACCACCTGCGCGGCCTACGACGACGCCGCGGCGCTGGCGGATTTCGCCCGCAGCGTCGACGTCGTGACCTACGAGTTCGAGAACATCCCGCACGCCACCGCCGACGTCCTCGCGAGGCACGCCGCCCTGCACCCGAACGCGCGCGCGCTCTCGACCACGCAGGACCGGCTCACCGAGAAGGAGTTCATCAACGGCCTGGGCATCCCGACGGCGCCGTTCCGGGCGGTGGACACGCCCGACGACCTCGACCGGGCGATCGAGGTGATCGGCCTGCCGGCCGTGCTCAAGACCCGCCGCTTCGGCTACGACGGCAAGGGGCAGCGCATGCTCCGCGAGCGGGCCGAGGGCGACCGCAACGCCCTGTTCGCCGAGTTCGGCGGCGCGCCGCTGATCCTGGAGGGCTTCGTGCCGTTCGAGCGCGAGGTCTCGGTGGTGGGCGCGCGCGGGCGCGACGGCAGCTTCGCGGCCTACGACCTCTGCGAGAACGAGCACCGCGACCACATCCTCGCGCTGACCCGGGTGCCGGCGCCCGGCGTGTCCGCCGAGACGGGCCGCGCCGCCGTCGAGATCGCCCGGCGGATCGCCGACGCCCTCGACTATGTCGGCGTGCTCGCCGTCGAGATGTTCCTCGTCCGCGAGGACGGGGCGGAGCGGCTCGTGGTCAACGAGATCGCGCCCCGGGTGCACAATTCCGGCCACTGGACGAGCGAGGGCGCGCTGACCTCGCAGTTCGCCCAGCACGTCCGGGCCGTCTGCGGCTGGCCGCTGGGCGATGCGGGCCGGGTCGGCGGCCTGCCCGTCGAGATGCGCAACCTGATCGGCGCCCAGGCCGACGACTGGCACGCCCTGCTGGCCGAGCCCGGCGCCCACCTGCACCTGTACGGCAAGGGCGAGGCGCGCCCCGGCCGCAAGATGGGCCACGTCACGCGCCTCGGGCCGGGCCCGACCGGATCCTGAGGCTTCGAGGGCACACCCGCGTCGCCGCGTGATCGCCGGAGGGCCGTCCGCGGCCCCGCGGAACGGTCGAGCCATACCTTCGCCACATCCCGCCGCTTCCACGACAGTGTGGTCGGTTCCGAATGCTGTCGCTCGAGCCCGCCCGCACCGCTCGGTCCCGCCGGGACCGGCGGGGGCCGGATCACGACGCGGCGCTTCTTAAGCCGGCCTTCACCGTGATGCGCGACGGTGCCCCGAACTCGGGCGTGCCCGGCGCTCGGCGCGGGCTCTTGGACTGTGAGGGGCGGGGCGGGCGCGCGCGGAGCGGGCAACGCCTCGGGGAGAGTGGGGCAATGAACGTACGCAACCGGCTGGGACGGAAGACGGCACTGATCGGCGCGGCCTTGGTCTCGGCTGCCGGCCTCGCGGGCTGCGAGACCGTCGGCAGCGCGGCCGGCCCGCGGCAATACGCGGTCCTGGAGAAGGACACGACCGGCGCCACGAACGTCAACATCGCCTCCCTGACCGAGGTCGTGCAGCGCAACCCGAACGACGCGGCGGCCTACAACACCCGCGGCGCCGCCTACGCCCGCGCCGGCCAGTTCAACGACGCCATCGGCGACTTCACCAAGGCGATCCAGCTCGATCCGAACTCCGCCTCCGCCTACAACAACCGCGCCCTGGCGAACCGCCAGATCGGCCGCGACGGCCCGGCGCTGCAGGACTTCTCCAAGGCGATCGGGATCGATCCGAATTACGGGCCGGCCTATATCGGCCGGGCCAATGTCGAGCGCGCGCAGGGCAACCTCGACCAGGCGCTGAACGACCTCAACGTCGCGATCCGCCTGAGCCCCGAATCCGCGCAGGCGTACCATGCCCGCGGCCTCGTGAAGCAGAAGCAGGGCCAGGACACCCAGGCGATCGCCGATTTCGACGCCGCCATCGACCGCGACCCGTTCGTGGCCGCGCCCTACGCGGCCCGCGGCCAGAGCCTGATCGCGACCAACCAGTACGCGAAGGCGATCGAAGACTACAACGCCGCGCTCAACGTGAACGCCAAGGACGCCACGTCCTGGGCCTATCGGGGCCTCGCCTACGAGAAGCAGGGCCAGCGCAAGGAGGCGATGGAGAACTACCAGCGCGCCTCGACGATCGACCCCAACAACACCGTCGCGCGGGCCGGCCTCGGCCGCGTGCAGGGCGGTGTCGGCACGCTGTTCAACTGATCGCTCCGTCATCGCGCGCGAGCGGAGCGACGAAGGGCAGCGCGGCACGTTCGAGCGTGGCGCCGCCGGATCGCTCCGCTCCGCCCGCAGGGACGGTGCCGGCGCCTGAGGCGAACTACGCCGCCAGCAGGCCGTTCTCGTCCTGCGTGATCCGGCGCAGGTGGTGGGCGGTGTCGCCGAGCTGGTACTCGATCATGGCGAGCCGCTTGAAGTGGTGGGCGCCGATATACTCGAGCGTCATGCCGATGCCGCCGTGGAGCTGCACCGCCTCCTGGCCGACGTAGCGGCAGGCCTTGTTGATCTGCACCTTCACGGCCGACAGGGCCGCCGCCCGCGCCCCCGCGTCCGGCGTGTCCACCATCATGGCGGCGTAGAGCGCCATGGAGCGGGCCTGCTCCAGCTGGATCAGCATGTCGACGGCGCGGTGCTGCAGCGCCTGGAACGAGCCGACGCTGACGCCGAACTGCTTGCGGGTCTTGAGGTACTCCACCGTGAGCCTGTGGAGCGCGTCCATGGAGCCCACCGCCTCGGCGGCGAGCGCCGCGATCCCGTGCTGCACCACCCGCTCCAGGAGCGGCAGGCCGCCCTCCGGGTCGCCGAGCGCCGCGTCGGCCGGGAGCGTCACGTCGGAGAAGGACACCTCGGCGGCCCGGCCGCCGTCCTGGGTCGGGTAGGCCTCGATGGCGATGCCGGGGGCGTCGGTCGGGACGAGGAACAGGCCGATCCCGCTCGGGTCGCGCCGCTCGCCCGAGACGCGGGCCGAGACCACCATCAGGCCGGCCGCGTCGGCGTTGGGCACGACGCTCTTCGCCCCGCTCAGCACGAAGCCGTCGCCGCTGCGACGGGCGGTCGTCGCCACGTCGGCGAGGTCGTAGCGGGACTGGCGCTCGGTGTGGGCGAGGGTCAGGCGGAGGTCGCCGGCGACGAGTCCCGGGACGAGGCGCTCCCGCTGCGCGGCGCTGCCGCCGAGCCGCAGGGCCGTCGAGCCCAGCACGAGGCTCGCGAGCAGGGGCTCGACCACGAGGTTGCGGCCCACCGCCTCCATGACCAGCATGGTCTCGACCGGGCCGCCGCCGAGGCCGCCTTCGTCCTCGGAGAAGGGCAGGCCGGCGACGCCGAGTTCCGCGAAGGCCGCCCAGCCGTCCTCGGGGAAGCCGAGGGGCGCCTTGAGCCGCGCCTGCCGGCTCTCCAGCGACGGGTAGAGGTCGGCGGCCAGCCGCTCGACGCTGTCGCGCAGGAGCGACTGGTCCTCGTTCAGGTCGAAATCCATGGTGTTCCCCTGGCCTCTCTCCTCCCCCTTGCGGGGAGGAGCCGGAGGTGGGGGTGGTGCAGAAGGCACCGTGGCGCCTCATCCGGGGCCACCCCCACCCCTGACCCCTCCCCGCAAGGGGGAGGGGAAATCGCTCACAGCCCCAGAATGCCCTTGGCGATCACGTTGTGCTGGATCTCGTTCGAGCCGCCGTAGATCGAGACCTTGCGGTTGTTGAAGTAGCTCGGCGCCGCCGCGTCGACCCAGTCGAAGCCGCCGGGCAGGTTGTTGGCCCCGGCCCCGCGCGCGGGTGCCGCCAGGGCGAAGGGCCCGGCGAGCTCCACCAGCAGCTCGGTCGCCGCCTGCTGGAGCTGCGAGCCGCGGATCTTGAGGAGCGACGAGGCCGGGTCCGGCTCCACCGAATCCGCCCTTCCCTGCTTGGCGGCCACCCGCATCTGGGTGATCTCCAGGGCCTTCAGCTCGACCTCGACCTCCGCGACGCGAGACCGGAAGGCGGGATCGTCCCACATTGTGCCGGACCCGGCCGGCATCTCCCGGGCCAGCCGCTTGATCCGCGCGATCCGCTCCTTGGTGAGGCCGATCCGGGCGATGCCGGTGCGCTCGTTGGCCAGCAGGAACTTCGCGTAGTCCCAGCCCCGGTTCTCCTCGCCGACGAGGTTCTCCACGGGCACGCGGACGGCGTCGAAGAAGACCTCGTTGACCTCGTGCCGCCCCTCCAGCGTCAGGATCGGCCGCACGGTGATGCCGGGCGTCGTCATGTCGATGAGCAGGAAGGAGATGCCGCGCTGCTTCTTGGCCTCGAAATCGGTGCGTACCAGGCAGAAGATCCAGTCGGCGTGCTGGCCGAGCGTCGTCCAGGTCTTCTGGCCGTCCACGACGTAGTGGTCGCCGTCGCGCACCGCCTTGGTCTTCAGCGAAGCGAGGTCCGAGCCGGCGCCGGGCTCGGAGAAGCCCTGGCACCACCAGTCGTCGAGATTGGCGGCGCGCGGTAGGAAGCGCGCCTTCTGGTCCTGCCGGCCGAAGGTCGCCAGCACCGGGCCGAACATGTAGCAGTTGAATTGCTGGGGCAGCGGCACCGCCGCCTGGAACAGCTCCTCGGTGTAGATGTAGCGCTGGATCGGGGTCCAGTCCCGGCCCCCCCATTCCTGCGGCCAGTGCGGCACCGCCCAGCCCTTGGCGTTGAGGATCCGCTGGCTCGTGACGTAGTCCTCCTTCGAGAGGCTGCGCCCCTCCGAGACCTTCTTCCGGATCTCCGCCGGGATTTCTTCGCGGCAGAAGCTCCGGACCTCGTCGCGGAACGCGATCTCTTCCGGCGTAAAGCGGAGATCCATCGTCAGCCTCCGATCTCGAACAGGCCGGCGCAACCCTGGCCACCGGCGACGCACATGGTCACGACGGCGTAGCGCGCGCCGCGGCGGCGGCCCTCCAGCAGGGCGTGTCCGACAAGCCGCGCCCCCGACATGCCGAACGGGTGGCCGACCGCGATGGCGCCGCCGTTGACGTTGACCTTCTCGGGGTCGATCCCGAGCGTGTCCCGGCAGTAGACAGACTGGGACGCGAAGGCCTCGTTCAGCTCCCACAGGTCGATGTCGGCGACGCGCAGGCTCTGCCGCTCGAGGAGCCGCGGCACCGCGAAGACCGGGCCGATGCCCATCTCGTCCGGCCCGCAGCCCGCGGAGGCGAAGCCCCGGAAGGTGCCGAGCGGTTCGAGGCCGCGCCGCGCCGCCTCGTCGGCCGACATCAGCACGCTGGCCGAGGCGCCGTCCGAGAGTTGGCTGGCATTGCCCGCCGTGATGTAGGCACCCTCCCCGCGCACGGGCTTGAGCTTGGCGAGACCCTCCAGAGTCGTGTCCGGCCGGTTGCCCTCGTCCTTGGCGAGCCGGGTCTCGACCTCCCGGGTCTCGCCGGTGGCCTTGTCGGTCACCGCCATGACGGCGCTCATCGGGACGATCTCGTCGTCGAACAGCCCGCGTTCCTGCGCCGCCGCGGTCCGTCGCTGGCTCTCCAGGGCGAAGTGGTCCTGCGCGTCCCGGGAGATCCGATAGCGCTCCGCCACGATGTCGGCGGTCTCGATCATCGGCATGTAGATCGCCGGCAGATGCGCTTCCAGCCACGCGTTGCGGGTCAGCTCCCGCTGGACCTTCGGCTGGACGAGGCTGATCGACTCGACGCCGCCGGCCACTGCCACCGGCACACCGTCGAGGATGATCCGGCGCGCCGCGCTGGCGATCGCCTCCAGGCCCGAGGCGCAGAAGCGCGAGACGGTGACGCCGGCCGACTCGACCGGGATCCCCGCCACCAGGGCCGCGTGGCGGGCGACGTTGCCGCCCGTGGCGTTCTCGGGATAGCCGCAGCCGAGCACCACCTCCTCGACCGCCCCGGGCTCCAGGCGCGCCCGGTCCAGGGCGCCGCGGATCGCGTGGGCCGCGAGGTCGGCGCCGCGGGTGAGGTTCAGCGCGCCGCGATGCGCCTTGCCGATGGGCGTGCGGGCGGTCGAGACGATCACCGCGTCGGTCATGATCGCTCTCCCGCTCAGGCGTTCTTCAGGCCGGCGAAGCTGCCGCCCTCGGCGGCGAGCTTCTTGAGGAGCGGCGCCGGCTCCTGGCTGTCGTCGCCGGTCTCGGCCGCGAAGCGCGACAAGGCTTCGGCGACGGTCTTCAATCCGACCGTGTCGGCCCAGTGCATCGGGCCGCCGCGCCAGGCGGGCCAATTGTAGCCGTTGATCCAGATCGTATCGATGTCGCCGGGCCGGGCCGCGATGCCCTCCTCCAGGATCCGCGCGCCCTCGTTGACCATCGGGTACATGAGTCGCGCGACGATCTCGTCGGCCGTGAAGCTGCGGCGCGCGACGCCGTGCTCGGCGGCGACGCGCGCGATCAGCGCCTCCACCTCCGGGTCGCGCGTGCCGGCGCGGGCGCCGTCCGGGTAGAGATAGAAGCCGCGGCCCGTCTTCTGGCCGAACCGGCCCTGCTCGGCGAGCGAGTCCGCCACCGGCGCCCGGCCGCCGAAATCCTTGCGCGAGCGCCAGCCGATATCGAGTCCCGCGAGGTCGCCCATGGCGAAGGGGCCCATCCGGAAGCCGAAGCCGGTCACCGCAGCGTCGACCTCGTGCGGCAGAGCTCCTTCGAGCAGCAGCCGCTCGCCGGCCCGGCTGCGGCGCTCCAGCATCCGGTTGCCCACGAAGCCGAAGCAGACGCCCACCGTCACCGGCAGCTTGTTGAGCCGCTTGCCCAGGTCCAGCGCGGTGGCCAGCACGTCCGGCGCGGTTCTCTCCGCACGGACCACCTCCACGAGGCGCATGACGTTGGCCGGGCTGAAGAAGTGCAGGCCGAGCACGTCCTGCGGCCGGCCCGTCACCGCCGCGATGGCGTTCACGTCGAGGTAGGAGGTGTTGGTGGCCAGGATCGCGCCCGGATTGGCGACCTGGTCGAGCTTGGAGAAGATCTCGCGCTTGACGCCCATGTCCTCGAAGGCCGCCTCCACGACGATGTCGGCCTCCCCGGCGTTCTCCAGACCGAGCGCGCCCCTGATCCGGCCGACCCGCTCGTCGCGCTGGGCCTCGGTGATCGAGCCGCGCTTGGCCGAGCCGGCGTAGAGCCCCCTCACCCGGTCGAGGCCGCGCGCCAGGGCGCCCTCTTCCGTCTCGATCACCGTCACGGGGATCCCGGCATTGGCGAAGCACATGGCGATGCCGCCGCCCATCGTGCCGGCGCCGATCACCGCGGCCGTGCGGACGGCGCGGCGGGGCGTGTCCTTCGGCAGGCCGGGCACCCGGCCGGCCTCGCGCTCGGCGAAGAAGGCGTAGCGCAGGGCCTTCGAGCGCGGATCCTCCACCAGGGTGCGGAACTCGGCCCGCTCCACCGCCACGGCGGCATCGAAATCCTGCTCCAGGCCCGCGCGCACCGCCCGCGCCAGGGCGTGAACGTTGGTGGCGTCGGGATCGCGCTTCACCGCCTCGGCGGCCTGCGCCTCGAATTTTTCCCGCGCCTCCGGCGTCAGCGTCTCGGACCGGTCGCGCGCGCGTGGCAGGGCGCCGGAATCGGCGAGTTCCAGGGCGCGGGTGCGCGCTTCCGCGACGAGGTCGCCGAGCACCACGGCGTCCACGATGCCCAGCGCCGCCGCCGTCTCGGCGGAGACCGGCTCGCCGGTGAGCATCATCGCGAAGGCGGCGTCGGGCCCGATCAGGCGAGGAAGGCGCTGCGTGCCCCCCGCCCCCGGGATGATCCCGAGCTTGATCTCCGGCAGGCCGATCCGCGCCGACGGGGCCGCGACGCGGCCGTGGCAGGCCATCGCCAGCTCCAGGCCGCCGCCGAGGGCCGCGCCGCCGATCGCCGCCACCACCGGCTTCGGGCTGGCGTCGAGCCGGTCCAGGATGTCCGGCAGGCTCGGCGGGCGCTGCGGCTTGCCGAACTCGCCGATATCGGCGCCGCCGACGAACACCTTGCCCTCCGCGGCCAGGACGACGGCCCGGACCGACGCGTCCGCGATGGCGTTCGTCAGGGCCTCGTCGAGGGCCGCCCGCAGCGCGGCGCCCAGCGCGTTGACCGGCGGGTTGGCGAGCGTGAGCACGGCCACGCCGCCGTCGACCTCCTGACGAACCACCCGATACTCCCCGTTGTTCTGCAATGCAGAATAAGTGTCCGCATTTCGGCGGGATGTTGGTCCGAGTGCCCGCCAGCGTCAAGGACGGGCAAGGTCTGTCATCGAAGTGCGGCCACCTGTTCTGCAATGCAGAAAACTAGTGCCTCGGCCGTTTGACCCGCGGCCCGGGGCCATGTCATCACAACGGCCCTGAACGAGACTCGGTTGCGGACGCCGCCCGGCGCGCGAAGGCCGGGCCGCCGGAGGCAGGGGGAGGATCGCGGTGCGCGGCAAGGATCGGGGCGAGCGGCCCGGGGGCGCCTGTCCGGCGCGGGTTTCGGCAGAGGGGAGCGGGCGGTGAGCGACGGTCCCGAGCGCGACCCGGGCGGGCGCCTGCCCGAGATCCTGCGCGGCCGGCTCGCCCTGCCGGTGATCTGCGCCCCGATGTTCATCGTCTCCGGCCCGGAGCTGGTCATCGCCCAGTGCCTGTCCGGGGTCGTCGGCTCCTTCCCCGCGCTGAATGCCCGGCCGGCCGAACTCCTCGACGCGTGGCTCGCGCGGATCACGCAGACGCTCGCGGAGGCCCGCGCCGCCGACCCGTCGCGGCGGGTCGCGCCGTTCGCGGTGAACCAGATCGTCCACGCCTCCAACGACCGGCTGGCGCAGGATGTCGAGGCCTGCGTGCGGCACCGTGTGCCGATCATCATCACCTCCCTACGGGCACCGGACGCGGTGATCCGCCCGGTCCACGCCTATGGCGGGGTCGTGTTCCACGACGTCACCAATGTCCGACACGCCGAGAAGGCGCTGGAGGCCGGCGTCGACGGGCTGATCCTGGTCTGCGCCGGGGCGGGCGGGCACGCGGGGACACTGAGCCCTTTCGCCCTGGTGGGCGAGATCCGGCGGTTCTACGACGGGCCGCTGATCCTGTCGGGGGCGATCACCTCGGGCTCCGCGATCCTGGCGGCCCAGGCCATGGGCGCCGACCTCGCCTACATGGGCACCCGCTTCATCGCCACCCGGGAGGCGAACGCGGCGGCGGCCTACAAGGACATGATCGCCGGCAGCGCGGCCGCCGACATCCTCTACACCCCCTACTTCACCGGCGTTCCGGGCAACTACCTGACGCCGAGCATCCGCGCCGCCGGGCTCGATCCCGAGGCCCTGCCGGTGCGCGACAAGACCGCGATGAACTTCGGCAGCGCCAGCGTGAAGGCGTGGCGCGACGTCTGGGGTGCCGGCCAGGGTGTCGGTACCATCGCGGACGCGCCGGCGACCGCCGACCTCGTCGCCCGGCTCGCCCGGGAATACGCGGCGGCGCGGGCGCGGACGGCCGGCAGCGCCGCGGACTACGCCGCGGACTACGTCGCAGACCGCGACGGCGGGACCTTTCCGTGAGCGTCCGCCTCGCCGATCCGGAGCCCGGGATCCGGCTCGTCACGATCGACCGGCCTGAGCGGCGCAACGCCCTCGACCGGGCGACCTACGCGGGCCTGACCGGCGCCCTGGAGGCCGCGGGACGGGACGCGGAGGTGCGCGCCCTGGTCCTCACCGGCGCAGGCGGCTGCTTCACCGCCGGCAACGATCTCAAGGATTTCCAGGACGTCGAGACCGGTGGCGACAGTCCCGGCCTCACCTTCCTCAAGGCCCTGCGCGCCTGCCCGCTCCCGGTCGTGGCCGCCGTGGAGGGCCACGCGGTCGGCATCGGCACGACGCTGCTGCTCCACTGCGACCTCGCCTACGCGGGGGACGGGGCGCGGTTCCGCCTGCCCTTCACGGCCCTGGGCCTCAGCCCGGAGGGCGGGTCGAGCTACCTGCTGCCCCTGGTGGCGGGATCGAAGCGCGCGGCCGAGCTGCTGATGCTCGGTGAGCCCTTCACGGTCGCGGACGCCGCCGCGGCCGGCCTGATCAACGCTGCCGTCCCGGCCGGGACGGCCCTGGAGACCGCACTCGCCAAGGCGCGCGCGCTCGCCGCCCTGCCCCGGGTCTCGATCGCCGCCACCAAGCAGGCGCTGCGGCGCGGCCACGACGACAGCGTCGCCCGCGCCCTCGACGCCGAGGCGGAGGTCTTCCACGCCCTCCGCCGCGGTCCGGCGGCGCAGGCGGCCTTCGCGGCGTTCCTGCGCCGATGAGCGGGCGGATGGAGGTGGAGGCCGGCCCGCGCGCCGGATCCGACATCGGGCTCGACACGGCCGAGCCCGACACGGCCGAGCCCGACGCGGCCGGCGCCGGCGCGAAGGAGGACCGGCACTTCGTCACGGCCCTGGCCCGGGGGCTGTCGGTGCTCGCCTGCTTCGGCCCGGGGCGCACGAGCCTCGCCAACCACGACATCGCGGAGGCCTGCGGCCTGCCGCGCTCCACCGTGTCGCGGCTGACCTACACGCTGACCAAGCTCGGCTACCTGCAGCACATGCCCGAACTCGGCCGCTACCGGCTCGGCACCGCCACCATCGCGCTGAGCTCGGCCGCCCTGGGCGGCCTCGACGTCCGCGCCATCGCCCGGCCGGTGCTGCGCGCGGTCGCGGAGGCGGCCAACGCCTCGGTCGGCCTCGGGGTGCGGGACCGGCTCAGCATGCGCTACGTCGACTGCCAGCGCGGCCCGGCGGCGATCTCGCTCAACCTCGACACCGGCTCGCGCATCTCGCTGGCCCGCAGCGCCATGGGCCGCGCCTACGTGGCGGTCTGCCCGGACCGGGAGCGCGCGGGCATCTACGAGGACCTGAAGGCGCTGGATCCCGTGGCCTGGCCGGTGCTGCGCGCCGGCCTCGACCGGGCGGTGGAGGAGCACCGGGAACTCGGCTGCTGCACCTCGTTCGGCGAGTGGCAGGAGACGGTCTGCGCCATCGCGGTGGGGTTCCATCCCGGCGGCGGCCTGCCGCCCATGTCGGTCAATTGCGGTGCCCCTACCGTCATCACCGACGCGCGCTTCCTCCTGGAGGTGGCGCGCCCGAGACTGATCGACGCCGTGCGCAGCCTCGACGGCGTCATGGGAGCCTGAGGACTTTCGCGATGGATGCCGTTGCCGACCTGCCGCTCGCCGGAATCCGCGTCCTCGACCTGTCCCGGGTCCTGGCGGGACCCTGGTGCGCGCAGGTGCTGGGCGATCTCGGCGCCGACGTGATCAAGGTCGAGCACCCGGAGCGCGGCGACGACACCCGCGACTGGGGCGTGCCGACGAGCCCCGGCAACACCTCGTATTTCGACAGCGTCAACCGCAACAAGCGCTCGATCGGCGTCGACCTCGCCACGCCGGAGGGGCTGGCGATCGTCAAGGCGCTCGCCCGCGAGAGCGACGTGCTGGTCCAGAACTTCAAGACCGGCGGGGCCGAGAAGCTCGGCCTCGGCTACGCGGACCTGTCGGCGGAGAATTCCGGCCTGATCTACTGCTCGATCGCCGGCTACAGCTCCGACGGCTCCGAGGCCGGCCGGCCCGGCTACGACCTCGTGGTCCAGGGCGAATCCGGCGTGATGGCGCTCAACGGCGAGGCCGGGGGACCGCCCCTCAAGTTCGGGGTCGCGGCGGTCGACCTGTTCACCGGCCAGTTCGCCGCCCAGGCGGTGCTGGCCGCCCTGTACCAGCGGGAGCGGACCGGGCGCGGCCGGACCGTCGACCTCGCCCTGTTCGACTGCGGCGTGGCGCTGACCTCCTATTACGGCCTGGAGGCGCTCGCCCGGGGGATCGATCCGCCCCGCTACGGCAACGCCCACCCGTCGATCGTGCCCTACGGGGTGTTCGAGGCCGGCGACGGGCCGGTGGTGATCACGGTCGGCAATAACGGGCAGTACCGCCGCTTCTGCGAGCAGGTGCTGGAGCGGCCGGACTGGGTCGCCGACCCGCGCTTCGCCACCAACCTCGACCGGTCGCGCAACCGCGCCGCCTTCATCCCGGTGCTGGAGGCCGAGCTCGCCAAGTGGGAGCGCGCGCCGCTGATCGCCCGGCTCCGGGCGGCGGGCATCCCCTGCGGCGAGGTGATGGGCCTGCGCGAGGCGCTCACCTGCGACCGCGCCCGGGAGGCCGGGCTGGTGGTCGCGGCACCGGAGGCGGCCTCCGCGAACGCCCACGTCATCGCCCCGCCCTACCGGCTCGACGGTCGCCGGCTGCCGGTGCGCCGCATGCCGCCGGGCCTCGGGGATTCGAGCGCCGAGATCCTGGCCGAGCACCTGGACTACCCCGAGGCCGCGCGCGACGCCCTGCGGGCCAAGGGCGTGGTCCGCTAGGCGGCCGCCGCCCGCCGGCGCGCGCCCCGGGCTAGCGCAGCACGCCCTCGGCGAGGGCCCGCTGGATGCCCCGGACATCCGCGCCCTTCTTCAGGGTGCGCTGGATCGGCTCCGCCGCCCCCGAGACCCAGATCTTCAACTCGGCGTCGAGGTCGAACGTGCCGGCGGTCTCGACCGAGAAGCGCACGATCGCGCGGTACGGCACCGACAGGAACTCGACCTTGCTGCCGGTCACGCCCTGGACGTCGATCAGGATGACGCGGCGCTCAGTGAACACGAACACGTCGCGGATGATCTTGAAGGCGAGCCGCGCCGTCTCGCCCTCGATCAGGATGCCGTCGAGCCGGCGCTCCAGGGAGGCCGCGTCGATGGCCGAGCCGTGTCCGAGCAATCCGTCCAGTAGGCCCATGGCCGCTCATCTCGTGCTGGTCCGCGTCGATTCCGAGGATGGCGCCTGAGCGTCGCCGCGGCAACCGCCCGCCGTCAGGCGCAGGTCGAGGCGTCCGACGGCCCGTCGGGCCGGCACCGGGCGTCGAAGCTTCGCGCGAGTTCGGCGAGGCTGACGGAACCGAGCCGCGCGACCAGGAGCGCCTCGGCCTCGCGCAGCGTGTCCTCGACCGCCGCGTTGACGACCTGCTCGACCGCGCAGGCCGGGTTCGCGCGATCGCTGCCGATCGCGAAGATGCGGGGGCCGCCGACCGCGCGGTGGACGTCGAGCAGCGAGACCGCGTTCAGGTCCGCCGCGATGGACCATCCGCCGCCGTGCCCCTTCTCCGATTTCACGTAGCCCGCGGTTCTGAGCCCCGCCATCGTCCGGCGGACGACCACGGGGTTCGTCCCGAGCATCCGCCCGATCGCTTCGGACGTCATCGGTCCGTCGTGGCGGGCCATGTGAAGCAGCACATGGAGCGTCCGGGAGAGGCGGCTGTCGGTGCGCACCCGCCGATCCATCACACCGGGCCCGGGATTGGCAACCGTGCCCGATCACGATACTTATCAAGTTACGTGATGGAGCGGAGCTGAAGCATTGCGCGAGTTCGAGGACCCCGATCGGTGGGACAAGGTCGCCGCGCACTACGAGACGACCGCCCACCCGTTCACGGCGCGCTTCGCCGAGGCGGCGCTCGCGCGGGTGCCGCTGACCGAGAGCAGCCGCGTCCTCGACGTCGCGGCCGGCACCGGCGCCCTCGCGCTGGCCGCGGCGCGGACGGGGGCGCAGGTCCTCGCGGTCGACTTCGCGCCCGGCATGGTCGCGCGCATCGCCGGGGCGGGCCTGCCCAACGTCGCCGCGCGGGTCATGGACGGCCAGGCCCTCGCCCTGCCCGACGGCGGCTTCGACGCGGTGTTCTCGATCTTCGGGGTGATCATGTTCCCCGACTGGCGGAAGGGCCTCGCCGAGATGGCGCGCGTGACGCGACCCGGGGGGCGGGGCGTCGTGGCGACGTGGCAGGATCAGGGCGCGGCGACGTTCCTGCTGCTCGGCGAGATCCGCCGCCGGCTGTTCCCCGAGCGCGAGAGTCGGGCGATGCCCGACGGGGTGCGGGCGCTCGGCGATCCGGCCGGGTTCACCCGGGAACTGGTCGCGGCCGGGTACGCGGCCCCGCGGATCGACCGGGTGACCTTCGACTACGTGCTCGACGTCGCCCTGCTCGACGACCCCGACACGGTGTTCGGCCTGTCGCCGGACTGGGTCGACCTGAGCGCGGACGACCGGGTCGCGGTGGTCGCGGAGGCGCGGCGCATGGCGGGCGGTCGACCCGTCCTGCCGATCCCCTCCACCGCGCTGATCGGCGTCGCGGAGCGCTGAGCGCCGCTTCGCGCGGGGCCCGGCGCCTCAGCGGGTCGCGCGCGCGTCCGCGAGCCGCGCCCGCGCGTCGTCCAGAACCCGGGTCAGGGCCGCGTCCCACGTGACCCGCGGCTGCCAGCCGGTGGCGGCGTGGAGGCGGCCGGCATCGCCCGCGGCCAGGGGGATCTCGGTCGGCCGCACCCGCTCCGGGGCGATGCGGATCTCGAACGGGACCCGGGCCCGCGCGCGCAGGTCCTCGAGGACGCTGGCGATCGTCCGCGGCTGGCCCGAGCTGATGTTGAATACGCTCCCGTCCGCCAGGAAGTCCGCGCGGCCGATCAGGTCGGCGTAGGCGTTCGCCACGTCGGCGACGTCGAGGAAGTCGCGGTAGGACGAGAGGTTGCCGACCTCCAGGCAGGGCGGCACGAGGCCGGCCTCGATCCGGGCGATCTGTCCCGCGAAGGAGGCCACGACGAAGCGCTCGTCCTGGCCAGGACCGATATGGTTGAACGGCCGCAGCACGACGAGCTTCACGCCGATGCGGGGCAGCAGGTCGCGGAGCAGCTGCTCGCCGACCCATTTCGACCGGGCGTAGGTGTTGCGCGGCAGGGGCTCGACCGCCTCGCTGAGGGCGTGGCCGGCGAGGAACGCGCTGCCGTAGACCTCGCCGGAGCTGACGAAGAAGAAGGTGCAGCCCGGCACCGCCTCCACCGCGGCCACGAGGTTCATCAGGCCGTTGACGTTGACCCGCCACGTCTGGCCCGGGCCGCTCGCGGAATCCGCCACCGAGGCGAGGCCCGCCAGGTGCAGGATCGCGGTCGGCCGGAACCGCGCCACGAAGCCGCCGAGCGCGGCCTCGTCGAGGAGGTCGATCGCCGCGTAGGTGACGCCCTCCGGCAGGCGCGGCGACCGCCCCCGCCCGATCCCGGCCACGCAGTCGCCCGCCCGCGCCGTCGACCCCGCCGTCGCCCCCGCCAGGAGCGGCAGGACGTGGCCGCCCACGAAACCGGCCGCCCCGGTGACGAGGATGCGCCGCGGAACCGGGCCGCCGGACCCGTGGGAAGAGGGCGCGCTCACGGCGCGATCCGGGCGGGGAGCGTCACCTAGCCCGGGTTCCGGGTTCCCCAGCGCACGCCCATGCTGCCCTGCCCGGCCCCCGGCGAGCTGCCGGCATCGGCGCCGATCGCCGGGCCGGAGGCGGTCTTCGGCCGGTGCTGCGAGCCGGCCGCCAGGGGCTGCGACGCCAGCGTGTCGGGCACCTCGGACAGGACTTCCTCGTCGCGATCGGTGGCGAACTGGCCCGCCTTGCGGAAGGTCCAGAGATAGCCCGGCACCACCGCCTCCGCGGCGGTCGGTGTGATCCCGATCCCCTCGAAGGTCCGGCCCTCGGCCTTGGCGGCCTCCGAGACGACGTTGTCGTTCTGGAGCAGCGTGACCTGATCGCGGGTCAGCTTCAGCGAGTCCGGCAGCAGGCCGAAGGTCAGCGTGTCGGCGATCTCCAGCATGCGGGCCTGGAGCTTGGCCGCCGGCACGGGCAGGTCCACGACGACCCGCTTCCGCCGGATCGTCTTCAGCATGTAGCGCACGAAATGCTCCAGCGTGCCCACCTCCGGGCCGCCGAGCTCGTAGACCTTGCCGGGCGCCAGGGTGCCGTCGACCGCGCGGGCGATCGCCTCGGCGACGTCGCCCACGAAGGCCGGCTGGAAGCGGGACTGGCCGCCGGCCAGTGGCAGGACCGGGAGCGCCCGGGCGAGGCCGGCGAAGCGGTTGAAGAAGCTGTCACCCGGCCCGAAGATCAGCGAGGGCCGGAACACGACCGCGTCCGGGCAGGCGGCGAAGACCCGCGCCTCGCCCTCCGCCTTGGTGCGCGCGTAGAGCGACGGCGAGGCCGGATCGGCGCCGATCGCCGAGACCTGGATCATCCGGGCGCCCTGGCGCGCCGCGGCGCGGGCGATCGCCTCGGCCCCGTCGACCTGAAGCCGCGCGAAGCTCTGGGAGCCGGTCTCCTGCAGGATGCCGACGAGGTTGATCAGCACGTCCGACCGCTCGGCGGCCCGGGCCACCGAGTCCGGGTAGCGCAGGTTCGCCTGGACGGCGACGATCTGGTTGACCTTCCCGAGCGGCTGCAGGAACAGCGCGAGGTCCGGCCGGCGCACCGCGACGCGGATCCGGTAGCCGCGCTTGGCCAGAGCCCGCACCACGTGCCGGCCCAGGAAGCCGGAGCCGCCATAGATGGTCACGAGCTGGTCCTGCGGGCGCAGGGGGCCCGGCGCGGCGGCGGAATGCGTCTGCTCGCTGGTGTGCGCCGTCGCGGACGCCGTCGTGTTGTCTTGGCCGCTCATCGCCGTGGTCTCGAGCTCCTCGCGCGCCTCGGGGCGCCGTCAGGCGGCCTACTTAGCCTAACTTCGGCGCGATGGGAGCCGCCGAATGCGCCGCCGCGCCATTCCGGTGAACAGCGCGGGGCGGATGATCGCGGCCGAGGGACCGCGCGCCGGCTCGCGGCAGGCTGATCACGGGGCTGGAACGGGTGCCGCCGCCGTGCATTCTTCCCCACCATACGGCCCTGCCGAATCGCGCGGATGGGACGCGCCGGGGACTTCGATGATTGTAGGGATGCTCGTTTCCGCGGCGATCGCGGTGCTCGGTCTGCTGGTGGCGCTCGGGTACGTCGGCCACCCGATCGACGCGCAGCTCGTCAGCAACTACGGCTGGAGCATCCTGATCATCGGCGTCGCGCTGTTCGTGCTGTTCACCTGGGCCCGGTACAGCCGGACGCGCCGGCGGCGCTCCGTCTGACGCCCGGCCTCAGGCGACCTTGATTCGGCGGCGCATCTCCCGCGCCACGGCCGGGCGCGCGCTCGGCCGGCCGCTGACCGCCCGCGGGGCACCGACGATGAGGCTCTGGCGCTCGCGCGCGATGAACGCCGTCGGCATCTCGGCCTGGAGGTCGGCCTCCATGTCGCGCAGCGCCGTGTCGGAATGGGCCGGGTGCAGGTGGATGATCCCGAGCGCCTTCACGCCGGCGTTCCGGGCGAGCTCCACGCCCTTCTGCCAGGTCGAGTGCCCCCAGCCCCGGCAGGTCGGATATTCCCCGTCGGTGAACATGCCGTCGTAGACCATCAGGTCGGCGTCGGCGACGAAGGCGGCGAGCTCCGGATCCGGCCACGGGTCGCTGTGCTCGATGTCGCTGATCAGGCACAGGCGTCGGCCGCCGTGCTCGAACCGATAGCCGACCGATCCCTGCGGATGGTTCAGCAGGATCGTGGCGACGCGCGTGCCGTCCGGGAAGGCCAGGGTCTGACCCGCCTCGAAGCCGTGGTGGTGGAAGGTGCAGCACAGCTTGTCGAGCGTAACCGGGAAGAGCGGCGGCGCGAACAGGCGGTCGAGGGTCGGCCCGGCCGATTCGCCGCCGAGGTTGCCGCAATAGGTGTTGATCACCCGGTCGGGATCGAGGACCGCCGGCTTGAAGAAGGGCAGACCCGCGGTGTGGTCGAGATGCAGGTGGCTGAACAGCAGGTCGACTTCCTGGGGCAGATCGGTCCGGTGACCCTGCCCGAGGTTGTAGATGCCCGAGCCCGCGTCGACGATGAACATGCGCTGGCCGCACCGCACCTCGATGCAGGGCGTGCTGCCGCCGAACTCGGCGTATTGCGGGCCGCTGACGGGCGTCGAGCCGCGGACGCCCCAGAAGCGCAGTGCGAGGTCCTGGTCGGCCGCCAGGATGGTCGGCTCGGAACTGTTCGACATGGCGATCACGAATCCGCGGACAGTCGGTCCCGATCACTTATGATCGAAACCCCGTCGCCGTTCCGGGAAGGTAGCTTTGAATACGGCAGGCCGACGGAGCAGGTGTACCGCTCATCCCCTGCCGTATCATGAATTGGTGTGCCGCACGCGGTCGTGATGTGCGTCCGCGCACACGCACGGGCCGCCGCGAAGGGCCTTCGCATGCTCAGAGGGGCTCCGCGGCGGCCAGGAGACCGGCCGGCGACCCGGCCAGAATCGGGCGGCCGGTCGCCGATCCGGCGAGTCCCGCGGCCAGCCAGGACGGGAGTGCGTCGCTGTACCGCGTCGGGAGCGGCGCGACCAGGGCCCCGAACGGGTCGGGCGCCCGCTCGTAGACCGGCACGAACCCCGCCATCTGCCGCGGCGACAGGCCCGATCCGGGCGCGGCCCAGCCGGCCCAGACCGTCTCGGGCACCGGGCGATGGACGCGATGGCCGGGCACGACCACCACCTCCTGCCCGGCGAAGGCCAGGGCCTCCGGCCGGCTGATGTCCCCCACCGCGCCGCCCCGGGCCGTGTAGGCCGCCCAGAAGGCGTTCTGCCCGCCGTCGGAATAGGTGGTGCGCACGGCCGGCTCGCCCGCCTCGGCGAGCGCGGCCATCCGCACCTCCTCGACCGCCCGGCGGGTGGTGACGGCCGCCTCGACGGCGGGATCCCGGGCGGGCGCGAAGGCGTACCGGCCCGCGACGACCGAGACCTGCAGCTCCTCCCGGCTGGCCTCGAACCGGTCGGAGCCGGCCTTGAGCTCGCGCCAGAAGGCGATGTTGGGATCGGTCCGGTGGCGGGCCATGTTCTCGGCCGTCATCCGGAACGGGTAGGACTGGAACTGGAAGGCCGCCTGCCCGCCGTTCAGCGCGTCCCGGGCGATGGCGTAGATCTCGCCGACCGTGCCGTTGGTCATGGCGAAGCAGCCCATGGACGAGCAGATCCCGTGCACCATCACGGCGGAGCCGGTGCCGCCATGGGCCCGGTCGTAGGCGTTGGGGTAGCCGACGTCGAAGGACAGATAGTAGTGCGAGTTCGGGTTCATCTGGCGCCGGGGCACGGCGTAGAACCCCTCCGGGGTCTGACGGTCGCCGGTCTTGCGCTTGGGCCCGAGCTGACCGGACCAGCGGCAGATCGGGAAGGTCTTGATGTAGACGTAGCCCGCGGCGCCCTTCTTCCAGACCTCGATCTCCGATTCCTTCTTGTAGGCCCGGAACAGGACCGGCGAGGCGGCCGTCACGCCCTTCTGCGCCATCAGCGCGAGGGTCGCGGCCGGAATCGGCGCCTCGGCCTTGCCCGCCTGCGCGGCGGCCGGGCCTGCGAGGGCCAGCAGAACGAGGCCGGCGGCGAGGGGAAGCGAGGTCGACAGGGGCATGAACCGTCCGCGCTGGATCGGCCGGGATGGCTGCCGGACGGGGGCGGCCTCGCGACCTGACGGATTATTGCGGCGGCCGTGAGGCTGCGTCCTGCCCGCCCGCCGCCCGCGCGGAGGCGCCCCCTCCCCCGCGGACGGGCATCGCCGGGACGACGGCGCGGCCGCACCGCCGCCGGTTCCCCTCAGGCCGCGGGTTCCGGCTCCCGCTCGGCATCCGCCGGCACGGGCGCGACGACCGCGCTGTTCTCCACGGCGATCACCGCGTCGAACGGCGCGGCGCACTCGGCGAGGCCCGTCTCGGACAGGCAGACGATGAGGCCGCGCCCGGCCCGCGCCTGCCGCAGCTGGGCGAGACGCTCGCGCGCGCCCTCGGCCTTCCGCTCGTCCATCGCGACCGCCACCACGAGGATGTCGGGGTCGCGGGCGAGGCACCGGCTCAGCTCGATCGCCACCCGCTCGCGGGCGTTGATCGCGCCGTCCGCCAGCGCCCCGGTGCTGGGCTGGATCTCGACCTTGCTGTCGAGGCCGAGGCCGTAGACCGAGGCCTCGAGGCCCTCGTCGGCCAGCACCCGGCGCACCAGTTCGCGCACCCGCGGCTCGGCATTGGCCTCGCCGAGGCTGATCCGGCCGAACAGCAGGTTCTCCTCCAGGCTCGCGGCCGGATTGACCCGCGAGGGATCGTGGAAGACCACCGCGCCGGCGAGGTGGGCCGGCAGCATCCGGGCGAAGGACCGGCGCGCCTGCACGAGGCGCTCCTCGAACGGGCCGTCGATCAGGCCGAAGCGGTGGCGGGACTCGTTGTAGCGCAGCGCGAGGCCGATCAGCCGCGCGCGGTCGCGCTGGCCCGCCGGTCCCCGCCGCAGGCTCGCCGCGCCTGGCAGGCGCGCCACGAGATCCTCGAAATAGCCCCGCTCGGCCGCCTGGAACAGCGAGTAGGCGTCGAACAGGGGGTGGTCGTTGGGCAGGTCGGCGAAGATCTCCACCGTGCTGCGGGCCACCGACAGGCCGATCTCGGTGAGCGGCCGGACCAGCCCCTCGGCCTCCAGGACCGCCCGCAGGTAGGGGTGGCGGGCGAAGCGCAGGGGCGCGAAGGTGCCGCCCACCGGCTCGCCGAACAGGATGTTCTCGCCGATGCTCGCCTGATTGTTGTAGCGGTCGGGGTCGAAGGGCTCGACGAGGCGCTCGGCGCCCTTGGCGGCCAGCGCCACCCGCATGGTGCGGCGCGCGGCGACGATCGCGGCGGCGAGCCGCGGCTGGGCGGCCGGGTCGAGCCGCCCGGTCAGCCCGCGGGCGTACACGAAGCCGTCGAGGCCGGTGAGCCGGCTGATCCCGATCAGCGCGATGTCGTCGGGCGCGGTCGCCGGATCGGTGCCGTAGAGCAGGTTCTGCCGGAGGGAGCCCTCCATCAGGATCGCCTCGCCCGACGTGAAGGCGATCCGCCGGGCGCGCTCGGCGGCGTCGAAGTCGCGCAGGTCCGTGCCCGCGTAGGTGACGGCGCCGGCCGTCGGCTCGACCTGGCCGGCCAGCACCGCCGCGAGCGCGCGGGCGCCGCTGCCGCGGCTGCCCGTGATCGCCACGTGCCCCGGCATCGACACGGCCACGTCGACGCCGGTCAGGCGCTCGCCCGTGGCCGGATCGAAGGCGCCGACGCCCTCGGTGGCCAGGATTCCGGACCGGGGCAGCGGCAGGGCGGCGGCGCCGCTGCGGGCGGCCCGGGCCCGCCGCCCCTCGAGGGCCGCGATGGTGCGGGCGAGGTCGCGCAGCCGCGGGCGCACCGACCTGCGGACCATCCAGAGACGCGCGCAGATCGCCGCGAGCCAGCCGGCGAGCCCGAAGGCGCCCACGGCCGCCACGAGGGCGGCCGGATCCACCGGGGCCGCGGGCGGCTGGCCCGGTCCCGAGCGCCACAGCGCGGTGCCGGCGGCGATCGCCGGAAGGATCACCGCCAGGGCCAGGGCCGGCGCCCGGGCATAGGCCAGCCGCGCCTCGGCGCGCCCGACATTGGCCCGCATCGCGGCGACGCGGGCGGCGATCCGGCGGCGCTCGATGGCCGCCGCGCCGTGGTTGCGCACGGCGGGCAGCCGCCGGACGAGGTCGTTCAGGCTCTCCTCGGCGCGCGCGCTCGAGCGCAGGCGCAGATCGTGCCGGTCGCGCGCGCGCTCGAGCACCAGCCCGTAGGCGAGGCCGATCGCCGCGAGGCCGATCACCGCCGCGGGGACCAGCCTGGGCGCGGCGAGCGCCGCGAAGCCGAGGGCCAGGATCAGGGCCGCGAGGGTCATCGCCGGCAGCACGATGCCGGCGGCCAGCAGGCGGTCGGCCCGGGCCAGCACCTCGCCGACGATCCGGGTGAGGCCGCGCGCCTCGTCCCGGGCGCCCGCGGGGGCGTCGAGGATCGCCTGAAGTACGCCCTCGCGGACGGCGTCCCCGGCCCTGTTCTGCGCCTTGAAGCACAGGCGCGCCACGAACCAGCCGACCCCCGCCAGCGCCAGGGCGCAGACCGCGATGCACAGGAAGGCCGTGAGTTCGAGTTCGGCGGGGCGCATCGGGATGCCGGGGACGAGCACCAGTTCCCGGCCTGGGAGCTCCGCCGCCACGCGCAGGAACGGGAGGACCGGCGCCTCGTCGCGCGGCAGGACCGCGATCAGGTCGCGCAGGCACAGGAGCGCGAGCGCGCAGAGCGGCGCGCCGACCCCGACCGCGAGGGCCGCCGCGACGGTGTGCTGCGGCCGCGCGGCGCGCCACGTCAGGAGGAGAGGATCGGATTCCATGCGTCTCCGGACAGCATCGGGCGGGTCCGCCGCGGTCCGCCGCCGTCCGCGGCATAGGCCTTCGGGGCCGCGGCGGAAAGGGCGGCCGGCGCGGCCCGGCCCCGTGCGACATGTCGGCCGGACTGATCCAAGTTCTAGCCCTGGTCTGGAAGCGCTCTAGGTTCGATTCCCTGCACGCGGCGCGATCCGGAGCGTGCCGCGAGGTCCGGTCGCCGCGTCCGCCCGGACCGCATCGCGTGGGCGTGCCGGCGCAGCCGATCTCGGGCGGGACCAGAGGATGGGGTGACGCGTGCGGCGAGGGGCTGAGCAGACCGAAGGGCACGGCACGGCCGGCTCGACGTCCGGGACGGCCTGATGGCGCAGCTGTTCACTCCCGGCGCCGACGCGCTCTACCGCCTCGCGCTGATGACCGGCGTGGCCTGCCTAGTGGGCGTCCCGGTCCTGGCGGCCGGGATCGTGCGCTCGAACTACGTCACGGGCGTCGGGATCGCGCCGGCCCAGCCGCTGCCGTTCAGCCACAAGCACCATTCCGGCGAGCTCGGCATCCAGTGCCGCTACTGCCACACCACGGTCGACCGGGAGGCCACCGCCGGCATCCCGCCGACGCACACCTGCATGACCTGCCACTCGCAGATCTGGACCGGCTCCGAGATGCTCAAGCCGGTGCGCGACAGCTACGCGCAGGACAAGCCGCTGGAATGGAAGCGGCTGAACAAGCTGCCGCAATACGTCTACTACAACCACTCCGTCCACGTGACGAAGGGGATCGGCTGCTCGACCTGCCACGGCGACGTCACGTCGATGCAGATGACCTACCGGGCCAACGCCTTCGAGATGCAGTTCTGCCTCGATTGCCACCGGGCCCCGGAGAAATACGTCCGCACGCCGGATCAGGTCTGGAACATGACCTGGAAGCCGCCGGCCGATCAGGCGAGTCTGGGCCCGAAGCTCGTGGCCCAGTACCATATCCGCGGCGGGGAGCGGCTGACCGAATGCGGGATCTGCCACCGATGACCGGCGCCCCCGACATCGCGGCCCTGCGCGAAAAACTCGCCGGCGGCGACGGACCGCGCTTCTGGCGCAGCCTCGACGCCGTGGCCGACAGCCCCGAGTTCCGCGCCTACCTGGCGGCCGAGTTCCCGTCGGCGTCCCGGCTCGCCGCTGCCCCGGAGCGGCGCGGCTTCCTGAAGCTCATGGCCGCCTCCTTCGCGCTGGGCGGCCTCACCGCCTGCGGCGGGGGCAGCGGCCGCGACTACGAGGTGCCCTACGTCAACCAGCCCGAGCGGATCGTGCCCGGCACGGACCTGTCCTACGCCTCCTCGGCGGTGTTCGACGGCTTCGGCAACGGCGTCCTGGTCACCACCCGCAACGGCCGCCCCCTGAAGATCGAGGGCAACCCCGAGCATCCCTGGAGCCGCGGCGGCACCGACGTGCTGGCCCAGGCCTCGGTCCTCGGGCTCTACGACCCGTTCCGCTCCCAGGCGGTGCAGCATCTCGGCCGGCCGAGCTCCTGGCCGGCGTTCCGGGCGGATCTCCAAGCGCGGATGCCGGGCTGGCGCGAGAGCCGGGGCGAGGGTCTCGCCCTGCTCACCGGCCCGGTGACGTCGCCCGGCGTGGCGGCCCAGATCGCGCGGCTGCGGGCCGCCTACCCGGCTCTGCGCTGGTACACCGGCGCCGGGGCCGGCCGCGGCGGGATCTACGAGGGCGCCCGCCAGGCCTACGGCCGGCCGCTGGAGACCATCCCGGATTTCGGCCGCGCCCGCACCATCGTGGCGCTGGACGGCGATTTCCTGGACCTCGGGCCCGGCCAGGTCGGCCTGGCGCGGCGCTGGAGTGAGGCGCGGCGCGCGGCCTACGCGGAGGGGCGCCTCCTCACCCTCCACGCGGCGGCGCCGACGCCGACGCTGACCAGCGCCAAGGCGGATTACGGTCTCGCGGTCCCGGCCGGCCGGCTGGAGGACCTCGCCCGGGACCTCCTCGCCCTGGCCGCCGGCGGCGCGGCGCCGGCGGGCGACGACCCCGTCGCGCGCTGGACGCGGGGTGCCGGCACGGCGCTCGCCGAGGCCCGGGGAAGCGGCATCGTCACCGCCGGCCTGACCGCGAGCCCGGAACTGCACGCGCTGGTCCACCGCCTCAACGCCGCCCTCGGCAACACCGGGGCGACCCTGGTCCACACCGCGCCCGCGGAGGAGACCGGCGCCGGGACCCTGGCAGAGCTCGCGGAGGCCATGGATCAGGGTGCCGTCAAGGCGCTCGTCGTGCTCGGCGCCAACCCGGTCTACGAGGCGCCGGGCGCCCTCGATTTCGCCGCCCGGATGGCGCGCGTCCCGCTCAAGATCCACGCGGGACTCTACTACGACGAGACCGGCGCGCACGCCGACTGGCACCTGCCCGCCGCCCACCCGCTGGAATCCTGGGGCGACATCCGGTCCCTCGACGGGACCGTGGGGCTGATCCAGCCGACCGTCGCGCCCCTCTACAACGGTCGGACGCCCTCGGAGATGCTGGCCTTCCTGGCCGGCGGCGAGGGCGGGGAGAGCGGCCAGGACGCCCTCGACCTTCTCAAGGCGGGGGCGCGCAGCGCCGGCGAGGACGACGCGGCCTTCGAGGCCCGCTTCACCGAGGCCCTGCGCCTCGGCTTCTGGGCGGGCAGCGCGCGCCCGGCCGAGACCGTCGCGCTGACGCAGGCGGCGGCCCCCGCGGTCGCTCCATCTCCCGCGTCCGCCGGCGAGGTCGAGGTGCTGTTCCGGCCCGATCCGACGATCTGGGACGGCACCCACGCCGACCTCGCGTGGCTGCAGGAACTCCCGAAGCCGCTGACCAAGGTGGTCTGGGAGAACGTGGTCGCGGTGAGCCCGCGCCTCGCCGAGCGCGCGGGCATCGCGACCGGCGACATCCTGCGGGTCGAGGCCGGCGGCCGCGCGGTCGAGGGGCCGGCCTGGATCCTGCCCGGCCAGGCCGCCGACACCGTCACCCTCACCCTGGGCTACGGCCGCGACGTGCCGGACCACCTCGCCCGCGGCCTCGGCTACGATTCCGCGCCCCTGCGCCCGGCCGGTTCGACCTGGCGCCTCGTCGGCGCACGGCTGACGAAGACCGGCCGCGTGCGCAAGCCGGTGACCACCCAGCATCTCGGCACGATGGAGGGGCAGGACCTCGTGCGCGTCCAGGCGCTCGGCGCCGCGCCCGCGGGCGACCCGAAGGGTGCGCCGACCCCCGCCTCGTTCTACCCGCCCCCGGAGAGCCAGGACCGCTGGGTCGCCGCGCAGTGGGGCATGGCCATCGACCTCGACGCCTGCATCGGCTGCAACGCCTGCGTCACCGCCTGCCAGGCGGAGAACAACATCCCGGTGGTCGGGCGCGAGGAGGTCGCGCTCGGCCGCTGGATGGGCTGGCTGCGGGTCGACCGCTACTACGCGGGCGGCCTCGACGCCCCGACCACGCATTTCCAGCCGGTGCCCTGCATGCATTGCGAGCAGGCGCCCTGCGAGCTCGGCTGCCCCGTCGAGGCGACGCTCCACGACAGCGAGGGCCTGAACCTGCAGGTCTACAACCGCTGCGTCGGCACCCGGACCTGCCAGAGCTACTGCCCCTACAAGGTCCGGCGCTTCAACTACCGCGACTATACCGGCGGCACGACCCCGGTGGAGCAGCAGCAGCGCAACCCCGAGGTCACGGTCCGGTCCCGCGGCGTGATGGAGAAGTGCACTTACTGCATCCAGCGGATCACGGCGGCGCGGATCACCTCGGCCAAGGACGCCCACGCGCCGATCCCCGACGGGAGCGTCGAGACCGCCTGCCAGGACGCCTGCCCGACCCGGGCGATCACCTTCGGCAACGTTGCCGACCCGGGGAGCCAGGTCTCGGCCGCCCGCCGGGACACGCGGGAATACGCGCTCCTCGGGCATCTCAACACGCGGCCGCGCACCACTTACCTCGCCGGGCTCGCCCCGGCCGCCGATCCCAACGGACGGGAGGGCTGAGCATGTCCGGCGCCCTGATCCGGCCCGACGCGACCCTCGAGGACATCGGCGGCGCGGTCGCGGAGATCCCGCTGACGCATCCCGGTAACCGCCGCTGGTGGATCGCCTTCGCGGGGGCGGCCTCGCTCCTCGGCCTGTTCGTCCTCACCCTCGGCTACCTGCTCTACGCCGGCCCCGGCATCTGGGCGAACAACAACGCCGTCGTCTGGGCGCTGGACATCGCGAGCTACGACTGGTGGATCGGCGTCGCCTCCGGCAGCCTGCTGGTCTCGGCGATCCTGCTCCTGCTCGGCGCGGAGTGGCGCGGGGCGGTGAACCGCGTCGCCGAGACCCTGGCGCTGCTCGCCACCGCGGCCGCCGGCCTCTACCCGATCATCCATCTCGGGCGGCCCTGGTTCTTCTTCTGGAACCTGCCCTACCCCAACACCTACGATCTCTGGCCGCAGTTCCGCTCGCCGCTCCTGTGGGACGCGATCGACATCGTGTCGTTCCTGGTGATCTGCGTCAGCCTCTGGTTCATCGGCCTGCTGCCGGACCTCGCGACGCTGCGCGACCGGGCCCACGTCGAGGCGCTCCGCCAGTTCGACGCGAAGGCGCCGACCCGCAAGCTCGCCCTCCTGCGCGCGCAGGTCTACGGCATCCTCGCCTCGGGCTGGCGCGGCTCGGCGGCCCACTGGCAGATCTGGGTCCAGGCCTACCGGACGGTGGCGCTCCTCGGCGTGCTGCTGGTGGTCTCGGTCCAGACCGGGGCCTCGGTCATGCTGGCGGGCTCGCTGATGCCCGGCTGGCACAGCACGCTGCTGCCGGTGAGCTTCCTGGTCAACGCGGTCTATTCGGGCGTCGGCGTCACGGCGGTGACCGTGATGCTGATCCGCCTCGTCTACGGCCTCGACGCCCTGGTGACGGACCGCCATCTCGACGTCCTCGGGCGGCTGCTGCTCTGCCTCGGCTGCGCCAGCGCCTACTGCTACGCGGCCGAGTACTTCGACACCTTCCTCAACGGCGACGCCGAGGGGCGCGGCGTCCTGGTCCGGCGCATGACCGGCGACCACGCCCTGGTGTCCTGGACGGCGGTCCTGTGCCTCGTCCTGCCCGCGCAGATCCTGTGGTCGGCCCGCGCCCGCACGGCGCCGCCGGCGATCGCGGCGGTGGGGCTCCTCGTGGCGATCGGTGCCTACGCCGACCACGTCATGGTCCTGGTCGTCACCCTGACGCAGGACTTCCTGCCCTCCTCGAGGCTGCCCTACACGACCGACATCTGGGGCATCGCCACCTTCGCGGGCTCGACCGGGCTGTTCCTGACCCTGCTGCTCCTGTTCCTGCGCTACCTGCCGGCCGTCTCGATCGTCGAGAGCCGCCGCCTCGCCCTGACGGCGTCGCCGGCCGCGCAGGAGGCCGCCCGCGCGGCCGCGTCCGGGGCCACGGGTCGCCCCGAGGAGAACCCGGTCACCGCGCCCCTGTGGGGCGTGTCGGCTACCTTCGCGAGCCAGGGCGACCTCGCTGCCGCCCTCCAGGCGGTCTCCGGGATCGGCCCGGACCACGTCCATCTCGACGGGCACGGACCGGTGCCGATGCCCCGCACCCTGCGGCCCCTGGGCCTGGAGGGGCGCTCGATCCTGCCCTACGCCCTCGCCGGGGCCCTGCTCGGTGGCTTCGGCTTCTTCGCGCTGTGCGTCTACGCCACGGCCTACGACTACGTGTTCCTGATCGGCGGCCGCCCGCGCCTGTCCTGGCCGTCCTTCGTGGTCCCGAGCGTCTCCTTCGCGATGATGGCGGGCTGCGTGGCGATCCACCTCGCGCTCCTCGTGCTCAACCGCCTGCCCCGGCTGAACCATCCGGCCTTCAACATCCCGGGCTTCCTGCGCGCCTCGGAGGACCGGTTCTTCCTCTCCGCCGAGGCGCGGGGCGACCGGTTCGACGCGGCGCGGATCGAGCGGCGGCTCGCCTCCCTGCCGGCCGAGGCCGGGCGCCCCCTCGAGATCCGGCGGATCCCGCGATGAGGCGCGCCGTCCGCCGCACCGCCCGCCGCGCCGGGCCACGCGCCCTCCTCGCCTGCCTGACCCTCGCGCCGCTCGCCGCCTGCGGCGAGGCCGACATGGCCGATCAGGCCCGGGCCAAGACCTGGGACAAGAACCCGTTCTTCCCCCGCGAGATCACGATGCGCCAGCCGGTGGCCGGGACCGTGCCGCGGATCGATCCGGCCCGCGCGGCGCCGCAGCCGCAGGCGATCAGCCGGGCGCTGCTCGACCAGGGCCGCGAGCGCTACGGCGTGTTCTGCACCCCCTGCCACGGGCAGGACGGCCGCGGCGCCGGGATGATCGTGGCCCGGGGCTTCCCGTCCGCCGGCGACCTCACCGCCGGGCCGGTGCGCGCGGCCTCCGCGTCCGACCTGTACGACGCCATCTCGAACGGCCGGAAGGCGATGTTCGGCATGGCCCAGATGATCCCCTCCGCCGACCGCTGGGCGATCGTCGCCTACGTCCGCGCCCTCCAGTTGAGCCAGGACGCCCCTGTGGCGAGCCTGCCCGAGGCGGATCGCGCGCGGCTGGAGGCGACGCGGTGAGGCGCCCCGCCCTGCTCGGCCTCGCCGGCCTCGTCCTCCTGGCCGTCTGCCTGATCGCGGGCGGCTGGCGCGGAGCCGCGGCCTCGTATCTCGCGGCGTGGCTGGTCCTCCTCGCTCTGCCGGTCGGTGCCCTGCCGGTGGTCATCGTGGCCGAGCGCTTCGGCAAGCGGGTCCGCGAGCGCGGCGGCATCGAGATGCTGGCGGGCCTGCGCCGGCTGACGGCTCTGATGCCGGTCGCGGCCGCGCTGGCGCTGCCGCTGCTGGCCGCCGCGCCGCTGCTCTATCCGTGGGTGAGCGCCCCGGCGCGCACGCCGCTGGCCGCCCTGTGGTTCACGGTGCCGTTCTTCGCGGTCCGGGTCATCGCCTACCTCGCGGCCTGGACCTGGCTGGCGCTGCGGTTCGCCAGGCCGTTCGACGCGCCCGGCGAGGGGCGGACCGTGCCGGCGGTGGGGCTGCACGCGGTCATCGGCACGCTGTTCGTCACCGACGTCGTCGCCTCCCTGGATCCGCGGCTCGACTCCACCCTCCTGGGTCTCCTGGTGATGACGGCGTGGAGCGGCCTCGCCTTCGCGGCGGCGATCCTGCTGGCCTGGGAGGAGCCGGAGCCCGTGGGGCGCGGCCGCACGGCCCCCGGCCGGGGCCGGCTCGTCCCGCTCGTCGTCCTCCTCGGCCTCTGGGCCTACATGCACTTCGTGCAGTTCCTGATCGTCTGGTCGGCCAACCTGCCGCCCGAGGTGGCGTGGTACCTCGCCCGCGGCGGCTGGGTCGGGCGGGCCCTGGCGATCGTGGCCGGCGCGGTCGTGGTCCTGGCCGGTCTCGCGACCCTGCGGCCGGGCCGCCCGACCACCCGGATCCTGGCCGGCGCGGCGCTCGCCGTCCACGCCCTGGAGATGTTCTGGCTGATCACCCCGGCGGTGCGCGACCGCTTCGTCCTCCGGCCGAGCGACGTGCTGGCCGCCGGCGCCGTGGCCTGCCTCGCGGCCGCTTTGCGCCCGCTGATGCGTCCGCGCGCCAACCGCGCGGCCTCCGCGGCCCGCCGCGCCGGGAGGCCGGCATGAGCGCGGACGGACCCACCGGCCTGATCCCGGCGATCCTCGCGGGGCTGACCCTGCGCGGCAGCGGCCTCCTGAACGGGCGGCCGCCGCGCCCGGCGGCCAACACGCAGCGCCATCCCGACGATCCCGGGCACGAGACGCGCGACGTCAACGTCCGCAACACCGTGCTGGTGATGGCGGGCCTCGCGCTCGCGGCGCTGGCGGTCGTCGGCGCGATGGTCTGGCTGATGGGCACCTTCGCGGCGAGCCAGCGCCGGGCGCTGCCCGCCCTGACGCCGCAGCAGACGACGCGGCTGGCGCCGCCGCCGCCGAACCTGCAGGCCGACCCCTACGCCGACCTCGACCGCGAGCGGGCCGAGACCGCGGCGCGCCTCTCCGGCTACGGCTACCGGGACGAGGCCCGCACCCGCGCCCGCATCCCGATCGGGCGCGCCATGGACCTGACCGTCGGCCGCTCCCTCGAACCGGCGGAGCCCGCTGCGCGATGACGCCGAGCCACGATTCCCTCCAGCTCTGGCCCGCCGCGGTCTCCGCCACGGCGATCGAGACCGATTGGCTGATCCTGGCCTTCACCGTCCTGACGCTGCTGCTGACCGTGCCGGTCTTCGTGGCGATCACCTACTTCGCCCTGCGCTACCGCGAGGGCTCCGAGGCGGACCGGAGCCCCTCGGGCATCCGGTCGAACCTCATCGAGATCAGCTGGATGCTGATCCCGTTCCTGCTGACGCTGATCTTCTTCGTCTGGGGCGCCCGGCTGTTCGTCGAGTCGAAGAACCCGCCCCCAGACGCCATGGTGGTCGAGGTGATCGGCCGGCAGTGGATGTGGAAGTTCCAGCACCCGACGGGCCAGTCCGAGATCAACAACCTGCACCTGCCGATCGGCCAGCCGATCCGGCTGCACATCATCAGCCAGGACGTGATCCACGCCCTCTACCTGCCGGCCGTGCGGATGCAGGTGGCGGCCCTGCCCGACCGCTACACCGACCTGTGGTTCAAGGCCGAGAAGACCGGCACCTACCATCTCTACTGCTCGGAATATTGCGGCACCGACCATTCCGTGATGGGCGGCGAGGTCACCTTCATGAATCCCGGCGACTACCAGGACTGGCTGACCCACGCCGGCGCGCAGCAGGGCAAGGTCGCGGCGGGCCGGGCGCTCTACGAGGCCTATGGCTGCGCCGGCTGCCACGACCCCGGTTCGTCCGTGAAGGCGCCGAGCCTCGCGGGCCTCTACGGCAGCCAAGTCAAGCTCGCGGACGGGCGCACCGTCACCGCCGACGACGCGTGGCTGCGCGAGAAGATCCTGAACCCGAACGGTGACCGGCTCGCCGGCGGTGGCAAGCAGGTGATGCCGAGCTTCGCCGGCCGGATCCCGGCGGACGAACTCGGCACGCTGATCGATTTCCTGAAATCCTACGCGGGTCCGGCCTCCGGCAAGGCCGCGGACGCGACGCTGCCGGGAGCGACACGATGAGCGCATCGGGCAGCGTCGGCGGCACCGCCCGCCGGGAACCCCACGCCCCGGAATCCACGATCGGGCGAAAATCCGACTACCTGCACGCGCAATCGACCCTGCGCTCGTGGTTCCTCACCACCGATCACAAGCGCATCGCGATCCTCTACCTCGCCTCGATCACCGGCTTCTTCGTGATCGGGGCCCTGGCGGCCGGCGTGGTGCGCCTCGCGCTCGTCGTGCCGAACGGCGCGATCATGACCAACGACACCTACAACAAGGCCTTCACCATCCACGGGGTGGTGATGGTCTGGTTCTTCCTGATCCCGTCGATCCCCGCGACCTTCGGCAACTTCCTGATCCCGCTGATGATCGGGGCCAAGGACCTCGCCTTCCCGAAGCTCAACCTGACGAGCTGGTACGTGTTCATGGCCGGCGCCCTGTTCACCCTGGTCTCGGTGGTGCTCGGCGGCGTCGACACCGGCTGGACCTTCTACGCGCCGCTCTCCACCGCCTTCTCGAACACCTGGGTGCTGCCGGCGCTGATCGGCGTCACGATCGTGGGCTTCTCGTCGATCCTGACCGGGCTCAATTTCGTGGTCACGATCCACACCATGCGGGCTCCCGGCATGACGTGGTTCAAGCTGCCGATCTTCGTCTGGTCGCACTACGCCACGAGCCTGATCTTCCTGCTGGCCACCCCCGTCATCACCACCGCGCTGATCCTGCTGATCGCGGAGCGTGCCTTCCACATCGGCGTGTTCGACCCGGCCTACGGCGGCGACCCGGTGCTGTTCCAGCACCTGTTCTGGTTCTACTCGCACCCGGCCGTCTACATCATGGTCCTGCCCGGCATGGGGGTGATCTCCGAGATCGTCCCGGCCTTCGCGCAGAAGAAGCTGTTCGGCTACCGCTTCGTCGCCTACGCCTCGATCGGGCTGGCCTCGGTGACCTTCTTCGTGTGGGGCCACCACATGTTCGTCAACGGCCAGAGCGACCTGGCCTCGCTGGTGTTCTCGGCCCTGTCCTTCGCGGTCGCGGTGCCCTCGGCCGTGAAGGTCTACAACTGGACCGCCACGATCCATAAGGGCGCGCTGCGCCTCGACACGCCGATGCTCTACGCGATGGGCTATATCGGCCTGTTCGTGCTCGGCGGCCTCACCGGCCTCTACCTCGCGACGCTCGCCATCAACCAGCACATCCACGCGACCTACTTCGTGGTCGCGCATTTCCACTACATCATGGTCGGCGGCACGGTGCTGGCCTTCCTCGGCGGCCTGCACTTCTGGTGGCCGAAATTCACCGGCCGGATGTACAGTGAGCCCTGGGGGCGGGTCTCGGCGCTGCTGATCTTCCTCGGCTTCAACGTGACCTTCTTCCCGCAGTTCATCCTCGGCTATCTGGGGATGCCGCGCCGCTACGCGACCTACCCGGCCGAGTTCCAACTCCTGAACGTCCTGTCCTCGGCCGGCGCCACGATCCTGGCGGCGGGCTACCTCTTCCCGATGCTCTACCTCGTCTATTCCCTGTGGTTCGGGCGGAAGGCGCCCGCCAATCCGTGGAACGCGAAGGGGCTCGAGTGGGAGACGTCGTCCCCGCCCCCGACGCACAACTTCCTGTCCCCGCCGGAGGTGCCGCGCATCCCCTACGACTACCCGATCCAGGCCCAGGAAGCCCGGGACCAGCACGGATGAGCGAGCCCCTCGCCGACGGCGTCGGGGTCGCCCGCGCCCACCATTTCGAGAGCGTGGCGCAGCAGCGCGAGGCGGCGACGCTCGGAATCTGGGCGTGGCTGATCACCGAGCTGCTGCTGTTCGCGGCCCTGTTCCTGGTGGCGCTGATCACCCGGATCCAGCACCCCGAGGCGACGGTCGCGGCGGCCAAGCACCTGAAGTTCTGGATCGGGGCCACCAACACCGTGGTGCTGATCTGCTCCAGCCTGACCATGTCGATGGCGATCGAGTTCTCGCGCATGGGTTGGCAGCGCGCCATGGTCCGGGCGATGCTGGCGACCGCGGCTTTGGGTGGCCTGTTCCTCGTGCTCAAGGGCTACGAGTACTACGCCGACTGGGCCGAGCACATGATGCCGTTCCTCAGCGACAGGCCCTTCGCCCTCGCCGAGACGCCGGCGGCGCGGCTGTTCGTGAACCTCTACTACGTCGCCACGCTGCTCCACGCGCTGCACCTGTTCACCGGCATCGCGCTCCTGCTCGGCATGACGTGGATGGCCGCCAGGGCCGGGTTCCTCGCCCGGCACCAGAACTGGATCGAGGTCTACGGCCTGTACTGGCACTTCATCGATCTGGTCTGGATCCTCGCCTTCCCGATCCTCTACGTGGTGAACCGGTAGGATGCGGAACCCCCTCGCGACCCTGAGCGCCGACGACCGCGCCCTGCTCCGGAAGCGCCTGCGCACGCCCGTCCTCACCTTCCTGGCGCTGCTCGCCCTGCTCGCCGTCAACGTGACGCTGGGCGCCACCCTTCCCTTCGCGCAGGTCTGGATCGTGGAGCTCGCGGTCGTCGCCGTGATGGTGGCGCTGATCCTCCTCGTCTCCATGGAGGTGATCCACGAGCCGCCGCTGATCCGGCTGTTCTCGGGGCTCGGCTTCTTCTGGGTCGCCATCATGGTCGGCATGACGCTGACCGACTATCTCGCCCGCTGACCCGCGCGAAAGCCGTTGTCCGGACGGCCGAACGCTCCTAAACGGGGCCGCTTCCCCGCATGGCCCGGCTGAAAGACGATGTGCGAACTGCTCGGCATGAGCGCCAACGTGCCGACCGACATCCGCTTCTCCTTCGCGGGCCTCGCCCGGCGCGGCGGCGAGACCGGGCCGCACGCCGACGGCTGGGGTATCAGCTTCTACGACGGCCGCACCTGCCGCAGTTTCCACGAGCCGGAGCCCAGCGCCCGCTCGCAGCTCGCCCGGCTCCTGCGCGACATGCCGATCAAGAGCCGGATCGTGGTCGCCCATGTCCGCAAGGCCAATCGCGGCCGGGTCAGCCTGGAGAACACCCACCCGTTCTCCCGGGAATTGTGGGGCCGCCGCTGGACCTTCGCGCATAACGGTCAGCTCAAGGGCGTGAAGCGGCTGCCGCTGGGCGGCTTCATGCCGATCGGCTCCACCGACAGCGAGCACGCCTTCTGCTGGATGCTCGGCCGGCTCCAGGCCCGGTTCCGCGCCCTGCCCCGTCCCGAGACCCTCGACCGGGCGGTGGCCGACCTCGCGGGCGAGCTGCACGCGCTCGGCGTGTTCAACATGCTGCTCACCGACAGCCGCACCCTCTACGCCCATTGCGGCAAGCGCCTCTGCTACCTCACCCGCTGCGCCCCCTTCGGGAAGGCCACCCTGATCGACGAGGACTGGCAGGTGGATTTCGCCCAGGAGACCACCGAGCACGACGTGGTGACGGTCATCGCCACGCAGGCGCTGACCCGGGACGAGTGCTGGACCGATCTCGCCCGCGGCGACGTCCTGACCCTGCGCGACGGGGCGATCCGGCTGTTGAGACCGGCCAACTTAGCTTAAGTGTGTTTTGCCCGAGGGTGCATGGCCGCGGCCGATGCGCTAGAATCCCGGTAACAGGAGCGCATCGGCCGGACCTCACCACCGGTTCGAGCCGGCAAGCGCTCCGCCTCGACCCGCTCGGGACCACAGGTCGAGCCACGATGAGTTGACGAGCGCGATACGCATGACCCGCGACGACACCGACACCGTCCTGTCCCAGGAGGACGGGACTCGGGATGGCCGCCCGAACTTGGCGCCCGGCATCCGCACGCATCTCGGGGAGCACCTGCGCACGGTCTACGACCGGATCGGCGAGGAGACGCTGCCGTCCCGCTTCGCCGAGCTGATCGAGAAGCTCGAGGCGGCGCTGCGCGCCCGGGGCGAGGCGATCGAGCCCGAATTCCGCAACGGCCTGCTCGCGGCCGTGCCGTCGCTGCGCGCCTTCGCGCTGTCGCTGACCTCGAACCCGGCCCGCTCGGACGACCTCGTCCAGGACACCCTGCTGAAGGGCTGGCAGCACCGCGCCCGGTTCCAGCCGGGGACGAACCTGAACGCGTGGCTGTTCACGATCCTGCGCAACATCTTCTACTCGGACCACCGCAAGCGTGTCCGCGAGGTCGAGGATCAGGACGGGTCCTACGCGGCCCGGCTCGCCACCGCGCCGCACCAGGGCGACAGGCTCGACGTCGAGGACCTGCAGTCGGCGCTCGCCAAGCTGCCGCCGGACCAGCGCGAGGCGCTGGTGCTGGTCGGCGCCGAGGGCGTCTCCTACGAGGAGGCCGCGACGATCATGGGCTGCAAGGTCGGCACCGTGAAGAGCCGCGTCAGCCGCGCCCGCGGCCGCCTCGCGGAGCTCCTGGGCTACGACGAGGAGGATCTCGGCTCCGACCGGTTCATCCAGTCGGCGATGCCCAAGGACGCGTAGGCGGCCGGCCAGCCACGGTCCGGCAGTCAACAAAAAAAGATGCATCCGATTCCGGTAATCGGGCGTTACCGGCCCGAGCTTCGCTGCGCCTGCGCGGCGAAACACCACGGAACGGAGACGCACCGCATGACCTTCAAGACCCTCATCGCCGCCTCGGCCCTCGCCCTCTCGCTGCCGCTGGCCGCCCAGGCCCAGGGCACCATCCCGGGCGCCGAGCGCGGCGCGGCCGCGGGTGCCGACGCGGCGGGCCCGATCGGCGGCATCGTCGGCGGCGCGGTCGGCGCGGCCACCGGCACGGTGGGCGGCATCCTCGGCGTCGACATGGCCCCGCGCTTCCGCAGCTACGTCCGCGAGCGCAACGTCCGCTCGTACGACTACGACGGCCGCGTTGCCGTCGGCACCACCCTGCCGAACTCGGGCGTGACCTACTACGATGTGCCGAGCGAGTACCGCGTGCAGCCGGGCTACCGCTACACCGTGGTGAACGACCGCCCGGTGCTGGTCGACCGCGGTCACCGCATCGTCGAGGTCATCGACTAAGACCCTGGGCCGGTCTCGTGCCGGCCCGAACGCCCCCGGAGCTTGGCTCCGGGGGCATTCCCGCAGACGCGGCCGCCGGCGCAACGCTTCATCCGTCCGGCCGTTGAGGAACGGTTCGACCCGTGAGGCGATCATGAGCGACAATTCCGCCGATCCGAAATCCACGCTCCCCGAGCCGGTGCGCGACCATCTCGGCCAGCAGCTGCGCAGCGTCCTGCCGGTCGGGACCGACAAGCCGCGCTTCCTGGGCGACGACCCGGTGCCGGACGCGTTCGAGCCGCAGATCCGCAGGCTCGAGACCCGCCTGAAGACCCACGAGGAGGGCACCGGCGCCGTCGGGCAGGCCCTCGACCAGATCCTCGACGCCTTCGGGGTGAAGCCGCGGGACGACGACACGCGCGCGGGCTGAGCCGTCAGACGCGCGGCTTCGTCGCGAGGATATCGCGGATCTCGGAGAGCAGCTTCACGTCGGCCGGCACCTCGTCGGGCTTCTTGACCTCGGCGTGCTGCAGACGATTCATCGCCCGGATCACCAGGAACAGCACGAAGGCGACGATGGCGAAGTTGAGCGTCAGCGTCAGGAACTGGCCGTAGCCGAGAACGGCGCCCTGCTTCTTCGCGTCCACGTAGGGCAGACCGGCCTGCACCTTGGACGAGAGCGGGATGTAGTAGTTCGAGAAATCGAGCCCGCCCGTGATCGCGCCGATCACCGGCATGAAGATGTCCTGCACGGCCGAATTGACGATGGCCCCGAAGGCCGCGCCGATGATCACGCCGACCGCGAGATCGACCACGTTCCCGCGCAGCGCGAACTTCTTGAATTCCTCGAGCATCTCCGAGATCCCCTCCGCGAACGCTGCCAAGGTAGGGGAGAATCCCGCGGCGGCCAGCGCCCGGTCCGGCTAGACGGCCGGCGGCCTCGCCTCCGCGCCGCTCTCGGGCTGCGCGTCCGCCCCGGCCGCGGGCCGCTCCCCGGCCGGGAGCGCCGGCTCCGCCTTGAGCCGCCGGCGATACTGGGCGGCGACGACCGGGATGGTCAGCAGGTAGCCGCCGCTCACCGCCACGAGCGCCTCGAACGGGTAACTGATCAGGATGCCGAAGGCCGCGACGCCGAACAGGAAGATCGGGAGGACGAGGCTGCGCGGCACCCGCTTGCCCATGGTCTTGCCCGAGTAGGTCGGGACCGTGGAGACCACCAGGAGGGCGATGCACAGCACGTAGATCAGGACCGCCGGCGCGGCCCAGGTCTCGATGCCGAAGCCCAGGAAGTGCAGGTAGAGCGGCAGCATCGCGGTGAGCGCCCCCGCCGGCGCCGGCATGCCGACGAAGAAGTCCTTCTTCCATTCCGGCCGGTTCGGGTCGTCCAGCATCGCGTTGAAGCGGGCGAGGCGGAGCGCCATGGCGATGGCGAAGATCAGCGCCACGATCCAGCCCACCGACTTCAGGTGGAACAGCACGAAGCCGTAGAGGATCAGGGCCGGGGCGCAGCCGAAATTCACGAAGTCGGCGAGCGAGTCGAGCTCCGCGCCGAAGCGCGACGTGCCCTTGAGCAGCCGCGCCACCCGCCCGTCGATGCCGTCGAGCACGCCGGCCACCACTACGGCGATGACGGCGGGCTCGAACTTGCCCTCGAAGGCGAGCCGGATCGCCGTCAGCCCTAGGCAGAGCGCCATCAGGGTGATCATGTTGGGCGCGATCATCCGGAACGGAACCGGCTTGAACCGGCGCGGCCGCGGCTCGTTCGGGTCGGGCGCGAAGGGCGGGAAGAGATCGTCCATGGCCGCCTCAGATCCGCTTGAACAGCCGCTCCGGGCCGCCGCCGAGATCGGCCAGCACCGTCTCGCCGGCCACCGCCTTCTGGCCGAGGCCGACCAGCACGGTCGAGCCGGCCGGCAGGTACACGTCCACCCGCGAGCCGAAGCGGATCAGGCCGAACCGCTCGCCGACGCCGAGCACGTCGCCCGCCGCGACGAAGCCGACGATGCGCCGCGCCACGAGGCCGGCGATCTGCACCACGCCGACCCGCTTCGGCTGGCCGGCATGGGTCGTCTCGATGACCATGCCGTTGCGCTCGTTGTCGTCGCTGGCCTTGTCGAGCTCGGCGTTGAGGAACAGGCCCGGCGTGTAGTGGATCTGGCCGATCCGGCCCGCCACCGGCACCCGGTTCACGTGGCAGTCGAACACGTTCATGAACACGGAGACCCGCAGGGTCGGCACCTGCGGCAGGTCGAGCTCGGGCGGCGGCAGGACGGTGGCGATGAGGTTCACGCGCCCGTCGGCGGGCGAGATCACGAGCCCGTCCGCCACCGGGGTGACGCGCTCCGGATCGCGGAAGAAGTAGCAGACCCAGAGGGTGAGGATCAGGAAGATCCAGCCGAAGAACTGGGAGAAGTAGCCGGCCAGCACCGTCAGCACGATGCCGATCAGGATGAAGGGATAGCCCTCCTTGTGGATCGGCACGAGCGTCCGGCGGATCGTCTCGATCAGGTCGGTCATGGGCTCTTCGGACTCGAGGATGTCGCGCGCGGGCGGGCGGACGTGTCGGACGGGCGGATGGCAGTCCGCCGGGCCGCCGTCAACTTTCCAGGGGTCGCGGGTCGCCGCGGGCCGGAGCGCCCGCTCCGGCCGGGGGGCGCTCCGGCGCCGATTCGGGCGCGAAACGCCGAGGCTCGCGGACACGCGTGATCGTCCCCGCGCGCGCGTGGCGCCGGGGGCATGGCCCGGGAGGCGAGCACGAGGGACGCGGGACGCCGCGGGAACCCAGGTGTCGGCCAAGTACGCGCGGGATCCGATCCCCGC
>NZ_JBKFAK010000150.1:0-336 GCF_053345595.1 Methylobacterium sp. D54C
CGCGCGGGCCGGCGAGGCGCCGACGCGCGCGCGCCTCTGCCCGGAGAACCTGCCCGAGGGCGTGCGCCTCCCGCCGCAGCCCGGCTGCGACGCGAGCGTGCGCCCCCCGACGCCGCGCCGGCCGGGCCACTTCGATCTCGGGGACGGGACGAGCATCCAGATCGGCGGGAGCGCGTCCGCCCTCTACGGCGTGCGGCGCTGAGCGATGGTGCTGTTCGCCGGCCTGCTCGCCTGCCTGACCCTGTGGTGGCTGTCGAAGAACTCGGGCGGCCCCGGCCGGAGGCTCCGCGGCGGTCTCCGGGCGGGCCTCGGCGCCGCCCTCGGGCGGTCGCGTCT
>NZ_JBKFAK010000151.1:0-334 GCF_053345595.1 Methylobacterium sp. D54C
GGGGAACCTGCGGCTGGATCACCTCCTTTCTAAGGATGCTGACAGCAGGATGACCGGTTTATCCGGTCCGCTCCTCGGACGGCGTCATTAGGATATCAGGGCTCAGTCAGAGCCCCTTGGCGGGACAGATGCCGCCCTCGTTTCTCTTCCTCACCAGATAGCGCGATCGCCGGAGCGGTCCGACCGTGGCTCAGGCTATGGTCCGGTCCGCGACAGCTCGATCGTACTGGGCCTGTAGCTCAGGTGGTTAGAGCGCACCCCTGATAAGGGTGAGGTCGGACGTTCGAGTCGTCCCAGGCCCACCATGGACGGGAGGCTCTGCCTGCGGCTTGAC
>NZ_JBKFAK010000152.1:0-334 GCF_053345595.1 Methylobacterium sp. D54C
AGAGAGCATGCGCTGCCACGCGCGCGGCGGCGCGCTCACCGGGACCCGCCGGGCGCAGCGCAGGGCCCGTGCCGGTGGCAGCCGACGAGGTGATCGTTGACCATGCCCACCGCCTGCATGAACGCGTGCACGATGGTCGGCCCGCAGAAGGAGAAGCCCTCGGCCTTCAGGGCCTTGCCGATCGCCCGGGAGACCGGCGTCTCGGTGGCGACCTCCGCGCGGGTCCGGGCCGTGCCCTGGACCGGCCGGCCGTCGACGAAGTCCCACAGGAAGTGCGCGAAGCCGGGGCCGCGCTCCTCGATCCGCAGCCACGCCCGGGCGCCCGCGACGGTGC
>NZ_JBKFAK010000153.1:0-330 GCF_053345595.1 Methylobacterium sp. D54C
GGCCGGGCCTACGATCTCGTGCTGATGGACGTCCAGATGCCCCGCGTCGACGGGCTCACGGCCACGCGCCGCATCCGCGCCCTCGCGCCGCCCCCCTGCGACATCCCGATCGGCGCCATGACCCCCAACGCCCTGCCGTCGCAGATCGAGGAGCTGCGCGAGGCCGGGATGGACGACCATGTGGGCAAGCCGTTCCGGCGGGCCGACCTCTTCGCCACGATCAGCCGCTGGAGGGCGCCGGGCGCGCGGCGGCCGGCGCGGGCCGAGGTGCCGCGCCGCCTGCCGCAGGTCGATTCGGCCGTGCTCGACGCGGCGGTCCTGACCGAGATG
>NZ_JBKFAK010000154.1:0-329 GCF_053345595.1 Methylobacterium sp. D54C
GGGAAGTTGTAGGTCCGGATCCGCTCGCTGCGGTCGCCGGGGCCGACCTGCGCCTTGCGGTCGGCCGCCCGGGCCGAATCCTTGGCGCTGCGCTCGGCGTCGTAGAGCCGCGCCCGCAGGTGCGCCATGGCACGGGCCCGGTTCTTGTGCTGCGACCGCTCCTCCTGGACAAAGACCACGATGCCGGTCGGCAGGTGCGTGATCCGGATCGCCGATTCCGTCTTGTTGTCGTGCTGGCCGCCCGCGCCCTGGGCCCGCATCGTGTCGATCTTCAGGTCCGCGTCGTTGACGTGGATGTCGGCCTCCTCGGCCTCCGGGAGCACCGCGTC
>NZ_JBKFAK010000155.1:0-328 GCF_053345595.1 Methylobacterium sp. D54C
GCCTGATGGGACCGGGGCCGCGCCGCGATCCTGTCGAGGCGACGGCGCGCGCGCTCGCGCGCCTCACGGATCTCGCCGGGCCGCATCCGTTCCGGTTCACCGCGGCGCTGGCCGGCGGGCGCGATCTCTACGCGTTCCGCTACGCCGCGAACGACAAGGCGAACTCGCTCTACTACCGCGCTTCGGAGGGCGGCGTGGTCGTCGCCTCGGAGCCGCTCGACCGGGACCACGGCACTAGGACGACGGTCGCCGAGAACAGCGTGCTCGTCGCGCGGCGGGACGCGCCGGTGGAGATCCTGTCGCTGGCGCAGTTCGGCCTGACCGCGCC
>NZ_JBKFAK010000156.1:0-327 GCF_053345595.1 Methylobacterium sp. D54C
TTGCAGTGCGACCCGGAAGGCCCGGGCGAGGATCTCCGGGATGCGCGCCGCGTCGTCGGTCTCCACCGCCCACTTGGCGACGCCGCCGAACATCTGGCGGTAGTCGACCTCCTGGAAGGCCTCGCGGTCGCGCATGCGCCGGGCGATCTGGCCGACGAACAGGATCATCGGCGTCGAACCCTGGCGGGCGATGTGCACGCCGGCGGAAGCGTTGGTGGCGCCGGGGCCCCGGGTCACGAAGCAGATGCCAGGGCGGCCCGTGAGCTTGCCGGCGGCCCCGGCCATGATCGCCGCGCCGCCCTCCTGCCGGCAGACCAGCACGTCGAT
>NZ_JBKFAK010000157.1:0-325 GCF_053345595.1 Methylobacterium sp. D54C
AGGGCTGCCCAGAGCTGGCGGCTCTCGCGCAGGATCAGGCCGCGCTGCGGCAGGGCGAGCGGCAGCGGCTCGGCGGTTCCGGACATGGGACGCTCTCCGCTCACTCGAACCGGGCGGTGTGCTCGCCGAACAGGCCGCGCGGGCGCAGCAGCAGGACGAGCACCATGAGGGCGTAGACGGCGGCCTCGGTGGCCGGCGGGTAGGCGTAGGCGGTGAGGCCCCGGACGACGCCGACGACCAGCGCGGCGAGCACAACACCCCAGAAGGAGCCCAGACCGCCGATCACCACGACCACGAAGGCGAAGGTCAGGATCTCGGCGCCCAT
>NZ_JBKFAK010000158.1:0-325 GCF_053345595.1 Methylobacterium sp. D54C
CGCCGAGATCGCCGCCCACTATCCCGGCCGGCTCGAGGTGGGCGACGCCGACGCCCTGGCGTTCGTCCCGCGGCCGCTGGGGGGCGAGGCCCCGGCGCGGGTCGTCGCCAACCTGCCCTACAATGTCGGGACCGCCCTGCTCACCGGCTGGCTCGACGGGGAGGTCTGGCCGCCCTGGTGGGACCAGGCCGTGCTGATGTTCCAGCGGGAGGCCGCCGAGCGGATCGTCGCCGGCCCGGAGGAGCGGGCCGATTACGGCCGGCTCGGCGTCCTCTGCGGCTGGCGCACGGAGGCCGAGATCCTGTTCGACGTCAGCCCCTCGGCC
>NZ_JBKFAK010000159.1:0-323 GCF_053345595.1 Methylobacterium sp. D54C
AAGGGACGGCCCGCGTCGCCGCAGGTTCGGGATGGCGGCGGCCTCGCGCCCGCGCCGGCGTCCGCGAAGACCCGGCACGGAGGGCCGGGCCGCGTCACCTCGGGGTGCGGGTGCCGGACGGGGAGAGCGGTCCCGGCGCGCCGTCCCGGGGTCTGCCGGGCGACGGGCCGGCCGGATCAGCGCAGCAGGGCGGACTTGTCGACCTGCCGCGCCCCGGCGATCTCGTCGAGCGCCTTGTGCTCGACCTCGCTGATGCCGTCGATATCGGCCACGTCCGCGCCGATCAGGAACACGTCCTGGCGCTGCTCGATCGGCCGATCCGC
>NZ_JBKFAK010000016.1:0-125974 GCF_053345595.1 Methylobacterium sp. D54C
GATGCCGACGGTGGTGATCTCCATGGGGATGGCTCCTGCATCTGCGTGGCTGCTGCTTCGACAGCGACCACATCTTGGCACCGAGATGCCGTCAGTCGGAGCGGGAGCCATCCACCCCATCTGCTTTTGGGAAACGTCTTCGAAGACTGGAACGACTGGGTTGGGTCGGTAGGAGGCCGTCCGCTTTTCCGGCGAACCTGCTCCGAAGCAGCCATTCCGCTTACGGCCAGACCCGGTCATTCCACCGCTCGATCGCAGTCCAGAGAGCGGACGTTTGATCGGATGTGTGAGCACGCGGTCGTTCAGCTCCAACTGAAGTGGCACGAGCGCGCGGCCAGCAGAACCAAGGAGTATGGATGAAGGACCGGACGGGCTGCAGTCACCTTTGACCGTAAATGCCGGTGCCCCGTCTTGCAGCTCCCGCACAAAGTGCATAACCTGTGCGCGTCGACGTTCGTTAAACCGTTGCTGAAAATCGGTTTATTGGTTGCAGGTTCGAGTCCTGCCGGGCCCACCAAAATCTCCAATTGGGGACGTCAGAGGCACTGAAGGCGAGATAGCTATGGCCGAAGTGCCGGATCTTCGCGAACGCGCCCGCGATCACCTGCAGCGGGCGAACGAGCACCTTGCGTCGGGCGACGATGCCCAGCTTCGCTATGCCGCGCTGGAGCAGCGCATGTGCATAGAGTCGCTTGCCTATGATTTGCTGCAGCTGCACCGTTCTGAGGCTTCGTTCAGTCTGATGCGTCGCTGGCAGGCGGATCAGGTTTTAAAAGAGCTAAGCGAAATGGTCCGCGGTTTAACCGGTGACATGGAAGTGAAACTGGGCCTTGAAGGCCTTGACGAGATCGCGGCGACTGAACACCGCATGGATTTGCCGTGGGCTCGCAAAAATTACCAAAGCTTAGGAAGTTTTTTACATGCACCAACCATCCGCGCACTTGAGGCAGGTGAGGAGGCAATATACAAAAAAATCAAAGATAAATGTCAAAAAATACAATCACGGCTTGATCTAGTTCTTTCTTCCGAAATGTTCAATGTTAAAATAGATAGGAATTGTGATTGGGTCTGTGATTTTGACGGATGTACCTTCGTCATGGAACGTGACGTAGACTGGTTTGCCGCAAATAACGTCACGACTTGCCCTAGATGCGGCGCAGAGCATAATGTATTGCTGCGGGACGGCCGTGTGTGGCATCAAATCAGGGCAGGGAACTGGAATTGCAGAAGATGCGGCATGAGGAATGCTGCGGCAGCTCACCAGATCAAAGCTGGAGCAATTGTGGCCTGCAGCTTGTGTGATCAACGATATGAACTTCGCCAAGAAATACGTTTGCTCCCCATCAACGAGTAACCCTTAGGTTTTGACAATGCCAACACGGCGAGGCTCCGGAACCAGCTTAATCTACGAGGCTTGCCGCTCGCCCTCAAAGATCGGCTTCATTCAGCCCTGTCTCGACACAAGCGCCTTCGTCGCTATCGTGGCCGGCTTGCCGGAACAGACTGCCAAGAGAGGCTTCCTTGATACAGCCACCGCTTGATGAAGCAGAGAAGCTGAAGATGCGAGAGCAATTTCGCGACTTCGAAAGCGAAAAATTTCTGCTGGCAATGAAGGTATACGCTGATCAAAGCTACGGGTATAGTTTAAACGCGTACGAAAATGTCAAACAATACGGCCTTCAAAGCGTAAAGCATCTAACTCTGCTGAACGGGGGCGCCATAATTGCTCTTTTAAGTTTAGTCGGGGCATTAATCTCTAAATCCGACCAGAAATCTATTATGGTTGCGATCTCCTTTCTTCATTCTCTCGCTCCGGCATTGTTCTGTTTCGCCGGCGGGCTCGTCGCAAGCGGGTTGTTAGCCGCACTGATATGGCGGAATTGGCTAGCTATAGCAAATACTTACCAAAGCCCAAAACATTTAAGCGATCTCATATCAAAGGGAGAGTGCGATGTTCTTCCAGATACGGCACGAAAGGTCGCAACAATAACACATTTTTTAATTTACTTGTTTGGGTGGAGTAGTCTTGTGCTCTTTCTATTAGGGGCGTGGATCGTCTGCCGTGCCTTTGAGGTGCTGGGACTCTGAGACCTATTTCGCCTTCGTCATCTGCCACCCCTGGTTCTGCGCCGAGCCGCGGAGCAGGTTGACGTAGGAGACGGCTACCTAGCCCTCACTGGCAAGCCACTAGACCGCTGACGGCCTTAGCAGCATCTGCGAGATCCGCCGGGTCAAGCTTCTGTCCAGTGATCGAGCCCGGCGTGATCATCACCCCGTTGCTCTCCAGGAACGAGGCTAGGATTGCACCCTTGATGGCGAAGTTGATGTTCTGCGGGAAGTCGCCAGATGCGATCGCAACCTTCAGCACGTTCAGCTTCGATTGAACGACGCCCGCTACATTGCCAAAGTTGTCCAGAACAGGGCCGCCAGAATTGCCGGACTGAACGGGCGCAGAGATCTGGTAGAAGCGCGAGTCGTCGTTCACGCCCGCCAACGCAGTGACATTGCCGAGCGTGAAGTTGCCCGTGTTGGCGAGCATGTCGAGGTGAGGGTAACCGAACGTGGCGATGCCTTCGCCAAGCCGGGCGCCTAGCCGTAGAGGCGCGAACTTGTGGCCCTCCGCGCCGGTCACCTGGACTAGGGCCATGTCATTAGCCGCATCGGTTGCTTTGACGCTGGCCTTCCGGATCTGACCGTCTGGCGTCTTCACAACCACGTCCTTGCAGGTCTCGATGACATGGTTGTTCGTGATGAACCGGCCTTGTGCGTCGACGAAAAACCCGCTGCCCGTAGAGATTTTATCCTCGGGCCTAGACTGCGCGACTGGCGGTGGCGCAACGGGGCTTGGCGCAGGTGCAAGCGGCTTTGGCGTCGGGGGGATCACGGCAGGATCTGGCCGGCTCACCGGCACGACAGCAGGGGCCGCAGCGACGCTCGCTGGCGCCTCCTGTAGGAAGCCGGGCGGCTCTACAAAAGGTCGTCCGTTCATCACCGAGCCGAGCGACGCCGACATGAGTACAGCTATGCGCTCGCCGTTCACGACGCCGTTGGCGTTGTTCCAGAACGCCACGAAGCCGAGGATGCCTGACCCGTCCTGATGATAGCGAAGATATCTGTCCTCGCCTGTGGCCGAGGTGGCAGAAATGACGAACCATCCGTCCTTAATCACAGAGTAATGGACGAACGTGCCATCCATTTTCATTTTGTTTAGGGTGTCTGCGTAGACAAAATCAGCCGTGATGTCGGGGAAATAGTTATACAAAACGCGGAAGCGGCCCTGCGGCTCGCGGTAGGACAGACCATTCTTATTCGGATACTGCTGCAGCCCCATACCTTGCGGCATCCAGATTGGACGGCCGCGCACAGGGTGGCTAATCTGCCGGAAATTCCACATGTTGAACATGGGCCGTGCCGCCGCCAGCAACCTATCCGACGTCAGCTGATCGAGGCTGCCAGATGGGGCAAGACCGTTGGCGATCTGGAAATCGCGCGTGGCGTTGAAGATGTTAAGGGTGAAGCGTTCGGTTGGAACAGCGTTCTGATAACCTGCACCGATCAGCATGGTCTGAGCGATGACGCGTTCGCGCAGGTCGTACCGCGAGTTGAAGAAATCTTCCGCCGGATAGTAGGCGGGCGGCTTCGGCGCCGCGATGACCGGAGAGGCTGACAGAGCTAAAGCCAGCAAGACCGATCCGCACCGCATGTCAGCACCCGCACCCCTCAATCTGCGACCACATTCTCGCCACAAAATCTAAAGTTGCAACTGCTCAGTTTGCGGAGGCGTGCGGCGTGGTTACCCACGTTCCGCCGGAGCCATCGTCCGCCCCCGGCTCAGCACCACGTCCTTGAACAGGTTGCCGGAGGCCGAGGTCCGGACGTTCGTGTCTGGCCCCGGTCGCTGCACGACGACGCTGACGCTGCCGTTCGCCTCAACCTTCTGGCCACCCACGACACCGGCACGAGCGGCAGAGGCGTCGAGGCGGCCTTCGCCCTGCTGCATCGTCTCGAAGGCTTTCCTGGCCTTCTCCCGTGCTGCCCAGCCTTCACCATCGGCACCACCACGCAGACGGCTGGCGTCGTCCATAGTCAGCCCAGGCGCATCCTTCATGCTGTTGGGCTTGAGGATGCGGGGTGTGCCATTCGGCAGGAAGTCAGGGTCGTTCGATGAGATGCGGGGTCGCTCGCCGATCGGCGGGATGCTCGCAACCGGCGCTCGCTCACTGCGGGCGAGCGCGCCTCGAAGCGCCGGATTATAGTTCGACCAGTTGCGGATCCCGCCGTTCCGCAAGAGGTGGAGAGCCACGCGGGTCTGCTCTTCCAGGCTACCGGACATCGCGTTGGGCGCCGTGATCCCGAGGCCCGGAGCGATCCGGCGCCAGTTCGAGTTCAGCATCTGGTAGTAGCCCTGGGCGGTGTAGCCCTTGGCCTGCATGGGGTCGACGCCGAGGCGCTTACCCATGTAGTTCATCTGGTTCTTGCCGCCGCCCTCGTACTTCATGATGAGCCCGAGCGTGTTCCGCTCATCGGCCGTCATCGGAACCGAGTCGGGAATTGCCGGTGTTGAGCCCCGGCCGCCGCCGATCCCTGGCAGTCGCGAAGAGTCTCCGCCCATGCTGGTCGCCCGCCCGCCAGCGCCAGGCTTGTAGCCGAGGCCGGGGATCGTCCCGTCCGGAAGTATCGGCACGGTGTCGCCGCCCGTATAGCCCGGAACGCGCCGCATCAGGTATCGCCTGAAACTCTCGCGGGCGGCGTTGCGCTGAGCCTCGGGGATGGGGCCCGTTCCTCCAGGTCCGCCGTAGATCCTGGCGCCGCCGAGCGAGGCGGCCTGGATGCGGGCGCCCCCGAACAGCTCGTCGGCGTCTAGAGACGATTTCTGCGCGGTCGCATCTTTGCCGTTCTGCTGCTGCTTCAGCTGCTCGCTCAAGCCGTCAACCGACTTCCGCAACCGCTCGGTCGACTGCTCGTAGTCCTTCTGCCGTTGCTCAGGCGTCCGAGCCTTCAGGCGGCTCAACTCGGCCTCGGCGTCGGCCAGCTTCTTCTCTGCAACCTCCGGCGTGTCGAGCAGGCCCATGCGCTGCTGCGTCCGACCGATCAGGTGCTGAGATGCATCCCGCGACACGTCCCGCAGCTTGCGCAGCCTGTCGACGTTCTCTTGGGCATTGATCTCGTCGTCACCCAGCATCGGAGCGAGCCGGCGGGCGAGCGGGCCACTACCGCCGTCGAGGTGGCGCAGCGCTTCGGCCGGCTTGCCCTCGTTGAAGCTTTTGATTGCCGCAGCGATCTCCTTCACGCTCTCGGCCAGCGGCTTCACCAGCATCGTCGTGCTCGTGAGCATCTGCTCGGCGCTCTGGCCGGCGGCCTTCCAGTCGATCTTGCCCAGCTCGTCGCCGATGTCGTGCATGCCCTTCCGCACGCCGTCGATCAGATCCTTCCGCTTGCCGGAGGCGATGTCGTCGATCCACGTCGCGAACCGCTCGGCCGGCCCCATCAGCTCGGAAGCGATCGTCGTCCCGATCCGTGACATGGAGGAGCGCAGGTCGGCGAGCGCCCGCTCGTACCGCTCGGCGGACTCGACCATCTTCGGATCAAGTGGCCCGAGCTTTTCCGCAGCCTTGGCGTTCAGGTCCCGGATCGCGCCGAGGTGCCTATCCCCGAGCCGGCCCAGATCCATGTTGCCGAACAGCTTCTCAGCGAAGCGACCCCGATCCACCGCGTTGGGGATCTGCTCCATGAACTCCTCAGCCATCTTCAAGGCATCGTCGTTGTTCTTCGAGCCTTTAAGCTTGATGGCAAACTGAGCGACCACCTGGTTCTGCGATTGCAGGAAACCCATGGTCTCGCCGACGCCCCGGCGAATGTCTCTCATGTTCGTCGCAAAGCTTTTCGCCGCGGCAGCGGACGCATCGCTGGAGATGCCAAATTTGCCGCTTACTGACTGGAACACTCGAAGCTGATCGGCAGCCATCGAGGTCTCGCGGCCGAGCTGCCCGAGGCTCGACAAGCTGCTGCCCAAACTGTTCAGGGCGTTCACGACGCCGGCCACTGCCACGCCCGTGCCGAGGCTCGTGACGCCGATCGCGGCCAGGGCGGGGTTGAGAACGGTCTGGGCGGCCTGCCCGGCTGATCTGGCTGCACTCTCAACCTTACCCAAGCCCTTTGCGAGGTTCTCGCCGTGCGCGGCCCCCTGGCGGCTGGTGTCGAGCAGCTGGGCTCGGAGGGCCTTCAGCGGACCGGAGAACCGGTCGACAACCTCGGCCTGCATACGGAGCGTTTCATCGGCCATGGGCGGTCACCTTCTGCCACTGAGAGCCGTTCCATCGGAGCTTGATGCCGAACAACTCGCGGACCTCGCCGATGCGCGGCGGGTCGTTGGAGGGGATGGGCTGAGAAGTCAGCTGATCGGTCATGCGGCTGCTTTCGCGGGCTCGCGCCAGTAGGCCGTGCCGGTGAACCACGCATCGAGCGCATCGAGGTCGAGCGGCACGCCAGTGGCCTTGGCGAGCGCGGCCCAGTCCGCCTCCGCGAAGTCGAGGCCTAGGCTTTCCAGCGCTCCGTAGCCGTTGGCCGTATCTGGGTGACCATGCTGGGCCAGGAACCGGGCAGCGATGCCATCCGCCTCGACGGCAACGGCCTGGTCGAGCCCATAGGCCACCTCTAGCGGCGCGCCGAACTCCAGCGCCATCCGGGCGGCGAAGGGGCCGATCGCGCGGATCACCTCGGCGAGGCCGGTGTGCGCCAGCGCCAACGGATCGCGAGCTGGCGGTGCATCCAGAACTGGATCGGCCTTCGCCGGGAGCTTCTGAGCGCTTGGACCCTTGGCCTTGCCTCCGCGGTAGGTTTCCGCCCGGCCGCCGAGCAGCTGCTCCGACGCCTCGACGTTCACCAGCCCGTCGACCGTCAACACGATGCTGCCCTTGGCCTCCCAGCGGCCGACCGTCGAACGGTTCACACCGTGACGGCGGGCGAAGGCTGCTCTGGTTTCAGTCGTTGCCATGTTGCGTGTGCCTGTTGCACGTGACGTTGCGCGTTGCATGCTTTTGGCCGACCGCACCTAGACAGAAGCTTTGCTCGGGCGGGCCCTCGGGCCTGACCACCCCTGGGAAGGACCCTGGGAACTCGCATCAGGGCACCCTCCGTGCGGAGATCCCCGTTGGGTCCCACCGGCTCATGGGCCTCAGGGCGCTGCGGAGCGGCGCGTGCTAGACTGCTCTGACCGACGAACCGATGGAGGTTCCGATGGACATGAAGCAGTCGCTTGAGCTTGCGGTCCTTGTCATCGCGGCGATCGCGATAGTGGCCAGCTTCTTCAACATGCTGACGCGAGAGCGTCGCGTGCGGGTCGGCTACATCTACAACGGCAGCGGTAGTGGCGGAGAGGGGAGCTACGGCGGCTCGAACCCTTCGACAGACACTGGCTCGTCTTCCGGCGGTCATGGTGGTCATGGCTGCTCGGCTGGCGGCTTCTCCAGCGATGGGGGAAGCTGCGGCGGTGGAGACGGCGGTGGTGGTGGTGGCGGCGACTGACACCGTCATTCACCTCACCCCTGCCGATCGCCAGGCTGCGTCACGGGCTGCGACCTCCTCTGCGGTCTCGTGCAGCAGGTCAGGCCGGATCGGCGCCTGCTCCATGTTGCCGACGCCGTGAGCATCACCGTGATCGATGGGCGTGACTTCGATGACCGGCACGTCGGTCTCCACGGTGGTGTCGGGCTTGGTGCTGGCCATTGTCTGTGTCCGTGTGCTGCTCTTCGGCTTGAGAGGGGTTGGCCGCGCCAGCGGACAGCACACGCTGGCGCGACCGTCCCTCGACCCAGGAAACCGCATGCAACCTGGGGAGCTGGTGAAGGGGTTAGGCCACGCGTTTCCAGCGTGAGCCGTCCGCTGCATAGCGTTCGGAACCGACCGTGAAGGATGAGCCGGGGGTGTGCAGGTCGCGTCGGGTCTGCTCGACAGCGGACCGGGTCTGCGTGCCCTTGGCCTCGTCCTGGAGGTTCTGAGCCGACCAGGCTGCGATGCGTCCGGCCGAATTCAGCTTGCGCTCGGGGGTCGTCGGCTCAGGCTTGCGAAGTGTGCGACGGGCCCACGCGGCGCCGTCTTCGATCTCAGAGCGGGTCATGGATGATCCTGTAGGGAAGCGGGGCAGCGACCTCGCCCCAGATGAAGCCGGCGTCGTTGCCGAGGGCGGGCAGCTTGACGCGACTGGCGATTGAGCTGTGCGGCTGGTCAGCGCTGTCGTTCCAGCTGCAACGGGGCTCGCCGGGCGGGACCGGATCGGCGCCGTCGGGCAAGGCGAAGTTGGCAGCCTCGATCAGCGCGGCCCGCTCGCGGATCTTCTCCAGCACCGGAACCAGACGCTTCGCCTCGCTGACGTACTCCGTCGCCAATTTCTCGACCTCGGCGGAGGCCTTCATGGCCTTGCGATGCAGATCCTTGCGGCGCTTTTGCTCGGCCTCGTGAGCGGCCTTGGCCTCAGCCTCGGCAAGCACCGCAGCGGCGTGCTGCACCTCCAGCTGGTCCAGCCGGATCTTGGTGAGAGCAATACGGTGGTCGAGCGCAGCGACGTCGTCGGAGGTGCCGTTCAGCAGTACGTCGGACCGGCTGGCTTCCAAGGCCTCGCGCTCGACCTGGGCGGCGACGCGCTCAGCGGAAATCTGCGTCGAGCTAAGAGGCGCATCCAGCACCACCGGCTTCAGGTCAGGCCGACTGCGGCCGAGGCTGACGTACGACGCGACGTGCCGGTCCTGGCGAATGTTGGCGATCGGGAGGTTCAAGCTCACCTCCCTCAAGCTGCACGAGCGAGGGCGGGAGCGGCCGGCGGAGTGCGGGGGCCGTCGTCGGGACCGAGCCGAACACCGTGACGGGCGAGTTGCGCGCGAAGGCTCTGCCGCGTGAACTCGCTCATGGTCTGGCCGCGCTGGCGGGCCGCGGTCTCCACCGCTCGGGCGAGATCGGTCTCGACCTTCAGCCGGAGCAAGGCGTCTCGTCGGAGAGGATTGGTCATGATGTGGCTACGCCTCAATCACTGCGTAGCTAGAACGATGGATTACATGATGCGCCGCGGCAAGATGCTGCCGTAGCTATCTAAAATTCGCTCGCCGACGCTTTGTCGGCCTTAGTTATGGAGCGTGATACTTCGTTATATCCAATGCGGGATACTCATGCTAATTTGTCGCACCATTGAATTCTGTTTCCCATTTCTGGTCCGAAAGCTGCGCCGCGCAGTGAGCGGTGGGATAATTTCCGCAAGCTCAACCATTGGAAGGAATTCGTTATGAGCGCGCACATCTATCCAAACGTGAACACAAGCTCGGCAAGCGGAGCGGCTGCCAACAAGCCGACTCACCGGTGGGGGGAGAACGTCAACTCGGGCGATCAGCTTCCCAGCCCATACCTGCTCGGTATCGCACTCTCGGGCTCGGCGGTGGCGTGCCTGCTGATCCGGTTGATCATCGGGTGAACGCCACGGCCTGCCTCAAGCCTAGGCGCGCCATCGTCACTCGCTGCCTCGCAACCGCTGCCGAACTGATGAAGGGCTGCCCCATGAGGCTCACCTTCGGACATCAGGGCGATTGGATCGTCGATCCCCGCGAACTGGCGTTGTGTCTCGGCGTCAGTGCGACGGACTTGAAGCGCATGGAACGCCAAGGCCAGGTCGATGCGCGGATCAAGGCCGGCAGCAGCGAGGATGCGGGTCAGACGCTGGTGACTGTCCGCCTCCCCGACAGAGGTTGGCGCGGCACCTTCGACCGGAGCGGCGCACTTATCACCGAGGATTTCTGGTGACGCTATCGCGCCGGCAAATCGCACACTACTGATTGAGCGATGTACTTGCGGCCGAGCGGCCAGATCGGCATAGCTCGGCCATGACGTCTGACGTGCCACACCCCTACTCAGTCACCATTGAGCCTCTGAAGAAGCCGGAAGGCCATTTTGGTTGGGCGCTGCGCCGAAGCGGCAAGCTCATCGAGCGCTCGGACAGGGCCTTCACCACTGAGGACAAGGCTTTCGAGAACGCCTTGCGGGCGATCGAGAACGACACGAAGCCGAGTGGCGGCGGGCGGCGCTGACTTACCCTTCTCTCGGCTTTGGTTGGCTCGATGGGTGAAGCGGCACAGGATTGCGACCTTCGGCTGCCTGCCGGTTCGTAGACCGCACCGCGTCCGGCACAGGGCAGCGAACAATTCGCCCCTTTGCTCAACGATCGGCATGGCCCGCTCCTTGCACCCGCACACTCAGTATCCGCGTCACGAACACTGATCGGTTGCGTCATCTGTTGCCCGCTCAGGAGGCTCCGATGCCGTTTTTCTATCGAATGATCGCCAAAGCGTTCGATTTTGTTGTCGGCGGCGCTAATCATCGTCAGGGCGATTTGCCGCCCCAAGAAGAGGAATTCCCGATTTTCAAAAACAAACCTGATATCGGGAATGCTTGCTTTGATCGGGACTACGCGGGGGCCATCAGAATACTCAGAGATCGATTGGATCTCAAATTTCCTGATGGGCAGTACGCTCACCGGAGGTTGCGGATGAGTATTCCCCACAATCACGCCGAGGATCGTGCTCAAGCCGTCGACACGATGTCGACCGTCGTCGCGACAGCCCTGCGGAACGGCGCTAGCGTGAAAGAGGCGGCCGAAGCCGGCGCAGCGAGCGTGGGGATCTGAGGAAAGGCGATAGTCCTACCGGTCCGCCATCGCGACCCGTCGTCCGCTGCCCGATCGCATCCTGCTGCGTTGTCCCTTCCGAACCGCAGGAGATGCCCATGGCCTACGTGACGATCGAGAAGGATGGCGAGCCTTGGATGTTCTGCCATTCGACCCATGAAGGCGAAGTCGAAAAGCAAATCAGAGCCGCAAGCCTAGAGGCGCCTACCGCCACCTTCACGTCTCGACCTTCGACGCCGATCGAGAGCCAGCACTGTGCGGATGCCATGGATGCGCAGGGCGGCGTGGTCGAGGATCCATTCAAGTTCTTCGCCGTGCCGGTGGTCGACGACGCCTGAGGCGATTGTTGGAGGTGGGTCACCAAGCCCCCATAACATCGATAACATGGTAACAAGTCTGGCTCAGTCATCGTAGCCCTCCCCATCGTGAGAGCGCCGATAGACCCCCGGATTTGTTATCTTGTTATCGTTGTTACGGGGATATTGGCTGTTACCGATGTCGGCGCGGTCGGGATGGCGGTAGCGCCCGCGGCCGCACTTCTCGATCTCGCCGGCCTTGACCATCTTGAAGAGCAACTGCCGGATGTTGAGGTTCGGCATGCCGGTGGCGTCGGACAGATCGATCGGCGACATCGATGCGTCGGCTTCCAACAGCACGCTGAGGATCGTGCTACGCTCGTCCGTCCGGCGGACGTCTGTGGCTTCACCTTGAATGAGCCAGCGGCAGGACTCCTTGTCGAAGATGACTGCGCTCTCGATCTCCTCAATGTCACGACCGCGGCCGTAGAGCGTCGCACCGTTGCTGTCCCGGTCGAGGATCAAGGCGGTGTCTGCGGCGCCGGAAAGGCCGAGCGTGCCGGACACCTTCTCGAATGGGTCGCTCTCGGCACCGGACTTCCGGGTGTGATGCACGACCACGATGGCAATGCCGTACTCGCCCGCGAGGCCCTGCAGCCCTTTGATGGCGGCATAGTCAGCCTCGTACAAGGACTCGCTGGAGCCTCGCACCGGCTTGAACATGGCCAGCACGTCCACGATGACGAGGCGCGGGTTAGCCTTGGACTTGATCCACTCGCGGATCCTGTCGAGGCCGCCCTCGTTGGCACGCGGCCACTCAGTCGCGTACTCGAAGGCGGCAGGCCATTCCTTCGCAAAGGCGCCGAGCACCTTGTCGATGCGACGCTGGAGCCGGCGCCGGTTGTCCTCCAAGGCGAGGTACAGCACGTCACCCTGCCTGCAGGCGATGCCGCCGAGGCAGTCGCTCCCGATCGCCACGGCGAGACCGCTCTCCAAAACAAGCCATGATTTGCCGAGCTTAGGCCGCCCCGCGAGGAGCGTGCAGCCCTCCGCGATGTACCCAGGCACGACGTACTGGATGGGCGGGAAAGTCATCCGGCGCAGGTCGGCCGCGTTCTCAATGCCCAAGTGCGGCGGCGGTGTTTGGGATTGGCGGCTACTCGCCTTCCGCGGCGTTTCGTAGGGGTCTGGGCCGGGCCAACCGTGATAGGCGTCCGACGGATCCGACTCTGGATGGTTGTATGCGCGCTCGGACATCAGGCGCCTCCGCGCAAACTGGTGGACTTGAGCAGCGCCGTCGCGTCCGCAGCGCTGGCGAGGGCGACGGCGGCTTGGCGCAGCGCGTACCGCAGACCGCGGGCGTCACCGATCGACGCCATCTCGGTGGCCATCCTGGCGTAGCTCTCGGCAATCGACGCGGCCTCGGCGACGGCGTCGAAGGTGTGAGCGGTCATTGCCGCCCGATCGGGATTTTGGATTGGCGCGTTCATGCCGCGCCTCCCTGATTTTGGAAGGCCTGTATCGCCCAAGTGAACCGATCCTCTGCCGCCGACAGGTGCGCGGTTAGCGCGTTCATCGCGGCGACACCGGCGCGAGCGTACTCGCGGTCGACGAGGTCGGGCGTCGTGGTGACGCCCCTCCCGACCTCCTGGGCCATGCCAATCAAGCCCTGAGCGACGAAGTGCGGCGCGAGTAGCAGCGGCTCGCCGTCGACCTCGACCGTGTGGCAGGCATCCTTCCGGTGCTTCAGCAGCGCGGCCTTCAGCAGGCGGCGCAGGTCGCGTGGCATTGCGAGGGCTGCCAGCAGCTCCTCGTGAGCATGCCAAGGCATGTCGGGGCCATCGGTCGGCCCGCGGAAGAAGCGGACCGTAATGGCGTTGATGGTAGCGGTGTGAATGGGGGAGGCGATCGCGATCATGCGCGGGCCCTCCAGCTGTCGACTGCGGGATAGGCCAACTCGGCGATCGTCGCCGCCACAGACGGCGTCAAGCCGAAGCGCTTGGCGAGCGTGGATGCTTGAAGAGCGAGGGGCTTCGCGGTATCTACGAGTTTGTCAGCCGCCACAGCAGACAATTCGAGACCCGTCATCGCCCCGCGCGATGCGCGGGTTTCTTGCTTCATGGCCTACGCGGCCTCCTTCACCGAAAGGCGAGCGTCGAAGCGGTCGAGTGTTTCCTCACTCCAGAGTCGCCGGCCATTCACGATCAGATCGGGCTTTGGGAAGTCGATCTTCCCATCATGGATCCAGCGCCACAGACCCATCTCAGAGATCCCGCCATAGCGACGGCGGACCTGGGTCGCGGTGCAGTAGAGCTTCTGTCGTTCGCTCATCTTCACACCTCCAAACGCGCGCGAACTCTCGCGCCGCAAAGCAAACATGCTCGCGGTCACCGCGGATTGCGAAGGATTTAAAATCGAATTTTATGGAGTAATAATCAGCTGATATGGAGAGAAATTCGGCTATTTTCTCTCCACGGCTGATCCGAAGCGCTTGCGGTAGGCTCGCTCTAGACGGCGGGCCTTATTCTCTTCCGCAAAGCTGCCCTTTGCGGAACTGGCGAATTTGCGAGCGATCGGCAGGATTTTTTTCGCTCCGGTTGAGAGTATTTCTCTATGCATTGCGGCGACCAGCGCTGCATCTTCTGGGTATTGCGCACCGGGAGGACGTCCCCGCGAACGCTTCTTAGGCTTCGATGGCTCAACGCCAGACTGACCACGTTGGCCTAGTTGCATTCTTTGTCTAATACTGAACTCTTTGAGATCTTCCCGCAATTTGCGGATATGCTCCGGCGGTGACTGCTGAAACGCCTCTAACTGCCGTCTAAGCTCCTGCATGCGCGGCGTTTGAGCAAACGCTCGCACCTGCTCGGCCAACGCCTTCATGTCGGGCTTGTCGCTCACCGAGCCTCCTTGCCGACGATCGCCTCGACATGCGCCGCCCACGCATTCAGCGCCGCCCGCTTCTCATCCGCAAAATGGTGGCGCTGATAGATCCCGGTCACACCCCCGAAAGAGCCGGACGTGTGGTTCAGGACCTTCTCAATCACCGGCAGATTAGCTCCGAGCCGCGCCATGCCCGAAGCAGCGGTGCGGCGCAGGTCGTGCAGCACCCATGGCGGCGCATCCGGTACGGCGTCGTCGAGGCGCTTCTTGATCTTGCTGAAGCCGGAAACTGGCGTCTCGCCCGTAGTGGTAAACACAAGTCCTCGGCTGCCCGCGATGCGGCGGACCCCGGTAAGCACCGTCACAGCCGCGTCGGAAAGCGGCACGTCGTGCGCGATCCCGTTCTTCGCCCGCTCCTTCGGGATCGTCCACAGCCGCGCATCGAGGTCGACCTCGCGCCACGTCATCTGGCCCACCTCATCGCGGCGCTGGGCGGTGAGCGCCAACAGCTTGATCAGCGCGCCGAACGGCTCGTTGAGCCGATCGCAGGCCCGCAGGATGGCTCGCAGCTCGTCGTCGGACAGGACGCGATCCCGGCTCTTCTCCGCCGTCGGCGCCTTCACCTCCGCGCAGGGATTTGCGACGATCACGCCGCGCTCGACCAACCAGCCGAACATGCGCCGTACTACCGCGAGGGTACGGTTAGCCGACACGGGCGCACCACGGTCGACGATGGCATCCATCAGCTCGACGACATCGCGCTTGGCGATCTCCTGCACACGGCGAGCACGCCAGAGCGGCAGGACATGGGTCGCGAGCAACCGCTCGCTCTCCCGCCAGGTCTGCTCCTTCGTGTTGGCCTTGGCATAGCGCTCAATGAACAGCGCGGCCGCAGCGTCGAACCGATCCCGTGCCGGTCCAGCTAATTCGCCAGCTAAGCGGCGCGCCTCGGCCTTGTCGGCAGCCGGGTCGCGACCCGACGCGACTGCCACGAGAGTGCGCCGAGCAATCTCACGAGCGTTCGCGAGATCGATGGCTGGGTAGCGACCGAGCGTGTGCTTCCGAGTCCGACCGCCGGCACGGTAGCGAACGGCCCAAGACTTCACGCCCGACGACTGGCAGATGAGATAGAGGCCGGGGATCAGCCCGTCCGGGACCTCGGCCCGGACCGGTCCGCCCTTCAAGGCCTCAATCCCTCTGACGGTGAGGGCCTTCGGCATGACCTCGCTCCGAAACCGCTGGCCTTCTGAGGGTATCACCAGGGTAACACCCAAGGCACGTTTGGCCCTGTTAGGCTCCGTGATTAACACTAGCCAACACTCCGGAAAAAACAAGCTTCTACAACGGCTTGCAAATGCCGCGCGCTGTGAGGCTGTGTTAGGCTGCGAGATGGTATTTCGTCGGTTTTGTAAACCGAAGGTCGGGGGTTCGATCCCCTCCGCCGGCACCACGACATTCGATCGCCGAGGCCGGGCCTCGCGCCCGTGGGGCGTGACCGTCGCCCGGCACAGCGCGCCGGCTGAGGCCGCTCCACCGCGCCGATCTCGATGTCGCGACGGGCCGGTCTCGGGCGGGCGTTCCGGCCCGATTCCGTCGGCACCGCCGCCGCGACACATCCGGCACCGGCCTGTCTCACCGCTCCCGGGTCCGGTCGCGGACCGCTGCTTGACGCTGGGATGCCAGCGTGCCCTCCTGGCCGAAAGACAGAAACTGCCGCGGAGGACGGTCTGCCATGGCGTCGATCCGGAGTTGCGTACTCTCGGTCGCGATCGGCTTCGCCGCGCTCGCCGGGCCGGCCGTTGCCGAGCCGATCCGCGTCAAGGTCGGCGTCCTCAACGACATGTCGGGCGTCTACGCCGATACCGGCGGCAAGGGCTCCGTCGTCGCCGCGCAGATGGCGGTCGAGGATTTCGCCAAGACCGAGCCGGGCGTGCAGGTCGAGATCGTCTCGGCCGACCACCAGAACAAACCCGATATCGGCGCCGCCGTCGCCCGCCAGTGGTACGACCGCGACGGCGTGGACGCGATCCTCGACGTGCCGACCTCCTCGGTTGCGCTGGCGGTGAGCCAGGTCACCCGCGAGAAGAACAAGGTCTTCATCGACTCGGGGGCCGGCACCACGGAGTTGACCGGCAAGCAGTGCTCGCCGAACACGATCCAGTGGACCTACGACACCTACGCCCTGGCGCACGGCACGGCCGGCGCCATGCTCAAGCGCGGCGGCGACACGTGGTATTTCCTCACCGCCGACTACGCCTTCGGGCTCTCCCTTCAGAACGAGGCGAAGGCCGTGATCGATACGGGCGGCGGGCGCGTATTGGGCGCCGCGCGGGTCCCGTTCCCCGCCACGGACTTCTCCTCGTTCCTGCTGCAGGCGCAGGCCTCGGGCGCGAAGGTTGTGGGTCTGGCCAACGCGGGCGGCGACACGGTCAACGCGGTCAAGCAGGCGCACGAGTTCGGGCTGACCGACGGCGGCCAGAAGCTCGCCGCCCTGCTGATCTACGCCGTCGACGTCCACGCGATCGGCCTGCAGACCGCGCAGGGCCTCGTGCTGACCGAGTCGTTCTACTGGGATCTCAACCCGGAGACCCGGGCCTTCTCGGAGCGCTTCTACCCGCGCAACGGCAACAGCATGCCGACGATGAACCACGCGGGCGTCTATGCCGGGCTCCTGCACTACCTGAAGGCCGTGGCGGCGACGAAGTCGACGGACCCGCAGAAGACCATGGCCTGGATGAAGGCCAACCCGACCGAGGACCCGCTGTTCGGCAAGGGTGTGGTCCGAGCGGACGGGCGCAAGATCCACCCGATGTACCTGTTCGAGGTGAAGGCGCCGTCCGAGTCGAAGGGCCCGTGGGACCTCTACAAGGTGCTGGAGACGATCCCCGCCGAGCAGGCCTTCCGCCCCCTCGCCGAGGGCGGCTGCCCGCTCGTCGCCAAGCCGTAGGGCGGGAGCCGAAGGCCATGATGCGCGCGCTCGAAGGGCAGGTCGCCTGGGTGACGGGGGCCGGATCCGGGATCGGGCAGGCGGCCGCCGTCGCGCTGGCGCGGGCCGGCATGCGGGTCGCGCTCACCGGACGAGGTCAGGAGGCCCTCGCGCGCACCGCGGAGATGGTCCGCGCGGCGGGCGGCGAGGCGCTGGTCGCCCCGGCCGACATGGGCGTGGCCGACGACGTGCAGCGCGCCTGGGAGGCGGTTCACGCCGCGTGGCGGCGCTGCGACCTGCTGGTGAACGCGGCGGGCCTCAACGTGCCGCGGCGCGGCTGGAGCGAGATCACGCCGGCCGGCATCGACGCCGTGGTCGGCGTCAATCTCAACGGCCCCTTCTACGCGGCGCGGGCAGTGCTGCCGACCATGCGGGCGCAGCGGAGCGGCCTGATCATCCACGTCTCCTCCTGGGCCGGCCGCTACGTCTCCAAGCTGACGGGACCGGCCTATTCCGCCGCCAAGCACGGGCTCGTGGCGCTCTCGGAGAGCCTGAACCAGGAGGAGTGCGGGCACGGCATCCGGTCCTGCTGCATCTGCCCCGGCGAGGTCGCGACGCCCCTCCTCGACAAGCGGCCAGTCCCGGTCACCGCGGAGGATCGCGGGCGCATGCTCCAGCCGGAGGATCTCGCCGAGACGATCCTGTTCGTCGCCCGCCTGCCGGCCTCCGTCTGCGTCAACGAGATCCTGATCAGCCCGACCTGGAACCGCGGCTATCTCGAGGGCGTGAAGCTCTGAGCGGGGCCTTCGCGGCGCGCCCGGCCCGGGGCGCGGTGCGCTCATCCCGCGTTCAGGCACGGAGGACGAGTGTCGCCACGGCCAAGCTAAAGCCAAGTATTTCTGAATTGTATCTGAGACTTTATGGACTAAATTCGGCGCAAGCTGGGCTATTTCAAGATTAAAATTGGATGAATGCGGGGTTCAGAACCGATTAAATCCGTCGCGCCTACCAGCGCTGCCGGAAGGCGATGAGACGCGTCTTCGCCGAACCGATGGGGACAACGGTCCGGCGGACCGCCGGGCCCCTCGGGGCCCCATCGCGCACGACCGGGGGGCGCGACCATGTCAGGGACCGAGGACGATCCAGGGATTCCGGGCTCCGCCGGCGCGGCGGACCCGGCCGGACCGGGCGCCGCGGCCGCGTCACGCCCGGTGCCGGTCGGCGGACCCGGCCGGCCGATCGACGATGGCGCGCGGGACCGGATCGGGCGCGGCCTGCGCCTGCACTACGCGGGCGTCCTGGCCCTGCCGATCCCGGACCGGCTCCGGACGCTGCTCGACGAGCTCGCCGCACACTCCGACACGGAGGCCTCGCGATGACCCTGATGCTGCAAGCCGCCCCCGCGGGGAGCGGATCCGGTCCGGCCCCCCGGGGCGCCGACGCGGAGATGCGCGACCTCCTGCTGGGGGCGATCCCGGCGCTGCGGGCCTTCGCGTTCTCGCTGACCTACGACCTCGACCGCTCGGACGACCTCGTGCAGGACACGCTCGTGCGCGCCTGGGTCAACGCCGCCAGCTTCCGCCGCGGGACCAACCTGACCGCGTGGCTGTTCACGATCCTGCGGAACCTGTTCTACTCGGAGCAGCGCAAGCGCAAGCGCGAGGTGGAGGACGCCGACGGCCTCCATGCCGGGCGCCTGACCGCCCTCCCCGAGCAGGAGATCCGGATGGAGATGGCGCAGTTCCAGAGCGCGCTGAACCGGCTGCCGCCGGCCCAGCGCGAGGCGCTGGTCCTGGTCGGCGCCCAGAGCTTCACCTACGAGGAGGCCGCGGCCATCTGCGGCGTCGCGGTGGGCACGATCAAGAGCCGGGTCAGCCGCGCCCGGACCCGCCTGATCGAGGTGCTGGGCATGACCGGCACCGACGACATCGGACCCGACCCGCAGACCCGCGCGGCCCTCGACGGCTCCTGAGGCGCGCGCCGCGGCGAGGACCGCCGCGGTGCCTACTTGATGAGCCTGACGACGTCGCGGAACCGCCTGTGCCGCGCCGTGCCGAGCCACTCGAACGCCACCATCTCGGTCGTGACGATCTCGGCGCCGTGGGCCGCCATCCGGGCGAGCGCGGCCTCCCGGTTCTCGATCCGCCGCGAGCCCACGGCGTCGGCCACCACGGCGACGCGGCGGCCGGACTCGCGCAGCCCGAGAACCGTCTGCAGCACGCAGACATGCGCCTCGCAGCCGCTGACCACGAGGTCGCGGTCCGCGGGCAGGCGCTCGAGGAAGCCGGGGGTTCGGGTCGCGCCGAAGCTCATCTTCGCGAAGGCCGTCCCGGGCTCGGGCGCCAGGGCCGGCACGGTCGGCCCGAGGCCGCCGGCATTCTGCTCGGTGACCAGGACCGGGACGTCGAGCAGCTGCGCGGCGGCGAGGAGGCGGCCCGCATTGGCGACGACCCCGTCCCCTTCCGCGATCGTCGGCATCAGCCGGACCTGAACGTCGATGACGAGGAGGAGCGAGCGGGCGGGGTCGATCAGCGGCATCGATGTCTGGTCCCTGCGGACGGGTCGCGTCGGAGACGGAGGGGGCCATCCTGGCCCCATCCGAGCCGTATCCTCGCCCCATTCGGCCCGGTGGGGACCGCGCCCGCCGGCATGACACGTGCGCGCCCCGACCGCGACCCCGCCCAAGAGCCGTTCCCGATCGTTTTGCGACGGTTGGGAAGGGCGGCAACTCCGGTCCCGGCAGCCGCGCCAGGGCCCCTCTCTCTCGCGGAAGAGGGCACCGGTGCCTCGTTCGGCACGGGCCCGGCGATCACCTCCGTCCCGAACCGACAGGGAACGGCTCTAGCGGAGCGCGATGTCGCCGGGGACGTTCGCGGCCGCGGCGCCGCCGGCGGCCTTCTCGAACCACCGCCGGGCGGCCTCGAAATCCTGCTTCACCCCGCGACCGTTGACGTAGAGGAAACCGAGATTGTTCATCGCCTCCGCGTGGCCGGCGGCGGCCGCCTTCTCGAACCAGCGGCGGGCCGCGGCGGCGTCCGTCTTCACACCCTGGCCGTTCAGGTAGAGGCTGCCGAGGTTGTTCATCGCGTCCACGTTGCCGCCGGCGACCGCCCGCTCGAACCAGCGGCGGGCCGCGGCGGCGTCCCGCTTCACGCCCTGACCGTTGAGGTGCAGGCTGCCGAGGGCGTTCATCGCGTCAACGTTACCGGCGGCGGCGGCCTTCCCGAACCAGGACGCGGCCGCGCCGTAATCCTGCCCGACGCCCTGACCGTTGGCGTAGAGTAGGCCGAGATTGTACAGGGCCGACGCGGCGCCGGCGGCCGCCGCCTTCTCGTACCAACTGCGCGCGGTGGCGTAGTCCTGCGTCACGCCCTGGCCGGCATCGTAGAGGCTGCCGAGGTTGTTCATGGCCTCGGCGTTGCCCGCCAGGGCGGCCTTCTCGAACCACGCAGCCGCGGCGGCGTAGTCCTGCTTCACGCCCTGGCCGTTGTAGTACAGGCTGCCGAGGTTGAGCATGGCGTCGACGTCACCGCCGGCGGCCGACTTCTCGAACCAGCGTCCGGCCGTACCGAAATCCTGCTTCACGCCCTGGCCGTTGATGTAGAGGATTCCGAGATTGTACATCGCGGCGGCGCTGCCGCTGACGGCCGTCGTGGAGAGGCTCCCGGCGGTCTCCGCCTGTGCGCCCAGCCCGGACAAGACCGAGAGCGCCAGAGACATGGAGACGATGGATGTCGCGCGCATGGCCGTGAATCCCTGTGCGGGCACGCGAACCGTCATGCCCTGCGCGGAAGCCGATCCCGAGCATCTTCCGCAATGCTGAAGGCGTGTTCCCGAACCTTCTTCGTCTGCTGGCAGTCTTCCGGGCGAAAAACCCTTCGGCTGGACTGCACCGGACTGATCCTTGACCTATCCGGGCTCGGCGGGACTTTCTGGACCAAATCGCACATGCGGCCCGCATGGCCGGCCGACATCGCCGGCGCGCGCCACGGGCCGCGACAGGGTTCGCGCGCGGCGGGGACCGTCCGGGACGGGCCGGAAGGGGGCGTTGAGGGCTCGGCGGGGCGGGCGACCGGCCCCGGGACGCGTCGCTAGTAGGTCGCGAACAGCCGCGCCACCGCCTCGGGCTCCGCCGTGACGGTCAGCGCCAGGGCGAGCAGGATCCGGGCCTTCTGCGGGGTGAGGTTGTCGGCGCTGAGGATGCCGCGGCTGCGCAGCCGGGTGGTGAGCGGGACCACGCCGCTGCCGGCCCGGGTCGACATCACCACCACGATCCCTGCGGCCGCCGCCGCCTCCAGGGCCTCGGCCTCGCCGGGCGGGGTCATGCCCGGCGCGAGACCGGCCGCGACGAGGCCGCGCGCGCCCGCGGCCAGGAAGGCCCGGACCGCGGTGCCGTCGGCGTCGGCGTACCCGTAGGCGACGTCGACCCGCGGCAGCGCCGGCAGGGTCCGGATGTCGAAGGGCGTGCCCGGCGCGTGCGCCCGCTCGGAGCGGCGGTAGTAGCGGACGGACTCGCCGTCGACGTGGCCGAGCACGCCGAAATCCGGGGTCCGGAAGGTCTGGAGCCGGGCCACCGAGGTCTTGGTCACCTCGCGGGCCGCCTGGATCTCGTCGTTGAGCACCACCAGCACGCCGCGCCCGCGGGAGGCGGGCGCCGCGGCCGTGCGCACGGCCGCCACGAGGTTCAGCTTGGCGTCGGTGGAGAGGGCGCTCATCGGCCGCTGCGAGCCGACCAGCACCACCGGCAGATCCACCGTCAGGGTGAGGCTGAGGGCGTAGGCGGTCTCCTCCAGCGTGGCGGTGCCGTGCCCGATGACGATGCCGGCGAGGTCCGGGTGCTCGGACGCGAGGCGCTCGCACAGCCGGACGAGGTCGCGCCACTCGGCGAACCCGATCGCCGGGCTCGGGACCGCCCGGAACGGCACCGGCACCACCGCGGCGACTGTCGCGAGTTCCGGAACCGCGTCCAGGATCGCGCCGGCCTCGAGACGCCGGTCGGTGGCGGTGTAGTCGAGGATGTCGAGGGCATCGCGGCCGAGGGACGAGATCGTCCCGCCCGTACCGATGAACGCGACCTTGGGCAATCCGGTCCCCGCTCCTGCCGCCATGCCGTCTCTCCCGTGCCTGTCCGGCGCTGTGATGCCGCGTCGCGCGGCCGGGGTCGACCCCGGCCGCGCGCAGGCGGGCGATGCACCGGGCGGGAGGCCCGCCGGGCCCGTCCCCGGCCTCAGCTGCGGAAGTCGAGGAGGAGCGCCGAGACGGCGCCGCTGTTGGCGGTGCCGCTCGCCCCGTAGCCGACGCGGCCCGACTGGCCGCTCTGGAGCTGCTGGATGAAGGTGGACAGCAGGTCGTTCGTCGTGCGCGCCGCGTCGGTGGTCGAGGTCGAAGTCGAGGTCGACGCGGAGACCGACGCCCCGCGCCCGCCGCTGCCCGCAGCGTCCGTCGGCGCCGGGCCGGGCGGGGGCCCGGGCGGCGGGCCGTCCGGGCCGGCGACGTCGCCAGTCCCGTCGCCGGTGGCGTCCGCGCTCTGGGTGCTCCGGCCGTGGCTGGCGAACAGGTTCTTCAGCTCCGTGGCCTGGTCGGCGGTGAGGCTGCCGCTGCTGACCTGATCGGCGATCAGGCCGTCGATCCGGTCCTTCATCGAGGACGGGTCGAGCCCGGACCGGCTCGTCGCGCTGGTCGAGGCAGCGCTGGTCGACGACAGGCTCCCATCGATGCTGCTCAGGGCGCCCGCGAGGGCCGTCGCATCGGTGCTGCTGATCGTGCCGGCCGACAGCGCGCTGCTGATCGTGTCGGACATCCGGGTCTGGGGCGACGCAGGCGGCGACCATCGCTGCGCGGCGAGCTGTGCTGTCGCGGTGGACGAGACGGTACTCATGGGGGGCTCGGGTCACGGATGAGCCGGATTCGCCCGGCGGCGGGTCCGTGTGCAAATTACCCACGCGCTTCATAAGGCCGTGTTTCCGGGATCGCCCGGATCCCCGTCGCGCTGGCGGGCTCGGGGACGGCCCGGAGCCGGGGCGCGACCGGGGATCCCGGTCGCGCCGCTCAGAGGCTCGCGGCCATGCGCAGCGGCGCCGCCTCGGCCGGGCGCGCCGCGGCCTCGGCGTGGCCGTAGAGGCCGCGGTGCTTCGGGTTCGGCGACAGCCGGTCGGTCAGGCCGATCACCGTCTCGGCGGCGCCGAGTAGAAGCGCGCCCTCCGGGGCGAGTTGCGCCGCGAGCCGCGCCAGGACGTCCGACTTGGTCGGCGCGTCGAAGTAGATCAGCACGTTGCGGCAGTAGATCACGTCGAACTGGCCCAGCGAGGCGAAGCTGTGCAGCAGGTTGAGCTGCCGGTAATCTACCATGCTGCGCAGGCTCTGGGCGATCTGCCACTGCTCGCCGACCTGGGTGAAGTACTTGATCAGCCACTGCACCGGCAGGCCGCGCTGGACCTCGAAATGGCTGTACAGCCCGAGCTTGGCCTTCTCGATCACCTCGGTCGACAGGTCGGTGGCGACGATCTCCACCTGCCAGCCGGCGAGCCGCGGCGCCGCCTCCTGGAGGAGCATGGCCAGCGAGTACGGCTCCTGCCCGGTCGAGGCCGCCGCGCACCAGATCCGCAGCCGGCGGCGGCCGGCATTGCGCGCCAGCACGTCCGGCAGGAGCGTGTCGCGGAACAGGTCGAAGGGGATCCGGTCGCGGAAGAAGAAGGTCTCGTTCGTGGTCATGGCCTCGACCACGGCCCGCTCGATCGTGCTGTTCTGGGCGAGCTTGAGGGCGCCGATCAGGTCGCCGAGGCTGGCGAGGCCGAAGCGGCGGCAGACCGGGGTCAGCCGGCTCTCCACGAGGTAGCGCTTCTCCGGCGTCAGCGCGAGGCCGGAGCGCTGCTTCAGGAAGGTGCGCAGGAATTCGAACTCGAGTTCGGTCATGCCGGCTGCCCCGTGATCAGGGCGCGCAGCGCCGTCGCGAGTTCGGGCAACGGCAGCACGGCCTCGGCGAGCCCGGCCCGCGCGACGCTGCCCGGCATGCCCCAGACCGTGCTGGTGGCCTCGTCCTGGGCGAGGACCGGGCCGCCGGCCTCGGTGAGCGCCCGGGCGCCGTTGGTCCCGTCCGAGCCCATGCCGGTGAGGATCACGGTCGCGGTGGCGGCGCCGAAGACCACCGCCGCGTCCTTGAACAGGACGTCGACCGCGGGGCGGCAGAAATTCACCGGGGGGCCGTCGGTGAGCTTGATGATCGGGCCGCCGGCCCCGCCGGCCAGCCCCATGTGGCGGCCGCCCGGGGCGACGTAGATGCGGCCCGGCTCGACCCGCTCCTCGGCCTTGCCCTCCGCCGCCGGGAGCCCGGTACGGGTGGCCAAGTGCTCGGCGAAGACCGCCGTGAAGATCGGCGGCATGTGCTGGACGATCAGGACCGGCAGGCGCCGCAGGGCGGCCGCGCCGATGCCCTCCAGCATCTCGCCCACGGCCCGCGGGCCGCCCGTGGAGGAGCCGATCAGCAGGGCGCGGGGCTGGGTCCGGTTGCGGACCTTGGGCCGCAGCGTGAAGGGGGTCGCCGGGCGCGCCGCCGCGGCCGGCGCCGGATGCACTGCGGCCGGTGCGGCCGGTGCGGCCGCCGGCGCGGCGTGGTACCCGGGCGCGTGGCCGGCGGGCGCGGCGGCCGGGCGCCGGCCACGCGCCCGGGCGGAGCCGAACACGCGGACGCGCTCGATCAGCTCGACCCGGAACGTGTCCGAGGTGGTGACGCCGCGGCTGCTCTCCGGCTTGGCGATGTAGTCAACCGCGCCGAGCGCGAGGCATTTTAGCGAGATATCGGCGTTGCGCGTCGTCAGGGTCGACATCATCACGACCTGCACGCTCGGGCTCATGGCGAGCATGCGCGGCAGCGCGGTCGTGCCGTCGAGTTCCGGCATCTCGATGTCGAGCAGGACCACGTCCGGGTCGTGCTTGGCCATCAGCTCCAGGGCGATCCGGCCGTTGGAGGCCGTGCCGACGAGCTCGAATCCAGCCTCGCCGATCCAGCGGGCCACGAGGCCGCGCACCACGGCCGAGTCGTCGGCCACGAGCACACGGATCGCCGTGGCCGATGAGGTCGTGCTCTGGGTTGGCGGCGTGCGCAGCGGGGCGACCGCGGGACTCAGGGCCATGATGATTGCCTCGGGTGCAGGGTCGCGGGGCTCGGGCCGCGGGTCAGGGAGCAGGCGATCAGGCCGCGTCGGCGACGAGACCGACCTGTTCGAGCTTGGCCGTCAGGATATCGCGGTCGAAGGGCTTCATGATGTACTCGTCGGCCCCCGCCCGGAGGGCGCGGGCGATCGCCCCGACATCGTTCTCGGTGGTGCAGAACAGGACCTTCGGCGCGCCCCCGCCCTCGCTCTGGCGCAGGGCCTGGAGGAACGCGTAGCCGTCCATGTTCGGCATGTTCCAGTCGAGCAGGATCGCGTCGGGCATGCTGGCCGCGCAGGCCTCGAGGGCGGCGCTGCCGTCCTCGGCCTCGCTGACGTTCATGCCGAGATCCTCGATGATCCGCCGGGCGACCTTCCGGATCACCGCGGAATCGTCCACCACCAGGCAGGTGGTCTCGTGGGGCGCCTTCATCGACCTCTCCCTCAAGCCGCCTTGGCGCCGGCGGGCGTGAAGCCGAGGAGCGCGTCCACGTCGAGGATCACCAGGAGCCGGCCGTCGAGGCGGTGGACGCAGGTGGCGAGGTCGCGGAAGCGCGGATCCAGGTTGATCGGCACCGCCTCGCGGCTGTCGGCGCCGAGCTTGAGCACCTCGCCGACGCCGTCGACCACCAGCGCGAAGGTCTCGCCGGCCTGCTCCAGGCCGATCGCCATCTTCGGGCTGGCCTTGGTGCCGTCCGCCTCGGCCTCCGCGTCGGGCAGGCCCAGGCGCCGGCGCAGGCTCATGGCCGTCACGACCCGGCCGCGCAGGTTCAGCAGGCCGACGATCTCGGCCGGCGCCAGGGGAACCGGCGTCACGCCCGACGGGACGAAGACGTCGTGGACCCGCTCGATCGCCAGGCCGAACAGCGTCTCGCCGACGAAGACCGTGACGAAGTCGTCGGTGGCGCCGGTCTCGGCGCCGTTGGTGGTGGCGCCGCTGGTGTTGGCGTTGGCAGCCTGCATCGGAACTCTCCGGATTCGTTCGTCGCGATCGTCGCGATCGGCCTGGGTCGATCGGCTTGGAGCGATCGGCCAGGGTCGATCGCCCGGGGCGGGCGGCGCGGCGGCTCAGGCGGCTTTCGACACCGTGGCGGCGCCGATCTCGGCCAGCGCCGAGATCAGGCCGCTGCGGTCGAACTTCGCCACAAGGTCGCTGATCGCCAGCGCCCGCGCCTTCTCCACCGCGTCGGCGCCGATCGCGCCGGTGAGGCCGATCACCGGGAGCCCGGCGAGGCGCGGCTCGGCCCGCCGCATCGCGGCGACGAGGTCGAAGCCGCTGCGACCCGGCATCTCCAGGTCGGTGACCACCACCTCGATCTGCGGATCGGACTGGAGGGTCGACAGGGCCGTCTCGGCGCTCGACGCCGTGACCACCTGATAGCCCGCGGCCTTCAGCACCGGGCTCAGCATGTCGCGGAAGAAGGCCGAGTCGTCGACCAGAAGGACCGTGGAGATCTGCTCGGGCCGCTTCAGGCCGCGCGCCCAGTCGTCGTAGGCCAGCGGCAGGAAGTGGGCGATGTTGATGATGTCGGTCGCCCGGCCCCGCAGCACCGCCGAGCCGATCAGGTCCGACCGGTCGGCCGCGATCTCGATGTCGAGGCGCTCCTCGACGATGTCGACGATCTCGTCGACCACGAGACCCATGGCGCGCTCGCCGTCGGAGAACACCACCAGGGCCTGCGTCCCCTCCGACTTGATGGTGATCGCCGCGTCGGCCGGGACCAGGGGCATCAGGCGCCCGCGGTACTGGATCAGCGCGCGGCCGCCAAGCCACTCGACCTTGGCGCACTCGATCTCCTCGAGACGGGTGACCAGCGACAGCGGCACCGCCTTGAAGCTGCCCTGGCCGCCCTTGAACACCAGGAGCGTGGTCTTGGTGTCGGCCATCTCGACCGCCTCGTCGGCGTCGGCGTCGATGTGGCCGCCGCTGCCCTGGACGCCCTGCGCCACCTGACGGGCCACGCCATTCGGATCGACGATTAGCACCACGGCGCCGTCGCCGAGGATCGTGTTGCCGGCAAACATCGGGATGTGCCGCAGCTTCACCGACATCGGCTTCACGACGATCTCCTCCGTGTGGAAGACCTCGTCGACGAGGATGCCGAAGCGCTCGCGCCCGACCTGGGCGACCACCACGAAGCCGGCCTGGTCCGTCTCCGCGCCCGGGCTCGTCTGGCCGAGCAGGCCGGTGAGCAAGACGATCGGCAGCAGCCGCTCGCGCAGGCGCAGCACCGGCGCGCCGTTGATGTGCTCGACCCGCTGCGCCCCGGCATCGACCCGGACCAGCTCCAGCACCGCCACCTGCGGCAGGGCGAAGCGGTGCTCGCCGGCCCGGACGATCAGGGCGGCCACGATCGCCAGCGTCAGAGGGATCTTGATGGTGAAGGTGGTGCCGCGACCCGCCGTGGTGGCGATGTCGATCAGGCCGCCGATGGTCTCGATGTTGGTCTTGACCACGTCCATGCCGACGCCGCGGCCCGAGACCGAGGTCACCGCCGCCGCCGTCGAGAAGCCGGCGTGGAAGATGAACTTGGCGACCTGGGCGTCGGTCATCCGCTCGATATCGGCCTGGGAGGCGAGCCCGCGCTCCGCGGCCTTCTTGCGGATGGCCGCGAGGTTCAGGCCCTTGCCGTCGTCGGCGATCTCGATCGTGATCGTGCCGCCCTCGTGGTAGGCGGCGAGCCGGATCGTTCCGCGGGCGGGCTTGCCCGCCGCCACGCGCTCGGCGGTCGATTCGAGGCCGTGATCCGCCGAGTTGCGGACCATGTGGGTCAGCGGGTCCTTGATGACCTCCAGGACCTGCCGGTCGAGCTCGGTCTCGTTGCCGACCATCACGAGGTCGATCTGCTTGCCGAGTTCGGCCGAGAGGTCGCGCACCACGCGCGGCAGCTTCTGCCACGCGTTGCCGATCGGCTGCATGCGCGTCTTCATGACGCCCTCCTGCAGCTCGGCCGTGACGTGCGACAGGCGCTGCAGCGGGACCTTGTAGCTCGAATCCTCGTGCCGGCGGGCGATCTCGAGGAGCTGGTTGCGGGTCAGCACCAGCTCGGAGACCATCGTCATCAGGTGCTCGAGCGTGTCGACGTTCACCCGGATGGTCTGGTTCTTGGCGGCGGCGGTCGTCTCGCCCTCGGCGCCCTCGACCTTCTCGGCGCGCGCCGGCTCGGCCTTCTCGGTCTTCTCGGCCTCGACGGGCTCGGGCTTCTTCTCGGCCTTGGGCGCCGCGCTGACGGCGGGCGCGGGCGCCGGGGCGGCCGCAGGGGCGGGCGTCGCGGCCACGGGGGCAGGCGGCGGGAGGAAGTCCGATTCGTCCGGACCGGGGGCGGCCAGGAAGGCGGCCTCCAGGTCGTCGAGGGAGACCTCGCCGGGCTTCAGCTCGCGGACCACCGGATCGGGCAGGACCGGCTCGGGCGGCGGCGGCGGGACGGCGGCCTCCGGCTCCGGCGAGCCCTCGGCCATGCGCTCCAGGGCGGAGATGAGGTCGTCGTCCGAGCCCGCGGGCTCCGTGCCGGTGGCCTCCAGATCGGCCAGGATCGCCTTCAGCCGGTCCAGCGTCAGCAGGATCAGGGTGACGGAATCCGACGTGGCGGGCAGCCCGTCGCGGAAGCGACCCATCAAGGTCTCGGCGGCGTGCGCCAGAGCTTCCAGCCGCGGGAGTCCGAGGAACCCGCAGGTTCCCTTGATCGTGTGCACGAGTCGGAAAATGTTCCGCAGAATAGTCTCGTTGTTCGGATCCTGCTCGAATCGAACCAATTCTGCATCGACCGTGTCGAGATGCTCCCCGCTCTCGGTCAGAAACTCGCGAAGCAGGTCGTCCATAGGCGCTACTCGTTACGCGGAGAAGGTCTCGCGCAACCTACTTACTCGCGCGGGGTTAGGGAAGCGTTTCCATCCCGGCCCCGCGCGGCACCTTTTTCAGAGTTTCACGCCAGCGCCGTGTCCGAAGCCTCTCCATCGCGATCTTCGGGCGTGTCGATCACTGCGGGCGTGGCGGTGATAGTCACTTCATCGCCCTCGATAGCGAAGCGGACATCCATGGCGGCGGCCCGGGCCACGAGGCCGGCGTAGAACGGCAGGATGCCGTGGGCGTCGACGGTGCCGCTCTCGGGGCTGCCGGCCATCAGCTCCTCGACGTGGGGCGGGATGCGGGCGTGCGAGCCCTTGGCCTTCAGCACCAGCGTGGGCGCCTCGCCGTCGCCGGAGACGACGACGTCGATCAGGCCGCCCCGGGGAATCGCCGAGGTGGCGACCATCACGAGATTGAGCAGGAGCTTGACCTTGTTCTTCGGGAACAGCGCCTGCGGGGCGCTCCAGGTCAGCTTGGTCTTGTCGTCGGAGAACATGCCCTTGGCGACGCTCTCGGCGTCGGCGAGGTCGATCGAGGCGCCGGCCGAGCCGGCGGCCCCGAAGGCGATGCGGGCGAATTTCAGCCGCGCCGAGGCCTGACGGGCGCTCTTCCCGATCAGCTCCAGGGCGAAGGTCCGCATCGATTCGTCCTGGTCGTCCTCCAGGACCTCGAGCCCGTTCACGATCGCGCCGACGGGGCTGATCACGTCGTGGCAGACGCGGGAGCAGAGCAGGGCGGCGAGGTCGAGGCCGTCGAGAGTCAGGGTGGGCGAGGTCGGGGAGGACATGGTGCGCTCCGGGCGGGCGGATCGGAAATGCGGACGTCTGCGGGCCGGGGCCCCGGTCGGGGCTGCCGGTTCCCGGCCGCCCGGTCCTCGGCCGCCCCTGCGGCGATCGAGTCGCCCGAAGGAATCCCGCGCGGCCCGCGGGCCGGACCGGGGGCGACGACCGGTCCGCACGGATAGACGCCACGGTCGGCTTTGAAAAGCGTTACCGGATCGGACGGAAGGCCGGGACGGCCCCCGATTCCGGGCCCGCGCGGCCGCGAACGCGTCGCCGCTGCCCGGTCCTGGCAGCATCGTGAACGCGCGGCGGGCGCCTGGAGCCATGTGCGCCAGACCGGACACGGGCGGCTTGGTCGGCTACGATGCCGGTCCCGTCGCGCCAGGGAGGATGCGGCATGAGAGATGAGACCGGTCTCCCGAACGGAGCGGCGAAGGGAGCGGCCGCCGAGCCAGCCGAGACGCTGCGCGCGCGCCTGCGCCCCCGGCTCGGGCTCGCCGACCCGGACGCCGCGGGGGCCCGGCTCGCCGAGCTCGCGCCGGCGCTGCCGGCCGGCTTCCTGACACCGCCCTGCCGGGAGCTGCTCCTGGGCCTGGCGGATCATTCCCCCTTCCTGTGGCGGGCGGCCACCCGGTCGCCCGAGCGGCTCGTCGCCCTGCTGGATCAGCCGCCGGACGCGGCGAGCCGGGACATCATCGCGCGGCAGCGCGCCGTCGGCGCCGCCTGTGGGGCGAATCCCGACCTCGCCGAGGTCGGCCGGCAATTGCGCGCCAACCGGGAGGCCCACGCCCTCCTGGTCGCCCTGGCGGATCTCGGCGGCCGCTGGGACCTCGACGCGGTGACCGGCGCCCTGTCGGCCTTCGCCGACGCATCGGTGAGCGGGGCGGTCGAGGCGCTTCTCCGGCAGGGGATGGCGGCCGGGCGGTACCGGCCCAGGGATCCGGAGGCGCCGCAGGACGGGTCGGGCCTGATCGTCCTGGGCCTGGGCAAGCTCGGCGGCTGCGAGCTGAACTACTCCAGCGACATCGACCTCGTCGTCTTCTACGAGGCCGAGCCCGCTGCCGCGGCGACCGGCGGCGATCCGAAGCCCTTCCTCGTCAAGCTGGCGCAGGGGCTGGTGAAGCTCCTGGCCGACCGGACCGCCGACGGCTACGTCCACCGCATCGACTACCGGTTGCGGCCGGACCCGGGCTCGACCGCGGTGGCGCTCTCCACCGGCTTCGCCTTCGACTACTACCAGACGCTCGGCCAGAACTGGGAGCGCGCGGCCTTCATCAAGGCCCGGCCGATCGCCGGCGACGTCCCGGCCGGCGAGGCCTTCCTGGCGGAGCTCGCGCCGTTCATCTGGCGCCGGCACTTCGACTTCCCGGCCATCGCCGAGATCCACGCCCTGAAGCGGCAGATCCACATGGTCCGCGGCCACGAGACCATCGCGGTCGGCGGCCACGACATCAAGATCGGCCGCGGCGGCATCCGGGAGATCGAGTTCTTCGTCCAGACCCAGCAGCTCGTCTTCGGCGGCCGCAAGCCGGCCCTGCGGGGCCGCCGGACCGTGGCGATGCTCGGCGAGCTCGTCGCGGAGGGCTGGATCGACGGGCGGGCCCGGGACGAGCTCTCCGCGGCCTACGCGTTCCTGCGCACCCTCGAGCACCGGATCCAGATGATCCGGGACGAGCAGACCCAGCGCCTGCCCACCGGGACCGAGGCGCTGACCGCGCTCGCCCTGTTCGCGGGCTTCCCCGACCTGGCGGCCTTCGAGGCGGCCCTGCTCCACCATGCCGGCCGGGTCCAGGCGCACTACGCCCTGCTGTTCGAGGCGGAGCCGGAGGCCGGCGCCGACGGGGCCGCCCTGGTCTTCGGCGAGAGCGATCCGGATCCCAAGACCCTGGCGCGGCTCGGCGCCTTCGGGTTCCGGGACCCGCCCCTGGCCTGGGAGACCGTGCAGGGCTGGCATCTCGGGCGCCGCCCGGCCCTGCGGACCGGCCGGGCCCGGGAGATCCTCGCCGAGATGCTCCCGGCGCTGCTGCGCGCGCTCGGCGGCACCGCCGACCCCGACGCGGCGCTCCTCGCCCTCGACCGGGCCTTCGCGCGGATGCCCGCGGTGGCCGAACTCCTCGCCATCCTGCGCTCGCACGAGCGCCTGCGCCTGCTGTTCGCCGACATCCTGGGGACGGCGCCGCGCCTCGCCGACACGGTCGGCCTGAGCCCGCACGTCCTCGACACCGTGCTCGACGCCGACTTCGTGACGCCGACCACGGATCCCGACGAGGTCCGCGCGCAGTACCGGTCGCTCCTGGGCCAGCCGGCGAGCCACGAGGAGAGCCTTGACCGCTGCCGGGACGCCACCCGGCAGATGGCCTTCGTTACGGGCGCCCGCCTGCTGTCGGGCATCCTCACCCCGCGCCAGGCCGGGGAGGCCTACGCGGCGATCGCCGAGGCCACGGTGGCGCTGAGCCTGGAGGCGGAGGAGCGCCGATTCGCCCTGGACCACGGCGCGGTGCCGGCGGGGCGCTGCTGCGTCCTGGCGCTCGGCCGCCTCGGATCCCGCCAGCTCAGCGCGGAATCCGACCTCGACCTCGTGTTCCTGTACGATTTCGACCCGGAGAACCGCACCAGCGATGGACGGCGGCCCCTGGACGCCGTGGTGGCCTACAACCGGCTGGCGCAGCGCGTGTTCGCGGCGCTCACCACGGCTACGCGGCGCGGCCGGCTCTACGCGGTCGACCTGCGGCTGCGGCCCTACGGCAGCCACAGCCCGCCCGCCGTGCAGCTCAGCGGCTTCGCGGCCTATCACGGCGGCGAGGCGGAGCTCTGGGAGCACATGGCGCTCGCCCGCGCCCGGGTCGTCGCCGGCGACGCCACCCTGGCGGCCGACGTCACCTCCGCGATCGCCGGGATCCTCCGACAGCCGCGCGAGACCGCCGCCGTCTGCGCCGAGGCGGGCGCGATGCGGGCCCTGGTCGCGCGGGAGCGGGGCCATGCCGGCCCCTACGACCTGAAGCTCGCCCCCGGCGCGCTGTTCGACCTCGACTTCCTCGCCCAGGCCATCGTGCTGAGCCAGGCGCACGACTGGCCCGGCTGCATCGGCCTCGGCGCGGAGTCGCTCTTCCGCGAGGCGGCGGCGCGCGGCCTCCTGCCCGCGGCGGCGGGCGAGGCCCTCGCCGAGACCTACGGCTTCCTCGACGCCGTCTACCAGTGGCAGCGGCTCGTGATGACCGATCCTGCCGCGGAGCCGTCCGAGACCGCGTCCCGGCAGATCGCCAAGGCGGTGGGCCTCCCGGACGCGCGCGGCCTCGCGGCGGAGCTGCGCCGCCACCGTCGCCAGAGCCAGGCCCTGATAGCGCGGGTCCGGCGGACGATGCGGATGCCGGCGCGGACGCCGGCCGCCGCGCGGGAGCCGCCGGAGCGCCGATGAGGCGCGCTCCGGCCGGTGGCCGTCGACATTCACCCCCCGCTCGGGCATTCAGGGCGGTGTCGGGAGGCATCATGATGGGCGCGGCGACGATCTCGGGACCGGAGCGTGAGCGGATCGCCGCGGCGCTCGCCGAGATCGCCTGCGCGGCGGGGGAGATCCTGCGCCGCTACCACCGGGGGCCCTGCCCCCACGCCCTGAAACCGGACGGCTCACCCTCCAGCGCCGCCGACGTCGAGGCCGAGGACCTGATCGTCGAGGCCCTCGCCGGGCGCTTCCCCGGGATCGCGGTCGTGGCCGAGGAGCGCGCCCAGAGCGACGCGACCCGCACCGCCGACCTCTTCTTCCTCGTCGATCCCCTGGACGGCACCCGCGACTTCCTCGCCGGGACGCCGGACTACTCGGTCAACATCGCGCTGGTGTCGGGCGCCCGCCCGGTGGCGGCCGCGCTGGCCGCCCCCGGCCTCGGCCGCGTCTGGTGGGCCGGACCCGCGACCCTGGAGGGCCCCGTGATCGCGGGCCGGCCGGGGGCCGGGCGGCCGGTCCGCGCGCGGGCGGCGCCGGGGACGGGCCTCGTCGCCCTGGGCAGCCGGCGGCACGGCGATCCCGAGACCGCCACCTGCCTGGCGGCGCTGCCAGTGGTGGAGACGCGCCAGGTCGGGTCCGCCCTGAAGTTCGGGCTGATCGCCGCAGGCGAGGCCGACATCTACGTCCGCTGCGGCCCGACCATGGAATGGGACACGGCCGCGGGCGACCACATCGTCGCGGCGGCGGGTGGCTGCGTGGTGGTGCCGGGCGGCGGCCCGATCCGCTACGGCCAGCACGGACCCGATCACCGCAACGGTCCCTTCGCGGCCCTCGGGGACCCCGCCCTGGCCCCGCGGCTCGCCCTGCCGGCCCGCGCGAGCGACCGGCCGGCGGCGGCGCTCAGCGCGGCGCATCCCTAGGCGGCACGTTGGGCGAGGCTTCGGGCGAGCCGTCGGGCGGGACATCCTGCAGACGGCGCACGGCCGGCCAGGCCGCCTCCGCCTGCCGGGCCAGGCCGGGCTCCGCCAGGAACCGGGCGCGGCGCCCGGCATCCCGGAACAGGTAGAGGCGCTCGTCGATCACCGCGAAGACCAGGGGATCGGCGTCCACCAGCCGGCCATCAAGGATCCCGGCGGCGTCGTAGCCCCCGAGGCGCGGCGCGTAGGCGGGCGGGTCGTCCCGGAATGCCGCGCGGTTGGCGCCGCTGGAGAAGCGCCAGACCTGGCCGCCCCAGGACAGCTCGAACCGGGCCAGACCGGCCTGCGGCCCGCCCTCGAGGAAGTAGCTGACCGGGTCGAAGCCGTTGAGCGTCAGCAGCTCGATCCGCGTCCGGGCCGTCAGGCCCTCCTCCGCGGCGGCGCGGCCGGGGGCGACCGCCGGCAGGGCCGCCAGCGCGGCTGACAGCGCGGCTGACAGCCCCACCGCCCGCGCGAGCGTGAGCGCCGCCCGCGGGACGCGCGCGCCCGACCGCCCGGCCATGCGGATTGCGGGGTCAGGACGCGTTAACCACATCTTGCGGATTCCCTCAGAAGCTGGTCCGACTCATCCGCCCGGCGCGGCCTCTGCCGGCCCGGCGGGACAGAGCGGCTCAGGTCCATCGCACGAACCGTTAATCGAACCGGGCGAGGAGGCAACGATGACGGCACGAGACGATCGCGGCACCGACCGCCGCACCCTCCTGCGCGCGGGCCTCGGCCTGGCGCTGGGTGCGCCCCTCTGCGGCTCCCTCCTCGGCGCCGCGGGCGCGGCCCGCGCGGCCGGCGAGGATCTCGACACGCCCGAGACCTTCCGTCCCGGCGAGATCGTGGAATCCGGCCACCGGTTCTTCGGCACGGTGTCGCGCGGCCTCGCGCTCACCGTCGAGGAGGCGGGCCGGCGCTGGGGCGAGCCCAACGGCTACATCCTCGGCCAGGAGGGCGGCGGCGCCGTGGTGGCGGGCGTCCGCTACGGCGAGGGCACGCTCTACACCCGCAACGCCGGCAAGCGGCGCATCTACTGGCAGGGCCCGTCCCTCGGCTTCGATGTCGGCGGCGACGGCGCCCGCACCATGATGCTGGTCTACAACCTGCCCAACGTGCGCGACCTGTACCGCCGCTTCGCCGGCGTCGACGGCTCCGCCTACTTGGTGGGCGGCTTCGGGATGACCGCGGTGGTCAACGACCGGGTCATCGTCGTGCCGATCCGCAGCGGCGTCGGCGCGCGGCTCGGGATCAATGTCGGCTATCTGAAGTTCACCCGTGAGCCGACGTGGAACCCGTTCTGATCCGGCCAGATCCGGCCTCGATCCGGGATGGCGTCGGAACGCGTTCTGATTGACCGGCCCCGAGGGATTTCACCCTCGCGGCCAACCTGGGCTAGAGTGGAGTTGGGTCGGGTTTTCCGGCCGGATGCGCGGGCTGCACCCTCGTGATCGAAACGGTGATGATCTTCGCGCTGGGCTTCCTGGCGGCGAGCCTGTGCGGCCTGCTGCTTCTGCCGGCCCTCAATGCCCGCGCCGCGCGCCTGGAGCGCCGGCGGGCCGAGGCGCGCCTGCCGCTGTCGCCGGCCGAGATCGCCGCCGAGCGCGACTTCCTGCGCGCGCAGTTCGCCGTGCAGCAGCGCCGGTTGGAGCGCCGGGTCGAGACCGTCGAGGCGCGGCGGCAGGCCGACATGGCGGCGATCGGGGCCGGGACGATGCGGGTCGCCGCCCTGGCGCGCGACGTCGCTGCCCGCGACGCCGAGATCGCCCAGGCCCAGGCCAAGACCCGGGAGTTGGAGACCGAGCTGACGCTGGCGCGGGAGGACGGGAGCGCGAGCCTCGCCACGCTCCAGGCTCTCGAGGACGCCCATGCCGACCTGCTCGATAGTCTCCTGGCGCTCCGGCAGGGCGCGGCGCCGGCACCGGACGCCGCCGCGCTGGCGGCCGAGCGCGACGACCTGCGCGCGAGCCTGAAGGCGGCCGAGGAAGCTCTGGCCCTGACCGTGGTCGACCGCCAGAACGAACGCCACGACCGGGCCGGAAACCTGTCGCCGGACCGGCAGGCCGGCATCGAGCGCGAGAACGCCGATCTCCGCCGGCGAATCGTCGAGGTCGCCGAGGCCCTCACGGCCCCGGGCCGGATGCCGCGGACCGCGGCGGCGATGCCGGAACCCGAGCGGGTCTGAGCCGATCCACCCCCGAAACGGGGTTTGGCGACCGGAACGCAACCGAAAACCTGCGATGACTGCCTTGTTTCGACCACGCAAAGGCATCATCGCATCGCCGACCCGCCCTGCATCACAACTTCGACAGATGGTACGGATACCCATGCGCCTGAAGCCGATCGTCCTCGCCGTCGCGGCGGCCGTTGCCCTGACGCTGCCGGCAGCCGCGCAGCAGACGAAGCGCGGCAACGAGACCCTGAAGAAGTACTGCACCGGGGACTACCTGACCTATTGCGGCAACCTGGCCCCCGACGATCCGGCCACCGATGCCTGCTTCCAGAAGAACTGGAAGAAGCTCAGCGAGAACTGCCGCCGGGCGATCGACGCCTACGAGGCCGAGCAGCAGCAGAACGCCCCCGCCAAGAACCGGCAGGGCTCGCAGGGCGGCAAGGAGCGGCGGGGCTGACGCCTCCCGGCTGTCGAGGCCGGGTCGGGAGCCGCGGGAACGGGCCCCAACCATGCGCCGCGGCCGGCCTGTGGCGGACGGGCGCTCGCGCCGGGACGCGGCAACGGCTAAGGTAGCGCTCCCGCCGGCCCTCGCGTGCCGGTGCCGAGCCCGCCGGACCCTCGCGCGATGTTGTCGAAACCCGCCCTGAAACTCCTCGCCGTGTCCGGCCTCGTGGCCCTGGCGGCTTCCGCCTGCGGGCGGCGGGGTGCGCTGGAGCCGCCCCAGACGGCGGCCCCGCGGGCAGGTGCGCAGGCCAGCGCGGACGCGCCGACCGGGCGGCGGACGCTGCCGGTCTCGGTCGGCCTCGGCGGCGGCGCCCCGGAGCCGGACCCGGCCTCGGTGCGCGCCGGCGACGAGCTCTCCGCGGCGGCGGTCCCGCCGGGCGGCACCGAGGCGCCGGTCGAAACCAGCCGCGGCGCGCGGCGCGGCTACCGGGTGCCGAAGGAGCCTTTCATTCTGGATCCGCTGCTGTAGAGGGCGGAGGCCGGAACGCCGTCGCGGTACCGCGCGCCCGGTGGCCCCGCTCGGACTCGGTCGGACCCCGCCACCGGCGCGCGCCGCCGCGGCCTGCGGCGGAGTGTTTCACGGGAAACAGCCCGCGCTCCGGCGGGACGAGATACGGCGACGAGACACGGCCGAGATGCACCATTTTCACTATCGCGACGGCCGCCTGCACGCCGAGGATGTCGACCTGACCGGCCTCGCCTCGGAGGTCGGCACACCGTTCTACTGTTACAGCACCGCCACGCTGGAGCGGCACTTCCGCGTCTTCGCGGAGGCGTTCGCGGCCGACGACGCGCTGGTCTGCTTCGCCATGAAGGCGAACTCGAACCAGGCCGTCCTGCGGACCCTCGCGGCCCGGGGCGCCGGGATGGACATCGTCTCCGGCGGCGAGCTGCAGCGGGCCCTGGCGGCCGGCGTGGACCCTGGCAAGATCGTGTTCTCGGGAGTCGGCAAGACCCGCGCCGAGATGGAGGCCGCGCTGAGGGCCGGCATCTTCTGCTTCAACGTGGAGAGTGAGCCGGAACTCGCGGTCCTGTCCGAGGTGGCGGTGGGCCTCGGCCTCCGCGCGCCGGTCTCGGTCCGGGTGAACCCCGACGTGGACGCCGGCACGCACGCCAAGATCTCCACCGGCAAGTACGAGAACAAGTTCGGCATCCCGATCACCCGGGCGCCGGCTGTCTACGCCGCTGCGGCCGCCCTGCCGGGGATCGCGGTGCACGGCGTCGACATGCATATCGGCAGCCAGATCACCGATCTGGCGCCCTTCGCCGACGCGGCCCGGCTGCTCGCCGGTCTCGCCCGGGCGTTGCTGGCGGCCGGCCATCCCCTGCGCCACATCGATTTCGGCGGTGGCCTCGGCATCCCCTACCGCGACGACAACGCGCCGCCGCCGGACCCGGCCGCGCTGGCGGCGACCCTGCGGCCGCATTTCGCCCCGCTCGGCCTGCGGCCGGTCTTCGAGATCGGCCGGATGATCGTCGGCAATGCCGGGATCCTGCTGACGCGCGTGCTCTACGTGAAGCACAGCGAGGGGCGGACCTTCGTGATCGTCGACGCGGCGATGAACGACCTGATCCGCCCGACCCTGTACGAGGCCTATCACGGCCTGCGGCCGGTCATCGAGCCGGGTCCCGAGACGCCGCGCCTCGTCGCCGACGTGGTCGGCCCGGTCTGCGAGAGCGGCGACTACCTCGCCCTCAACCGCGAGATGCCGGAGGTGAGGCCCGGCGACCTGATCGCCGTGATGAGCGCCGGCGCCTACGGGGCGGTGCAGTCCTGCACCTACAACACAAGGCCGCTGGTGCCGGAGGTTCTGGTGCGGGGCGACCGCGCGGCGGTGGTCCGCCCGCGCCTCGACGTCGACGCCCTGATCGCCCTCGACCGGGTGCCGGACTGGCTGGCGTGAGCCGCGCTCCGGCGGGCACCGCCGCCCCCAGGCCGGTCCCGGGAGCCGACGGGCCCCTGCCGCTGTCGGTCTTCATCATCGCCCACAACGAGGTGGACCGGATCGGCGCGACGCTTCGGGCGGTCCGCGGCCTGACCGACGACCTCGTGGTGGTCGATTCCGGGTCGACCGACGGCACGCAGGCCCTGGCGGAGTCGCTGGGCGCGCGGGTGCTGCACCATCCCTGGCCGGGCTACGGCCCGCAGAAGCGCTTCGCAGAGGAGCAGTGCCGGCACGTCTGGCTCCTGAACCTCGACGCCGACGAGGTGGTGCCCCCGGAGCTGGCCCGGGAGATCCGGGGCCTCTGGGCCGCGGGCGAGCCGCGCCGGCCGGCGTGGCGGATCGGCATCGCCGAGATCTTCCCCGGCGAGGGCCGGCCGCACCCGCTCGCCTACACGCTGACGCCGGTCCGGCTCTACCGGAAGGACAAGGGCCGCTACGCCGCCTCGCCGGTCCACGACCGGGTGGCGCTGGAACCGGGGGTGAAGCCGGGCCGGCTCCGGGGCGTGATCCACCATTTCTCGGTGCGCTCGCTCGGCGACCAGCTCGACAAGCTGAACCGCTACTCCGACCAGCAGGCGGACGACTTGGAGTCGCGGGGCGTGGTGATCCCGACCTGGCGGGTGTTCGTCGAGCTGCCGGGCAATTTCCTGAAGGCCTATCTCGGCCGCCGCCACTTCGTGCGGGGCACCTACGGCTTCCTGACGGCGATGAACTACGCGATCTCGCGGCATCTGCGCGTCGCCAAGCACGTCGAGCGCCGCCGCGTGGCCGCCGCCCGCCAGGATCGGGTTGACCCGCCGGATCCGACCTTCTAGAGCCAGAGCGCCGGAGACGTGGCCGAGCGGCTGAAGGCACTCGTTTGCTAAATGAGCATACCCAGAAATGGGTATCGAGGGTTCGAATCCCTCCGTCTCCGCCATTTAAGTCATTGATTTAACTCGCCTTTTTTGACCCGAAAAGCGTCGTCCACGTCACAGCGCCCTGTCACAGTCTGGGCCTGCGCCCAGGCTCCGATTCGGGGTGGGCATGTACGTCGTCAGACGCGGCGACCGTTGGTGGTTTCGAAAGGCCGTTCCCGTAGACCTCGTTGACGTGCTCGGCATCGCCGAGGTTCGTCGGTCGCTGCATACCGGCAGCGCCCGGGAAGCGCGTCGCAGGGGACTTGAGGTGCTGGTCAGGGTCGAGGACGTCTACGCGGTCCTCAGGTCCGAGCGGCCGATCCGTCCGGCCAGGGACGTCGCGTTGGCGATGCTTGAACGCGCTCTCGACCTCACTACGGGGTCGCCGGCGATGGGCACCATCAAGGTCGACCTCATAAAGGATGCGCACGGCATCCTTCGCCGAACCGGGGACGGCGATGCTTCCGTCGGCAGGCGAGACCTCGAACCGTGCCAACCCAGCGTCGACGAGATCGAACCCGGCATGGCCCTGGACCTGCTCCGGGCCGGGAAGCCGGCTGGCGTCGAGAACGGCATCGCCGTGGCCATCCTCGAAGCCGTGGCAAGGATTGGCCATCGAGATCTTCGAGAAGTCACGGCCGGGGTGCGGGCGCTGGACGAGGCCCTGACGTTGTTGGGCCAACACCGTGCCGCTTCGGCCGAAACGACCCCCATGTCGAACCAGATCGAGTCCCTGCGAGTTTTGCTAGCCTCGGCGATGGAGCGCCTGCAGGCTCCCCCGGTGCCGACGCCGTCGACGGCGGTTGACCCGCAGGCGCTATACGAGATGGCTGCCGAGGGCGTGCGAACCGGCCTCGCCCGGGTCGAGACCGAGCGCTGGTCCGACATGCCACTTTCCCAGGCCATCGAGCGCTACGTGACTGAGGAAGTCGCGAAGCTACCGGGGATCAAGCACAGGGAGGACGTGCCCCGCCGGCTCCAGACATTCCTGCGCGCGGTCGGTGACAAACCGATCCGCGAGATCACGCCCGGTGACCTCAAGACGTACCGCAACCAGTTGGACCTGATGCCCGACCGGTACGCGGCCCGGTTCAAGACCGATGACCTTGCAAAGGCCATTGAGCTCAACGCCAGGCGCGAGAAGCCATACCCCCATAACGGTCCGAAGACGGTCGACCTGAAGTACCTCGGCCCGGTTCGGCGGCTCTTCGATTTCTTGATCGGTGAGGACCTCCTCGGCGCGAACCCCGCCGCCAAGGTCCATTCGGCCCAGAAGGAGGTCGAAAGCGCGAAGGCGAAGCGCCATCCGCTGAAGGTCTCCCAATTCAACGCGTTCCTCGCAAGCACGGCAGATTACCCGCTGCCCTCGTCCTCGCGATGGGTACCGCTGATGATGCTGTTCTCCGGCGCGCGTCCAAACGAGCTCGCGCAGCTCCAGGTCGACGACCTGCGGCTCGACTTCAACGGCAGGCCCCACCTCAACCTCCTAACCGTGGAGGACGATGACGGGGATACTGGGCCGGATGTGCAGAAGGCGAAGAAGCGGAAGGAGGACAAGCGCTCGATCAAGACCGCAGCCGGGCGACGCATGATCCCGATCCACCCCGCTCTCATCGAGATGGGCTTGCTCGACCTGTTCGAACGGCGTCGCATGACGACGGGGAAGGCTGACAGCCTCCTGTTCGACGACGTGAAGTGCGACGCTTACGGCCACTACGGCCGGGAGGTCTCCCGCCGCCTGAACCGCCGCCTGCGCGCGGTCGGCATCACGAACAAGCGTATCTCGCTCTACAGCCTGAGACACACCTTCCGCGATGCCTGCGTTGAGGCGGGCATGCCTGACCAAGCGCGTCGCAAAATGATGGGGCACGCTCTTGAAGGCATGGACGGCATCTACGGCGGTGCGCTTCTCAGCCCATCCGAGAGCAATTGGATCGATAAGGTCGCCTACGACGGCCTGGACCTCGGTCCATACCGCGTCCTGCGGGAGGCGGTCTCGGGACGGAGGAGGTCCTTCATGGCGCGCGCCTTCGAGCGAAAGGCGCGCCAAGGGACCGGCAAGTAGCCGGACTTACGGCCCCATTGGATCCCGGCCTGTCCTTACGCGGGACGCTTCGAGTTCGTGACGAAGTTGCGGCTCTGCAGGGCCGATTGATAATAGTCCTCGTCCAGGAAGCGAAGGATCTTCTTAAGGTCGGCCTTGCCCGCCGGCATCGCGATGGCATCCTGCCCGCCGACGCTGACCGTTTGCACACTGATGCCGAAGGTGCGTGCCACCCTCTAGTGGTGGCGGGGTCGACGTTGTCGAGGATCTGGCTCTGGCTGATTAGCGTGACCTTCCGCCTGATCCAGGAGTCCGCGCCGTCCACGAGCGCCTGCGCGTTCGCGAAGTGCACCGTGTTGATCTGAGCGAAGGCCTGCAAGTCGGTCGTGGTCGCCTCGACGTAGTACGCGCTGAGGTCAAAGATCTGCCGCAAGAGGTGGAAGCTGAAGAACTTCAGGCTGCGGCCGATAATAGCCGCCCCAAAGATTCGATTTAAGCCCTCAAAGTCCCGCGCCGGATCAACCTAGAGTGGGCGAGGAGCCGCTGGTCAATCAGGGGCTCCTCGCGTTCGTCCATCAGAGATTTCAGAGGCGACAGCGACGTCAGGCCGCGGTCAATAGGGACGGTCGTCCACTATGGCTTGCCGCTCGGCGCCACGAACGGGTTCCTCTCGGTTGCCGAGCCGTTCTTGGCGTAGCATGCTTCCAGCCGGTCGAGTGCGGCGGCGCTCTTATCCAGCGCCACCTTGATGGTCGCGCCCTCGCCCTTCACGTCCAGGCCGCCGGCGAGCTTCAGCGACTTGAGGAACCGCTCGTCCTTGACTGGCAACGACACCGCGTTGCCGGAGGCGGCGACGTCCGCCTGCAGCGTGGAGGATCCGGCCACCAACTCGACCGGATAGCTCTTCCCGCGCCCGAGCTTCCATTTCGCCGAACTCATCGTCAGATCGAGCCCCGCCGCGTCGCGGGTGAACCGGACCTCGACGCCGTCGTCCGTCGTCCGGGTCATCGTGCAACGGTCGAACTTTTGGCCTTTCGAGACGGCGTCGACCTTCCAGGGACCGATGGCGACGGCATCCGACGGAGCCTCGGCACGGGCTGCGATGGATACAGCCGACATGGCGAGGGCGGCGATGGCAAGGCGCATGTGGGTCTCCCGGTTCCGTGGACGGGACCATCTCATGAGAAGGCAGGGGGTTCCCGGACGCCAAGCCGCCCTCGGCCGAGGTCAAGAACAACAAAGAGACGAGTCTCCCGGTTGAACGCGTCGGCGCGCCGGACCCGCCGCAGCCTACCTCCTGCGCTCGCTCTGCGAGCGGCCAGTCACTCTCCCTCGCCCAGTCCTTTGACATCGGATGACGGGTCGTGCTCGTCCGGAGCCGGCGGTAGGTGAGCCGGCGGCAATCGCCCCGGACTAGGTGGCGTCGGCAGGCCGGCATCCTCGTCCGCCGGCGGCAGTTCGTCGGGTCCGGGCCTGTCACTCATCGTGATGTCTCCCATGATCGCGCCGACGCGACGGGCGTCACGCGTTTCCCCTGAAACTGGGGCCGCCCCTGCCTCCGCGCCATCGCGTTTCGGCACCTCAGGTTTTCGGAACCTCCATGCCGCGCCTCACCGCCGGCCGTTCGCCTACCCGCCCCAGCCAAGCGTGCACGTTCTCGATGTCGGCCAAGGTCCCCTCTAGCGGTTCCTTCAGGAACGACGTGGCCGCCAGCGTCCAGGCGTAGCAGGCCATATCGGCGATGGAGTAGTCCGTTCCCGCAAGGTACGGCCCATCGCCAAGGCGCCGGTCCATGACGTGCAGCAGGCGGTCGGCCTCTTCGGTGAACCGCTTGATGGCCAGCGGCGCCTTTTCGTCGGAACGTACCGCGAAGAAGCCGAGCTGGCCCAGCATCGGCCCGAGGCCGCCCATTTGCCAGTGCAGCCATTCCAGCGCCTTGTAACGGGCAGGCCCCGAGGGGGCGAGGAAGCGTCCCGTCTTCTCGGCGAGGTAGGTGAGGATCGCGCCGCTCTCGAACACCGACAGGGGACCGCCTTCCGCCTCGTCGTCGACGATGGCCGGGATCTTGTTGTTGGGCGAGACCTTCAGGAAGTCGGGCGCGAACTGTTCGTCCTTGCCGATGTCCACCGGCACCACGGTGTAGGGTAGCCCGCACTCCTCCAGCATGATCGGGATCTTGCGGCCGTTCGGGGTCGACCAAGTGTAGAGCGTGATCATGCGGTCTCTTCCGTCTCGCGGCTTCCGTAGGTTCCAAACCCTATCGCAAGGTCGGGGATTCGCCGGGCTTGAGGTGGGGATCGCCGCCATCGGGACCGCCGAGCGACACGTGGTCGTTGAGGCGGCCGAGGTGTTCAAAGACATGCTCGAAGGCATCGGTCACGGCCCGCTCGAAGGAGCCGTCTCCCTTGCCCTGTGCGTCCCTCAGGGCGCTCAGCAGCGCGCGGTGCTTCTCGGTATCCGTCGACATCGCGGTTCTCCCAGTTGGCTGTTGATTTGGCTCAGAAGGCCAATTTGACCGCGCCGTGCAGGTTCCCCAGGGCTTCCGTGGCATCCCCTTTGGTGACCGCTCCGGATCGGACGAGGCTCTTCGCCCAAGCGCGCCGTCGCCGTCGGCGAGCCGACGAAAAAGTCGCGCCCGTCATCCGGTTTCGGCATCAGTTGTCAGGTATCGGACATCTTTGCGCCAGGAAGTCCGCTAGTGGACAACCCGACCGCTGGCGCCGCGACCATTCCCCGTGAATATCCGAACCTCGTCCACCATCGACGGCAACCTGCTGCTCGAAGCCCTCGATGCCGACGACCGCGCCCTGTTGGCGCCGCACGCCGAGCGCCGAGAGGTCCGTCGCGGCGACGTACTGTTCCGCGCCGGCGACGACGTCAGCCACGTCACTTTCCCTTCCCACCATTGCGTCGTCACCCTGGTCGTGCCGCTCATGGACGGGAAGTCGGTCGAGACCGCCACGGTCGGTCGCGAAGGCGCCATGGGGGGCGTCGTCAGCCACGGCTACCTGCCGGCGTTCGGGCAGGCGGTCGTCCAGGTCGGCGGTCCGGTCATCCGGATCGACGCCGCCCGCCTGTCCGAGGCCAAGCAGGCCTCGAAGGGCGTCCGCGACCTGTTCGTGCGCTACGCCGACTGCCTGCTCGCCCAGGTCCTGCAATCGGTCGCCTGCAACGCCGCGCACACCATCGAGCGGCGATGCCTGCGCTGGCTCCTGACCCTGCAGGACCGGATCGGCACGCCCGAATTGCCGGTCACCCACGAACTCCTCGCCGACATGCTCGGGGTGCGTCGCGCCTACCTCACCGAGGTTCTCGGGCGCATGCAGCGCGACGGCCTGATCACCATCGGCCACGGGCGCATCACCCTCCCGGACCGGACGCGCGCCGAGGCCGGCTCGTGCGAGTGCCACGCCGCAGTTCGGCGCCACTTCGAGGAGGTGATGGGTGCCGTCTACGCGCCCGGCGGTCGCATTGTCGCCGTCGATGTCGGTGACCCGGATCGGCTGCGGCCCCCGTCCGCGCTCGTCAAGGACGCGACCCCGTGAACCAGGTGATGCGCCCCGCCCGGATCGAGGAGGACGTGCGGCTCGGCGCGCTCGCAGCCTTCGACATCCTCGACACCCCACCAGAGCGCGGCTTCGACGACATCGTCCTTCTCGCGCAACGCCTCTGCGCCGCGCCCGTCGCCCTAATCAGCTTGGTCGACCGCGACCGCCAGTGGTTCAAGGCGCGCGCCGGCTTCCCGCCTTGCGAGACCGACCTCGACCGTTCGGTGTGCAAGTTCGTCCTCACTGAACCCGGCGTCCTGCAGATCCCGGACCTTAAAGGTGACCTGCGCACCCGCGCCAACCCGCTGGTGACCGGCGAGCTGCACCTCCGCTTCTACGCCGGCGCCCCCCTGCGCACGCCCGAGGGGCAGGTGCTCGGCAGCCTGTGCGTGATCGACCACGTACCGCGCCCGGGCGGGCTTACCCCGGAGCAAGTCGAGGGCCTGGAGGCGCTCGCCCGGCAGGTCATGGACCAGCTCCTGCTGCGCCGGTCACTGTCGGATCGCGACCGCGCCGTGCGCCAAGGCGAGGCCGTCGCGGTAGCCCTGGCTGGGGTCGCCGCGGCCGGCGGCGACCTCGACGAGAGCTTCCGGGCGGTGCTGGCGGGCGCGATGCGCGCCGTCCCCACCGCCGACGCCGGCACGGTCGAGATCCGCCAGGGGGATTTTCTCGTCTATCGCGCTGTGACGGCCGGCCTCGCGACGCATCTCGGCCTTCGCGTTCCGCTTCGGGGAAGCCTCGCGGGTGCCTGCTACCGGGAAGGCGTCCCGCTTCTCGTCCCCGACGTCCTGAGCGATGACCGGGTCGAGCCCGAACTGGCCCAGCGGCTTCAACAGCGCTCGTGCATGCTGGTGCCCGTCCGCCGCGGCGGTGTCGTGGTCGGTGTCCTGAAGTTGCAATCGAGCCGGCCGGAAGCGTTCGCGGAGGCGGATTTGCAGGTGCTCGGCGTCCTCGCCGGCTCCGTCGCCTCCGGCCTTGCAGAGGCTGGCGAGCGGGCTGCTAACCGAGCGGCCGCCCTGACCGAGTACCGGCGCCGGGCGGTGTTCGACAGCGCACAGGACTACGCCATCATCCTGCTCGACCTCGACGGCCGGATCACGGACTGGAACGCGGGCGCGACCCGCATCCTCGGCTGGCGTCCCGAGGAGATGTGCGGTGAGACCGCCGACGCCTTCTTCACCCCCGAGGACCGGCGCGACGGCATCCCGGCGATGGAGATGCAGTCGGCTTTGGAGACGGGCACCGGCGTCGACGAACGCTGGCACCTGCGCCGCGATGGCGAGCGGTTCTGGGCCAACGGCGAGATGATGGTGTTGCGCGACGAGGCCGGCGTGGCCATCGGCTTCGTCAAGATGCTGCGCGACCGGACGGAGCAGAAGGAGGCCGCCGCACGCCTCCAGGAAAGCCAGGACCGTTACCGGCTGGCGGCCCGGGCGACGAACGACGCGATTTGGGACTGGAACCTCGCCACCAACCACGTCCTGTGGAACGAGGCCCTGACCGAGGCCTACGGCCATGCGCCCGAGACGGTCGAGCCGACCGGCGAGTGGTGGATCGCGCAGGTCCATCCCGAGGATCGGGCGCGCATCGACGCCTCGATCCATGCCGTCATCGACGGCTTTGGCACGACCTGGACGGACGAGTACCGATTCCGCCGCGCGGATGGCTCCTACGCGCACGTGCTCGACCGCGGCCACGTCATGCGCGACGCCGAGGGCCGGGCCTGCCGCATGATCGGCGCCATGCTCGACCTGAGCGCGCGCAAGCGGGCCGAGGATGCCATGCGCGAGAGCGAGCGGCGCCTCGGGCTTGAGCGCGGCCTGCTGGAGGCGATTTTCCGCCAGGCCCCGGTTGGCATCTCCATCGCCGGGGCCGAGGACGGCATGCCGTCGTCCCTGAACGCCAAAGCCGAGGAAATCCTCGGCCACGGGATCGGGACGGAGGGTGACGCCCGCTACGTCTCCTACGGTGCCATGCACCCGGACGGGCGTCGGTACGAGGCGGTGGAGTATCCAACCCTTCGCGCCCTGCGGAAGGGCGAGACGGTGCGCGGCGAGGAGATGCGCTACCGCAACGCCGCGACGGGCGAGCTGCGCCTCTTGGAAGTGTCGAGCGGACCCGTACGCGACGCCGAGGGCGCGATCCAGGCCGCGGTGACCGTGCTGGTTGACGTCGGGGACCAGCGCCGGGCCGATGCCGAGACGCGCCGGCTCGCCGCCCTGGTCGAGCAGAGCCAGGACTTCATCGGCTTGGCGGCGCCAGACGGGAGCGTCGACTTCGTCAACGAGGCCGGCCGACGCCTCATCGGCCTGCCCGACCTCGCCGCTGCCAGGGCCATGCCCATCGTGGACTACTTCGTGCCGGAGGAGCGCGCGCGCGTCCTCGACGAGGTGCTGCCGGCGGTCGAGCGGGACGGCTTCTGGGAGGGCGAGCTCAACTTCCGTCACGTGGTCACGGGCGCTGCGGTCCCGGTCCTGTACAACCTCTTCCCCGTGCGCGACGCCGACGGGCGCAAGCTCGGCTACGGCACCGTCACGCGTGACCTCACGGAACAGAAGAAGGCGCGCCAGGCTCTGCAAGCCAGCGAGGCGACGCTGCGCGCCGTGCTCGACACGGTACCGGTCGGCATCCTGTTCGCGGAGGCACCGTCCGGTCGCATCGTCGCCGGCAACCGTCGGCTGGAGGAGATCTTCCGCCATCCGATACTGCCGTCGCCCAACACCGACAGCTACGGCGAATGGGTCGCCTTCCACGAGGACGGTCGGCGGGTCGCTCCAGAGGAGTACCCGCTCAGCCGCCTCATCCGGGAAGGGGTCGAGCACGCCGAGATGCGCTGCGAGTACCAGCGCGGCGACGGTACCCGGCTCTGGATCGAGATCGCCGGTGCTCCGATGCGCGACGACGCCGGCGTGGTGGTCGGCGCGGTCGTCGCGGTCGCCGACATCGACACCCGCCGCCGGGCCGAGGAACGGCAGGACCTGCTCAACCAGGAACTCTCGCACCGGATGAAGAACCTGCTGGCGATGGTGCAGGCCATCGCCGCCTCGACCCTGCGCGGCGCCACCGACATGGACGCGGCGCGGGACGTCCTCGGCAGCCGGCTGGTCGCGCTCGGCAAGGCGCACGACGTACTTCTCGGGGGCGCTACCGAGAGCGCCTCCTTGGCGGCGGTGGTCCGGGAAGGCGTCGGCGTCCAGGAATCGGCCAGTCGGCGTGTCGCGTACGAGGGCCCGGACGTCGAGATCGGCGGCAAGGCCGCGCTGTCCCTGGCCCTGACCCTGCACGAGCTGACCACGAACGCGGTCAAGTACGGTGCGCTATCGGTGCCCGACGGTAAGGTCTCCCTGACGGCCTCGCTGGTCGGGCCGGAGGACGCGCCGCGCCTGCGCCTCGTCTGGACCGAGCGCGGGGGCCCGCCGGTAGTGCCGCCATCGCGAAAGGGGTTCGGGTCGCGCCTGATTGAGCGCGGTCTGACGGCGCAGGTCAACGCAGACCTCTCGCTCGACTACCGCCCGGAGGGAGTGGCTTGCGTCGTCGAGGCGGCGCTGGCCGATTTTCAGGCGCTGGCCTGACGTCGCGGCGCAACGAAGGGTCGGGCGGGCCGTTGCCGCTTGCCATGACCGATGCTCCGAACGCGAAGACGGCCCTGGTGGTCGAGGACGAGATGCTCTTCCGCCTGGAGGTCCGCGACCTCCTCGAAGCGGAGGGTTACGCCGTGGTCGAGGCCAGCAACGCCGCACAGGCGCCGGAACGGTTCGGCGACGGGGTCATCCTGGTGGTGACTGACGTGCGCATGCCGGGCACGATGGACGGCCTGGCGCTCGCGCGCGAGATCACCCGCCGTCGGTCGGACGTGGCCGTCGTCGTGGTGTCGGCACAAGTGACGCCTCGCCCCGAGGCCTTGCCCGGGCACGTTCCCTTCATCGAACGCCCATTCATTGAAAGCCGCTTCCACGCCGCCATCGACCGGGCCGTGTCGGCGAGGACCGCAAGCCGATGACGACATCGACTTCCTCTTCAGCCAAACCGAACGAGGCCTTGACCCGACCAAAGGCCGCATCCGATTTCCGTCCCGTCGCCCCCGAGGGCGTTGGTCCCCGCATGGACGCCCTTTAGAGATCCAGGCCATGAGCATTGAGGATCTTCGGGGGGAAGTGGAGCGGCTGCGCCTGCGCGAGCGCGAGTTGTTGGCGGAGGTTGCCCGCCTGCGTGCCGGTCGGGAACCCTACGCACCTTCGACCGCCAGCGAGGCCGGCGTCGGGACTCTCAGGCCCGATCTGCTGTTCACCGCCGCCGACAAGACGCGGATGGCGATGATCGTCACCGACCCGAACCTCCCCGACAATCCCATCGTCTTCGCCAACCGCGCGTTCCTGGAACTCTCCGGGTACGCGGCGGAGGAGTTGATCGGGCGCAACTGCCGCTTCCTCCAGGGTCCGGAGACCGACCCGGCCCACGTCAAACGCATCCGGGATGCCATCGCGGCACGGCGGGACGTGGTCGTGGAGTTGTTGAACTACCGGCGCGACGGCAGCCCCTTCGTCAACGAGCTCTACGTCAGCCCGGTCTTCGGCCCGCACGGCGAGCTGCTGTTCTTCTTCGGCAGCCAACTCGACCTCACGCGTTTCCGTGAGCAGGAGGGCAACGCCGTCCGGCGGGGCGCCTCCTTCCGCAGCCTGCTGGAGGACGGCGAGGCCGGGTTTTGCATCATTGAGATGCGGTTCGACGGGGAAGGCCGGGCCGAGGACTACCGCTTCGTCGAGGTCAACGCCGCCTTCGAGCGCCAGTCCGGGCTCGCGAACGCCGAGGGCCGATGGATGCGCGAGCTCGAACCCGAGCTTGAGCGGCACTGGTTCGACACCTACGGCGAGGTCGCCCGCACGGGACGCGACGCGCGGTTCAGGGGCGCGGCGTCCCGGCTGGGGCGCGTGTTCGACGTGCATGCGGTGCGCATCGGCAGCCTGGTGCAGAACCGGGTCGCCGTGCTGTTCGAGGACGCCACCGTCAGGCAGGAGGGCGAGGAGCGGCGAGAGGCCCGGGACCGCGACAACCTGGTCGAACGCGACCTGGTCTGGCGGACGAGCCGCGACCTGCTCGTCGTCTGTGGTCTCGACGGGAGTATCCGCGCCGTCGGCCCGGCCTGGACCGAGACGCTCGGCTGGCCGGCCGGCAGCCTCGTCGGGGTGCGCATCGACAGCCTCGTGCATGCGGACGACCAGGAGGCCGCGTCACGCGCCTTCGAGATGCTGCGCGCTGGCCTGCCCCTCTCCGACTTGGACGTCCGCTTCAGGACGGCGGACGGCGGCCACCGCTGGATCTCGTGGAACGCCATCCCGCAGGGGGACCGCTTCCACGCAACCGGCCGGGACGTGACCGAGCGTCGGGCCCTTGAGGAGCAGTTGCGGCAATCGCAGAAAATGGAAGCGGTCGGGCAGCTGACAGGCGGCGTCGCGCACGATTTCAACAACCTGCTGACCGTCATCAAATCCTCCACCGACCTCCTGAAGCGACCGAGCCTGAGTGAGGAGCGCCGGAGCCGTTACGTCGACGCCATATCCGACACGGTCGACCGTGCCGCCAGGTTGACCAGCCAGTTGCTCGCGTTTGCGCGACGGCAGGCGCTGCGCCCGACCGTATTCGATGCCGCGCAGTCGGTGGCCGCCATCGCCGACATGGTGCGCACGCTCACGGGCGCGCGCATCCGCGTCGAAACCGACACCAATGCCGGCCAGGATGCGGACGGCGAGCGGCTGCCCTGCCATGTCGATGCCGACCCGAGCCAGTTCGACACCGCGCTGGTAAACCTCGTGGTGAATGCCCGCGACGCGATGCAGGGCGAGGGTCGGTTGCGCATCGCGGTCAGGCGCGCCGACCGCATCCCGACCTTGCGCTCGCACCCGGCAGTGCCGGGCGACTTCGTGGCCGTGTCGGTCTCCGACACCGGCGGCGGCATCGAGCCTGACTTGCTCGAACGCATCTTCGAGCCGTTCTTCACGACGAAGGGCGTTGGCCACGGCACCGGGCTGGGCCTGAGCCAAGTGTTCGGCTTCGCCAAGCAGTCGGGCGGCGACGTCGCGGTCGATAGCAAGGTCGGCGCCGGGACCACCTTCACCCTGTTTCTCCCCCGCTCCGCCGATGGCTGGGCTCGGGAACCCGCGCGGGACGATCCTGGCCCGCTGCCCGAAGGCCACGGCACCCCGGTCCTGGTCGTCGAGGACAACGTCGAAGTCGGCGCCTTCGCCACGCAAGCGCTCGGCGAACTCGGTTACCAGGCCGTCTGGGTGAAGGACGCTCAGGCCGCCCTGGCGGAGATCGAAGCTTCAGGCCAGCGGTTCGAAGTGGTCTTCTCCGACGTGGTGATGCCCGGCATGAACGGGGTCGACTTGGCCAGGGAGATCCGACGGCGGTGGCCCTACTTGCCGGTCGTTCTGACCTCCGGCTACAGCCACGTGCTGGCCTTCGAAGGCACCGACGGCTTCCCGCTGCTGGGCAAGCCCTATTCGGTGGCCGACCTCAGCCGGGCCCTGCGCAAGGCCCTGCGGGAGCGGTTGGCACTGACGTTCGGCTGACGGGTGATACACGCGGTTGAAAGCGTCGGCCGAGTGCGCATCCGCCAGGGACCGCGCGCGTTGTCGTCCGGCGCCCGCCGTACGCGCCAAGGGGACAACGCCATGCAATCGGACACGCCACGCCCGGGAGACGAGCCGTTGCCACCTATCGGCGACCCGCCGCCGGACCCGGCGCCGCCCGAGGGCGATCCGCCGACGGAGCCGCCAGCACCCCAGCCACCCGGTCCGATCAACGCGTCCTGACCGCACGCGCCGCTGCGGTCGGCCTCCATTTCCGACCGTGCCGCCACATCATTGAGTTTGCGTCTTCCGACCCGTCGCGGGCGAAGCGGTCGGAAACTATCGAGCCATCATGCGCGCACCCACACTGGACCCGGGAACGATGTCCCGCGACGAACTGGAAGCCGAAGTTCGCCGGTTGCGTGGGCATTCGGCCTCCCTCGCGCAGATGTTCGAGCAGGCCCCGAGCTTCATCGCCCTCCTGAGCGGCCCCGAGCACCGCTTCACGCTGACCAACGCGGCCTACCAACGCATCGTCGACGGTCGCGACGTGGCCGACCGTACCGTGGCGGAGGCACTGCCGGAGGCTGCCGCCCAGGGTTACGTCGACCTGCTCGACGAGGTGTTCCGCACCGGCCGACCTCACACGGCGACGGGTGCCAGGCTCGATCTCCAGCCCGTCGCGGGAGGGGCGATCACGGAGCGCTACCTCGACTTCATCTATCAACCGGTCGCCGGCCCGGATGGGCGGGTCGAGGGCATCTTCGTCGAGGGCCACGACGTCACGGAGCGAACACGCGCGGAGGTCGCTCTGCGCGAGAGCGAGGCGCGCTACCGGACCCTGTTCGAGAGCATCGAGGTCGGGTTCTGCATCGTCGAGATGAAGTTCGAAGGCGAACGCGCCATCGACTACCGCATCGTCGAGGCCAATCCCGCCTTCGTCGCGCAGACCGGAGCAGACGTCGCCGGCAGGTGGGTGAGCGAGTTCGCGCCGAACCTGGAACGGCACTGGTTCGACACCTACGGCCAAGTCGCGCTGACCGGCGAGCCCGCCCACTTCGAGCATTACGCCGACGTGTTCGGGCGTTGGTTCGACGTCAGGGCCCTGCGCACCGGCGAACCCTCCGCGCACCGGGTCGCAATCTTTTTCTCGGACATCACCGAGAGGCGCCGTGTCGAGCAGCGCGCCGAGGCCGGCGAGCGCGAGTTGCGCCTTATCGCTGACGCCCTTCCGGTTCTCATCGCCTTCATCGGCGCGGACCACGTCTACCGCTTCGCCAACGAGGCCTATGTCGACTGGTTCTTTATCCCCGCAGGCGAGATCGTCGGCAGGGACGTCCGGGACCTGCTCGGGCCGGACGCCTACGCGGCACGTCGGCCGTACATCGACCGGGCCCTCGCGGGTGAACCTGTCACCTTCGAGATGGACTGGCCCCACCGCGACGGGCGCCACCGCGTCGCCGAGATCCGATACCTGCCGCGCCGGGACGCCGACGCTCGCGTCGACGGCTTCCACGTCTTCGTGCAGGACGTGACCGTTCGGGTGCAGACCGAGGCCGACCTCGCCCGCCAGGTCGCCGCCCGGACCGCCGAGCGCGACCAGATCTGGCAGGCCTCGTCCGACCTGCTGTGCGTGGCCAACTTCGAAGGCTACTTCGTCGGCCTCAACCCGGCCTGGCCGCAAACGCTCGGGTGGACCGATGCCGAGATGAAGGCACGCCCGTTTCTCGATTTCGTCCACCCCGACGACGTCGAGGCGACCGTGGCGGCGGCGGAGGGTCTGTCGCGCGGGGAGGCGCAGCTCACGTTCGAGAACCGCTACCGCCGCAAGGACGGCAGCTACGTCTGGCTGTCCTGGAACGCCGTGCCGCGCGACGGGCTGATCTACTCGTCCGTACGCGACGTGACCGAGAGCAAGCGGCAGGCCGAGGCGCTGGCAAAGACGGAGGAGGCCCTGTGGCAGTCGCAGAAGATGGAGGCGGTCGGACAACTCACCGGCGGCCTCGCGCACGACTTCAACAACCTGCTCGCGGGCATCTCAGGCTCGCTGGAACTCATGCAGACCCGGATGTCCCAAGGGCGGATGGGTGACCTCGACCGATACATGACCGTCGCCCAGGGCGCGGCCAAGCGGGCTGCCGCCCTGACCCACCGCCTGCTCGCCTTCTCCCGCCGCCAGACTCTCGACCCGAAGCCCACCAACGTGAACCGCCTCGTCACCGACATGGAGGAGCTGATCCGGCGCACCGTGGGCCCGGCCGTCCACCTTGAGGTCGTCGGCCTCGCGGGGCTGTGGCCGGCGCTGATCGACCCGGGGCAATTGGAGAACGCGCTGCTCAACCTGTGCATCAACGCCCGCGACGCGATGCCGGACGGCGGTCGCATCACCATCGAAACCGCCAACCGGTGGATCGACGAGGCCGGCGGCCGCCAGCACGATCTCGCTCCCGGCCAGTATCTGGGCGTTTGCGTGACCGACACCGGAACCGGCATGGCGCCGGACCTGATCGGAAAGGTGTTCGAGCCGTTCTTCACCACAAAGCCCACCGGCGAGGGCACAGGCCTCGGATTGTCCATGGTCTACGGCTTCGCCAAGCAGTCCGGCGGGCAGGTGCGGATCTACTCCGAGGTCGGCGAGGGGACGATGGTCTGCCTGTACCTGCCGCGGCACTACGGCGAGGCCGACGAGGACGAGGTGACCCGCAGGCTTGCCGAAGTGGAGCAGGCCGGCCAGGGCGAGACGGTGCTGATCGTGGACGACGAGCCCTCCGTGCGCATGCTGGTCACCGAGGTGCTGGAGGATCTCGGCTACACCGCCATCGAGGCCGCCGACAGCGTCGCCGGGCTGAAGGTACTTCAGTCGGACGTGCGCATCGACCTGCTAGTGACCGACGTCGGCCTGCCGGGCGGGATGAACGGGCGGCAGATGGCCGACACTGGCCGTGAGCGGCGCCCCGACCTGAAGGTGCTGTTCATCACCGGCTACGCCGAGAACGCCGTTCTGGGGAACGGCTATCTCCGACCCGGCATGCAGGTCCTGACCAAGCCGTTCGTGCTGGAGACGCTCGCCACCCGCATCAAGGAGCTCATCGCGGAGCGCTAGCCGCGGCGTCTGACCGGTCGTCCGTTCGCCGCAGGAGATCAGATTCCGGCATACCAGGCGTAGCCCTGGTCCTCCCAGTAGCCACCCTTGCCCTCGCCGATGTCGGCGAAGCTCTCCACCACCTCGATGCGCATCACGTATTTGGCCTGCTTGTAGCCGAGGTTGCGTTCGAGACGCAGCCGCAGGGGGGCACCGTTCGACACGGGCAGGGCTTTTCCGTTCAGCTCGTAGGCGAGGATGGTCTGGGGGTGGAAGGCGTCCACTAGGTCGATGCTCTCGTAGTAGCGAACGGGCGCGTCGTCGCCGGTGGAGGCTCCCTCGGCGCCCTGCTGGCCTCCGGAATCCCGCTTGTCCTCACCCTCGCCCGATTGCTTCGTCATCGCGGGGTTGGCGTTGCCGCCGGACGAGGCGTCCACCGTCCCGTCACCCTCGGCGCCATCGTCCTCGCCCTGGTCCATTGTGTCGGCGCAGCGGAACACGACGTAGCGCGCCTGCGGTTTGAGCCGTGCCCGGTCCAGGATCTCGGACAGTGGCAGGCCGGTCCACTTGCCGATGCAGCTCCACCCCTCGACGCAGTCATGCCGGGTGATCTGCGTCCGGCAAGAAAGCTTGCGCAGCTCGGCCAGGGAGAGCTTCAGCGGGGTCTCGACGAGGCCGCCCACCTCCAGCCGGTAGTCTGCGAACTTGCGCCGCGCCAGCGCCTTGTAGGCCTTGTCGGGCGGGTCGTCGGTGCCGTTCGGCTTGAACCATGGTGAGATGTCCGCCTCGGCGTACTCGGGCGCGAGCGTCCGCTCAGTGAGGAGCAGCCGTTGCACGAACTGGTTGGCGTCCTCGCCGGTTTTGAGCGTGCGCCGGAACCAGTCGGCCTCGCCGAGGCGGTCGCAGCCCCCAAGCATCGCGGTGCCGGCCGCGGCGGTGGCGCCGAGCAGGAGAGAGCGTCGGCTGGGAGGCTGGATCATGCGCGGTGCTCCCGGACATCATCCCCCGCCGCGGGCTCGATCCGACGCTCGATCACGAACCAGCCGGTGAGCATGCCGCGCATGTTGTTCCAGAAGCCCGACAGCACGACGAGGGCGACGTGGACGACGACGAACAGGACCAGCAGGGCCGCGACGACAAAGTGGACGGTCCGCGCCGACTGCCGCCCGTCGAACAGCGTCAACAGGAACGGGAACGCCGCGTCCATCGCGGGCGACATCGCCAGGCCGGCCAACACCTGCACCGGCAGCAGCACGAACAGGACGACGGCGTAGGTGAGCTTCTGGATGACGTTGTAGCGCTTAGCCTCGTCCCCTTCAGGGAAGCGCAGCGTCAGGTGCTCGCGAACCGAGACGGCGAAAAATGCCGGACCTGGTCGCGCTGCGGGACGACGCGGAAGCGCAACTGCCCGCTGAACAGGCCGTAGAGCAGGTAAAGGGTGCCGTTCAGGACGAAAGCCCAGGCGAAGAAGAAGTGCCAACTGCGGCTGCCGGTGAGGTCCTGGTCGCTCGGCAGCGTCAGCCACGACGGGAAGCCGCGGTCGGCCGCCTCGCCGTCCGCGCTGGTCGATGAGCCGAGATAACCGGTGGTGTCGAACGTGTGGCCCAAGACCGTCGTCACGCCCTTGGGCGGGTCGTCATCGGTCTGGGACATCGCCAGCAGCGGCGTGTCGAAGGTCGAGACCTTGCCCCAATACAGGGCCGGGTGGGCGTTGAAGATCTGCAGGCCGCTCGTCAGCAGAACGAGGAGGCAGAGGGCGTTGACCCAGTGGGTGATCCGGATGACGGCGGGGTGCCGGAACATCCAGCGCCGATGCTCGACCTCGCCGGTGTCAGGGGCGGAGCGCGTCAGGTAGGTCCGTGGCACGTGGGCGACGTATCCTGGTGAACCGCGGGGCGCGGCGACCGGCCCGAAGGTCGAGCCGCCGCGTGCGGGATGGTTACTTACATGCGGTTCATCATCATCTTCCGCTTCATCATCCGGCGCTTCATCATCTTCTTATGCATCATGCGCTTCTTCATCATCATGCGCTCGCTGTGCGTCATGCGGACCTGGGTGACGCCGGCGGGGGCCGCCTGAAGGCCGTTCGGGCCCATCGGGGCGGCCGAGGCGGCACCGGTGCCGAGCGCGAGGCCGCCGAGGACCGAGGCGGCGAGGGCGAGGGCGGTGATCTTCATTCGATGTCTCCTGTACGGGGAAGGAATCCCCTGTCGCACAGGGAGGCAAGGCGATGCACCCGCCGTAAGTTCCTGATTTTCTGAATAAATTACCTGCGGACGATGGCCGTCAGGCACGGTTTTGGGGGCGCCGAAGCGAAGCCTCGCGCCGCGCCCTGGCCGGGCGTATGCCCGCCCGTACGAAGGCGTGTCCTGAAAGGTTTCAGCTTGGGCCGGGAAAGGCGTCCCTGCCGTCATGCCGACGGTGGCATGACGGTGGGATCAGGTCCCGACCCGCCGTGCGCGGCGTCATGCCAGTTCGATGGGGGCCAGGACGCGCCAATCGGTGCGGATGCGCCGTCCCGCCTCGATCCGCACCGTGAACCCCCGTCCATCGAAGAACTCCAGGAGCGGCATGGTCAGGTTGCGGCCGATGCCGGCCGTCTCGCGAAATCGCCCGACCGTCAGCAGGCCCTCGGGATGCTCCCGCGCCACCGCGTCCGCGATGCGCGCCAGTTCGGCGACGGCCTCCGGCAGCGCGTAGTAGCTCTTCGAGACACGCACGAGCCAGCCGAGGCGGCCGACCTTGTCGAGGAGGCGGCGGAGTTCGTCGGGCTGGCGGCCCACGCGCTCGGCGAGCACGGTGAGGCGGGGCTGGTCCAAGCCCGCCTCCTCCAGCACGGCGCGAACGGTATCGTAGACGACGGCGTCGGCCGGACGCAGGCGCGCCACGTGGCCGGGCAGGTGCAGGAGCGCGCCGCGTCGCAGGACCCGTTCCGTCCGGACGAGGCCGTCGAGGGCGGCCGGGAGGGCCGGACGGTCCCCGGCCTCCAGCGTCGATGCGATCTCGTCGTGAGCGAGCCCGGGGTTGTCGGGCTGTGCCATGTGGGTCCGGGCGAGTTCGGACACCACGCGCGCGGCCAGCGCGGCGATCCGCGAACCCTGGAACGCGAGCCGCGAGCCATCCTCCGCGACGACCGCCCCCGCATCCGCGACGAGGGCGTCCAGCGTCGCCGCGGGCAAATTGCGCAGTCGGGCGAGGCGGGCGAGGTCGACCCCGGGTCCGGAGGTGGCGAGGAGGCCTCGGAGGGCGCGGCCGTCATCCACGGTGTCGAGCGCCGCGACGACCGCCCGGCGTTCCGGCGTCCAGAGGCCCCGGCGCGGTCCGTCCACGTCGAGCACCCGACCGCCCCCGAGCGTACGCACGGCCGAGACGTCGCGCAGGACGAAGCGGTCCCCGGCCAGGGCGCCGATCTCGCGGTCGAGCGTGATCACCGCCCGGGCGGTCGCGCCCGGTTCGACCGACCCAGTCCCGGGGAGCAACAACCGTCCCGTCACCGCGGCCGCCCCGAGATGGAGATGCACCGAGGTACGGTGGCGCAGGGGCCGACCCTCGTGCGGCAGCACGCGCACGGAGACGTCGAGGCGGGTCGCCGGGCCGTGCAGGTCCGGCGCCAGGACCCATGTGCCCCGACCCACGTCGTCGAGGGACAACCGGGGACCGGCCAGGTTCAGGGCGCAGCGCTCCCCGGCGCGCGCTGTCTCGGCCACCGCGTCGTGCACGCGCACGCCGCGCACCCGGACCTCGCGCCCGCCGGGGGAGACGAGGAGCCGGTCGCCCACGTGGACCGTGCCGGCATGCACCGCGCCGGTCACGACCAAGCCGGCACCGGGCACGGTGAAGTGCCGGTCGACGGCGAGCCGAAAGCCGCGGTCAGCACCGGTCGGGACGCGGGAACCAGCCGTGGCCTCCAGCAGGCGTGCGAGGTCGTCGATGCCCGACCCCGTCAGCGCCGAGCAGGCGACGACCGGTGCCTCCGCGAGCCCGGTGCCGGCGAGGAGGGCGTGGATCTCCGCGGTCACCGCCGCGATGCGCTCCGGGTCGGCGCGGTCGGCCTTCGTCACGGCGACGATGCCGCGGTCGAGGCCGAGAAGGTCGAGGATGACGGCGTGCTCGCAGGTCTGCGGCATCACCCCGTCGTCGGCCGCGACCACCAGCAGTGCGCAGGACACACCGGTGGCGCCCGCCACCATGGTGCGTACCAGGCGTTCATGCCCCGGCACGTCGACGAAGCCGAGCGGGACCCGCAGGCGACCGTCCCGCGGCGCGTAGGCGAAGCCGAGGTCGAGGGTGATGCCCCGGGCCTTCTCCTCGGGCAGCCGGTCGGCGTCGATGCCGGTGAGCGCCTTCACCAACGCGGTCTTGCCGTGGTCGATGTGGCCGGCGGTGGCGACGATCATGCGGCCTTCTCGTCCGCGGAAGGAGGCGGCGCGGGAGCCCCCCGCGCCGCCTTCCGCCTCAACCCTTGATCCGGGTCTCGGCGAGTTCGGACATGCAGGTGTCGTAGGGCGTGAACGCCACCCGGTCCGACACCGCGAACAGGGTGAACGGCGAGTACAGGAACAGGGCCTTGGCCTCTTCCTGTAGGTAGCGCTCCACCTCGCGCACCACACCCTCCGTCCCGGTCTCCGGCGTATGCAGGAGCTTGTCGTAGAGGGCATCGAACCTCGGGTCCTCCGGACCCTGGCGCAGGGTCGCGTCCTTCCCGAAGAACTCCCGGTGCACGCAGGCCACCGGATATTGCGGCGTCCAGTCGAAGTACCATTCGAGCTTGACGTCGAACTCCTCCGGCAGGTTGCCCCGGTCGCTGACGAAGCGGCAGCCCAGGCCGACCTTGGCGAGGCACTGGCCGATGGCCTCCACCACGCCCTTCCAGGCGGGCGAGGCCACGAAGACCAACTCCCGCCCCCCGAGGCCCAGGCCGTCGAGTGTGCGCTTGGCACCCTCGGGGTCGTGTAGCATCGGCTTCATGTCCGGGTCCGCGCCGTAGCGGCCGGGCTGGATGAAGGCCGGGATCACCGTGCCGTAGCCGTGCGCTCCGTGCTCCAGCACGAAGGCCTGGTCGATGGCGAGGTTGAGCGCCCGGCGGGCCTCCGGGTTGCGCCAGGGCGAGTCCGGACGGTTCTCGTTGAAGACGCCCGTCAGGATCGTCTTCGCCTTCTTCGTCTGGATCTTGCCGTGCTCGCTGGCCGGGAAGGCGTGCGCCTCCTCCGGCGTCAGGTCGAACACCACGTCGACCCGGCCGTCACCGGCCGCCACCGACTTGATGCCCTCGGCCTTGCCGATGACGTTGTCGTAGACGATCCGGACCGTCGGCCTGCGGGCCGGGTTCCAGTACGTCGGGTTGGGCTCCATGACCACGCGGTCGGAGCGGCTATCGATGAGCGAGACGCCCTCGGTGAGCACGAACGGGCCAGTCCCCCACGGACCAGGCGCGTCGATGACTCACCAATGACCTTCGGCCGAACCCGTCTTCGGGTCGACGAAGCCCCACTCGTTCCAGAACCGCGTAGACGGTAGGTGCATGCCGCGCAGCTTCATCAGCGCCGCGGAGTCCCCGCCGGGGAAGCGCATGCGGATGGTGCGGTCGTCCACCGCCTCGCAGGTCACGTCCCGGGCAAAGTTAAGGAAGGCGCCCGGCGGGTGCGGGTTGGTCCATTCCTGGACCTTGTCGAAGCCGAGCTTGAACATCGCCGCGTTGAACGGCTCGCCGTCCTGGTAGACCGCGTCCCGCATCGTGAGTTCGAGGGTCTCTCCGTCGAGCCAGCGCCAGCTCTCGGCGAGGCTCGGCTGGCCGATGCCGTTGTGGTCGACGCGGTTGGCCTCCTCCATCGTGTTCCAGGTGATGGAAAGCCAATTCACCGGCGACGGGTCGACCACCGTCACCGTGTTGTGGGGCCACCAGGGCTGGCCGCCCCCCGGATCCCCGGTCGCTTGCGCTTCCATGTCTCCTCCTGTGTTCGACCCGCGTGGCGTGCGGGCATCGTCCGGCCCATCGCGAGCCGACAAGTTGGAGGGCACCGGCAATCACGCAGGGCCCTCGATAGATCCGCCCGGGTCGCCGGCCATCCCGCCGTCGAACCCACGCAGGAAAAGTTCGCCTCCGCAGGGAGCATCGCCGCCTGCGCGCGATGCATCCTCAGTCCGGGTCGTCGTCCCGCGCCATGCCCGTCGCGGCGACGCGGTCGGCGAGCTCCTTCAACTCCTGGCGCAGGTCGGCGAGGTCGCGGTCGCCTAGCCCGGTGCGGCAGACGACGGCCTGCTGAGCCTCCGAGACCCTGACCTCCAACAACCGGCCCGTCTCCGTCAGGGCGACGAGGACGATGCGCCGGTCCTCGGCACGGGCGCGAGTGACGAAACCCGCCGCCTCCAACCGGTCGACCAGGGGCGTGATCGCGCTGGACGTGAGTTGCAGCCGGGCAGCCAGGTCATGCACCGCCGTAACGCCGTCCTGCCACAGCGCCAGCATGACGAGGTATTGCGGGTAGGTCAGCCCGAGTTCGCCCAGCAGCGGGCGGTAGGCGCGCACGACAGCGTTCGTCGCGGCGTAGAGGGCGAAGCAGAGCTGGTCGTCAAGCCTGAGCCCAGGCTGCTTAGTCGATGTCGCCATTGAGCGGCGCTCCGTTCAGACCTGAATCATTCACGCGTGAACGATGCTGTCAACCCGTCGGTTTCCCTGGCCGCACCCGAGAACGACACCGGCGCGCAGATCGCCCGAATGCGCGGCGATTGGGTCGGCAGGACCGGAAATGGTGAAAGCTTGGCACGAGAGAGCAGGGAGATGGATTAAAGGCCAGCCTGAGACGTTTATATTGCCCTCAAATAGATACGGCAATGTCGTTGCCGTCTTCCGGTCGGCTCTACTTAGTCTAGCCGGCATCAGAAAATGACTTGAAGCAGCTTTGGTTCGGGATGTGACTTGGATGGTACATCGGCGCGCTGCGTTATTGTCTAACTTGCGGCGCGATTGGTGTCAGGAACAAGAGATTGCTGTGATTAAAAACCTGCTTGGTATTCTGGTTGCGAGCACTGCTCTGACCGGCGCCGCCTCGGCCGCCGACCTGCCGCGCCGCGCCGCCCCGCCGCCGGTGTTCACCCCTGTCCCGGTCTTCACCTGGACCGGCGCTTACTTCGGTATCAACGCCGGCTACGCCTACACCGAGTCGGACACGATCCGGACCGTCGGCATCGGCGCCCTTCAGAGCAACGTGAACAACCTGCTGCGCAGCCCGGCCGTCCGCCTGCCGCAGGACGGTTTCTCTGCCGGTGGTCAGGTCGGGTACAATTATCAGTTCACCCCCGGCTCCGGCATCGTCGTCGGTATCGAGGCTGACGCCCAGTACATGGATCTGCAGCGCACCGGCGTGCAGTCGATCTTCCGTCCGGCCTTCAACCCGAACGTCCTGACCAACACGTACCGGACGGACCTGAGCTTCCTCGGCACCGTCCGCGGCCGGGTCGGCTACGCCTTCGACCGCGTGTTCGTCTATGGCACCGGCGGCTTCGCCTACGGCGACGTGACCCAGCGCGTCGGCTTCCAGACCGCCGCGCCGCTGACCTATTTCGGCAGCCGCTCGCGGATCGATACCGGCTACGCCTACGGCGGCGGCATCGAATACGCCTTGCCCACCGACTCGTTCCTGAACTTCTTCCGGTCGAACGCCGTGACGATCAAGGCCGAGTACCTGCGCTACGACCTCGGCAGCCACAACCTGCTGGTCGGCTCCGTCGGCGGCCCGGGCGTCGGCTACATCTCCCGCTTCCGGACCGAGGGCGCCATCGCCCGCGCCGGCCTGAACTTCAAGTTCGGCTCCTACTGAGATCCGGTCGAGCTGCTCCCGGCCTGCGCGCCGGGAGATGCGACGGTGGGCGAGGGGTAGTTGGTCCTCCTCGTCGCCTTCCGCCGCATGAGAGCAGCCCTCCGGCTGACCTTCGTATCCCCAGCCCGATCAAACTGGCCGCGAGGTCGGCTACACCCTGGGAGCCCCCGCTCTTGGGGTGCTTTTTGATACGACTACTTTCCAGTCGGGGCCGCATATGCCGAACGAGTGCTCGGGAGCGGTCGCGAAGGGCTATGGCCGATCAATCGCTGGTGGCCTGCTCCAGTTGATCCCAGAGCGTCCGCTTCGTCCGGGCCTGCGCCGGAAAGCGTCTCGGCCGTAATCCACCCTGAACGGCCATCTTGCTTCCGACCCAATCCAGTCGAAAAGCTCGATCCGCCTCGGCCAAGAAAGCAGACACCCCACGCCCAAGTCACAGCCGACCTGCGGCCGCCAAGCTGGCACGGTCAACGATTTCGATTGCGCCCCGACGAAGTTCGATCAGGCCCGCCTCAGCCCATTGCCCCAGGAGACGGCTGACGACCTCACGAACGCTGCCGACGTCGTCCGCGAGCTTCTGATGGGTCACCGCGGCGACACCCCGCGGATCGGCCTCGGCCAGGAGTCGTTGCGCGAGGCGCTGCTTCAGCGGCGCGAATGCGACCTCATCGATCAGCGTGAACAGGCCCGACATCAGCCGCGTGTAGTCGTCCATGACGAAGCTGCGGAACGCGGCGCTCTCGCCCATCAGGTGCTGGAACGTGCCCACCGGCAACGCCGCCAACTCGGTCTTCTCCTCGGCCACGCTCTGCGCCGGGAACGTGCCGCCGGACAGCAGGCACTGCGTGGTCAGGGCACAGGTGCCGCCGGGGCCGACCTTGTAGATCAGCACCTCGCGCCCGCCCTCGGACATCCGGAAGATGCGCGTGCGGCCTTCCAGGCACATCAAGTAGTTGGCGCACTCGCCATCGAGTTCGTAGGCGATGGCGCCGGCGTCCAGGACCGGGAAGTGGACGGTTCCCCGGGCGATCTGCAGGTGCGCCGGGCTGAGCGCTTGAAGCAGCGGAAACCGGTCGATCCAACGTTCGACCTTCTGGGCATCCGTCATGGCGGCGCAGTCCCCCCGGCCATGACGACGGGCTGATCGTCCGGCTCGCGTTGCGTTTTTCTCCCGCCGCGCCGGACTTGTGTGACCTGGGTCACCGACCGGGTGCAGCGGGCCGGCATAGCATCGCGCCACAACGAACACGATACGGCGCCCGCCATGTGTGGCGCCGCCGGGAGTGAACCGATGCGCCGCCTCGTCCTCAGCTTCATGCTCGCCGTCCTCGCCGCCGGCCCCGCCTCGGCCGAACAGGACCTGCTGCTCGGAGCGGACATGTCCTCGCCCGCCATGACCAAGGCCGAGATGAGCCGCGCCGACGTCGAGGCGATGATCAAGGCCGCGGACGGCAAGCCGGTCGACCTGCACGACAAGTCCCTCTCCGGGCTCGATCTCTCGGGACTGAACCTCCGGGGCGTCAACCTACGGACGGCGCGCCTTAACAAGGCCAACCTCCATGGCGCAGACCTCAGCGGCGCGAACCTCGAACAGGCGTGGTTCCTGAAGGCCGACCTGTCCGGCGCCAAGCTCGCGGACGCGAAGATGTTCGGCATCACCGCTCGCGACGCGAACTTTAGCGGGGCCGATCTCAGCCGATCAATGTCCATCGGCGACTTCAAGGGTGCCAACATGAGCGGCGCGACGTTGGTCGATCTCAAGGGCGGCGCCGATATCAAGAACCAGTCCATGGGCCTGATGCGGGCGGTGTTCACCTCGGTGAACCTCTCGGGCGCAAAGCTCCGGGGTGCCAATCTCGGACGGTCTCGCTTGGAATATGCCGACCTCAAGGATGCCGACCTCACCGACGTGGTGCTGATGGGCTCGGACCTGTCAGGCGCCAATCTAACCGGCGCCACAGTCACGGGCGCGGACTTCAAGAACGTCGACGTCAGCGGAGCCCGGTTGATCGACCTCAAGGGTCAGGCCGAGGCCAAGGATTGGGCGGAAAGGGTGAACGTCGACCGCGCCGTTACCCAGGCGACCAATTGAGCCGACTATCTGCCTAGACGCATCACCAAGGAGACAGACAGTCCATGACCACCCGTCGCTTACTTCTCGGCGCCCTGGCCGCCGCTCCCCTGCTGTTCGGTGCCGCCGCGAATGCCGCCGAGGCGGTCTTCAGCCCCGAGGCCTTCGAGGCGGCGCAGAAGGCGGGCAAGCCGATTCTCGTCCATGTCACCGCGCCGTGGTGCACTGTTTGTGCGGCGCAGAAGCCGATCCTGGCTAAGCTGGAAGCCCAGCCTCGGTTCAAGGACCTACAGGTGTTCGACGTTGACTTCGACAGCCGGAAGGACGTGCTGAAGCGGTTTGGCGTGACGAGGCAGAGCACCCTGATCACCTTCAAGGGTGAGAAGGAGACGGGTCGTTCGGTCGGCGATACCCAGCCGGAGTGGATCGAGGGCGCCGTCGAGAAGGCGTTGTAGGTCGGTCGTGGCCACGACGTTCGGCCTCGCGTTCCTCGCCGGCATCCTCTCGGTGCTGTCACCCTGTGTGCTGCCCTTGCTGCCGCTGGTGCTTGGTGCCGCGGCATCGGAGCACCGGCTCGGCCCCGCAGCCCTCGCCGCCGGCCTCGCGCTGTCCTTCGTGGCTATCGGGCTGTTCGTGGCGACCGTGGGGTTCGCCATCGGTCTCGACGGCGATGTCTTCCGTACCGTCGCGGCCATAATGCTGGTCCTGATCGGGCTCGTCCTGATGGTTCCGGCCGCCCAGACCCAGCTCGCCGTCACCGCCGGTCCGGTGAGCAACTGGATCGAGAGCCGGTTCGGCGGTTTCTCGACAGCCGGGCTCCTTGGCCAGTTCGGGGTCGGGCTGCTGCTCGGGGTAGTCTGGAGCCCCTGCGTTGGGCCAACCCTGGGCGCCGCGTCCCTCCTCGCCGATCAGGGGCGGGACCTGGGCACGGCGGCGCTTACGATGCTCCTGTTCGGTCTCGGCGCCGCCCTGCCGCTCCTGCTCCTCGGCGCGCTCTCGCGCGAGGTGCTGATGCGCTGGCGCGACCGGATGATGGGGCTCGGCAAGGGGCTCAAGGTCGCCCTGGGCGCCATCCTCGTGGCCACCGGCCTGATGATCGCCACGGGCTACGACAAGGCTGCGGAGACCGTCCTGGTCAACGCCTCGCCGGCCTGGCTTACGAACCTGACCACCCGGCTTTGATGGCGGGCACGCCGTAGACACTCTTCGTCAAACCGTGCTTGGGCCGGCAAAAGGCGAGCGGCGGTGAGAGGGTATCGCGGCCGATGGCGGGCGCCGCGCGAACCCTTCTGACGGCTCGCACGTGTCCCTCCGGACGAAGCCATGCCATAGCTATATCCTGAACCGGCCGATGCGCCGGAGCCCGCCGGAATTCGCTTTCCCGCGGCAAGGGAGGAACCGTGCCGAACGTGGGGACTCCTGCAAACGCGGACCTCGCGCGGCTGATCGCGGCCGTGGCCACGGGCGACCGCCTGGCCCTGCGCGCGCTCTATGACGCCGCCGCCCCGAAACTTCTCGGGATCATCCTCCGTATCCTGAGGGACAGGGACGCGGCCGAGGATGCGTTGCAGGAGGTGTTCGTGCGCATATGGCAGCGTGCAAGCACCTATGATCCGAGGACCGGGCCCGCGACCGCATGGCTCGGCGCCATCGCCCGGCACAAGGCCATCGACCGCCTTCGGCAGGACCATGCCACCCGCCTGACCCAGGCCGACGAGGACTGGTTCGAACGCCTCGCCGATACAAGCGACGGCGAGGCGGACCTCGCCCGCCGTGACGCCCTCGCGCATTGCCTCGAAGCCGTCGAGCCCGCCCAGCGCGACTGCCTCGTCCTCGCCTATTGCGAGGGCTGGTCACGCGAGGAATTGGCGGCACGGCACGACCGCCCCGTCAACACGGTCAAGACGTGGCTGCGCCGCGGCCTCATGAGCCTGCGCGGCTGCCTGGAGGCGACATGAGCGGCGATGTTGGCACGGGCGCCGCGCCCTTCTGGGCGGAGGACCCCAGCGGCGCAGCTGGGGAGTACGTCCTCGGGACCTTAGCCGCCGACGAGCGCGCCGCCTTCGCCTCGGCGATGGAACGGGACGCTTCCCTTCGCGCGGCGGTAGCCGACTGGGAGGCGCGGCTCGCGCCGCTCACGGCGACGGCCCCATCGGTCAAGCCCGCGCCCGACGTATGGGATGCAATCGAGGCCAGGATCGGGACGGCTCGCTCACCTGAGGTCGATGCCGGTGGCGCGACTGTCCGCAGGCTGGAGCGCGGGCTGCGGATCTGGCGGTCTGCCGCGGGGGCTGCGACCGCGCTCGCGGCCGGCCTCGCCCTCTGGCTCGCAGTCGGGCCGCGGCCTTCCGCCACCGACCGTCAGTACCTCGCCGTGGTCGACCGCGGCGGCACCCTGCCGGCGCTGATCGTGCGCGTCGATCTCGACGGCGGCACCGTTCAGGTCCGCAGTCTCTCGGCGGAGACCCCGCCGGACCGCAGCCTGGAACTCTGGTTCGTGGGGGCGAATGCCGCGCCGCGCTCGCTGGGCCTCGTCACTGACCCGGCGGCACGCCTGCCCGTGCCGGCCGCCCTCCGTGCCGGTGCGGAGGGTGCGACCCTCGCGGTGTCGGTTGAGCCGAAGGGCGGCTCGCCGACCGGTGCGCCAACAGGCCCGGTCGTCTATTCCGGAAAGCTCCTGCGCGAATGAGGCGGGCTCCGGCCTCCGCCGGCGCCCGCCCCCCGCGATCAGGGCATCAGCACGCCGCTGACGACGTGGATGACGCCGTTCGACTGCATGACGTTCGGGATGGTCACCGGAACGGTGTTGCCCTTCACATCGGTGACGTAGACTTTCTTGCCCCTGGCCGAGACGGCGAGCGGTTCGCCCTCGACGGTGGTGAGCTGGTTCTGTCCCTCGGGCTTCTTGGCGAGCGCCATCAGGTCCTTGGCGGTGTAGACGCCCGGGACGACGTGGTAGGTCAGGATCTTCGTCAGCGTCGCCTTGTTCTGCGGCTGCACGAGGTTTTCCACCGTGCCCGGCGGCAGCTTGGCGAAGGCGGCGTTGGTCGGCGCGAACACCGTGAACGGGCCCGGGCCGTTCAGCGTGTCGACAAGGCCGGCGGCCTTCACGGCGGCGACCAGGGTGGTGTGATCCTTCGAGTTGACCGCGTTCTCCACGATAGTCTTTTGGGCGTACATCGGCGCGCCTCCGACCATCGGGTTCTTGGCGAGCGCCGGCGCAGCGACGAGACTGAGGCCGAGAGCGAGGCTTAGAAGGGTCTTGGACATGGTGTCTCCCTGATACTGCGCCCCTCCAGGGGCGTCGCAGGGTCCTACGGGGATGGGCGGGGGAAAAGTTTCAGGCCTGCCCGACGCCGCCGTGAATACGTTCGAAACCGCGGGTCACTTCGATTGCAGTGATCCGGCGGTATCGGTCAAACTCGACCGAAGCGGGTTTGAAGGCATCTCCTCGGCAAGCGCCAATTTTCTTTATCCACAGGCGTCCACATAGGCTCATTGTCGCAAGCTCGGCCGCTTGCGAGGAACCGTCGCCGCATGTTCCTATTTTGTTCTGTCAGGTTCGCGGAGCAAAAACATGCAAGCCAGCGGCATTACCATTGGCCTGCCCATGCCGGTGCCCCTTCTGGCTCGACCGGTCAGAGCAGGCTTCCCGAGCCCGGCGGACGATTTCATCGAGGATGAGATCGACCTTCAGCGTCTGCTCATCGCCAACAGGCCGGCGACCTTCCTGGTGCGGGTGGCCGGCGATAGCATGGTGCTGGCCCGCCTTTTCGATGGGGACCTAGCGGTGGTCGACCGCTCGCTCACGCCGCGAAACGGCGACATCGTCGTGGTCGACATCAACGGCGAGCGCTCTTTCAAGGTCTGGCGCCGCCAGGGCCATCGGGTAGTCCTGGCGTTCGCCAACCCGCGCTTCCCCGAGTTCCGGTTATCGCCCGGCGCAGAGATCGAGGTCTGGGGCGTCGTCTCCGGCTCGATCAACCCGAGGCGCCGGAGCGAGTGAGCGCCCGGGCCTACGCCCTCTCCGACGGCAACTCTTTCTACTGCTCCTGCGAGCGGGTGTTCGACGCCCGGCTGGCCCGCGTGCCCGTGATCGTGCTGTCGAACAACGACGGCTGCGCAATCGCCCGCACCGCCGAGGCCAAGGCCCTCGGCATCCGCATGGGCGAGCCGTACTTCAAGATCCGCGACATGTGCCGATCCCAAGGCGTGCGAGTCTACTCGTCGAACTACGCCCTTTACGGCGACATGTCGGCCCGGGTGAACACGGTCTACCGGAGCTTCTCGCCGCGCATCGAGATCTACTCCATCGATGAGAGCTTCCTCGACCTCTCGGACGTCCGGGAGCGGGACCGGGTGCCGCTCGCCCGGGACATGCGCGAGACCGTGCGGGCCTGGACGGGCATCCCGACCTGCGTCGGGATCGGCCCGACCAAGACACTGGCGAAGCTCGCCAACCACGTCGCCAAGAAGGTGCCGGAGCTCGGCGGGGTCTGCGACCTGACAGACCCGGTCCAGTACGAGCACTGGATGGTCCGCATCCCGCCGGAGGACATCTGGGGCGTTGGGCCGGCGAACGCTCGCAAACTCCAGGCGCTCGACTGTGAGAGCGCGGCCGACGTGCGCGATCTCGACACCCGTGCCGTCCGCAAGGCCATGACCGTGGTGGGTGAACGTCTGGTGCATGAACTTCGCGGCGTGCCCTGCCTCGATTTGGAGGAGATGGCGCCGACCCGGAAGGGATGCGCGGTGACCCGGAGCTTCTCCGACCGCGTCGAAGACCTCGCCACCATGGAGCAGTCGGTCGCCACGCATGCCGCCCGGCTCGGGGAGAAGCTCCGACGCGAGGGGCTCGGGACCGACCACGTCACGGTCTTCTTCCACACCTCGGAGCATGACCGCGACAGGCCGCAACGGTCGGTGTCAACGGTGGTGACGCTTCCGGAAGCCTCGAACGACACCCGGGTCCTCGTGAAGGCGTGCCTGCACGGCGTGAGGAAGGCCTGGCGCAACGGCTTCCGCTACTCGAAATCCGGCGTGGTCACGACCGACCTCGTCCCACTGGGCGCCTCTCAGCGGGCCATCCCCGGCCTTGGCCAGCTCGACCGCGAGCAGGGCGCGGCGCTCATGGCGGCGCTGGATGCCTGTAATGCGCGTTTCGGCCGAGGCGCTGTCGTGCCGGCTGCGGCAGGGTTCGCGCGCAAACGGGTGTGGTCCACCAAATTCGAGATGCGCTCGCCCCGGTACACCACCCGGATCGACGAACTCCCGACAGTGGCGGCGGCCTAGGCCGGGCCCGATTGGGAGCCGAGAGGGTGGATCTGACCCCAGCTGGTCTTGCGAGCCTCGAAGCCCGGTGCGATCACCGCAGACTTAGCCGAGCGGCCGCCAGTTCGGCAGCGAGGGACGCATCTGATCATTCAGGGCCTCGGTCTAAGCTCTCAGGTCCGCGAACTCTGGCGTCACACTTCCGTCTCTGCCTGTCGGTGTTCGCTCCGTCCGACCTGTGGAGGCGCGGACACTTCCATAGGCACGCCGATTACCGCGTCGGGCGCAGCCGCATCGTCTGCAACGCGTGCGGCCATGCTGACGAGGACACTGGTTTCCAGCCAGGGGGATCGTCACCGCCACGACGAACGCCAAACATTCGTAACGCGTCGAGCGGATTGCTCATCTGTCAATTCATGTGATGTAGTCAGCGTCAGAAGTCGGTGTTTCCACGTCGGATGATACTGCGGGGGGCTTCTCCGGCCGGGGCGAGTGTTGGGCTCGCTGTTGACCCCGAACCGCCGCCGATGGGGGCCGGACGCTGTGTCTCCGTGAGCATATCCCGCGTTGCCCGGGCAGCCGACATCGACTTCTCGCTTAGGCCTGCGACGACCCAGGCCTCCTGCTCCTTGTCGTCGTAGCCGCTCTCAAGCACGACGACGCCGCTGAGCGTCCCCGAGGCCATCGACGAGCTCAGCTCGGTCAATGACTGTCCAATGGTGCGCTGGTCCACTGTGCTGATGCTCTTGCCCTCGCCAGCCTTTTCCTGCGTCGTCTTCGATACGGTGTTCTCGAACTCGTTGACGACACGGCCGGTGGCGACCTCCTGTTTCAGGAAGCGGACGATCTCCCCCTTGGCCTTTTCCTCGGCGATGACGGTCGCCGTATGCACACCCCGCTTGTCAGCGATAGTCACAGGGTGGCTGTACTTCGAGTAGATCCGCCGGACGCCGCCATTGGGGTTGAACTCCAGCGTCACGCCATTGATGCCGGCTTTCCATTCGACGGTGCCATCCGGCCGCTTCTCGACGCTCTGAGCGCTGGCGGCGCCTATCAGCGCCGCATACAACGTGGCCGCGGCCGCAAGCCTGACGATGCCCATCCGATAATCCTCCCTCATGACACGTCCCTCGCGATGCGGGCGCGCACAGACGCGATGCGCGCGATGGTGGCGTTCGGCAGGAGCAGGTTCAGGTAGCCCCGGACTCGGCTGCCGCGTTCCGGGAAGACCAGGACATCACCGAACGACGTCCCCATGGCGTGGCTGGCGACGGCGAAGAACGGGTCCTGCTGAGTCGGCACGCAGTAATTGAAGAACCCTCGCTCCTGGCCCTGCGGGGCCGTCCGGGAAACGTCGGCCTGAAGGGCGGGGTAGCTCCTGAAGGGCTGTCGCGACGCGAAGACCACGGTGCCGTCCTTATCGAGGAACTCCACCACGAGCCTCAGCCGTTGCGCCCTTTGGTCGAAGTGCAGGCACTGGCCCTCCGGAGGGCAGCGCTGGCTGTACCTCTCGTTAGTCACGAATGTCCGGCCCAGGCACTCGGCCATGACGCCGTCCGCGGTTTGGTAGGACGCGAAGCAGGCAGCAACTCCGAGTTGCTCGGAAGGCGTGCGCTCCGACAGGAATGTCCGCTGATCGCCCCCGAACCCCCGGGCGAAGCCGGCGTCGAAGGCTGGAGGCCGGCAATTCGATTGGCCGGACCGCCCCCGGTCCGCGCGGTCGAGCCTCACGAATACCTGCGCCCGCTTCTGCGCGATCAGGTCGAACTTGGCACGCCACTCACGGGCCGCGTCGTCATTCACGCTGTAGGTCAGCGGGATCCGTAGCCAAGCCTCGTCAGCCGAAGACGGCAGGCTTGCATCGACCTGTGGCGTGCCTACCCCAACGCGCACCAGGCCCTCGGCTTTGGCGACGAGGTCCGCATAAAGTTCGGTGGCAGCGGCCTTCTCCTGGCCAAGCGTCTCGACGGTACTGGCTGCCGTCGCGGTGTCGAAAGCCACGACTGGGACCGCGTTGTCCTGCAGCACCTTCAGGAGCGGCTTGACGGCGACGCCGACCCGCGCCGTCACCTCGTAGAGGCCGCCCCGCTGCTCCGTCCTGACCACCTCCAGCTTGCTGACGTAGGCGTTGGTGTAGGAGATCAGCTTCTCGTCGACGACCTCCGAGACCTTCCGGTCCGAGACATTGAGCTCAACCCGCCGGCGGTTGTCGACGAATACGCCGACCACCTGCTGGATGGCCAGCCGCGCGGCGTCCTTGCGCGCCGCGTCCGGGTCGTCGCCGGTCCCCTTGACCTCCACCGTCCGGACCCCAGGATCAGCCTCTGGCGCGGGACGAGGGCCCAACGGCGCCGCTAGGACCGCGGTCTCACCGTCCGAGAACTCGGATGCTGGAGATGCGCCGGCTCGGGTTGGTCCCGGCGAGGGCCTGGCCGGATTGGCGGCGAAATGCCCCGCGTCGTCGAAATCGTCTCGGCCTCTCTCGGCGCGGAACATCGGCTCGCGTCGCCGCTCGGCGTAGTACGAGGGGGGCTGGCCACGCTGAGGTGCGCCGCCCAACATACCGATGATGATGCCAGGCAGGACGGCGCGCGGGTCGACTTGGGGGCCGCCCTGGCCCTGGTTGAAAGGGTCCCGCGCAAACCGAGGGTCGGGCAGAGACGGGCGCCCCTGCTGCGCAGCCTCGCCGAAGGGATTGCGTGCCCGGTCCTGACTAGCAGGGGCGGGGCGAAGCAGCGCCGCCCGCTCCTGCGCATCGAGGAAATCGGCCGGCGCATGGCCCAAAGTCTGGCGATAGGAACGGATCGCCTGACGCGTGCCAGCGCCGAACACCCCGTCGGCGTTGCCCACCATAAAGCCCATTGACACAAGCCGGCCTTGGATGGCCATCAATGCCTCGGGGCGCAAGGAAGCCTCGGCTCGCGCGTCGCCGGACAGCGTGTTCAGGTAGCCGGCCGCCCGCGCCCGGTAACGTTGGGCGATGCACGAAGCGGCCCGGCCCGAGTCTGCACTGACGTTCGCGGCTAGGCCGCAGCCGTCCTCGACCGTCTTGAACCACGCCACGTGCCCGTCCCGCAGCCTGACGCGGTCCGGGCCATCGACACTGAAATAGGCGGCCCAGTACGACGCGCTCAGGGCCCAGTCGGCGTCCCAGGTATTCGGGTCCTGACAGATGGCCCGGGACATAGCCGTCTGGGCGCGGCTGCAGTCAAAGGTTGGTCCCGAGGGCGTTTGGGCAGTCGCTGTGGCGCTGCACAGCAGAGCCGCGAACACACCATACGCGAACGCGCCGATGCGAAGCCTCACAGACCCGCTCTCCCATACCGCGCTGTTCGCTTGATGCCACCTTACGTGTGCATCGATGCCTCGCAAGAGATCAAGGCGTCGTCCATCAAGAGTTGTAGATTGTTACGTTCCGCACGAAGCTGCCCGACGCTTGACAACTCGGTTAACCCTGCGCCCAGCGTGTCACCTCTTGCATGGTCCCATGGATTGCGTACCACCTAGGATCATGTCGCGTACGCTGTCGCGGCGGAGGGATGGCATGTCCGAGTTCGATCAGGTCCCATTCGGTGCGGAGGAGTTCGCTGATAACCCCGAGCCCCGATGCCCATGCCTACTTCTGCTGGATACCTCCCACTCGATGCGTGGCCGGCCAATCGCAGAGCTGAACAACGGATTGGTGGCGTTTAAGGATGAGCTCGCCGCCGATACGCTGGCGATGAAGCGGGTCGAGATCGGGGTGGTGACTTTCGGCCCCGTATCGATGCTGAACGATTTCCAGACGCCGGATATGTTCACCCCACCGAGGCTCGAAACGACCGGGGACACGCCGATGGGGGCGGCCATCGAACGCGGCGTCGAGATGATCCGTCAGCGCAAGGACGCCTACCGGGCTAACGGCATCTCCTACTATCGCCCATGGGTGTTTCTCTTCACCGATGGCGGGCCGACCGACAGCTACACTCGTGCTGCCCAACTCGTGCGCGAAGGCGAGGAGACCAAGGCCTTCTCGTTCTTCGCCGTCGGCATGGAAGGGGCGAACATGGACGTCCTCGCCAGCATATCCAGCCGCCAGCCGCTCAAGTTGAGCGGCCTCCGTTTCCGTGAGCTTTTCTCCTGGCTTTCTTCGTCCTTGAGCGGGGTCTCGCGCTCGCAGGTCGGACAGACCGTCCCGCTGGCTGCCCCGACCGGATGGGCCGAGGTGTGAGCGATGGGGTCCACCCGTGGCGCTTCGCCTTCGCCGTCGCCGAGGGAACGTCGCACGCCACATCTAATACTCCCTGTCAGGACCAAGCCCTGTGCCGGGTGATCGACACAGCCGGAGGTGAAGTGCTGATCGGGGTCGTCTGCGACGGCGCCGGGAGCGCAGCCCATGCCGAGGTCGGGGCATGGCTCGCTGCTCAGACGATGTTGGAACTGGTCGATCTGCATTTCGAGGAAGGCGGCCGGATAACCGACGTGGACTTGGCGTGCGGCCGTGCTTGGGTCGCCCGGGTGGCCGATACGTTGACCCGTCATGCCGCGGCGGAAGGCCGTGCGGTCAGAGATTATGCCTGCACCCTACTCGCCGCCGTTGTTGGGACGACGGGCGCGGCCTTCGTCCAGGTCGGCGATGGCGCCATCGTCATATCTCGGGGTGAGGAAGAGGACTGGTCCTACGTGTTCTGGCCGCAGCACGGCGAGTTCGCCAACACCACGAACTTCGTCGTCTCTCACGATGCGACTGACTCTCTTGAATTCGCCTACGTGCCAGAACGGCTTCAAGAGGTGTCCCTATTCTCGGACGGCCTGGAGAACCTCGTCCTACACCATGCGACCAAAACGGTGTTCGAACCCTTCTTCCGCCGGATGGTCGCTCCGGTGCGTAGGCTCGTCGCGCCGGGCATGGATGCAGGCCTGTCGGCGACCTTGGCCGTTTACTTGGCCTCGCCGAGCGTCTGCGAGCGCACCGACGACGACAAGGCATTGATCCTCGCGTCGCGCCTGCCAGCCGCTTGACGGAACCGACATGAGCAAGGGGGTGCCTCAGGTGGTCGACGACGCAGGTCGACCGATCAGGCTCGGCGCGGTTCTGGGACAGGGTGGCGAAGGCGCCGTCTATGAGGTGGTTTCGCGGCCGGGACTCGTTGCGAAGGTCTACCATAAGCCACTGTCCGGTGAGCGGGCGGACAAGATCAGGGTCATGGGCCTCATGGGCAACGATGCCCTCGGTCGCCTGGCAGCCTGGCCCTCGGGACTTCTGATGGAGGGCAGCGGACGCGCGCCGGTCGGCCTCCTCATGCCGCGTGTCAGCGGCCGCAAGGACATCCACAACCTCTACAGCCCGAAGAGCCGTCGCTCCGAGTTCCTGCGGGCGGACTGGCGGTTCCTCGTGCGTGCGGCGGCCAACACCGCCCGGGCCTTTGCGGCGGTCCACGCGGCCGGCTGCGTCATCGGCGACGTCAATCACGGCGGCGTTCTCGTCGGACAGGACGCCACCGTCACCCTAATCGATTGCGACAGCTTCCAGGTGATGCACGGTGGCCGACGCTTCTTGTGCGAGGTGGGCGTTGAGACGTTCACCCCGCCGGAACTTCAGGGCCGGTCCTTCCAGGGCGTGGTGCGCGATGCGTCGCACGACGACTTCGGCCTGGCAGTGATGGTGTTCCTGCTGCTCTTTATGGGGCGCCACCCGTTCGCAGGCCGGTTCTCGGGCGCGGGAGACATGCCGATATCGCGCGCCATCGAGGAGCACCGCTTCGCCTACGGGCGTCGGCGGTCGATGCTCCAGATGACCCAGCCACCCGGCACTCCGCCTTTGTCCATCGTGGGGCCTCAGGTCGAGTTGCTGTTCGAGAAGGCATTCGCGTCCGATGCGCGACAGGTTGGTCGGCCGGCCGCCCGGGATTGGATCACGGCGCTTGAAGGCCTAGAAGCCGACCTGAAGCAATGCGGCGTCAATCCTTCGCATTGGCATAGCCGCTCGACGGCATGCCCGTGGTGCCCGATGGAAGGCGCAACGGGGGTCGCCCTGTTCCCGGTGGTCGTTCAGAGTGCCGCCGGCACGATGTTCGACATGGCCCGGCTGTGGCAGGAGGTCGAAGCCATCCGGCACCCAGGGGGCGCACCCGCCATAGAGGTTCCGATGCCCGAGCCCAGCGCCGAGGCTCGGAAGCTCGCCGGTCGGACGACCAAACGTCATGCGATGGCTGCGACCGCAGCCGCAATGGTAGCGGTATTAGGCATCGCGTTGGGGCCCGTGATGCTTCTGGCCGCCTGCGTGATGTACCTCGTGGTCCTTGCAGCCAATGGCGGGACCGACAAGCTTCGTCCCATCATTGAGGCCTACGACGCAGCCACTGCGAGATGGGAGAAAGCCGAAAAGGAGTGGCTGCAGAAGGCCGGCCCTGCCCTGTACGATCAGCGTAAGACCGTATTGGTGAGCCTTCGCGAGGAGTGGAACCAAGTACCGACCCTCAGGCTGAAGAAACTCGCCGAGTTGGACAGGGACCGCGAACGGGCTCAGCGCCTCCGCTTTCTGGATGCGTTCGAGATTGAGAAGGCTAAGATCGAGGGAGTCGGCAAGGGGCGTAAGCTGACACTGGCGTCCTATGGTATCGAGACCGCCGCGGACGTCACCCAGGGGAAGCTGACCCAGGTGCCGGGCTTCGGACCCAAGATGCAGGCGCGGATGCTGGCCTGGCGGTCATCCATCGAGAAACGCTTCGTCTTCGATGCGACCCAGCATGTGGACCCGCGCGACACTGCTCGGGTGGAGCAAGACATCCTCGCCAAAAAGACGGAGATCGAGCGACGTATGAACGTCAGCTTGGCCGAATTACGCCAAGCTAGCGCTCAAATCTTGTCGGCTCGCCAACACATGCACAGCCAAATGTTGACGGTTCGCGGGGAGTTCTTGCAGGCATCAGCTAACAAGCAGGCAGTTTCGTAGGTCCAGCCTATTTAAAATCCCACCCAACCACGACATCATTTTCAAGCATAACTCGTCTACTAAATCTGTTCTTGCCTGTTTGTCCGTATTTATAAGTATGATTAGTCTTGGTTTTTAACACCTTCCTATCGATGGCGACTGGGTTTCCGAGAGCATCCACCAGATGATCGACGGTCATGCCTTGCCATACCATTTTGTTCATTATTCTATCGACGATCTCAGCGTCGCCATATTTTTCCGTCAATCTTTTTCGGCGTGCCTGTTGCATTAAATGCCTAATCGCGAATGCCCCGACCGCGATCAATACGACGATGGTTATGAATTCCAAGCGCTTCCCCTCCATCGCCGCGCTCCCTCTATCCTGCCTAAGCAGTAAGGAGCGTCGTAAGTAGCCTTCGAACAAGAGATTATAACCGAGGCCGGAAAGACAACGCTACCTTACGTTTGGGATCTGCGTCGAAAAGGGCAGCGCTGGTGGCTACCTCGCAACACGAATTTAAGGCCGCGAGAGGGCTCACCGGTGCGTTTCCCCTCGACGCTGCATCCCGGGCTGTCCCCATCCGCATCGCCGCGACCGCCCGTCTCGCGCGCCTGGAAACCATAACGCTTCACGGGTCAGGTTACCCGAAACGCGTACGCCACCGAGCCGAACCGCCACCGTCCCGGGCGGCCGACCCGGCGCTCGGGGTTATCCCCCTAACGATGCGGAACAAAACAGGTTCGGCGCGCATGAATCCGGAACTTGGCCCGCAACTTGACGGGGGCTTCCATGCGCGCCCGCGCCCGCACGTACACCGAGAAGCCTAGCTCTGCTTCGAAGACGCCAGCCAAGGCGAAGCCTGGGCCCCGCTCCCCGGCTCGGCCGGCGGCTCCGCGACCGAAGCCGGAGAAACCCGAGGTCCGGATCTTCGTCTCCTACTCGCACCGGGACGCCGACGCCCGCCAGCGGCTGGAGACCCACCTCGCACCCTAAAGCGCGAAGGTGTCACGACCTGGTTCGACGGTGACATGAATGCCGGCGACAAGCTCGATACCGAGATCGCGCGGGAGTTGCGCAAGGCGCACGTCTTCGTAGGCCTGCTCAGCCCCGACTACCTCGCGAGCAACTACTGCTGGAAGATCGAGTACAAGCGCGCCATGGGCCGCCGCGCGAACGGCACGATGCGCGTCGTCGCCGTCGTGCTGCGCCCCTGCGACTGGAAATCAACTACCGCGGCGGGCTTCAAGTTGCTGCCCGAGGATGGGCGCGAAGTCACCCGCTGGCGCAGCGCCGACGAGGCCTTCCTCAACGTCGCTCAAGGCATCCGGCGCGTCGTTGCCGAGGTCCGCAAGACGTTGGCTGGGGCAGCACCCAAGCCGGCCCGAAAGAGGCCAGCCGCCTCGAAACCCGCGACGCGGCCGCCGACAAAGCCCGATCCGAAGCCCCGTCAGAAGCCGGGCCCGAAGCCTGGGATGGTTCGCAGAGGTGCAGGCACGACCGCAGGGACGCGCCGCCCGCCGGCCAAGGGGCGTAAGTCCTCGCCGAGGCCTTCGCGACCATGAAGAGGCACCAATACACGAGGATGGATCTTCCGCAGCCGGCCATACCAGCCATCGGTGCCGAGGAAGGCATCGCGAAACTCGCCGCGCTGACTGTCACGTTCGAGAGGGAAGCGTCGTTTCCCTGCCCTGCATCGAACATAGCCGGGTTCGCGGTCGAGGACTTCCACACACTCTCGGAAGCCCTTCGGAAGCACTGACGCCCTCGCATCGCACGTCGAAGCGGGACGTGCCCGGTACGGCGGTGCTTGCCCGCGGCAGGCGCCTCCAAGTCACGGTGCACCGGGTCGCCGGTGGACAGGTGCGTCCGGCCGGGCGCCGAGCCGTCAGGCCGGTCCGACTTTCGGAGCCGGCCCGATGCCGTCGAGAAGGTCCGGACCCTGACGAGCCTTCCATTTCCGGAAGACCGCCAGGGCGGACTTGTCGGTGATCCCGTGCCGGGCCGGGTTGTTCTCGTCCAGCACGCGGCGCAACCTTTCCGGCACCTCCCGGTGCCAGAACTTGGTGTGGTTGGGGCCGACGTCGCGTCCGAGTTCCTGGTAGGCGCCGTTGCCGGCCCAGCGGAGTCCCTTGGCGCCGAGGAGCACCCCGATCTCGCTGGCCCGGAACCCAAGCTGGCTGCCGATGCTTGCCGCGGTGCAGGTGTAGATCACCGCTGCCTCGGCCGAGACGGTCGGCAGGTCGGGGGACGCTCCGCTCCCGGCGACCCGGGCGAACGCCTCCTCCGCCTTGCCGGTCCTCAGACCATGCAACTCGGTGACGAGGAGCTCGACCCCCCGGGTGAGACGCTCGATCATCTCGCCCTGGCGCTGCAGGCGCTCGCCCTGTTCCCGGACCCGGGCGTCCTGTTCCTGCCGCTCGGCCCGCAGGATCTCGTTCTGCTCCCGGAAGTGCGCCGCGATGGTCTCCCCCACGTCGCGTGCGAACTCCTCCATCCCGCTGAGGGGCTTCCTCGGCGGGAGGTGATGCAACACGCCCATGGTGGGACGCTCGTCGGTCATGCGGCGGCGGCCTCAGGCTCGGCCCGATGGACGGCGTCGAAGGCCACGTCCGCGGCGAGCGCGGCGATGCCGTCACGGTCCACGTCCGGGCGATGCGAGAGTTTCTCCCGCAAGGTGGCATGGGCACGCCGGCGGTCGTCGCGCTCGATCTGGGCGAAGACCTCCTCGGCCTCCGGGTTCTTGATCCCAGCGGCGAGCATCTGGCGCCGGGCCAGGTACGGGTCGCTCGCCAGCGCGCGGATGAACCTGTCGGCGACCTTGCTCTGCGGGACCTTGCCGCGCTCCCAGCGCGTCCAGGTCTTCGGGCCGGTCGAGAGGATCAGCTCCATGTCGGTCTGGCGGAGCTTGTACTTCAGGCGGATCGCGCAGAGCTCCTCGGCGGACAGCAGGCCTTCCAACTCGCGCACGGCCGCGGCATGCGCGAGCTCGTGCTGCGAGATCTGGGAGCCGCGATAGCTGACGTTGCCGCAGGCGGCGCACACCATGCGCCGGTCCTCGAACGTGACCTTTCGCCCGGACCGCTCGACGACGAACGGCTCGACGCGCTCCGAGACCGAGATTTCCTCGCAGGCCTGGCAGGGCTCAAGTGTCATCGGTCGATATCCTTCTTGAACGACGTGACGACCAGGAACTCGGTGCCGTCGCTGGCGGTGGCGACGAGCAGTTTCAGGAACATCCAGTCGGAGCAGTCATCGACCCAGATCGAGTAGTAGTCCGACACCGTGGTCGGGTGGTGCTTCCGGGTCTGCTCGGACTTGGTGAAATGGGCCTCCCCGAGCTCGGTCTGGATGATTGCGTAAAGATCATCCGAGTCCAGGTTGCGGCGCTGGAGCTCGTCGAGGACGGGGGTGAAGAGCTGGCATCCCTCCTCCTCGCAAGCCAGGCGCCTGACCTTTTCAAGCGGATTGTGTGGCGCCATCCAGCCTCCAAGAGGTAGCACCGTGCTACCCGAACTTCAACCGCGACATAGTGCTGAGGTTTCCGCATTCCCGCCTACGGTTCGCCGATGATGGGCGGGACGCGGAGAATTTTACGCGCCTCGTGTGGCGCGGTTCCCAGCGCCGCACGCGGGTTCGCCGATCATGTAGCGACGCGATTCGGTGCAGTTTCGGCGGTCGGGCCCGCCATCCCGGCACGACCGGCACCATGGAGGCGGGCAGGTCTCCCAGGAACTGCCGGGACGTGTTGATCCAGCGCAAGGCCTCCCGAGCCGGGCCAGCCTCATCTCGGAGGTCGGAACGGTCGAGAATGGACATGACGACGGCTGCCGTGGACTTGCCCGGGACGAAACGACCGGCGGCCGCGGCATGGCTGTCGGGCCTGCGCGGGTGGTTGGCCGTCCTGCCGCTCGCCGCTCTCTGCGCCGGCCTCGCCGCGCAGGCCTCCGGCCGGGCGGACATCGCCGCGTCGGCCTGGACCCTTGCGACGCTGGCGGTCCTCGGGGTCCTGATGATCCATGTCGTGACGAGCTTGGCGAAGGAGGACGTCGGCCTCGACCTCGTCGCCCTGCTCTCTATGGGCGGCGCGCTCGCGCTTTCGCAGCCGCTGGCCGGCGCCGTCATTGCCCTGATGTACGCGGGCGGCCAGTCGCTGGAGGCGTACGCGTCCGGCCGCGCCGGCAGGGCGATGACGGCGCTGATCGCGCGCCAGCCGCGAACCGCCCTGCGCGAGGACGGCGGCGTTCTGACGGAGGTGTCCCTCGCGGCGTTGGTCCCGGGGGACCGCATCCTGGTGCGCGTCGGCGACGTCGTGCCGGTCGACGGGCGGGTCGCCGCAGGCCGCGCCGTGCTCGACCGTTCGAGCCTCACCGGCGAGGCGCTGCCGGTCACGGCCCTCACGAACGAGACCGTGCTGAGCGGGACCGTGAACGCGGGCACGCCGTTCACCTTGGTGGCGGAGCGGCCCGCGGCCGGGAGCACGTATGCCGGGATCATCCGCCTCGTCGAGGCGGCGCAGGCCCGGAAAGCGCCGATGGCCCGCTTGGCGGACCGGTACGGGCTCGCCTTCCTCGTGCTCACGCTGCTGATGGCCGGGGGCGCCTGGCTCGCCACCGGCGACCCGCTGCGGGCGCTGGCCGTGCTGGTCGTCGCCACCCCGTGCCCGCTAATCCTGGCGGTCCCCGTCGCCCTCGTCTCCGGCCTCTCGCGCGCAGCCGGCATCGGCGTGCTGATCAAGGGCGGGGGCGCCCTTGAGATGCTGGCCAAGGTGCGCGTGCTGGTGGTCGACAAGACCGGCACGCTCACCCACGGCAACGCCCGGTTGACCTCCGCGCGCATCCTCGGCGCCCGCGACGAAGGCGAGGTCCTGAGGCTCGCGGCGTCCCTCGAACAAGCCTCCGGCCACCCGCTGGCCCGGGCCCTGATCGATGAGGCGGCCCGGCGCAGCCTGCCACTCGCGCAACCCGAGGGCGTCGAGGAAATGCCCGGGGAAGGCGTGTCCGGCTCGGTGGAGGGGCGCTCGGTCGCCGTCGGGGGGCCGCATCTCATGCAAACGCATGGAATCGGCTTCCCGGCACCGGCCGAGCCAGGAAGCATCTCAGCGGTCACGTCGACGGTGCTGATTGCCATCGACGGTGCCCCGGCCGCCGTGTTGGCGTTCGCCGATCCGCTGCGGGCGGACGGCGGCAACGCGCTCCTGGAACTGCGCGCGTGCGGCATCGAGCGTGTGGTGCTCGCGACCGGGGACCGACGGGCCGTCGCGGAGGCGCTCGTCGCCGGGCTGCCGGTCGACGCGGTCGTCGCCGACCTCGACCCTGTGGCCAAGACCGAGACCGTCGCAGCCGAGCGACGGAACGGACCGGTGATGATGGTCGGCGACGGGGTCAACGACGCGCCTGCCCTGGCGGCCGCCGATCTCGGCGTGGCCCTCGGAGCCCGGGGCGCGGCGGCGGCTGCCGAGGCGGCCGACATCGTCCTGCTGGTCGACAGCCTGGCGCCCCTGCCACGGGCCATCCGCATCGCCAACCGGGCCCGCGCCATCGCGCTCCAGAGTGTGTGGGTCGGTCTCGGCCTCTCGCTGGCCGGCATGGTCGCGGCGGCCCTGGGATACCTCTCACCCCTTCAGGGAGCGCTCCTCCAGGAAGCCATCGACGTCGCCGTGATCCTCAACGCCATGCGCGCGCTCGGCGGTACCGGTCACGGGCGCGCGCACGACGCATCGACGGCCCCGGACCTTCCGTAAGGCTCGCGGAGCGGCACCGGCGGGCTTGCGCTGGATCAAGGTCGGTCGATCCGCCCCGGGCCAGGCTTCCCGCGCCGGGACCGGCGCACGGTGGAGGTGGCCATGGACTTCGCGAACATCCTCGTTTCCGCCGACCTCGGCGACGCGGCACCGGACCGGGTGCGCCTGGCTGCAGGATTGGCGCGACGCTTCGAGGCGACCCTCACGGGCGTGGCGGCCCATCAGGTGCCGGTCCCCATCCTGGTGCGAGACGTCTACGACGCCACTCGACAGGAAGAGCGCAACAAGGCGCTGGTCCGCGAGATCCTCGAACAGGCCCACGACATGTTCGACCGCAGCGCCGGGGAGGAAATCCGCACGGAGTGGCAGGCCGCGCTCGCCGGGCCGATCACGCATCTCGTCGAACAGGCGCGCGCCGCCGACCTCGTCGTCGTGGGCCGGCGCGGGCGGGGCGACGACGACCCGGGTCCGCTTGGCGTGCCGCCCGGGCCGGTGCTGATGGAGGCGGGACGGCCCGTCCTCGTCGTACCGCCCCGACTCGTGCACTTGCATGCGGCCCGCATCGTCGTCGCCTGGAAGGACGGTCCAGAGGCGCGGCGGGCCGTATCGGCGGTGCTTCCCTTCCTTCACGGTGCCGACGAGGTCGCGGTCGTGACGGTCGGTGGCGACGGGCGGCACGAAGGGACGAAGGCCGTGGCCAGTCATCTCGCGCGGCACGGCGCGCACGTGACGACCCACTTCCTGGAGGCGACAGACAGCGACGGCGACGAGATCCTGGACTTCGCCCTGCGGCAGGACGCCGACCTCATCGTCATGGGCGCCTACGGCCATTCGCGCCTGCGGGAATGGATCTTCGGGGGCGTCACGCGCGAAGTCCTCGAACGCGCGCAGGTCTGTTGCCTGATGTGCCACTGATGCGCTGGTCCCCCGCCATCCTCAGGGTATCGGCGCCGATCATCCTGGCCCTCGTCGCGCCCCAGGCCTCGGCCTCCCCGGCGGACCGCGGCCTGGCATTCGCCCGGGTGTATTGCGGGCGCTGCCACGCGGTCGGCTTGAGGCGGACCAGCCCGATGCGCGAGGCGCCGTCCTTCCGCAGCCTCGCCGACCACTTCCCCGTCGGCGACCTCGCTGATGTCCTCGTGGAGGGCGTGGACCGCCGGCATCCGGCCATGCCCGACTTTCGGCTCAGCCCCGCCGATGCCGCCGACCTAACGGCCTATCTCGAAGGACTGCGCCATGGATGGCGCCCGTGACAGAGGCCGTCGCGGATGCGGTCCGCGGCGGCCTCGACTACGGCGTGCACCTCACTCGACGAAGCCCCAGCCAGCCTCCAGCGCGGCGCGCTCCTCCTCGTTCAGCGGGCCCGGCCATTCGATCCTGTTAGGTGCCCGCACCTGGGGAGGTGCCCCATCGGTCTTCGACTGCGCCGCAGCCGGCTCGGACAGGCGACCGCGTTTCCGCGACCGCAATGCCCGGTCGGTCGCGACGCTCCGAGGAGGATCTCGCTCCGTCATCGTCAGCCTCCCGGCTTCAGCGGGACAGGAACAGGGGTGCCGGGCTGCCCCTGAGGAATGAGCGCGTCACGCCGCCGAAGAAGTATTCGCGGGTCGGGGAGTGCCGGTAGGCACCCATCACGATCATGTCCGCCCGGAACAGCCCGGCCTGGGCACGCAACGTGTCGGCGATGCTATCCCGCTTCGGAAGATCGTTGACGCTGACGTTGACCCCGTGCCGGGCAAGATGGGGCGCGAACTCGGCGCCCGGCACCGCTCCGTGGATCTCCGCTTCGGTGCCGACCGAGACGATCTCGACCGCTTCTGCCGCGCGCAGGAACGGCAGGGCGTCGTTGGTGGCCCGGGCGGCCTGGGCGCTGCCGTCCCAGGCGACGATGATCCGCCGCGCCGCGAAGGCGTCGTGTCCCGGCGGTACGGCGATGACCGGCCGGCCGCTGTGGAACAGCGCCTTCTCGATCATCTCACGGTCGATGTCGTACGTGCGCGGACCGATGTCCAGGACCGTCAGGTCGTGCAGGCGCGCACGGGCGGCGAGACGGCTCACGATCTCCGGATACGGCAGGCTCGGCGCCTCGGTCGTGCAGACGACGCCAGCCTGCGCGGCATCCCCAGCCGAGCGCTCGGCGACGGAGCGGGCCAACGCGTCGAGCCGGCGGTCCATGACCGAGACGCCTTCGTAGTCGAACTCGCCGAGCCAGGCGTCGTCGCCCGAGAGGCGCCACGAGGCCGACTGGACGGTGAGGTGGGCGCCTGCGGCCTTGGCCAAGGTCAAGCCGTAACCGATGGCCGACGAGGCCTCCTCGCGCTCGCCTTCCACGGCGGTCCCGACGAGGACGTCGCGGATGCCCGCCAGGGGCGAAGGACTGGGTCTGGACATGGGAGTTCTCCGGGTTGAGCCGACCCAAAGGTTCCTCCCGTCGTGGCGACACCGCGTTGATCCACCTCAAGCGGCTCGGGCGGCGCGGTATCAGTGGCGGCTCGGACCAAAGAACTACTCTGCGTCGGCCGCGAATACGCACCGGCGGCTGTTCCCCGTAGCGGAATCGCAGTAATGACCGGATGCGCGATGCAGACGCCCTACGGGTGGACACAGGCGAGTTCCAAGACGGCCGCGCGCAGGACCTTTCCGGGTGCGCTTGATGACGGACCCCGTCGACATGCCCAGCGCCGACCGTTGGCGTGACGCCACGCAGGCGAACGACGAACTTCGTCAGACCCTCGACGAGGTCGGCATCTGCGTCTGGTCGCTGGATATCCCGACCGGACGCGCCACCGTCTCGCCGACCTGCGCACGCCTGTTCGGGGTGCCGCCCGAGCGGCTCACCACCTTCGCCGACTCACAGGCGCTGGTGCATCCGGACGACCGGCAGGCCCGCGCTGACGCCATCCAGCGGGCGTTGCGTGAGGGCGGAAGCTACGAGGCCGACTACCGCGTCGTTCGTCCCGATGGGTCCGTCTGCTGGCTGCGCTCGCGCGGGCGGGTGAGCTTCGACGACGCCGGCCGGCCGGCACGGCATCGCGGGGTGGTCCTGAGCATCGACGAGCAGAAGCGGGCCGAGGAGGACATCCGGGCCCGCGAGGCGCATCTGCGCTCGATCCTCGACACCGTGCCCGAGGCGATGGTCGTCATCGACGAGACGGGCCTGATCCACTCGTTCAGCGCCGCGGCCGAGCGCCTGTTCGGCTACGCGGCCGGCGAGGCGGTCGGGCGGAACGTCCGCATCCTGATGCCGGAGCCGATGCAGGGCGAGCACGACGGCTACCTCGACCGCTACCGCCGGACCCGGGAACGCCGCATCATCGGCACCAACCGGGTCGTGACCGGCCGGAGGCGGGACGGCTCCACCTTCCCGATGGAGCTCGCCATCGGCGAGATGCGCTCGGGCGAGCAGGTCTACTTCACCGGCTTCATCAACGACCTCACCGAGCACCAGCGCACCCAGGCCCGCCTCCAGGAGCTCCAGTCCGAGCTCGCCCACGTCTCCCGGCTCAGCGCGATGGGCGAGATGGCCTCCGCGCTCGCACACGAACTGAACCAGCCGCTCGGCGCCATCGCGAACTACACCAAGGGCTGCCGCCGCCTGCTGGCACGCCCTGGCCCCGAGGCCATCGCCAAGACGGTGGAGGTTCTCGGCAAGGCCGCCGAGCAGGCGCTGCGGGCCGGCCAGATCATCCGGCGCCTGCGCGAGTTCGTCGCTCGCGGCGAAACCGAAAGGCGGGTCGAGCCGGTCGCGAGGCTGATCGAAGAGGCCAGCGCGCTGGCGCTGGTTGGAGCCCGCGAGCAGGGCATCGTCGCGCGCGTCGTCGTCGACCCGCGGGTCGGCTCCGTCCTCGCCGACCGGGTGCAGGTGCAGCAGGTCTTGGTGAACCTCCTGCGCAACGCCCGCGAGGCCATGCAGCAGGGCGACAGGCGCGAACTGACCGTCGAGGCGAGGCCAATCGGCGGGGAGACGGTCGAGATCATTGTATCGGATACCGGGCCCGGCATCGCCGCGGAGGTCGCCGACAGGCTGTTCCAACCGTTCGTCACCACGAAGCGGAGCGGCATGGGCGTCGGGCTCTCGATCTGCCGCACCATTGTCGAGGCGCATGGCGGGCGCCTCGACGTCGAACGCAACGGCACCGGCGGGGCGACCTTCCGGCTGACGCTCCCGGCCGCCCGTGTGGGGGACCTGCCCGATGGCGACTGACGTGGTGCACGTCGTGGACGACGACCTGGCCATGCGGGACTCCCTCGGCTTCCTGCTCGGGACCGAGGGGTTTGAGGTCCGGCTCTACGAGGCCGGGGCGGACCTGCTCGACGGGCTGAAGAAGCCGGCCGCGGGATGCGTCCTGACCGACATCCGCATGCCCGGCATCGACGGGCTGGAACTGCTGCGCCGCCTGCGGGCTGCGGGGCACGCCTTGCCGGTGGTGATGATGACGGGGCACGGGGACGTGCCTCTCGCGGTGGAGGCGATGAAGCTCGGCGCCTGCGACTTCATCGAGAAGCCGTTCGACGACGAGGCGCTCATCCAGGCGCTGAGGTCGGCCTTGGAGCGTGGCGGGATCGCCGGAGCGGTCGACCCGACGCTGCGCGAGTTCGTGCGTCGCGTCGGAACCTTGAGCGAGCGCGAGCGGCAGGTCCTGGACCACCTCGTCGCCGGCCGCACCAGCAAGGAGATCGGCCGGACGCTCGACATCAGTCCGCGCACCGTCGAGATCTACCGGGCCAAGCTCATGGCCAAGACGCGGGCGGAGAGCCTACAGGAACTGGTGCGCTGGTCGGTGCTGGGCGGGCTCGCCTGACGCCGGCTTGAGGCAGGTCAAGGCGAGCGCCCGATCCACCCACGCATGATGGCGGCTTCGATAGAGCGCCACACCGAAGGGCGACCGCCATGCCATCGGCCCCTCAGAACCTCATCTACGTCGTGGACGACGACCCGGCCGTCCTGCACTCCACGCGCTTCCTGATCGAGTGCGAAGGCCACCGCGTCGAGACCTTCGCCGACGGCAGCGAATTGTTGGCGGCCTTTCCCGGCCCGCGACCGGCCTTGGTACTACTTGACCAGGTCATGGCGGGGATGGACGGCCTTGAGGTGTTCGGCCGCCTGCGCAACCTCGACGCGCATGTCCCGGTCGTGCTGATCACCGGCCATCCCGACCCGGGCATCCGGACGCGAGCCAGGGTCGCGGGCATTCCCTTGATCGATAAGCCACTGATGTTCGACGCGCTGCTTGGCCTGCTCGCCGACAAAGTCGCCGGTGTTTCGGTCTCCCGAGCCTGAGGAAGGGCGCCCAAACGGGCACCTGTCAACCAAGGCGCCGTCGAAAGTTCGAATCGCAGCAGGCTGCAAAATCGCCTGACGCCCGCGAAACAGGTTCCGGGCCGGGCAAGCCATCGATGTTCGAGGTTGCGCACATCGTGCTGCCCCATGGCGGCGGCACGGCGCTTGGTACGCCTGCGCGGGGCGCCCCTCACCGCGCGGGGGTCGCTGAGCCTTCGGGCGATGGTTTTCTGGGCGTGCTGCCCGTCCGTGCACCCTTCGATGCCCACTCGGGATCGGAGTGCGGACCGCCGGGACCGTCGGTCGGCCCCTGGACCTGGCCGGGGACGACGTCGGCCACACGCTTCCATGACTGCGAGGCGCAGAACACCAGCATGCAGCCTTTGACGGTCAGCGTCGACGGATGGTCGCTCCACACCGTCACGTCGTAGGACTTGCCGTTGTCGGCGTTGTAGATCCTGCCCTCGAAGTGCCCCTCCGCGTTCGGCTTCAGGCCGAGCAACATCTGGTGGCCGAGTTGGGGTCGGGCCTGGAACGCCGGGTTCGGGTTGTACCGGTCGATTTTCGGCTTGCCGTCCTTGTCCAGCGGCTCGCGACCCCAGACCACGAAGCCGCAAAGGCGTGTCGCGTCGGACCCGCAGCGTTCGGTCCTGATGCGGGCGCGACCATCCTCCGTGAGCCAGGTCCCGTACGGTTCGGCGGCGGTGGCGGCGTTCGGCCGTCCGCACGTGACGGTCGCGACGGCGACCACCAGGGCGGCCGTGGCCAAGCGGTAGACTGGAAAAGTCATCGGATTCCTTCTGCGGGTTTCACGAGATCGAAGTCTCAGGGTGCGGTCACGGCATGCCCGGCCGCGTCGTCGCTCGGTCCGACGAACCGTCCGAGCACGCGCCCGATAAGATTGCCGAGGCTGTCCATCAGCAGGAACACGGCCGGCACGAAGACGAGGGAGAGCAGGGTCGAGACGATCAGGCCAGCGATGACCGCCACCGCCATCGGCGCCCGGAACTCGCCGCCGACCCCGAACGCCATCGCGGACGGGACCATGCCGGCGGCCATCGCGATGGTCGTCATCACGATGGGCCGCGCCCGCTTGCGGCCGGCCTCGACGATGGCGGTGACCCGGTCGACGCCGCGGCCCATCTCCTCGACCGCGAAGTCGACCAGCATGATCGCGTTCTTCGTGACCAGTCCCATCAGCATCAGGATGCCGATGACGACCGGCATCGAGATTGGCATCTGGCAAATAAGCAGGCCGAGGATGGCGCCGCCGATGGAGAGCGGCAGCGAGAACAGGATGGTCAGCGGCTGCAGGAACGAGCCGAACAGCAGGACCAGCACGGCGTAGACCATCATGATCCCGGCGCCCATCGCCATCAGGAAGCCCGAGAACACCTCCTGCATGATCTCGGCGTCGCCGGTCTGCTTGATGGTCACCCCCGGCGGCAGGTTCCGCGCGGTGGGGGTCTGCAGGGCCTCGGCGATGAGGGAGCCCAGCGCCTCCGAGCCCTCCATGTTGGCCTCGACGGCGACGCGCACCGCTCGGTCGTAGCGGTCGATGGCGCCGGGTCCCTGGTCGAGCTCGATGTCGGCCACGACCGCCAGCGGCACGGCGGAGCCGTCCTTGGCGGGCACCTTCAGGCTCTCAAGCCGTGAGACCGCGCCGCGGGCGCTCTCGGGGAGCTGCACGCGGATCGGCACTTGGCGGTCGACGGCGTTGAACTTCGCGAGGTTCAGGCCGATGTCGCCGATGGTGCCGACGCGGACGGTCTCCGCGATGGCGTCGGTCGAGACGCCGAGATCGGCCGCAACCCCCTCCTTCGGCCGGATGCGGACCTCCGTCCGGTTCAGCGGCGCCGTCGACATCACCGAGACGAGGTGCGGGATTGCAGCCATGTCGCGCTGCAGGCGCGCGGCGACCTCGGTGACCACGTCGGCGTCGGGGCCGCTCACCACCAGGGCGAGGTCGCGCTGGCCGCTGTCCCGCAGGGTCCAGGACCGGATGTCGGGCTCCTCGGCGAGAAGGGCCGCGATCTCGGCCTCGACCGTCCATTGGCGCTTGGTCCGCGAGGCCTTCGGCGTCAGGTTGACGGTCAGGGTCGCGAGCCGGGTCTCCTTCTTGCCGCCGACCTGCCGGCCGCCGTCGACGAAGACCGAATTCACCTCGGGCAGCGCCCGGATGCGCGAGACCACGCGGTCGGACACCGCGACCGTGTCGGCGAGCTTCGCGCCCGGCGCCAGCTCGACCATGAACAGGGTGCGGGCATTGTCCTGCTTCGGGATGAAGCCCGAGGGCAGCAGGCCGGTCGACACGATGGAGGCGGCGAACAGCGCGAGGCCCGCGAACAGGGTGATCACCCGATGGCGCACCGACCAGCCGACGAGGCGCGAGTAGGCGCGCATCACCGGCCCCTCGCGCTCCTCGGCATGGCCGTGGTCGCGCAGGAAGTAGGCGGCGAGCATCGGGGTGATCAGGCGCGCCACGAGCAGCGACATGAACACCGAGACCGCGATGGTCAGGCCGAACTGGATGAAGTAGCGCCCGGCGATGCCCGGCATGAACGAGACCGGGGCGAACACCGCGATCAGGGTCGCGGTGATGGCGATGACCGCCAGTCCGATCTCGTCGGCGCCCTCGATGGCCGCCTGGTAGGGCGACTTGCCAAGCCGCATGTGCCGGACGACGTTCTCGATCTCGACGATGGCGTCGTCCACGAGGATGCCGGTCACAAGCGTGATCGCGAGCAGGCTGATGCCGTTGAGCGTGAAGCCGAGCGCGTCCATCGCCCAGAAGGTCGGGAACACCGAGAGCGGCAGCGCCACCGCCGCGATGAGCGTGGCGCGCCAGTCGCGCAAGAACAGGAACACCACGATGACCGCGAGGAGCGCCCCCTCAATCAGGGTGTGCATGGCGGAATCGTACGAGCCGATGGTCGAGGAGACCGAGGAGTCGATCAACTCGAACTGCAGGTCGGGATAGCTCGCCTGAAACTCGGCGATCTTCCTCTCGACCCCGGCCGCTACTTCGGCGTCGCTGGCCCCCGACCCGCGCGAGACCGCGAAGGCGACGACAGGCTCGCCGTTGAAGCGGGCGAAGGTGCGCGGCTCCTCGATGCCGTCCTCGACCCTGGCGAGGTCGTCGAGGCGGACCTTGCGGCCGCCGGGCAGGACGATGGAGGTGGCCTTGAGGTCGCGCAGGGTGCGCGAGGCGGCGAGCGTGCGGATCGACTGCTCGCGCCCGCCGACCTCGCCGCGCCCGCCCGCCATGTCGGCTGAGGTGAGGCGCAGTTGCCGGTTCACGTCGGCGGCGGTGATGCCAAGCGCCAGCAGCCTGTCCGGCTGGAGCACGACCCGGACCTCGCGCGCAACACCGCCGACCCGCTCGACGCCGCCCACGCCCTTCACGCCCTGGAGCGCGCGGGCGATCTTGTCCTCGACCAGCCAGGAGAGTTCGGCGGGCGTCATCGCGGGCGCCTTCACGCCGTAGACGAGGATGGGCAGACCGGCGACCTCGACGCGGCTGATCACCGGCTCGTCGATGGTGCGCGGCAGGTTGATGCGGATCTTCGAGACCGCATCCTTCACGTCGTTGACGGCGCGGTCGGTGTTCACCTCCAGCCGGAACTCGACCGTGGTCACCGAGGAGCCCTCGGTGATGGCCGAGGTGATGTGCTTGACACCCCGGACGCCGGCGACCGCGTCCTCGACCCACTTTGTCACCTGGGTCTGGAGCTCGGACGGTGCCGCGCCAGACTGGGTGATGGCCACCGAGACGATCGGAACGTCGACGTTCGGCATCTTCGTCACCGCGAGCCCGCGGAAGCTGACGAGGCCGAGCACGACCAGCACCAGGAACAGGACGAGGGGCGCGATGGGGTTGCGGATCGCCCATGCGGAGACGTTCAGGCGCATCGGTCTGCCCTGGCTTTCATGTCGTCGGGGTGGTGTCGGGGTGCGACGGCTTAAGGCACGCCTGCTTCGGCGGTGTCCCGGGGCGCGGGCACCGCGGCGACCGCGGGCGTGGCGGGCGGGGCTTCGAGCACCGGGCGGACCCGGTCGCCGTCGCGCAGGAACGAGCCGGCCCGGGCCACGACCCGCTCGCCTTCGTTGAGGCCCGTGCGGACCTCGACGGTGTCCTCGTCGGCGATGCCGGTGCGAACGGTGCGGTCCTCGACACGGTCGCCGGTCACGACGAGGACGCTGCGGCGACCGCCGCCGTAGAGCACCGAAGCCTGGGGGACGCTGACGCCGCGGCTGCGGGCGAGCTCGACGGCGCCGCGGGCGAAGGTGCCGATGCGCAGGCGGGGGTCGGGGTCGAGGCGCACGCGCACCTTGCCCAGGCGCGTCGCCTTGTCGACCTCGGGGTAGACGGCGCGCACGCTGCCGGCGACGCGGGTGCCCTCACCCATGTCAATCCACGCCGGGGCGCCCTCGCGCAACAGCGGCAGTTTGGTCTCGACGACCTCACCCTCCAACTCGATCTCGCCACGCGCGATCAGGCGGAACAGCGGCTCGGAAGACGCCGAGGCGGCGAGGCCGACGCGGGCCGTGCGGCGGCTGACGATGCCGGCCTCCGGAGCCCGGATCTCGGTGCGGGCGAGCCGTAGGGACAGCTCGTCCCGCACGGCGCGGACCTGGGCGAGGTCGGCCTTGGCCATGGCAAGCCCGTTGCGGGCGAAGGCGAGCTTGCCCTCCGCCTGGCGCAGGGCGGAGGTGCGGGTCTCCATCACCACCGCCGTGGTGTTGCCGGTCGCCATGAGCGAGCGCGCCCGCTCAAGCCCCAGCCGAGCCTCGGTCTCGGCAGCCTCGGCCTGCTCGATGTTGCTCTGGGCCTGGGGCACGGCGGCCTCGGCCTTGGCCACCACCGCGTCCTGCTGCGCGATCTGACGGTCGATGAGGTCGCGCGACAGGCGCGCCAGCACCTGGCCCTTGGCGACCCGCGCGCCCTCTTCTACCACCACCTCGATGACCCGGTAACCGTCGATCTCGGGCGTTACCAAGATCTCGTCGCGGGGCACCAGGGTGCCGGTCACCGCCACAGTCTCAACGGTCTCGCGCCGCGTCGCCTCGACGACGCTGACGGCGGGCGCGAGGAGCGGCTTGGTCGTCGCTGGTGCCTCGTCGCGGGCGAGGGAGGCCGAAAGGCCGAGGGTGAGCAGCGTGGTTCCGGCAAGTAGGACGGCGCGGATCATCGGCTGGTCTCCGGAAGGGCCTCGGCCGCTCGGGGCAGCGAGCCGCGCAGGCCGGCTTCGATGAGGGCTTGGAGATGCGCGACCGCGGTGGAAGGGTCGTACCCGGGCAGCGTCGCCCGGCTCACGATGATGCCCTTCATCAGCGGGTTGAGCGCGTCGAACATGGCCCTGGGGTCGCAATCGGGCGACGTGGCGAGCGTCGCGAACATCCCGCACAGCCACTCGCGGGCTTCCGCCTCGCCCCGTTCGATCAGCGTTGCGATGGCGGGATTACGGGTTGCTTCCGACCAAAGATCCACGCGCAGGACCGCAGCCGAACGGGTGAGATCCGTGAAATAGCGCGTGAGGATGCCGGTAAGGACGGCGCGCTGGCCGCCTTCCCGCTCAAGGTCGGCGAGCATGGTCGCGCCGCGCGCCCTGTCGCGCTCGGCCATCGCGAGGACGATGTCCTCCTTGGCGGCGAAGTAGCGATAGAAGTTTCCTTGGCTCATCGCGGCCTCGCGGGCGAGGTCCGAGATGGTGGTGCGGTGGAAGCCGTTCCGGACGAAGCAGGCCTCGGCGGCATCGAGGATCTCCTCGCGACGCGAGACCTGCGCGTCGCGGACCCCGACGACGTTTCCGGTCCCGATGCTCACGATGCTTGCTCCGCCGTATGGGGGACGACCCGGCTGGCGTCCTTAGCCCGGGTTGCCGTGACGCAAGCGTGCGCCGACGGGGCGAGGCTGGCGCACGTGCGGGCCTGCCAGCCACCGGGGCCGTTTCCGGTCCAGGAAATCAGCGCCGCCCAGCCCAGGATCACCAAGAGGGCGGCGAGCAGGTTGGCTGGGCGCAGGAGTGACATGGCTTCGGCGGCCACACCAGGCCGGTGCGTCGATGCCTGGAGTCCTGGTGCCATTCTCGTTCCTCGCTGCGTCGTCAGATGTGTTAGTGAGCGTTCATTCACATGTCAATGAACGCTCATTCACACCCCCCGGCGACTGGGATTTGGCGTCGGGTGAGACATGAGACACATGCGGGTGGAGCGGCCAAAGTCTTCACTGGAACCGGAAGTGGGTCCGCGTCATGGCTTGATCCTGCGTGCAGCCAGCAAACTCGGACGGCGCCGGCCGCCCCCAGCGGGGGCAGATGGCTAGCGATGCGGGAGGCAGGCCCTTCGATTTCCGCCAAGCCCGGCCGCTCCCGCCAGCCATGCGTTCGCCAACGGCAACACCGTCACGAGCGGTGGCCCTCACAAGCTTCGTCTTGAAACGCTGACAGGATGCACGGGCTATCGCGGCGGGAGCGGGAGCAAGGCCATGACCGCTTCCCGGGCGCCCCGACGATATGCCTGTCACCGACTTTGGTTTGGAGCGGACCCGGGCATAGGTTCGAGCCGTCAGGTTTCCGCCACCGGCATGCTCCCGGCCTGATCCACGCGTCCTCGGTGCTGGTCGGCTTGCGTCAGATCAAGGTCGCTCGGCGGCATTTGCGTCAACCTGTTAGCCAGCCGGAACGGGGAAGGCGCACGCGGTCCCCTCTACGTGGGCCCTGGGCCGTTCCGCGTAAGCCGCCGCGCCCGCGAAGTCCCGCGGCGGGCTGCACGGGTAGGTGCCGAAAGTCGTGGGCATGATCAGGCGCGCGCCGGAACGCCGGCTTCACGCAGGTCGAGAAGCTGCGGGATGGGATGACGGACACCCCTCGCTCTCCTTGAGCCACATCAAGGCTTCGATGCGACGTTGCCGGATGCTCGGCGTCAGGAGGTGGCAGGCCGTCTGCCGCCAAGGGCCCGGCATTCGGCGTCCCCGGCTCCGGTGCCCCCGTTCCAAGGAGGCGACGATGCGGACCATCGAGAACCGGATGGAGGACATGATCCCGAACGCGCTGAACGCGCTGCTGGGCGTCGCGCTCCTCATGGCGCCCTGGTACCTGGGACTCGGCAGCGAGACCGCAGCGGCGCGCAATGCCTTCGTCTGCGGCGGCGCCATCACCGTCGTCGCGGCGCTCGCCCTCGCCAAGTCCTACGACTGGGAGGAATACATCAACCTCGCCGCCGGCCTCTGGGTGTCCATCGCCCCGTGGGCGCTCGGCTTCGCGGACCTGCGGTACCCGGTGTGGCTGCACGTGGGCATCGGGCTCGCAGTGGCCGTCCTCGCCGCGTTCGAGCTCTGGCGGCTTTTCGTTTCGCCCCTGGCGCGTTCGGTCTGAGGCATCTTTCATCGCCGGAGGGGCCGCGGAAGCCCATCGCTTGGCCGCGGCCCCTCCCAGGACCATCGGACCAACCGCGTTCCGGAGCGGCGCGATGCCTCTCGACCCCTTGGCGATCCTCGTGGCGTCGTCGTTCACCGCCGGCTGCGTCGCCATTCACGCCCTCAGGCGTCGCGCCGACTCCGTGACGCTGGTTCTGGGCGTCGTCGCCTATGGGCTTGCCACGGCCCTGTGCTCGCTGGCCGCGGGCCGCAACGGCGTCTTCGTGCTGCACGATCCCATACACGCATGGGGCCTCGTGACTGTCGCGCACCCCTGATCGCCGAGCACGCATACGTAATTGCCCTTAAGCGGACCTGCTTAAGCGACCGACCGGAATTTTTCATGACGCCCGGCCCCGGCAATCTCCCGCCATCCGATTTCGGACGAGGAGAGATGCGATGGCCGCCGAGATCACCCTGTCCCCGACCTCGCCCTCGACCGCGAACGTCACCGTCGGCGGCAAACCCGGTACCGCCCTTTTCGCCGGCTGCCCCGAGCTCATCGGCACCCCGTTCGCCTATGACCGCGAGGAAGAGATCTACGGCGAGGGCGAGGAAGCCGAGTTCGTCTACAAGGTCGTCCGCGGCGCGGTGCGCACCCACAAGGTCCTGAACGACGGGCGGCGCCAGATCACCGGCTTCCACCTGCCCGGCGACCTGTTCGGCCTGGAGCAGGGCGAGACGCATCGGCACACGGCCGAGGCCCTGTCGGACACCCAGGTGGTGATCTTCAAGCGTCGCGGGATCGAACGCGCCGCGGCCCGCAGCGCTGAGGTGGCCTGCCAGCTCTGGACCATGGCGGCGAGCGGCCTTCGCTACGCCCAGGACCACATGCTGCTGCTCGGTCGGCGTTCGGCGGTGGAGCGCGTCGCGACCTTCCTGATGGAGGTCGACGAGCGTCTCGGCGGCACGGGCACCTTCGCGCTGCCGATGACCCGACGCGACATCGCGGATCATCTCGGCCTGACCATCGAGACCGTGTCGCGGACCTTCTCGCAACTGGAGGAGGACGGGGCGCTGCTTCGCGCGGGCGGACGTCAGGTCAGCCTCCGACGCGCCCGGCTCCGACGCGTTGTCGAGGATTAAAGACAGCCCAAGCCGGTATCGGGGAGGAGACCATGGCCACGACATTCGACGAGCGCGAGCGGGCCTACGAGCAACGTTTCGTCCTGGAGGAGGAGGCGCGCTTCCACACCCGCAACAGGCGCAACCGGCTCCTGGCTAGCTGGGCCTGCGAACGGATGGCCCTGAGCGGGCCGGCGGCCGAAGCGTACGTCACCGCCTTCACGGATTGTGCCGTCGTGGCCGACGACGAGACGATGATCACGCGGCTCCAATCGGACCTGGCGGCCGCGGGCATCGGGGCGACGCTTCCGCACCTGCGGAAGGAGACGGAGCGCTGCGCCGCACTGGCTAGGGCCGAGCGCCGCGTGGGTGTTGCGCTGGATCAAGGCTCCTCCGTCTAGGCCGGGCAGGATCACCCGGCCGCTGCCCACCACGCCATCCGGCATGAACGGGAGAGAGGCCATGAGGAGAAGCGCCATGACCGACAAGGACCTGCGCCGCGACGTTCTCGACGAGCTCGACTTCGACCCCAGCCTCGACGCGGGCGACATCGGCGTCGCCGTCTCGGACGGCGTCGTGACGCTCACCGGCCACGTCGGCAGCTACGCCGAGAAGGTCGAGGCCGAGCGCGCCGTCCGGCGCGTCCGGGGCGTGCGCGCCATCGCCCAGGAGATCCAGGTCCGATACGCGGACGCGAAGAAGGTCGCCGACGACCAGATCGCCGCGCGGGCGCTGGCCATCATCGACTGGTCCGTCCACCTGCCGAAGCGGGCCATCCAGGTGACGGTCGCCGGTGGCTGGGTCACCCTCACCGGCGCGGTTCACTGGCAGTACCAGTCGGCGGGCGCCGAGGCGGCGGTCCGCAAGCTCACCGGTGTGCACGGGGTGACGAACCACATCGAGGTCAGGCCCGAGGCCCGCCCGGATGCGGTCAAGGACAAGATCCTGGAGGCGTTCCGGCGCAGCGTCATGTTCGAGGCGGACGGGATCAAGGTCACCGTCACGGGCGACAAGGTCACGCTGGAGGGGGCGGTATCGGCCTGGACGGAGCGCGACGCCGCCGAGCGCGCGGCCTGGTCGGTGCCGGGCGTCCGCGCCGTCGAGGACCGCATCGTCGCCCTGAGTTGAGGAGGTCCACCATGTCCGTAGAGATGCACGGGTCCGATGCAGTCGCACCGCCGCTCGGGCCGCGGCCCGAGACCGGGGCTGCCCCGGCCGCGATGTTCTGCGTGACCCTGACGCTGGCGCGCTGCCCGGAGCATCCGGATGGCAGCGTAGGGCGGGGCTACCAGATCGTTGCTCCGCTCGGACCGGACGGGCGCCTCGACGCGGCGCTCTGGCGCGAGACCCGGGACCACTGCCGGGTGCGACGGTTCTGGGTCGGCGAGCGCGACCGCCATGGCCGCCTCGTCCACCGCGCCGGCGGAGAGGGCGGGGCGACCTGGCTGATCGACTATGCCGACTGGACGAACGAGGACGACGAGCCCGGTTACCACCTCGGCACACACGCCTTCGTCGAGGGCGAGTACGTCTCGATCCGCGATGCCGGCGACGAGACCTACCGCACCTTCAGGGTCTCCCACGTCAGCCGCGTCGAGGTGGGGGCTTAGGCCATGAGGCAGGCATCGACGACCCTTCCGTCCCACCCTCCGCGCTCGGATTTCGAGCTCGCGGAGAATGCCCTGCTGACGCTGTGGCGCACCTTCTGGCTCGACCTCCCGCTCGCCTGGGCGGGCGAGGTCGACCGGCTCCTGTATCGATGGGCGCAGCCGGTCGATATGGGTGACTGCCTCTTCGGCCTCGACGTCGGTCACGGGGACGGCGAGCGCGAACGGGCGCCGGGTCGGAGCCCGGACACGGTTTAGGCGCCCTTCCGCCGCCGACCGTCAGGCCGGCCTGCGGGGAATGCCGCCGGACCGGGTTCGGGCCAGGCAGGGCGGACGGTGGTCCGGACCGATTTTTTGATTCACCGCAAAGCGGGGTCGCATCGAGCCGGCAACTTGTCTTCCGTTACGTGGAACTAGGGGGCGCATCATGTCCATGGCCGACGGGGAGATACGTTCGAGGACGAACCAACCGAATGCCTACGACCGGCGCGAGCCACCTCCCGGCCCGACGTATCCGTCGACGCCGCCGCGAGGGCCGCAACCGGGCAATGGGAAGACCGTTCGCGGTCCGATCCATGCGTCAGGCGTGGACTGGACCTTAACCTTCAGGCGCAAGCTGGATCGGTCCGGTGTTCCGGCCCACGAGGCCGATGCCCTCGCCGCGTCCGTGTCACGGGTCGTCACGGTCGAGGCCGACCGGGAGATCGTGCGCGAGGACGACGAACCGGCCGAATGCCGGCTCCTCCTGGATGGCTGGACCTGCCGGTACATCCCCCTGGAGACCGCCCGGCCCCAGATCCTCGCCCTGCAGCTTCCCGGGGATTTCCTGGACCTGCAGGGCCTCGTCCGTCGGCGGGTGGGCCACGTGGTCGCCTCGCTCACGCCCTGTCGCGTCGCGGTCATCCCGCACGATGCCTTGCGGGACCTCATGGAGCGGCATTCCGGCATCGGCCGCATGGTGCATTTCGAAACGGCGGTCGAGCTGGCCACCGCCCGCCGCTGGCTCCTGAACGCAGCCCACCGCCCGGCGTACGAAGGGTTCGCGCACCTGATTTGCGAACTCTTCACGCGGGCGGCGGCCGCCGGCATCGCCGAGGCGTCCCGGTTTCCCATGCCGTTGACGCAGGCGGAATTCGGCAGCGCCATGGGCCTGACGTCGGTCCACGCGAACCGCACCCTGAAGAGGCTTCGCCAGGCCGGGCTAATCTCGTGGCGATGCCGGTGGATGACCATCGAGGATTGGGACGGGCTGGCCGAGGTCGCCGAGTTCGATCCCGCTTACCTGAAGGGCGAACACCCGACGTCCTGACCGGGAAGTCTCGCAGTGGCTTGCCCGGCGACAGGCGCGCTCACGTCAGGGCGAGCGCTTCGGTCACCGACAGGGCGATCTCGCGCTCCTCGTTCGCGGGCACGATGCGGATCGTGACCGCCGAGCCGGGCGCCTCGATCCTCGCCTCGCCGCCGGCATTGGCCACGTCGTCGAGCGCGACGCCCGCGAATGCAAGCCCGCGACAGACCGCGACGCGGACCTGCGCGGCATGCTCGCCGATGCCGCCGGTGAAGACGACGGCGTCGACCCCGCCGAGTGCGGCGATGAGGGAGCCCGCTTCCCGCACGATCCGGTAAGCGAACAGGTCCAGGGCCTCACGCGCTCCCGGCGCGTCGCTCGCCTCCAGGACCCGCACGTCGTCGCTAATACCGGAGACGCCGAGAAGGCCCGACCGCTCGTTCAGGAGCTCGGCCACCGCGTCGGGCGACAGGCCACGCTCCCGGATCAGGTGCAGCACGAGGCCGGGGTCGACCGCCCCGCTGCGGGTGCCCATCATCACCCCATCGAGCGTCGTGAAGCCCATCGTCGTGGCGACGCTGCGTCCGTCCCGGATCGCGCACAGGCTCGCCCCGTGCCCGAGATGGGCGGCCAGTAGCCGCCCTGTCGGATAACTTCGGGCGAGATGGGCGTAGGACAGCCCGTGGAAGCCGAAGCGCACGAGCCCCACATCGAGGAGGGCGCGCGGCAGCGGGTAGAGTTGGGCGAGCCGATCCTGCGTCCTGTGGAAGGCCGTATCGAAACAGGCGACCTGCGGCAGGCGCGGCCACGTCTCCCCGACCGCCCGGATGCAGGCCAGGGCCTGCGGCTGGTGCGCCGGTGCCAGCGGCACCAGTCCCTCCAACGTGACCATGACGTCCGCATCGAGGCGGACCGGCGCCGCGTGGCGCAAGCCGCCATGGACGACGCGGTGACCGGCCGCCGTCGGCGCGTAGGGCAGTCGGTCGAACAGCCAGCGGGCGACGGTCGCGTGGTCACCCTGTGGTGGCCGTTCGCCGACCACCGGCTCGCCATCGACCGACAGCTTCGGGTGCGTCCCGGTGCCGGCGACGTGGGTGCGCCAGACCGGTGCGTCGACGCCGGGCCGGAACAGGGCACAGCGCAGGCTGGACGATCCGGCGTTGAGAACGAGGATCATCGTGCGCTCTCAGGTGACGACCGTCCAACCGTCCACGGTGCCCGACCGGCCGGGCTCGTCCGCGTCGGTCGGGCCGCACTGCATGATGTCACCCTCGATCCGGCGGTCGTGGTCCTCGGGCGCGTGCCGTCCCGACCAGGTCCAGTCCCGCACCTCCGGCAGGTCGTCGCCTGTCCGGCGGACGTGCTCGCGATGGGCGGCCAACGCGTCCCGGAGCGCCTCCTCGGCATGCGCGGCGCGGGCGCCCAGTCGTGCCACGGACCGGATCGCGGCCTGGGCGAGGTGGAACCGGTCGAGCCGGTTCAGCACGCACATGTCGAAGGGCGTCGTCGTCGTGCCCTCCTCGATGAAGCCGTGGACGTGGAAGTTTCCGTGGTTCGTACGCTTGTAGGTCAGCCTGTGGATCAGCCACGGATAGCCGTGGTAGGCGAACACCACCGGCCGGTCGCGCGTGAACAGGCTGTCGAAGGTCGGGTCGTCGAGCCCGTGCGGGTGCGTCCCGGGCGCCGGCAGCGTCATCAGGTCGACCACGTTGACGACCCGGACCCGCATCTCCGGGACGTGCCGGCGCAGCCAGTCCACCGCGGCGAGCGTCTCCTGGGTCGGGACGTCGCCGGCGCAGGCCATCACCACGTCGGGCTCCGCCTCGCCCTCGTTCGAGGCCCAATCCCAGGTCCCGACGCCGGCGGCGCAGTGCCGGACGGCCTCGTCCAGGCTCAGCCACTGCAGGGCGGGCTGCTTACCGGCCACGACGACGTTGATGCGGTCGTGGGTCCGCAGGCAGTGGTCCATGGCGCAGAGAAGCGTGTTCGCGTCCGGCGGCAGGTAGATCCGCGCCGTGTCCCCACGCTTGTTCGCCACGAAGTCGATGAAGCCCGGGTCCTGGTGGCTGAAGCCGTTGTGGTCCTGCCGCCAGACGTGGGACGAGAGTAGGATGTTCAGGGACGGGACCGGCCGGCGCCAGGGCAGGTCGCGCGAGGACTTCAGCCACTTGGCGTGCTGGTTCACCATGGAATCGACGACGTGGGCGAAGGCCTCGTAGGTGGCGAACAGGCCGTGCCGCCCGGTCAGCACGTAACCCTCCAGCCAGCCCTCGCAGAGGTGTTCGCTCAGCACCTCCATGACTCGGCCGTCGCGCCGGAGGTGGTCGTCGCCGGGGACGATCTCCCCCTGCCAGGCCCGGCCGGTCACCTCGAAGACCGCGTCGAGGCGGTTCGAGGCGGTCTCGTCCGGCCCCATCAGGCGGAAGTTCCGGCTCCGCGCGTTCAGCGTCATCACCTCCCGAAGGTAGGTCCCGAGCGCGCGGGTGGCCTCGCCCCTGGTGCGGCCGGGTTCCGGCACGGCAACGGCGACGCGGCCTAGGTCCGGTAGGCGTAGCGGGGCGCTCCCGTGCGCGTTGGCGTGCGGGTTGGCCGATATGCGCCGCGCTCCTTTGGGCGGAAGTGTCGCGAGGTCGGGTACGAGCGAGCCGTCCTCGGCGAACAACTCCTCCGGCCTGTAGGAGCGCAGCCAAGCCTCCAGGATCGCGCGGTGCTCCGCGTCATCCCGCACGGCCGCCACGGGCACTTGGTGCGAGCGCCAGGTGCCCTCGACGGGCTTGCCGTCCACCCGGTCCGGCCCCGTCCAGCCCTTGGGGCTGCGCAGCACGATCATGGGCCACCGCGGACGCCCTGGCTCGCCGCGGACGGCGCGCCTGCGGATCTCCGCGATGGCGTCGAAGGACGCATCGAGGGCGGTGGCCATGGCTTGGTGCATCGGGGCCGGCTCGTCGCCCTCGACGAAGGTCGGCTCGTAGCCGTAGCCGACGAGGAGGCTGCGCAACTCGGCCCCGGGCATGCGCGCGAGGAGCGTCGGGTTGGCGATCTTGTAGCCGTTGAGGTGCAGGATCGGCAGGACGGTGCCGTCCGTCACCGGGTCCAGGAACTTGTTCGAGTGCCAGGAGGCGGCGAGCGGCCCGGTCTCGGCCTCGCCGTCGCCGACCACGCAGGCGACGGTGAGGCCGGGATTGTCGAGGGCTGCCCCGAACGCGTGAGCCAAGGAATAGCCGAGCTCGCCGCCCTCGTGGATGGAGCCCGGCAGCTCCGGCGAGGCGTGGCTCGGGATGCCCCCGGGAAACGAGAACTGCCGGAACAGGCGCGCCAAGCCGTCGAGGTCCCGGGCGACGTCGGGGTAGATCTCGCTGTAGGTGCCCTCCAGGTACGCGTTCGCCACGAGCCCCGGCGCGCCGTGACCCGGTCCCCAGACCGCGATCATGTCGAGATCGCGCTGGCTGATGACCCGGTTCAGGTGCGCGTAGATGAAGTTGAGGCCTGGCGTCGTGCCCCAGTGGCCGAGGAGCCGCGGCTTGACGTGCTCGGGTTGCAGCGGCTCGCGCAGGAGCGGGTTGGCCATGAGGTAGATCTGGCCGACCGACAGGTAGTTCGCGGCCCGCCAGTAGGCGTCGATCCTCAGGAGGCTGTCAGGTCCGAGCGGTCCCGGCACGAACGTCGGCGCGCGCCGGTCGCCTCGATGTCCGCCTTCTTGGCGCTCACTCGTTCCGTGCGTCGCGTCCATGCCGGCCTCCGGCGGGTGCTGATCCCGGCGTAGACCGTGCCGGCGGACCGGACCGGCGGCGTTGAGGTGGATCAAAGCGCGCCCGGCGAGGGCCGGCAGGATGTCTCCCGTCAGGCAAGACGGGAGCGAACGATGACCCTGGTGCTTCGAACCACCCAAATCCGGACGGTACGCCGCGTGCGGGTACCGGTCGGACTGGCGCCGCTGAACGACGCGGGCCAACGGGTGGTCACCGATGGCTACCGCTACCGGAGCATCGGAAGCCTGCAGGCCCTGGCCCTGGCCATTGCGGCGTCGGCGGTGACGCCGGCGCTGCTTTGGCTCACCCTCTGAACCCCGACGGAGCGAGGAGACCGGCGATGGACGACATCACCGTGCACCGGCACGTGCTCGACGAGTTGGAGTACGCCCCGATGATCGACGCGGCGCAGATCGGCGTCACGGTCGAGAACGGCATCGTGACGCTGACCGGGCATGTCCGGAACTACGCCGAGAAGGGCATCGCCGAACGCGTCACGCTCCGGGTCCGAGGCGTACGCGGCGTGGTAGAGCGGATCACGGTCCGTTACCCTGACGACCCGGCCGTCGGCGACGAGGCCTTGGCCGAACGCTGCGCCCGGGTGATCGAGTGGGACGCGCGCGTCCCCCGGGACTCGGTCACGCTCAAGGTCGAGAAGGGCTGCGTCACGCTGCAGGGTTGCGTGCCGTACTACCACCAGAAGGCGGCCGTCGATAAGGCGCTGCGGCGGCTGGCCGGCGTCACCGACATCGTCAACCTCATAGCGGTGAAGCCGCCGGCACGCGCCGCCGAGGTGAAGGACAGGATCCTCGCGGCCCTGCGGCGCAGCGCCCGGGACCCGGACACGATCCGCGTGCACGTCGACGGCGACAAGGTCACCCTCGACGGGTGCGTCGATGTCTGGCGCGAGCGCGAACTCGCCGAGCGGGCCGCGTGGTCGGCCCCGGGGGTCCGGGCCGTCGACGACCGCCTGACGCTCGCCTGCTGAGGTTGGATCCCGGCCAGTCGCGCCCCTTGAGATGGATCAAGGCCGACGCGGTGCCCCGGGGCCACGCTACCCAAACGGAGCCGGATTTCCGGCGGGGGGAGGCGGTCATGAAGATCACCAACATCATGGTCTCGGTCGACCTCGGGGCCGCCGCGGCGGACCGCGTCCAACTGGCGGCGAGCCTCGCCGAGCGTTTCGAGGCCAAGCTGACAGGCGTCGCGGCGCGTCCGGTCCTGGCTCCCATGCCGGTCGGCGATATGATCGAGGTCGAGCGCGTCTGGGCCATCGAGGAGCGCTTGGCGGACGAGCAGCTCGCGGCGGCCAAGGCCCTGTTCGAGCGCGAGGCCGGGGCGGCGCAAAGGACGGACTGGCGCTCGGCCCCGACCAGCCCTTTAGCCTACCTCGCCGCGCAGGCACGCGCCGCGGACATCGTCGTCGTCGGACGGCATGGTCCTGCGGACGGCGACCCAGGTCCGATGACCGTTCCGACCGGGGCGCTCCTGATGGAGGTCGGGCGGCCGGTGCTGATCGCGCCGCCGGGCGTGGAATGCCTCGCAGCGAGGCGGGTCGTCGTGGCCTGGAAGGACACGCGCGAGGCGCGCCGGGCCGTTCACGACGCGCTGCCGTTCCTGACCCGGGCCGAGGAGGTCCATGTGGCGGTCGTGGGCCCCGGGGCCGACGACGAGGGCGCCGAGGACGTCACCGCTTACCTCTCCGGGCACTGCGTCTCCGTCACCACACATCTGCTGCACACGCCGGAGGTCGGCGCCGCGGATGAGATCCTGCGGTTCGCCCGGCGCGAGGACGCCGACCTGATCGTGATGGGCGCCTACGGGCACAGCCGACTGCGCGAATGGATCTTCGGAGGGGCCACCCGCGACGTCCTCACGACGACGCCCGTCTGCTGCCTGATGAGCCATTGATGCGCCAGGCAACCATCCTTCCGGCGGGCGCCCTGGCGTTGCTCGCCATCCTTCTCCCGGTCGAGGGCGCCACGGCCTGGGACCGGCAGGTCAAACAGGGCGAGACGCTCGCCCGGACCAACTGCGCCCGCTGCCACGCTGTCGGGCGGGCCGGCGCGAGCCCCCTGCGGGTGGCGCCGCCCTTCCGGGAGTTGCACACGCGCTACCCCGTCGAGGACCTCGGCGAGGCGCTCGCGGAGGGCATCCGCACGGGCCACCCTAGCATGCCGGAGTTCCGGTTCGATCCGGACCAGGCCGAGGCCCTGATCGCCTACCTCAAAAGCCTCGAACGCTGAGCGAGGAGACCCCGATGTTCCTGCGCTGCCTCCTTGTCCCCACCGCTCCGGGCATCGACCCGACCAAACGGCTCGAAGCGGCCCTGAGGCTCGGTCGGCCGCTGCACGCGCATATCGGCGTCAGCTTCATGGCGCCGGGCCCGGAGCACGTGCTCGCCGGGATGGCGGGCCTCGTGCCGATGGATTGCGCGACCATCGAGGCCATCGAGCGGGGCGTGCGGGAGTCCGCGGCCGAGGCTCAGGCGGCCTTGCGCGCGTGGTGCGCCCGTGAGGGGGTGGCATTCGGGATGTCGGGCGGGCGGCTGGACGCCACCTTCGCGACCTGGACCGAACTGTCGGGCGAGGTCGAACCGCTCCTGACCCTGGCGGGCCGCGTCAGCGACCTCGTCATCATCGACCGGCCCGACCCGGCGCATCCGTTCACCGGGCGGGCGCTCGACACGGCGCTGTTCTCGGTGGGGCGCCCGACGCTGATGGTCGGCGAGACCGTCCCGTACGACCTGCTGGACCACGTCATGATCGCCTGGAACGGTAGCCTGGAAGCGACGCGCCTGATCGGGCAGTCCATCACGCTGCTGCACGAGGCCGCCCGGGTCACCGTGGTCCACGCGCGGACCGAGCGCTTCGAGGAGGCGCGGGCGGCGGACCTGTGCGGATACCTGCGCTGGCACGGCATCGTGGCGGAAGCCGTCCCCCTCGACGTCGGGGACGGGCCCTCGGTCGGCGCCGCCATCCTGGCCGAGGCGGGGCGGCGGGACGCCTCGATGTTGGCGCTGGGGGCCTACACCCATAGCCGCGTGCGCGCGTTGCTGCTCGGCGGTGTGACCCGCCACGTTGTCGAGCGGGCCCGCATCCCGGTGCTCATGGCGCACTGAGCCCGGCTTCGGCAGCGGTGCCCGCATCCGGAGTGGGTAACGGAAGAAGCCGCCCCCGGGTCGGGGGCGGCTCGCGGTCGTGTCGGCGGATGTGCGTATCAGTGGACGGTCTGTCGGGCCAGGGCCCGTTCCCGCATGACCTGCCGGGCATACGCGGTTGCGATCATCCGGAGCTCGACATCATCCGGGATCACGTGGACGTAGTACCGTCGCGTCAGCTCGATGCTGGAGTGACCGAGGAACTTCGAGACCGCCGCGATGTCGCCGGTCGCCCGGTACATCCGCTCGCCCGCCGTGCGGCGCAGGTCGTGCAAGGTCAGGTTCTCGATCCGGGCCAAGCGGAGGATGCGCTTGAACTGATGCAACGACGATCCGTAGCTGATCGGAACCCGGCGTCCTGTGAACTCCCCGCGCAGAACGGCGCATTGCCAGACGAATTCAGGGTGTCCGTCCTCGGCCGCGGCGTCGAGGAGGGCCCGGATGTCGTCGGTGATCACCACCTCGTGGTCCTTTCCGCCCTTCATCCTGACCCGGATGACGTTGGCCTCGTAGTCGACCTGGCTCCAGCGGATCAGCGCATCCCTGCGGCGCAAGCCGGTCAGCAGGATGAACAGGATGAAGGGCCAGAAGTCGGCGGCCCACTTCTCGAAGGCCAACTCCTCGGCCACCGTCATCGTCCTGACCCGCCGCCGCTCCGGCGCCAGGTGCGACGTCCACTTCGGCTCGTCGGGCAACCGCACCTTCCATGTCTTGGCTCGCGAGAGCAGCGCACGGAGGCGCTTGACGACGCAGCAGTTGACGGTCGTCTTCGAGACGAACTCTTCTTCCTCGCGACCGTACTTGCGCTCCCCGCCGCGCAGGGCGACGAGTTGTGCGAGCATGTCGTCGTCGATCTCGGACAGCAGGGTATTCGGCCCGATGTTGTCCACCAACCAATCGAAGTTGCTCTCGTAGTCCCCTGAGTTCACGTAGCCGTCGCCGACCTCGCGCATGTAGCGGGTGACGGCATCGATGAGGGTCATCTCCCCCGCGGGGTTGGAGGCCGCCTTCTTGATCTTCTCGACCTCGCTCTCCTTCCACCGGCGGGCGAACGAGATGGCTTCCTTCTTGGAGGCCAGCTTCGTCGAGCCGTTGAAGCGGTTACCCGCGACGGTGAAGGAGCAGTAGTAGAACTTGGAGTTTTGCGGCTTCCAGACGCCATGGCTCTCTGACATGTCTTCGTCCCTCTTTCGCTGGATTGATGGGTTTCGGGTTTGCTGACGCGAATGCTTTTGGAACTTGAAGGGGTGAGGTCGGGGGCTGGTGGCCCCCGGGGGAGCGGGCGGAATTCCCGGGGCACGGCTCAGGGCTTCCGGCGGGCCAGCCGGGCTGCGCGCCGCTCGGCGTAGCCGGGGTTGGCCGAGGGGGTCTTCGTCCGCCCGGCCAGCGCGTTGGGGAAAGGCGCCACCTTCTTCACCGCGATCCGTTGGCGCTTCACGAAGCCTTCCAGGTCGTCGGGCAGGACGCGCAGGCTGCGACGTACGTCTCCCCGTCCGACGTTGATGACGACGAGGCTGCCGTCGTCGACGTGTCCCTGGACGAGGCGCGGGCAGATGCCGAGCCGCTCGGCGACCTCCTGCAAGGTCAGTGCGCCCTGCAACAGCAGCGCGGTCTCCCCGGCCTCGGCCGGTTGGTCCTCATGGTCGTGGATACGCAACATCACGTCCTCTTTCGAAGCTGCGGAAAGGTCTCGGAGGGGGCGGATCGGCCGACACGAGGCATGGGTGTCCGGCCGGGCTACCGGGGGTAGCCGCGCCTCTTCGACGTTCCTGGTTGGAGGTTGGGTCTCAGGCCGGTCGGGAGTGGTGACCCGGCCTACGAGGCGGCGTCGGCCAGCCTCGGCTCAGTCGTTCGGTTTGGTCCCCGCGGACCGGATACGCGCGGCATGGACGGCACGGTCAATCATGTCGGCCTCGTCCGTGGGGAACAGCGTCGTTCCGGCGTCGGGCCGCGTGATCTCCACCAGAACCAAGGCGAACTCGTCCGTCGGGTTGAGACCGTCGACCGTCACCGCCGCCGACGCGCCGGCATCTACGACGCCCTGCATCAGCCGTCGGATGAGGGCCAGCCGCGCCGGGCTCGACGCATTTCGGTCGCCCCCTCCTGTGGATCCCGGGTATCCGATGCCCCCGGCGCTGGAAGCGCGTTGCCTTACGTGCCTGCTCATCTTACCGAGTCCTTCTCTCTGCTGGTTTCGACCCGGACGTCATGCCGGATCGACTTCTCTGCGGGTGGTGACCCGGGCGTAATGGACCCGGGGTTGAAGTGTTTGCTGACGTCGCCCGGGCTTAACGCACCCGGGTCTGAACTCTGCGGGCGGGGCTTCTTTTGAAGTCCCGCCCGCCCCTTGGGGCCCCGGCCCGGAAGCCTCTCGGCGGCGACATCCGCCGAGGGGCTTCCTTTTGCCCGGGCCGTGTGCCCGGGCGGCGAGCCCGACCGGGGCCTGCTTGTTTCCGTCGAGGTGGCGTCTGCCGCTCGGCGTTGCATTCTGATGCCGCAAGTCGACCCGAAGTACAACGCCTCGTATTCGGCCGGTCCGGCGGCGAAACGCGAGTCCCGAGAGTCGCTTAACCTAGAATTTGTCAAGGGTTGGACGGGTTTTTGAGGGGCAAACTACATCAAGGATACTTGCCTCAGTCCTTATGATTTCGACCTCAAGGATTGAATAGGCAATTCAATGAGCGCCCGGAACGGGAGTCGCCGGAAGCCAGCTGGCGGTAAGGGATTTTCCGGCGGAAGGCCCGTCGACATCCAGGGTCCTTCGCGACCCTGGGCTATCCTTGCGCCGGCTCGGTCCAGGCTCCGGGGCCGCTTGACGGCCTTGCCGCCTTTTTGGGCGTCCGCGGCTGTCAATGGCCCGGGATTCACCCCTGGAAACGATGTGGACTTATCCACAGAAAGCGCTTCCGGGGGTCGTTCCGTCCCATTTCAGGATCCATCCCGGGCGTCGGTCGGGGACGGGCACGCCCCCGGCACGCGGCCTCGGGCGAACGGAACCACGTTGCCGGGGCGCCCGGCCCAGGCCGTTCTCCGAGCTTCCTCCTCAAGGAGCGCCACCGCGATCTCGCCGGCGACGTTCTCAAGGAGGTCGTCGAGGCGCTCCGGCCCGAGCGACCGGGCGGCTTGAACGAGGGCAACGACGGTTGCCCCCAGGCGCGCATCCACGTCACGCATCGCGCGCCTCCTTGGGCAGGGCGCCGCCCGAGGCGGGAATGCAGTCGGCGACGATGTGACGGACTTCGTCGCCGGACAGCACGCGCGAGCGCACGAGGCGGGCGGCGACCGCGTCGATGGTCGCGGCGTTTTCCCGGACGAGCCGGTCGGCCCGCGCCTGCAGCGCGGACAGGTCGGCTTCGATGCGACGCCTGAAGACCTCGTCCGTCCGGGCGAGCCGCATCGCCTCGTCCTCGTCCCCGAGCCACGCGAGGCTTCCGCCGAGACCGTAGGATGCATGCGCGGCGGCGACGAGCCGCGTCGCGGCCGCGAGGTCCGAGCCGGGCTGGCCCGCCGATCCACTGTGGACGCTGCCCCAGAGGGCATCGGCCGCCCGGCCTGCCAGAAGCGTCACCACGAAGTCGTCGAGATCCCGCCTGCTGACGTTGGACCTGCGGCGAACCCGGCTGCGCGTAAGACCGGCGTAGGGACCGTTGGGCACCGTCGAGACGGTCTCGACCTCGGAACTGCCGGTCACCAGCCCGATCACGCAGTGGCTTGCCTCATGTCGTGCCACCCCGAGGATCTCGTCGGCGTCGCGCGTGTCCGGAGGGGCGACCTGCGCCACGAGGTCGGCGCGGGTCATCGGCCGGCCCGCGGCCCGGGCCGCGCCGCGGGCCCGCTTCGCCCACCCGGCGATTTCCGCCCCCGTGGCGCCGGCGCCGATTGCGGCGACCGGCCCGAGGTCGACGTCCCGCAGGTCACCCATCAAGTGCTGGCGCAAGATGCCCGCGGTGGCGACCGTGTCGGGTCGCTCGATCCGGACGATCCGGTTGAGGCGGCCCGGACGCACCAACGCCTCGTCGAGCCGTTCCGGAAAATTGGTCGCGCCGATGATGATCAGCGACGAGGTCGCCCCCGACATCGCAGAGTCCAGGGCCGTGAGGATATGCGAGGTCAAAGCGACCCAATATTCGCGATTTCTTTGATCTACTGTCGATCTGTTAGGAATTGAGTCAATTTCCTCAAGTAGTAAGACGGCATGTCCAGCGGCGGATGCCTGGCCGATGACCGTGTCTACTTGGCGAATGATCTCGTTGAGGTATCCACCCGTGGAGGCGAACCAGGACGAGACGCTCGTCGAGAAAAGAGGCAATCTCAGCGACTTCGCTACGCTTCTCGCGAAAGTGGACTTGCCCACGCCGGGGTCGCCGGAAAGCACAATGTTCCTGTCCTCGATGCTACTCCAAGGACGAAGTCCGGATCTATACTCCTGCATCGCCGCGACCAGCCCGAGTGCCCAGGCCTTCGCGCCGCCCTCGTCATAGCCGTGGCATTGCTCGATGGGCGGCACGTCGGCGACGCCGGGGTCGACGACGATCAAGGCGCGCGACGCCGCCTCGATGCGGCGGACGCAGGCCCGGCCGGACGTTCCGCGGCGGATGCAGCCCGCCAGGGTGGCGAACGACAGCCCGGACGCGATGCCGGCCGGGATCGGCCCGGGCCGGGAGCCGGTCGCGAGCCGGATGGTCGAGCGGAGCGCCCGGGGGCTCGGCGTCTTCAGGTCGATCCTGATGTCCGCCAGGGCGACGAGATTGGCGGGAAGGTAACGCTCCGGGGCATGGCTTACCCCGACGACGCCGTTGCCGGCTCCGAGGGCTTCGGCGACGTCGCCACAACCGTTCTCTGGCTTCTCCTGCCGGCTGGACCCATTTCTCTTGATCACCTCGCACCAAGCGCCAAGCTTCCGCACGGCGTGGGTGACCGGCTCGACCCAGTCGGGGCCGGGCACGGAGACGACGACGGCAAGGCCATCGGGCTTGGCCATGCGCTTGAGGTCCGCGGGCCGCGCAGCATCCTGGAGCATCGCCATCGCCAGCAGGGTGCTGACGCGGGCGGTCCGGGCGACACCGAGCATCTGCTCGGTGTCCTGCGCCGGAAGGAACTCGTCCAACATGTCGGGTTCGGACGGTGCCGCAGCGGCAGGGGCGAGGCGCTTGGGCGGCTGGGGCTTGCGAAAGGGCTTCTTGGACATGGGCTGCCTCCGGCGCGAGGCGGCCGCGCGCTCAGGGGCGCGCCGGTCGGGCCTCGCGGCATGATCGGGAAGGGGTGGTTGCGTCGGGCCTGGCGGCGGCGCGGCCGGGCGGCCTGGCTATGAGGCGCAGGGGCATCGTCTCGCTCCTCAGGCTTGTCACGGCTCGATGCTCTCGTCGAAGGGCTCGGCCCCGGTCCGCTGGGTCCAGGACATCACGCGGGCGTCGCCCGGCCTTGGGCCGCCGGTGCGCTCGGCGAGGTGTTCCGCGTGGCGCTCGGCCTCGCTCAGGACCGCGGCGCCAAGGGCGACGCGAAGCGCGGACGCGACCCGGCAGAGCGACGCACGTCCCATCTCGGCGCGGCAGGTCGCCAACTGCTCGAAGATCTGGCCGACGATCCTGTCGGGGTCATGGAAGTCAGGTGACATATCGGCTGCCTCGGTCGAGGCGGCCGGGCGCGTTCGCGCGCCGGTCAGGCCCCGGTGGTTCTCGGACGGTTATCGGCGACGGGTCGGCCTGGAGCGGCACGCATTCCGCGCGCCGGCCCGAGCCGGTCATCGGCCTTTCGTTTCAGGCGGGCGGGGCGGATCATCGTCGGGGATTTCCCTGTTTCGGCCCTGGAAAGCCCGGGGCGGAAGGCATCGGCGCCGTGGCGCAGGCAAACCCTTCCAGCTCGGTTAACGCAGGTCAACCTTCGAGCCTGGGCGACGGTGCAAAAACGCGTCGACCCTGGGGATCCCGGGGACAAGGCCCAGGCATTTGCGCGCGGCGGGACCGATGTTCGGCCCCCGTGTCCGATCACATGTAGAACCGATACCGGGGATCGGGGACCTGGCCCTCGCCGACGTGCTTGAGGATCTCCCCGACTTGCCGGGCGGCACGCATCGTGATGGGCAGCCCCCCGTCGAACTGGGTGTTGTTCCAGTTCATCTTGGTCAGCGCCAAGGTCTCCTTCAGGAGCATGTCCCACTCTGTCCTGTCGCGCCGGTGGGCCTTCAGCATCAACGGGTTCGGGACGTAGAGCCCGGGGTATGTCGCGAAGAAGTCGACGCTGCCGCGGGTGTAGAGCAACGAGGTGTCCCTATCGAGCCGCATCGCCGTACCACGCAGGGGTGGATAGTCACCGTCGCGCATGAGCCGGACGGGCGACCGGCGCGGGAGCCAGATCAGGTCCGCCTGGTCGATCCCGAGGTCATCGATGGCAGCCTCGAAGCCGGCGGCCTCCTCCGGGTGGAAGGGAGAGCTCTTGTGCACGACGAGGCGGGCCGGGAACGTGCCCCATTCGCGCTTGTAGGTGCCGAGGGAGTTCTTCGTCAGCGCGTAAGCATCCTCCTCGGAGAGGTAGGGATGCCTGTCGTTCTTGTCCCGTAGGGCCCGGCCTCCCTTGAGGATCAGGCCCTCGCCACGCTCGTCGAACAGTTGGGCCGAACTCGTCCGCAACGAGGTTCGTCCGAGGTCCTCGAAGAAGCTGATCCCGAGGAAGGTCGCCGAGAACTCGTCGCGCTCGCGCACCATCCGCCAAGGCGTGCCCCCGGCCTTGTAGTAGAGCGCGCAGAACAGGTTCCAGGCCCTGGTGGCCTCATCCTGCACCCTCCGCGCGGAAAGCTTCGCCAGCTTCCGCTTGATCACGGCCCGCTCGTCGTACGTGGATGGCCAGACGATCTGGATCGGAATCCTGTAGGCGAGCGTCGCGGCCTTCAGGGCGCCCCGGAAATCCTCGTAGAGACGGGTGTCCTCGGCGTCGTTCCCGGCCTCGCCCTGGCCTTCCTCGCCCCTGGGGCCGACCTCGCCGTCCTCGGGGCCGCGAAGGTTCTTCACCCGCTCGATCAGCTCCACCGGCAACGCGCAGACGACGACCTGGGGCGGCCGGTCCGACTCGGAGAGGTCGCGGATCTCCTCCACGAACAGTTCGACCGCGAGGCGGATGGCGACGTCGTCCCGCTCCTCGCCGGTGACCTTTGCCAGGCTGGCGGCCCGGAGGATACGTTGGTGATGCCGGTCGATCTCGAACCAGCACCGGAACGGTCCGGTGACGCCGCTGCCAGGGAAGGACGGGAACAGGTTGGGCTGCCGGCTCGGCTTGGCCGGGATCTCGCTCTCGCAGCGGGCGAACCATTCCCGGAAGCCGTCGACGGTCTCGGACGAGCCGATCAGGCCGACGCGGACCGTCCGGGTTTCGTTCGTCGAGAAGTCGACCGGACCATGGTCCACGAGGCCGAAGCGCACGTCCGGGTGCCGACCGTCCCCTCCGAACTCCAGCAGCGGCTCGTGGACGTGCTGCAGCCTAAAGGTCGAGCTCACGCTGGCCTGCCTTTCGAGCCTTGCTCATGTCCGGGTCCTCGCGCTCCGACCAGAGGTCGTCCGGCACGCCGTAGGGATGGCGCAGCGGGTCGAGCGCCTCGAAGCTGAGGTAGGGGTATTCGGCGTGGAGCATGTCGCCCCGCTCGGTGAGCAGGGCGCGCCACATGCGCATGTGCCCGCGCACGTTGGAGTTCCGCTCGATCTCCTTGATCTTCTTCAGGTAGTCGGAGGCGAAGGCGCTCTCGGAGAAACCATCCCGCGTGAAGTGATAGGTGGGATCGACCGCGAGGTACCACTCGCCGTCCAGGTCGAGGAAGCGCGGGACGAACGCCGCGTGCCGCAGGTACGAGGCGCCGGTCTTCTCCCGGTTGAGCCCGTGCCGGGAGACGACGGTCCGCTTGCCGTCGCCGCGCGCGTCCTTGAACGTGTAGACGCGCTCGCCCCTCCGCTGGGGGTTGCCCTTGAAGAAGTAGTACCTGCGGTCCCGGTCGAACACGAGGCGCTCGCGTATCCGTTCACCGAGGCAAAGGCCGAGCAGGCGCACGAACAGACGCTTGCTCGCCTCTCCGTCGGCCTCGGCCCAGTCCAGCGTTTCGATCTGGTCGACGCTGCCTTGGTCGCAGGCGTGCTCGAACAGCGGGTCCTCCAGGTCGCGGAAGGTCACCAGCCGGTCGCCGTCCACGATCCAGTCGATGGGCGGCCGCTCCAGCTTACGCTTGAGCGCGTCCCGGACCTCACCGGGGCCGTCCTCGATGGAGGCGACGTTGAGGCGATACGGGAAGCTGGCCCGCAGCAGGTTGGTTTCGAGTTCCTCCTCGGAACGCATCGACGGCGTGACGACGCCCGGGCGTGCGAAGCCCGCGACGAGTGCGGCGAGCTTGCCCACGGCGTCGGGGGTGAGCTCGTCCTCCTGGCGGACGAAGACGACCTTCCTGGAGCGCTTACTGTCGGGGTCCTGGAAATAGGCCTGGACGGACTTCCAGCAGATGAGTTCGGTCGCCGGATTGACCACCACGAGGATGACCGGCGTGTTGGCGTTGAACCAGTAGTCGAGGTCGCGCTCGTTGGCCTTGAACGAGAAGGTCTCGCCGTTGTCCTCGGCGAGCCTGCTTACCGTCTTGAGCTGGGCGGCGACGTACTGGGCCCTCACCTCTCCCGTCTCCGGGTCGCGCAACTCGATGAAGCCGTCGACGCCCGCATCGAGGGTGCCGGTCGTCGGATGGAAGGAAAGCCCGGCATCGAGGATGCGGGTCGCGAAGCGATGGACCCCGGCTTCGCCGAGCAATTGGTTCCCGGTGAGCTTCTTCAAGAACCAGCCTACCGTGCGTCACGCGAACCGCTCCGAACAGGTGTACCGCATTTGTTCGCCGCGCACGAGCTGCCCCTTCACGGCATCCCGTCATTTCGGGCACATCCTGCCGCCCGCATCAGTGGGACATCAGGCAGCAGACGGACGCCTTCTCCAGCAGGTCTCGCGTGACCCCTCCGAAGAACCACTCCCGCAGGCGGCTGTAGCCGTAGGCGCCGGTCACGATCAGGTCGGCGCCGAACATACGCGTCGCGCCCCTCAGGTCATCGGCGACGGTCCAGCCGGAGGGCCCCGCCAGGTGCGCGCTGGCCCTCACGTCGTGCAGCGCGAGGTAGCGGACAACGTCCTCGATCTCGTGGCGGTCGTCGCCATCGCCGACCCGGAACACCTGGACCGCCTCGGCGCGACGCAGGATGGGCATGGCATCCGACACCGCCCGGCGCGTCTGAAGGGTGTTCTTCCAGCCGATGACGACGCGCTTGGCTTCCAGGTGCTCGATGCCGGCCGGGACGGCCAGGACAGGCCGCCCCAGCCCCATCAGCGCATCGCCGACGCCGACCGCCATACCGGGCGTCACGCCCTCGTCGTCGACGTGGCGCCCCACGACGATGAGGTCCGCCGCACGGGATTGCCCTTCCAGGAACGGGACCGGGGCGGCGACGTCGGAGCGCCACTCGACCCGGTCGATCAGGCAAGCGGCCTTGCGGAAGGCCTGCTCCGCGTTCGCGAGCTTGCCGATGGCGGCCTGACGGATCTCCTCGATGACCATCCCCATGGGCACGGCGGTCTCGCCGTACCCCCGCGGGTAATCGGGCATGCAGGCGGCGACGCCGACGAGGCGGGCCCCGAGGCGCTCCGCGAGCCCAGCGGCGAGGCGGACCCGCGCCGGGGCGTGAAGCCCGTCATCGACCGCGACCATGATGCTGGCAATGGACATCGGAGCCTCCCTCGACCCGGATCGGGCGGCCGTCACGGTGGGGGCATCCGAACAGGACGGCGTTGACCTGCCTCAAGCATCCGGTCCGGGCTCGGGTAGAGGAGAAGCGTCTGCGTTACCTCCGATCCTCCTGCGACCCGGATCACGGCGTTACCGGCACGATCAAGGTCGCAGGAGCGTCACGCTTGAGGCAGGTCAACGCGGCCCTCGGTGAGGTCGGGCACGACCCTCGGGCCCCTCCTCGGGACCGAAGCCATGTTCGTCGTCCTGGCCGCCAGCATCGTCCTCGTCATGGCCACCATCTTGTTGCTGTACGAGACCCTTCGCCTCACGTCGGAGCACCTTTCGGAACTGCCGGTGCCTCCGCGCTGGCGCATCGTCGCCGTGGTGCTGGCGGCCTTCGCAGGACACACGGCCGCTGTCTGGACCTACGCCGTCGCCTACTGGTTGCTTGTCCTCAGGCTCGGGCTCGGCGCCTTCTCAGGCGTGCCCATCGAGACCTTCGAGGACTGCCTTTTCGTCTCCGTGGTCGCCTACTCCTCATTGGGCTACGGCGACCACGCCCCGGTCGGCCATGCCCGCCTGCTCACCGGCGTCGAGGCGCTCAACGGACTCCTGCTGATCGGATGGTCCGCCTCGTTCACCTATCTCGCCATGGAGCGTTACTGGCCGCTGCACGGGAAGGCGCACGCCCATCGCGCCGCGTCGGCCCGCCACCCGGCGGACGGGGAGCCCGGTCGCGAACCACTTTTCCCGCCGACGGCGGGGACATGAACGCGGGCGCCCTTGCGCTGGATCAACGCCGGCCGGCCCGACCGGTCCAAGGTCCGCCTCGACCGGCAGGCGGAGGCGGGCGATGCGCACATACTTGGTCACCTTCCACAAGACCGTCCCGGACGACACCGGCCACGACCACCGCGTGCTGCAACGGCAGGCGGTGGTGACCGCCTGCTCGGACCTGGCAGCCGCCTACGCGGCCAAGGCGATGCTGTGCGAGGCCGACGGGGTCGTCGATTGGCGGCTGCGGGCGGACACCTGCGAGGTCTGCGAACTCGGCGAGCATGCGGCGTGAGGAGGCGAGGATGAGCCATGGGCTGACCGAACCCGTGCATTGGCAGGGGCGGCAATGGGCCGTCACCGGCTACGGCATCGAGGCGCTCGACGGGATGTACCACGTCCCGTTCGCAGACATTCCGGATACCGGGGCGGCGCGCCCGGATTGGCTCGACGCCCTGTTCCGGCGCTACGGCACCGACGGCGACGACCTGTCGGCGGCCCTGAGGGTCGCGCGCACGGTCCGGACCGAGGCTAATACCGTGACCTTGAAGCCGTCGATATGAGCGTCCCGTCCGTCGCGACCGGGGAGGCGGACGACCCCGAGGCTCCGAGCCCCACCGTCGGTCCCTCTAAGCCGCGCCTGCTGCGGGTGCTCGGCCCGGGCCTGATCACCGGCGCCTCCGACGACGACCCGAGCGGCATCGCCACCTACGGGCAGGCCGGCGCCCAGTTCGGCTATGGGCTGTGCTGGACCATCCTCTACACCCTGCCGCTCATGGCGGCGGTGCAGATGGTCTCGGCGAGGATCGGACGCACCACCGGCCACGGCATTGCCGGCGTGCTGCGCGAGCATTACCCGAACGGCCTGCTTCAGGGCGTGGTCATCCTGCTGCTCGCCGCCAACGTCCTGAACCTCGGGGCCGATCTCGGCGCCATGGCGGACGCCCTCGCCCTGCTCCTGCCGGGCCCACGCTGGCTGTACGTGGCCCTCTTCGCCGGCACCTGCGCCTTCATGCAGCTCGCCCTGCATTACACGCGCTATGTCGCCGTCCTGAAGTGGCTGACGCTGAGCCTGTTCGCCTATCTCGGCGTGGTGATCCTGGCCCGCGTCTCCTGGTGGGACCTCGGCGTGGCCATTGCCCTGCCGCGCATCGACTTCGGCGGGGGCGGCCTCACGACGCTGGTGGCGCTCTTCGGGACCACGATCAGCCCGTACCTGTTCTTCTGGCAGGCGGCTGAGGAGGCCGAGGACCTGCACGCGTATCCGCGCCGGCGCGATCTCCTGGACGCGCCGGAGCAAGGCGCGCACGCCCTGCACAGGATCGAGGTCGACACGGTCGTGGGCATGACCTTCTCGAACGTGGTGGCGCTCGCCATCATGGTCACCACCGCGGCCGTCCTGCACGCGAACGGCGTCACCGACATCCAGACCTCCGCCCAGGCCGCTGAGGCGCTCCGCCCCCTCGCCGGCCCGTTCTCCGCGACGGTCTTCGCGCTCGGCATCATCGGCACCGGGCTGCTGGCGGTCCCGGTGCTCGCGGGCTCGGCGGCCTACGCCGTCGGGGAGGCCCGACGCTGGCCCGTGGGCTTCGGGCGGCGCCTGCTGGAAGCACGCGCCTTCTACGGCACGGTGGCGCTCGCAACCCTGGTCGGCATGGCCGTCAGCCTCGGCGCGGTCGACCCGATCCGGGCGCTCTACTGGAGCGCGGTCGTCAACGGCGTCATCGCGGTCCCGGTCATGGCCGTGATGATGCTGGCGGCGGCGCGGGCCGACGTCATGGGCGCCTTCGCGGTGCGAGGCCGGCTCAAGATGCTCGGTTGGGTCGCCACGGCTTGCATGCTGCTCGCGGTCCTCGCCATGCTGGCGACGGCCGCGCTTCCCTTGATCTAGCGCAACGCGGTCCGGCGGACCGCCCACATCCTCGCACCATCGTAACCGGAAGTGGGAATCGGGCGATGCAAAAGGAACGGGACACAAGGCCGGTCGTGCTGGTCGCGGAGCCCCAGGCGCTGCCGGGCATGTGGCTGGAGGACGTCCTCACCGACGCTGGCTGCGCGGTCAGCGGCCCCTATGGCACGTGCGCGGAGGCTTCCGAGACCCTGGACGAGGCTCCGCCGGACTTCGCGGTGATCAGCACCGACCTGAACCGGGGGCCCGGCTTCCCGCTCGCCTGTGCCCTGCGCCGCCAGAGCATCCCCTTCGCGCTGATCGCGGGCAACGCGAGCGTGCCGCGCGCCTTCTCGGACGTGCCGACGTTCGACCGCCTGTTCGATGCGCGGGACGTTGTCGCCGCCGTGACCGCCCGCTGCCCGGCCCGGGTAGACCGACGAGCCTGCCCGATGGCCGCACGGATCGCGGCGGGCGAGGACGTTGCGCTGGATCAATGTCCCCCAGCCTGCCGGACCTAGCCTCCGTCGAGGCCAGCGACGGCCCAGCCCTTATCGAGGAGACGAGCGATGGGCGACAAGCAGATCCGCCAGAACATCATCGACGAGCTTGAGTTCGACCCTAGCATCGACGCCGCCCATGTCGGCGTCTCCGTGGAGAACGGCATCGCCACCCTGACCGGCCATGTCGGGAGCTACACGGAACGCGTCGCCGCCGAGAAGGCCGCCCAGAAGGTGCGCGGCGTGCGCGGGGTGGTCGAGGAGATCAAGGTGCGCTTCGGCGGCGAGACGCCGCCGCGCGACGAGGACTTGGCGCGCCGCGCCGTGCAGATGCTCGACTGGTCGGTGACCGTGCCGCGGAACGCCGTGCAGGTGAAGGTCCAGGATGGCTGGGTGACGCTGTCCGGCAAGCTGGGCTGGCAATACCAAAAGGAAGAGGCCTACCGGGCGATCCGGCGGCTCGCGGGTGTGGCGGGCATCGTGAACGCCATCGAGGTGGCGCCGAAGGCGAGCGTTCCCGACGTGCGCGCGAAGATCGTGGCGGCGCTCAAGCGCAGCGCCGAGCTTGAGGCGGACGCGATCAAGGTGACGGTCAAGGACGGCAAGGTCGTCCTGGAGGGCAAGGTGAACGCCTGCCACGAGCGCCGGATCGCCGAGAACGCCGCGTGGTCGGCCCCGGGCGTCCGCGCCGTCGAGGACCACCTCACGCTGGCCTGAGCGCGTCCCGGCCGGGCCGTAAGCTCCGTTCGACCGGTAGGCCCGGCCTGACCTCGTTACCAACCAGTCCGGAGACATTCATGTCCTACAAGAGCGTCATGGTGGCGGTCGACCTCGGCGAGCATGCGCGAGAGCGCGTCCGGCTGGCCGCGCACGTCGCCGACGATTTCCAGGCACGCCTGATCGGCGTCGCGGCGGAGATGCCGGCCTACGACGGGGCGCCTTCCGGCCCGATCCCGGGCGGCGGATACTGCATCGCTTCCGTCCAGGAGGACGTCCTGAACGACCTCCGGCTGGCGCACGAGACGTTCAAGGAGGCCGTCGGGGGGCGGAGCCGGATCGAGTGGCGCTCCGCCCTGGACTTCCCGTCGGCGTTCCTCGGGAGGCAGTCGGCAGCCGGCGACTTGCTGGTCACAGGGCGTGGCGACGACAGCAGCCCGCTCATGTCCGTGGACCCCGGAGACGCCTTGATGCGGCTCGGCATGCCGGTGCTGATCGTTCCGCCGGGGGTCGACCACCTCGAAGCCCAGCGGGTCGCGGTGGCGTGGAAGAACACCCGCGAGGCGCGTCGCGCCGTGCGTGACGCGTTGCCGTTCATGAAGCGAGCTTCCGGTGTCGTGCTCATCTCCGTCGACGACGGGAAGGAAACGGATGACGCGCGGGACGTCATTGGCCTGTTGCAGTCACACGACGTCCACGCCACGGCGGTCCATAGGCATACCTACGGTGCCTCGACCGCGGAGGCGTTGGTCGAGGCGGCGTCCGAGCAAGCGGCGGACCTGATCGTCGCCGGTGGCTACGGGCATGGCCGGCTTCGGGAATGGGCATTCGGAGGCGTCACCCGCGACCTGCTCGCCGGCTGCCCCGTCTGCTGCCTGATCAGCCACTGATGCTCGTAGGATGCTGAGGAGGCCTCGCACTGCAGGCAGGCTACGATGGCCGTCCGGCGGTCCGACGGCTCCAACGCGACAACCGCGCGAATGAAGGATGGGCATCAAGCCCGGGGACGGCCCCACACGAGGCCTTTTCCAATCGGCGGATTTCGGGGGCCTGCTCAAGCTCGTGCCCCCTGCTTGAGTTCGCACCCAGGCACCGGGACAGGGGCAGCATGTTTGAGAAAAGTTTGGGTGAGAGCGCCCCGATGGCTGCAATTGGCTGCCGTTTTATGAGCCCGAGCCAACGGCCACGCTCAAGAACCTATTCCCTTCGGCAGTCCAATAAACTCAACTGCGACAGATATTTAGCGCTTCTGATCGCCGCCCGTCGCTGAGACTGTATCCAGCCGTTTTTATATAGCGGGGATTCCGTCCCGGAATAGCCAACTAATTGTAATCCCTTCGCTTTTGCTTAGGGTTTGGGCCGGAGTTTGAGGATCAACGTCCGGCAACCATCCGTTGCCTGCCGTTCCCTGCATTCCGACCCGGCCGGCCGCGGGTGGCAGTTCCCACCGAGGCAGGGGCGTCGGCCGACCGTCAGGCATCCGCTGACATCTTGTTCACCGTTCCTGGTGAAGATGGCAAGGCTCAGCGCGGGCCGAAGACATGATCGACCAGAGAACCCTCGACGAGGTCGCCGACCTGCTCGTCGAGAACGGGGTGCGCGTCACATACGACCACCTGCGTGCAGCGTTCGCCGAGCGCAGCGCCTTGGCCGGCGACGGTGCGAGCCATTCAGACCGGGACATCCAGCACCCCTTCGCCGCCTGGCGGCAACGTCGACGCTACCGACCCCATCTCGCGGCGCTCGACCTCGACGAGCGCACGGAGCGGGCGCTCGGGCGCTTCCTGACGCTGGCGCGCTCGGGAGACCCGTCGGGCTTCGCCCCCTCCGAGGACGAGCCGGCCACGCGCGCGCAGGTCGACCGCATGACCGGCCGGATCGAGGACGTGCTTGCGAGCCTCGCCGCCGAGAACGCGGCCCTGCGCTCGCAGGTCGACCGGCTTATCACCGCGATGGCAGCCATGTCCGCACCCGCCCCGACCGATAAACGACCGAAGGGGCGCAAGGCGGGGATTGTGGCCTCTACCTCGCTGCATTTCTGGGACCGCCTCATGCGGGCCTTCGCCGACGAGATCCGCAAGCGCGGCCCGCTCACCGCCGCGGATCTCCATGCCACCATCACCCCGGATACGCATGACTTCGCGAGGCGGAATTTCGAGCGGATCACCCCCGGCGTCGTCACGGAGAAGCTGACGACCCGGAACACGCACAACAAATACATCCGTCCTACCGACGACGGGCGCTACGAGTTGATCAGGCGCTCCCCGAAACGGCGGGTCGCCGCCGACCTGCGACGGGACCCGCCCGGTAAGGGGTCGAGCCCTTCGCTACCGCCTACCGCACCGTAACGGTGGCCGCCGCGGCTACGCGGCCGTCGCGGCAGCCGGCTTCCTTCTGTTCCTCGGGGTGAGCGGTTGCGCCTCCTGGATGGGGCTGCCGTCGAGCGGCGGCAGGCGCACCTTGGCAATGGCGGCCTTGGCGGCCTCCATCTCGGGGCCCTCGCTGTACCGGCCCAGGATCAGCCCTGACCGCTCGGGGCCGACGATGGGCGCGATCAGGTCGCCGTCGACCGCGGCCCACTTCATCTTGGTGGTGAACCAGCGACGCCAAGAGCGGAAGTTTATGAGGCTGCGCCGCTTGCACTCGACCATGTCCGCGACGCCGAGGCTGCGACGACCTGCTGCTGATGGCCCATGCCGGGCCGAACCGGACCGCCCCGGGGGCGCCTCAATAGCATGCGGCATCACTGTTTGCTGTCGGGCCGGTCGATCCGGCGGTCGCGGCCTTCATTGACCCCGCGAACCGAACTGGCCGGAGGTTGGCGACACCCTGCCACGGGAGCCGCAGCGCCCAGGGATTGACCCCGCAGCCGCAGACTGTTCAGGTGGGGCGGTGTCACAGGGGCACGGCACAGCGCGGGCGACGCGCCCAGGGTCTTAGCGTTCAGGATCAGCGGCTTAGCGGCGAACGGGCTCCAACTCCCTCCGTCTCCGCCATCTACCCCCAACCCGAAAAATGTGTTTTATCACAAGGGGTTGGCGCGCGCCAAAATCTGATTTGTCCCCGATTTGTCCCCGCGGAACTGGCTTGTGGAAAAGCCTGGGCGTCTGCGCGAAGCGGCAGGTGAGAAGCGGGAACGGGCGAACCTGAACGACCGTCCGAGTGATTTGCCGGGCCGGAGGCCCGTTCACAGGAACCTCCAAGGCGGCGTGTCGGCTCGTAACGCCCGCTCATAGCGTTACCCTTCTTCGTTACGGCTCCGCTCTGGCATCACGACATCCCAGCGTGATCATCCCCCGCCTTCGAAGGATCGGCCGCAGCAGGCGAGATAAATTCTACCCGGTCCGGAGGGAGCAACCGCCACCAAGCGTCCGGCGAGCGGAACGCGTCGTGGGCCAATCGCAGGATGATCTCCGGCTGACGATGTGATGGGTCGATCCCACCGCGTGCCTCGTTGCGGGCGAGGAGCATCTCCCAGGATAGGTCGAACACCTTCCACTCGACCGAGAGACCGTATCGCTCGACGACCTCAAGCTCGGCCTCGAACACCTCTCGGGTCAGGTGGGTGTCAGCCATCACAACGCTGAACCCCGCCGCCAGGGCCGCATCCAGGGCAGCGACCTTCACACCGTGGAGCAGTCGGCGCGCCCCCTCGTCTCAGTCCGTCCGGCGCACCTGCCAGTAGACCTGACGGTCCGGCGGCCAGAATGTCTGCCGGAGGTCGTCCAGGGTGAGGTGCACCCAGCCCTGCAGCGGGTCGTACCGGCGCGCGTAGGTCGTCTTGCCCGCACCGGGGCATCCGATCAGCCCCACCACCCTCTGCCGGCGCGGGGGTGCCTCAACGTCCATGGAGCGCTGGGTCAGGCATGGTTGGCGGCGTCCTCGTCCTCGTCGAGCTCGGGGTCAGCCTCGACGGTCTCACCGCGCAGGTAGCGCGCCTGGACCTCCGCGACACGGCGGGCAGCCTGCGCGTGGCGGTTCGACACGAGGCTGTCCGGGCCGAGGTCCCCGCCGCGCTTGGCCGCGAGCAAGTCAGGATCACCCCACCGGTCGAGGAGGGTCTGGAAGGCGTCGTGCCGGGCCACGTCGAAGGCGATCCGCTGGCCCATCATGTCCTTGTAGGGGTGAGCCGGATGAATGCCGGCACAGGGAACCCAGCCTGCCGGAATCGGGGTGGTCGCCGCATGAGTGCGACCGCCGCGCAGGAGCTTGGGCAGGACGTGGGTGTGAGGGCCCTCCGGGCTGGTGCCGCCGGGGCCCGGGATCGGGGCATAGACCTCGATGCGGCCGACCCGAGCGAGGAACACGCGGTGGGGGCTCAGCGCCACGAGTTGGCGACCGATGGGGCTCGCAGGGTCGAACAGCGGCAGTCCGACGCCGAACCGCAGGCAGGCGATAGCCTCCGGGTCGCTCGTGCGCACGCAGGCATCGACCGCCAAGAGACCCAGGCCCAGATCGAACAGGATGGCGTCGCGGTCCCGTTCGCGGGCGGCGTCCCGGTCCGGGCCAAGTTCCGTCACCACGCCGCGCCGGTTCATCGCGCAGCTCGCTTCAGGCAGGCAAAGGGCGACGGCGTGGTTCCAGCCGGTCGCGACGGCCGTCTCGTAGGCCACCGGACGCAGGTCGGGACTGGGAGCGAGCGCGATGGCGCCCCGCTCCGTCGCGAGGCCCATGCGCCCGTCCGGCAGCGGCAACGTGGCCTCATCGGGGTCGCGCATGAACTCGGCGATGGCCCCGAAGCTGCCGAGGCTCCAGGCGGTGCCGGGGTCGGCCAGTGCGTCCCGCAGCAGGGTCGTGACCGCGTCAGCCCGTGGTGGTGACGTCATCGCGTTCCTCCGTCTGAGCCCCGGACCGCGCCCAGGGCAGGATGTATCGGGTCCCGTCCGAAGCCCAGCCCCGCTCGGCCGTGACGCCGAACGCCTCGGCCAGCAGGACTTCGGTCAGGGCTTCCTCCGGGATACCGTCGGCAACGAGGCGGCCACCGGCCAGCACGACGATGCGGTCGCAGAACCGGGCCGCGAGCGTAAGGTCGTGCAGCACGGCGACCACGCCGGTGCCGTCCCGGGAGACGCTCCGCAGAAGCGCCATCGCATCGAGTTGGTGCGCTGGGTCGAGGGCCGTGACCGGTTCGTCGACAAGAAGCCACGGCGCCTCGACCGCGAGCGCCCGGGCGAGCAATGCGCGCATGCGCTCTCCCGAGGAAAGGGTCGGCTCCGCTCGGGCGGCGAGGTGGGCAATGTCTGTACGCGCCATAGCCCGCGCCACCGCAATCTCGTCAGCCTCCGCCAGGGATGCGAACGCACGACGGTGCGGCAGCCGGCCGAGCGCCACGATCTCGCGAACCGTCATCGGCCAGCCGACGCCGCCCCCCTGGAACAGGGCGGCGATACGGCGGGCCCGCTCCTCGCGGGCCAAGCCGGACAACGGACGTTCGTCGAGGGTGACCCGCCCCCGGTTTGGGGTGATCAGCCCCGCCAGGACGCGGAGGAGCGTGGTCTTGCCGGCCCCGTTCGGGCCGACCAGCCCGACGAAGCGGCCGGGCTCCAGGGTAAGACCTATGTCTGAGAGGATGGTCCGTCCATCCAGCGTCACCTGGGCGTCCTGCAGGACAAGGCTCATGCCCGCCTCCCGCGGCTGCGCAGGAGCAGCACGATCAGGAACGGCGCACCGACCAGCGCCGTCACCACGCCAAGCTTGAGTTCCGGCCGGGTGGCGAGCAGGCGCACGCCGATATCCGCCGCGAGAACCAGGACCGCTCCCGCGAGGCCGCTCGGCAGCATACAGGCGCCGGGACGGACACCGACGAGCGGTCGCATCAGATGCGGTACGACAAGGCCGACGAAGCCGATGGCGCCTGAAACCGCGACACCGCTCCCGACGGCCAGGGCCGCACCCGTGACGAGACGCAGGCGCACGGAGACCAGGCCGACCCCGAGGCTCGCGGCGGTGTCCTCGCCGAGCGTCAGGGCGTCGAGGGCGGAGCCGGTCGACAGCATGAGGGCCCAGCCGACAGCCATCAGCGGCAGGCATAGGAGGACGTGGTCGAGGCTGCGGTCGCTGAGCGAGCCCATCAACCAGAACACGATCTCCAGGGCCGCGTAGGGGTTCGGCGACAGGTTCAGCGCCAGCGCGGTCAAAGCCCCGGCTAGGGTTTGGACTCGATCAGCACCAGAAGGTGATGACGGCGGCCAGAGCGAGGGCCGAAGCGTAGTTGCGGGCAAGCTTGTCGTAGCGGGTTGCGATCCGGCGAAAGTCCTTGAGGCGGTTGAAGG
>NZ_JBKFAK010000160.1:0-323 GCF_053345595.1 Methylobacterium sp. D54C
CCGGCATGCTCGCGCGGTTCCGCTTAACGCGCGGTCAAAGGGCACCGGACGCGCGGTCCGGACGTCGAGCCGGCCCCGCGGCGCCAGCGATTCCTTAACCACGACCGGGCATCCTGGCGCCCGGTCGGCGTCCTGCGCGTCGCGCGCCGCACCAATCGCCGGAGCATGGGATGAGCCACCACACCGAGACGCTGGTGATCGGCGCCGGGCCCGCGGGCCTGACTGCCGCCTACCTGCTGTCGAAGAAGGGCCGCTCCGTCACCGTTCTGGAGCGGGATCCGGCGCAGGTCGGCGGGATCTCGCGCACTGTCTCGCACAACGGC
>NZ_JBKFAK010000161.1:0-323 GCF_053345595.1 Methylobacterium sp. D54C
ATCTCCACCGCGGTCCAGAAACCCGTCCCCAAACCCGATCGGGATGTCGCACCGTCCCCGCATCCGGCGGGCGACCTTCAGGCGCTGCCGGATGCGGCGGTGCGGGGCGCCTTCGGCCTGGTCCTGCGCGCGGTCTCGGGGGGAACTCCCGCGGCCCGACCCGAGACCGACGGGAGTGAGATGGACGAACCGGAGGGCGCGACCGGGGAGGACCGGCGGCCCGAAGCCGGCGCATCGCCCGCGCCGCCGCCGTCACCGGGCGACCCCGGCAGCGCCGCCGCGGCGCTCGCCGAGATCCTGAGCGCCGCCGTCCTGTCGGCCCG
>NZ_JBKFAK010000162.1:0-322 GCF_053345595.1 Methylobacterium sp. D54C
GAGCGCCGCGACGCCTTCCGGTCGGGGACTGCGCAGCAGGAGCAGAACGGCCGCCATTCCGGCGGTCTCGGGGATCGCCGTCAGGGCGTGGCTCATCGCCGGGTTCGCGACCATGGAGGCGACGAGCGTTCCGAGCATGGGCGGCGCTTACACCAATCCCGGCGCGGCGTCAGCGGCACTCCGGCCCCGCGCCTGCACCCCCGGCGGCCGCCGGGCGGTTGACGGTGCGGGACCGGAACAACGGAGCCGCGCATGAGCGACACCTACGACCTCGGCCGCTTCGTCGCTGCGCAGGAGGGCGTCTACGGGCGCGCCCTGGCGG
>NZ_JBKFAK010000163.1:0-322 GCF_053345595.1 Methylobacterium sp. D54C
CTCGGAGGCGACGACCGCGAAGCCGCGACCCGCCGCGCCCGCGCGGGCGGCCTCGATGGTGGCGTTCAGCGCCAGCAGGTTGGTCTGGCCGGCGATGTCCTGGATCAGGCCGACGATGCCGGTCATGGCGGTGGCGGTCTCGGCCAGCCGCTTGGTGTGGCCGTCCGCGTCCTGAACACAGGCATAGGCGGTGTCGGTGGCGCCCTGGGAGCGCACGATGCTCTGGGACACCTCCGCCACCGAGGCCGCCAGCTCCTCGGCGGCGCCCGCCACGGTCTGGACGTTCCCGGAGGTCGAGTCCGCCGCCGACGAGGCCAGCGAG
>NZ_JBKFAK010000164.1:0-321 GCF_053345595.1 Methylobacterium sp. D54C
GAGGCCGGCTGCGACGAGATCGTGGCCATCGACAACATGATCCGCGGCCGCCCCGAGAATCTCGGGGACGCCCTCGGCTCCGGCCGCGTCCGCCTCGTCCAGGGCGACATCCGCGGCCGCGCCCTGATGGACACGCTGGTCAAGGGCACCGACGTGGTGTTCCACCAGGCGGCCCTGCGGATCACGCAGTGCGCCGCGGAGCCCCGCCACGCCTACGAGGTGATGGCCGCCGCGACCTTCAACCTGCTGGAGAGCTGCGTCGAGGCCGGCGTCGCCAAGGTCGTGATGGCCTCCTCGGCCTCGGTCTACGGGATGGCGGAG
>NZ_JBKFAK010000165.1:0-321 GCF_053345595.1 Methylobacterium sp. D54C
GATTTCGTCGGCGCCCGGGCGCACGACCTGTTCGCCGTGACGGCCTTCTCCACCGCGCCGATGCTGGTCATGCCGATGACCGACCGCCACGACGCCGTGCGGGCGGCGATCGCCGCCATCGCCCGGCCCGGCCTCGACTACACCAATATCGGCCGGGGCCTCGGCATGGCCCTGTCGCAGTTCGGAATCGATGTCGGCGCCCCGCGGGTCCTCCTCCTGGTCTCCGACGGCGCGGCGGTGATCGACCCGCGCATCCAGGACCAGCTGCGCGCCGCGGTCGCGCGGATCCGGCCGAACCTGTACTGGCTGTTCCTGCGCACC
>NZ_JBKFAK010000166.1:0-320 GCF_053345595.1 Methylobacterium sp. D54C
CCTTGCCGCCCTCCCCCGCGCGCCTCAGATGGGACCGACCCTTCTCCCATCCCCCGAGCCCCGTTCGGAGCCCCATGGACATCGAAGCCCTGCGCACCACGACCCTCGCCTTCGTGGGGGCGCACAAGGCCTGGACGCCCGTCATCGCCGGCGGCCTCGCCTTCTGCGAATCGATCGCGATCCTGTCGCTGTTCGTCCCGGCGACCGTGATCCTGGTCGGTATCGGGGCCCTCGTCGGCGGCGCCGACATCCCGTTCTGGCCGGGGGTGATCGCCGCGGCGCTGGGGGCCGCCCTCGGGGCGTGGGGCTCGGACGGGGCC
>NZ_JBKFAK010000167.1:0-320 GCF_053345595.1 Methylobacterium sp. D54C
CGAGACCTGCGGCAACGGACTCCTGGTCGATCCCCGCACCCCCGGGGCGATCGCCGAGGCCTGCCTGCAGATCCTGGGCGATCCGGCCCTCTACGCGCGCTGCGTGGCCGGCGGCGCCCGGGCGGGGGCGGCCTACGACTGGGGCCGGCACGCCGCGCGCTATCACGTGCTGCTGCGCGCGCTGCTGGCCGCGGAGCCGTCCATACAGACACCCCGGCAACTGCTCGTCTGCGACACCGACAACACACTGGTCGGCTGCGATGCGGCCATGGGGATCTTCCGCCGCTGGCGCAGCCGCCAGGCGGGGCTGGCCTTCGGCG
>NZ_JBKFAK010000168.1:0-319 GCF_053345595.1 Methylobacterium sp. D54C
CTGACCATCGCGGTCTCGGTGTTCATGTCGCTGCTCGTGGCGCGCCTCATCACCCCGATGCTCGCCGCCTACTTCCTGCGCGTCCACGGCCACCACGACGAGCGCGAGGGACCGGTCATGCGGGCCTACACGCGCCTCGTCGGCTGGTCGGTACGCCACCGGGCCGTCACGCTGTTCGCCGGCCTCGCGCTGTTCCCCGCCTCCATCGCGTCGACGGGCCTGCTGCCCTCGGGCTTCATCCCGAAGCAGGACAATGCCCGCACCCTGTTCATGGTCGAGCTGGCGCCGGGCGCGAAGCTCTCCGACACGGTGGCGGTAT
>NZ_JBKFAK010000169.1:0-318 GCF_053345595.1 Methylobacterium sp. D54C
TGCACCTCGATCTGGCGCAGCTTCAGCACAACCTGCTCCGCGTTCGTCTTCTGACCTCGCCGCATGTCCGCCTCCTTCGGTCATGGCTGATCCTCTCAATCAGCCCGGTCCAAAACCAGCCGGTCAGATCACTTACTTGCATCGGGAAAAGCGGTCACTCATTCCGTTTGCTGAGAACGACGAGGGACTGGCCCAGATACACGCCCGACGGCCACGGCGCCGCCGTGCCGTCGAGGAACGTCACGCTGTCGAAGCCGATATGGTCGGCCCAGGTCTGCCAGACGCTGCGCTCGATGAACGTGTTGAGGTGCGGCACCG
>NZ_JBKFAK010000017.1:0-120988 GCF_053345595.1 Methylobacterium sp. D54C
TGACCAGGCTGCCGCTGTTGGCCGCGCCACCACCGATGGCGCCGGTGTTGAGGGCCGTGCCGGTGTTGGTCAGGCCGCCCGCGACGGTGCCGCTGTTGGACAGCGTGCCGCTGTTGGCCACGCCGCCGGCGATCACGCCGCTGCTGAGCGCCGTGCCGGCATTGGTCGCACCTCCGGAGATGGTGCCGGTGTTGATCAGGAGGCCGGCATTGCTGACGCTGCTCTGGGTCCAGCCGGCATTGAGATAGGTGCCCGCACTCTGGACGGAGACCGGTGAGGTCAGGCTGCCGCTGCCGGACAGGAACAGGGTGCCGCCGGCGACGGTGGTCGGTCCGGCATAGGTGTTGGTGCCGGCGAGTTCGAGGGTGCCGAGCCCGACCTTGGTCAGGCCGCCGACGCCGGAGATGGCGTTGGCGAAGCGGCCGTAATAGGCCTGTCCGTTGTAGGTGGTGTTGACGGTCCAGTCGGAGGTGAACTGGCCCGGGCCGTCGATGGCCTTGCCGAGGTTGAGCAGGCCCCAGCCGAAGGTGGCGTTCGGGGCGTTGGCGGGCCCGTCGCCGAGATGGGTGGCGGTGGTGAACATGGTCTGGGCGATCTGCGGCGCCGTCAGGAACGGGAACGCCTGACGCAGGACAGCGGCGGCACCTGCTACGTGCGGCGCGGCCATCGAGGTGCCTTGCTTAGATCCGTAGTTTGAGCCGTTAAGCCCCGTTCCGACCTGGACGGTGGAGTAGATGTTTGTTCCCGGCGCGGCAATGCACCACGCCGCTGTGACACCGCACAGATTACTGAACCAGGCAATTCGGTTGCTGGAGTCAACTGCGACTACAGACATGATGTAGCCAGAAAGACTGGAGAAGTCGATCTTGCTCTGATCGACTGGTCCGACCGGAGCCACATCCACGCTTTCCATGTTGGCGGAGTTCAGTCCGCGGCGAGTGTAAAATTGGTAGATGCCGCTATTGGCATTTTCGGGCTTGATGAACGGGTATAGCGCGGCACCCGTCGGACTCGTCGTCACATCGGGTTGATCCAGACGTTCATTGCCAGCCGCAAACACCAAAAGCATGTCGCGGTCGACCGCCCGCTTTATCGCTCGATACTCATTAATATCGCCTAGCGTGTATTCTTGTGTCGTCAATCTCCGATAGGTTGGATTCGGAATGCCGTTACTATCGAATGGTTCGGAAACAGCAGGTCCATAGCTGCCATTTAAAACCCTAGCTTTCTGCTGAGCTGCGTAATCGATTGCATTTGCAGTATTCGTCAGGTCGAAGAGTGCTAGGAGCGTGCTGTCGAAAGCGACGCCCATCATACCCGTTCCGTTGCGGGCTGCTGCTATTGTTCCCGCTACATGGGTGCCGTGGCTTTTGGGGTCCGTGTCACCGAGAAGAAAAGGATCGTTTGGAGGAATGAAATTGCGGGAATATGGAGAAATACGGCCGAGGCGGTTATTAAATTCGGGATGATTCGGGTCAATGCCGCTATCAACAACAGCAACCAGGACGCCGTTTCCGGTGAAGCCGCGCGAATAGGCGGTCGCGGCGTTGATCGCTGCTAACCCCCAATCAGCCCGGTATTCGGGCGTGTCGAACTGCGCCGCCGTCAACGGAACGCCGAAGGCATCGAAGGTCGAGGGCGAGCGCGCCGGCACGGTCTGCGCCGCCACAGGTCCCAGAGCCAGCGCGAGCGTCGCGAGCGAGCTGCCGACCAGCAATCCGAGCCGCACGGGGCCGCGCCGCCGGCTTCCGGCGCCCCGGCCCCGGCTCGGATCACAGGATCCGGTCACACGCTCTACATCGCTATACTGTTGGACCACCGGACTGACCCCCGTCATGCCTGCCGCAAGCTTTGCACGGGGGTTAGGAAATGCGGGTTTAACGGACTATCACATTGCGGCCACACTCGGTGCCGCGCGCGACGTCCTGAAACGGGGATCCCCCTTTCTGGAACGGATAGCCCCCCGCAATCGCGAGCTTGGCCGAGCGCCGCGGTTCGATGCGGCCAGATCGGGCCAGAACGGCGCCGGGACCAGCCCGCTCCCACGATGCGGCCACAGGCACTGGCGGAAGGTTCGCGCGGCGGTGAACCGGGAGGCCGACGCCCGCCGATTCCCCTCCGGTCCCGGCCGCCCGGAGACGGTCGGCGCCGCGCGCGTCATCGTCCGACGATCCTACCAGCGATAGGTGAGCGTCCCGAACACGCTCCGGCGGAACCCCTCGAAGACGTAGCCGGTGTAGAAGCCCGACGTGAAGTACCGCTGGTCGAAGATGTTGTTGGCGTTCACCGACAGGATTGCGCCCTTCCAGGCCGGGTTCAGCTGGGCGAGGTCGTAGTTCAGCGAGGCGTCGACGAGGGCGTAGGCCGGGATGCGATCGACGTTGGTGGCGTCCGTCCGCTCGCCGACGTAGCGCACGCCCGCCCCCGCCCGGAAGCCGGCGAAGGGCGAGTTCAGCGGGAAGGTGTAGTCGGCGAAGAGGGACAGGGTGTTGTCCGGCGCGTTCGGCAGGCGATTGCCGACGAGCGCCGGGTTGGTCGCGTTCCGCGTGACCTTCGTGTCGAGGTGGGCGTAGCCGAAGATCAGGTTGAACCCGTCGAACAGGCTCGCCTTGCCCTCCAGTTCGAAGCCCCGCGACTCCGCCGCGCCGGTCACGATGAAGAAGCCGGGGTTGCGGGGATCGGCCAGGGGGATGTTGGTCTGCGTGATCTCGAAATACGACGCGGTGACGAGCGCGTTGGTGCCTGGCGGCTGCCACTTGACGCCGCCCTCGATCTGGCTGGCCTCGCGGGGTGGCAGCGCCGACCCGTCCGCCCGCTGGCCCGCGATCTGCGGGTTGAACGACGTCGAGTAGGCGGCGTAGGGCACGATTCCGGCGGCGAACTCGTAGCCCAGGGCGGCCCGGTAGCTCAGGGCCGAGAAGTTCTGGTTGTCGACCGTCGTCCGGTTGAGGGTCGCGACCGGCAGGTTCGGGAAGTTGAAGGTGGTCCGGACCTGCTGGTCGACCCAGTCGTTGCGCAGGCTTCCCGTGAGGATGAAGCCGTTCCACTTCATCTGGTCCTGGACATACGCACCCGTCTGCTGCTGGAGCGCCCGGGTCGAGACGTTCGTGCGCTGCGGGAAGGCGATGCCGAGGTTGTAGACCGGATTGTACAGGTCGATCAGGCGGTTCGCGGCGATCGTCGGGTAGCCGTTCGGGAAGGTCCGCGCGTCGCGGCGGTAGTAGTTCTGGAATCCGACGCCGAAGACGACGTCGTGCTGGATGTCCCAGGTGTCGAAGCGCCCCTGGATATAGTTGTCGGTCAGGAGTCCCTGGCTCGACTGGTCGCGCAGGTACGGGAAGACCGAGACGGCGAGGAAACCGGGCGGCGTGAAGGCCGGGCTGGCGCCGACCGCGTCGAACTTCGAGGTGGTCTCGTAGGCCCGGAAGGCGGATTGCAGCAGCCATCCCGGCGCGAAGCTGTGGTCGAGGATGTAGCCGATCTCCTTGTTCTCCAGGAGGCCGGTGTTGAAGTTCGGCTGCCCGACGAACGGGCTGCGCGGGAAGAAGCCGCGCGCGCTCGGCAGGATCGAGCCGACGATCGGCAGGCTCTGCTCCGAGCCGCCGCCGCGGTACTCGGCGTACTTGCCCAGCACCGTGAGCGACGTGTCGGCGTCCGGCCGCCAGGTCAGAGCCGGGGCGATGAAGGTCCGGTCATCCGGCGTGTACTTGACCTGGCTGTCGGCGTTGCGGACGAGGCCGGTCACCCGGTAGGCGAATTGCGGCGCCCCCTCGACCGGGCCGGACAGGTCGAAGCCGGCCTGGACGCGACCGTAATTGCCGCCCTGGATGAACACCTCGTTGAACGGCACGAAGGTCGGGCGCTTCGAGACGAGGTTGATGATGCCGCCCGGCTGGCCCTGGCCGTAGAGGACCGAGATCGGCCCCTTCACGACGTCGATGCGCTCGTAGGCGTAGGGCTCGATGTTCTGGTCGAACGAGTTGAAGCCGTAGCGCAGGCCGTCCTCGTAGACGCTGTCGAAATTGTTGGCGTTGAACCCGCGCAGCGTGAAGGTCGGACCGCCCTGGCCGCCGGGATAGTCGACGGCCTGGACGTTGGGCGTGTAGGCGACCGCGAGGTTGACGTCCTGCACGCCCCGGACATTCAGCTCGTCGCGGGTGATGACGCTGACGGTGGCGGGCGTTTCCAGGATGGAATCGTTGCCCTTCGAGCCCGCCGTTGACCGGGTCGCGACGAAGCCCGTTGTCCCGAAGGTCGGCTGCTGGGCCTCGACCGAGAGCTCGTCGAGGGTGACCGACGCGGCGGTCGCCCCGACCGGCGTCGGCGCGTTCGAATCCCCCGGCGGCAGGGACGCCTGGGCGTAGCGCGGGTTCACGAGTGTGATCGTCGCGTGCTTCGCCGCGCGGTAGGTCAGCCCCGTCCCGTCGAGCAGCTGCGTCAGCGCCTCCAGGGGCAGGACGTCCCCCTCGACGCCCCGCGTCGCGAGGTTCTCGGTCAGCGCCGTCCGGTAGGCCAGCGACAGGCCCGTCCGCGCGATGAGGCTCGCCAGGGCCGGCTCGAGGGGGCCGGGCGCGATCGAGAGCCGGACGCGCCGCTCCGAGAGCGCGCGCGGCGGCGCGGCATCGCCGGTGGCGACGGGCACGATGTTGAGCCGCTCGCCCGCCCGCACGAAGGTCGGGGTGATCGAACGGTCCTGCGCGGCCGACGCCTGCCCGAGCGCGATCAGGGACGCGCTCGCCAGGGCCGCACCGCGCCATGGACCGCCCGGCGCGCGGCCGAGCGTGCCGCCAAGATCCCACACTGCCATTCATGCCCCCGTTCCGCGGAGGGCGGCGCGCTCGGCGCGCGCTCCGTGGCCCTCACGGACAAACGACAATCGAGGCGCGAAACTCCTGACCTCCCCGCGTCGGTTTTTTTCGCCTCGTCAGGCCGGCGGCCTGACGAGGACGAGGTACGGAGTCAGGCGCGTGACGCGCAGGCCCATCGTCGCGGCCAGAACGTCGAGCGCGTCGTCGGTGTCGCGGATGTCGAGCGTCCCGCTGAAGCGCTGCGCGCCGAGCCCCGAACCGAGCAGGACGATGCGCCCGCGCCGATAGCGGTTCAGGTCGGCCACGACCGCGGCGAGGGGCTGCCCCGTGACGACGAGCTTGCCCTCCCGCCACGCCGTGGCGCGCCCCACATCGCCGCGCTCGACCATCAGATGGCCGTCGGCGCTCCGGAGGGCGACCTCGCCGGCTCCGATGGTCACGGCGCCCGCGGTCGTCGACGCGTCCACGCGCCCCTCCGCCACGCCGACCGGTTCGGCGTCCCCGCCGGCCCGGACGAAGAAGCGCGTCCCCACAGCGCGCACCCGCAACCCGCCGCCGTAGACCACGAAGGGTCGGGCGCTGTCGGGCACGACATCGAACACCGCCTCGCCGCGCAGCAGGTGGACGTCGCGCGCGGCGGCCGTGAAGTGCAGGGCGAGCGCGGTGTCGGTGTTGAGGGCGGCGCGGCTGCCGTCGGGGAGCCGCGCCGTCTCGATGTCCCCGATCCCGGTCCAGACGTCGGCGCGGACACGGTCGAGGATCCCGCTCTCGTAGATGATGAATCCGGACAGGCCCAGCGCTGCCGCGAGACCGACGAGGCGCGTCGGCGGCGGCCGCCTGCGCCGGCGCGTATCGGGCACGCGCCCGGCGATGCCCCGCCACGCCTCCATCTCCGCGTAGGCCTCGGCATGGGCCGGGTCGGCGGCGCGCCAGGTCTCGAAGGCTGCCCGGTCGGCGTCGGTCGCGTCGGGGGAGGACAGGCGAACCACCCAGAACGCGGCCCGCGCGTAGATCGGGTCGTCCGCGGCCTCGTCGTCGCCCGCGGGCTTGCGCTCCTCCTCCATGTCGACCCGCTGCCCGCTCCGCCCGTCCGACCTATGAAGACCATCGAGGCCGCGAACTCCTGACGTGCCCGATCAGAAAAACTCGTGACACGCGCGACGAATGTGCAGCAGCGCCTTGATGAGGTGCTTCTCGACCATGTTGCGGCTGACGCCGAGACGGACGGCGACCTCCCCGTTCGAGAGGCCCTCGACGGTGCTGAGCAGGAACGCCTCCCGGCAGCGCGGCGGCAGCCCGTCGATCGTTGCCGCGACGAGGCGCAGCTGCTCGCGGGCGATCACCTGCGTCTCGGTCTGGGCGTGCCCGTCCACGACGCTCGACAGTTCGAGATCGGTTATGGATCGGAAGAGGCGCGCTTCGAACCGGCGGCGCTTGCCGAGATTGGCGGCGACGTTGCGCGCGAGGTGGAACAGGAAGAGGCGCGGATGCTCCAAGTCGGTGGTCGTGAGTGCTTTGACGAGGCGAAGATACGTCTCCTGCGCGGCGTCGGCTGCGTCGGCAGGGTTCCCGAGTTTGCGAAGAAGGAACCGCTGGAGGTTCAGGTTCTCACTGCGATGTAGGGCATCCAATGATACCGCCGCCATAACTCCAATCCTCAGGTGCCTCGCCGACGCACACGAGCGCGCGGCGCCGACCGATTAGACTGTCACGCCGAGGATAGACGCAAGCGTTCTGAACGCTTTTAGCCGATCTAAACTGATGCACCTGCTCTCAGCCAAACGCTTGTTCGGCCGCAACGAAACAGCGATGCGAATGCAGGGCCTTGAACTGGAATAGTTCTAGTAGAACGGCTGTTTTCCATGTTCTGTTGCAAATCTGCGGCATGGATCGGGGCATGCCGGTGGCGCTCTTGGACCCGGCTTCGCGCCGTTCGTGGTCGAGACGCGCTCAGCGTCCCGGGGCGGCTTTCCGTCAGACGTCGAACGCCCACGTCCTCGACATGGTGCTCGAACCCGGCCGATCGCGGAGCCGCCCGTTCCGGCCACGCACCTTCGCCTCGCAACGCGGCCTGCGATCTGGCGCTGCGAGGGTCTGAAAAGGGTCGGACTTGGTCCGTGCGGCTATTATCCGCTTCGCTACATCTGCCGTCCCACAGCAAAAATGGCGGCATTCCACCCGGAGCCGCCCTTCGGCTGTCGGCTCATCTCAGACGGCTACGCCTGTGGTGGGGAAGCCGACAGGCGGACGTTCTGATCTCCTGGCCGTATCATGGAGGTGCGGTGCGTGACCGCGATGATGGTCAACCCGTTAACAAGGTCACGTAAGCCGTCCATGATGTGCCGCTCGGTCTCGTCGTCGAGGGCCGAACTGGCTTCGTCCAGAACGAGAATCGCCGGTTCGCCGTAGAGCGCCCGCGCGATGGCGATGCGTTGCCGTTCACCGCCCGACAGCTTGAGGCCCCGTTCGCCCACGACGGTCTCAAACCCTTCCGGCATGGCCTCGATGCGCGTGAGGATGGAGGCCTGCGCGGAGGCCCGGCGGACGCGCTCCGCGTCGAACGGACGGCCCAGCACGATGTTGGCCGACAGCGTATCGTTGAGCAGTGTCACCTCTTGCGGCACGACGCCGACATGGTTGAACCAATCATCGCTCGCGATGCGAGTCAGGTCGGTTCCGTCGGCGAAGATGTGGCCGCCACTCGATTGCAACCCCTTCAACAGCAGGCGAACGACGGTTGATTTGCCTGCACCAGTCTCACCCGTAAGAAAGGTCGGCGTGCCGCGGCGAGCGACGAAGGAGAGGTCGGCAACGCCACGACCATTGGCGTAGCGAAAGCTGACGTTCTCGAAAGCGACGATGCCGAGGGACGGCCGGTAGGGCAGCGGATCGTCGGGCTCGAGCTCTTCCGGTGCTCTCCACATCATCGCTAAGGGCCGGAAGCGGGCCGCTGCTTCGACCGACTCCTTGATGGCCATGCCGACCATGTGGAACGGCTCATTCAACTGGATCAGCAACGTGTTGAAGAGCACGATGCCGCCAATCGAGATCAGGCCGCCCTCGAACCGGGGGACGAGGATCAGGTACGTGACCGTCAACTGCAAGGCTGCAGCGATGCCCAGAAGCCCACAGAAGGCGCTGCTCACCAGCGCGTAGCGCCGCAAATTCGCGAAGGCATCACCCGCGCTGGCAGTAAAGCGCTCGGTGATCCATCGTTCGCCGCGTGTCTGGCGCAGGGTGTCGATGACGGCGATGGCGTTGCCGACCAGGCGCGCATTGGCCTGACTTTGATTCATCGCCTCATTGAGAGCGGGTTTGACTTTGCCGATACGCGTGTAGTCGAGCGCGATCACGACCACGCCGTAGATGAATATGATCAGGGCTATGTCCCAGCTGACGAGGTTGCCGAGGACTAGGACGCTGAAGGCGATCTGGACGCATCCAGGGAGCAAGCCTCCGAGCCCGAGCTGGGTGATGAGGTTCAGCGTCTGGGTTCCCTGCTGACGGGCAGTCCCGATCTCCGCGGCGTTGTGCTCCAGGAAGAAGGCTGGCGTCTTGTGTAGGAGGCGCGCAAAGAAGGCCGTATTTGCAATGAACGATAGACGCTCCGCGCAAAGCACGATCAGGAACCGTGATCCAATGCCCAGAGCTTTCGCGCATCCGAACAGGAACGCGTAGGACATGAGGAGCGGGAGCGCGTCGGACCGCACTTGTCCGCGGGCCAGATCGTCGACGGCGCGTGAGAAAAGGTACGGAGCCGAGATCGAGGCCAATGCACCGAGCAAACTGGCCGAGATCACCGCGATGGTCGTCAGGCGGGCGTCACGCCAGTAGGCTCGCAGCAACGCGTTCAGAATCGATATCATTCGAAATTGCCAGGGAAAATCCTGAGGGCGATTTTCGAATCCCTCGCAAGCTTGAGGAATGCAAGATTTTTCGCGGCAACCCGCGACTGGATCTGTCCGCCGCGATGCATCCGCCGTCCGGGAGAGGACGGGCAAGAAGCCGACTATCCCGAATAGCCGCCCTGTTCTGCCCTATGACCGGATGACGATCGAATACCCGATATCAACACGCTACATGTCCGGCGCGGGATACATCACATAATGCCATGCCAATCGATTATCCCTCACGCAATCCGGAAATTCGACCCGCTCCGATCCAAGCATCAATACAAGTTCTATTTTACGGAGAACCGGAATGAACCAATAGGACCTGAGTACGAGAGCACCGCTTGACGCAGATCTGCACGCGATTCAATTGGGTTTCCCATCTTCCGCGATGTCCGCCGTGAGCGGGCCGGCGGCCATTTCCTCGATGTGTTCAATCGCGGCTTTCAGACTTATGAACGCGCCCAGCGGGCCGCGCAGGTGTACGACTATCTTTCGCCGACTGATCGGGGTGCCGTCCGCGCTGGGCTCGGAGAGCATCATCTCGAGAGCGAGGCGACCGACGCCTCCTCCGACGCCATGCGTCGATGTGGCTTCGAAGTAGATGACGGGAGCTTCGAGAGTACCTTCGACCTCACTGGGGACGATCGGAACGGAGCTGATCTTGGGACGGCTGGTCAACGGTGTGTCTCCGGTGTTGGCCGCGTCGAGGGTGCAACCGGCCACACTGAGCACGCCATGCGGGCGTGCGCCTTCGCCGATGTCCTTCCATCGCTGCCTGTTCGACCTCCTCTGTCGCGTGCCAACGGTCGCCCGACAGAGCCACGATGCGCCCCTATTCAAAAGTGTCGGGACGATCACCGTCTCCCTGAGAGAGCGAACAGAGGACGAGCGTCACCCGGATCGAGAGGCGGACCGTCGATCCTGAGCAGCAAATGCTCCGGCGATGGCACCGCCCCACCCTCCACTTCGAGAGTTCCGCTCACGGGATGACAAAGGGATCCTCGAAGCCGTCGGGATACGTCGAGCAGGCCGGGGCGTCATGGAATTTCCGGCACGGCCATTGCGATCGGGCAATTCGATCGACGAGCTCGAAACGAGAACCGGTCCAGTGGACGAAACCGAAGTGGGCCCAAGGGCCCGCGGCCTTCGGATCGTCCTTCTCGAGTGGTGGCGAGTCAGGATCGAATTCCATGATCCAGCGCATGGTGGGCGCATAAGGCAGCTTGTCGTCGAGCAGAAACAGGACGCTGCCGCCGTACTTCGTCTGACGCACGCGGTCGTCGGAGCTCAGGACCGGATCCGCCGGCAGCACGTCCGCACTGACATCCCGCAAGGCGCCGTCGGCAGCGAACCGAAAAGCCTTCCGACCCATGCCGTTGTGGCAATCCAACCCCGCCTCACCCTCGTCGCATCGTACGGGCCAGATCAGGTACACGGTGTCTCGGGGGTCCGCTCCCTCGAAGCTGCGGACCATGAACGCGCCGGCCCCCAGCGTGAAGTCAGGACGGCGCCCGAAGCCGGGAGCCGCCAGGTAAAAAGCTTTGCGCAGATCCTCACGGCGCGTGTCACGTTCGAGGTCGAACGCTCGGACAGGGAGGGCCAAGACAGCGTGTGCCACGTGCTCAGGAGCCGGGCCGAAGCAGTGATCGTCGAAATGAAGCCCGAGGAACGAGGTCCCTCCGCCCGCGTCGTGGGGCTTGCAGATCGCCCCCATGGTCCACCCAACCTCGAGGGGCATCCACGGACTTGGCATGATCGCCGAGACCCGAGGAAAGACGGGCTCGGCGTCAAACAGCTTCATGGCCGCGGGACGCACGATGGCCCCACGTGCGTCACCCAGTCCCGGAGCATGCCCTCGCGCGCACCCAATGCTGTAAAATCCGACCAGTGATGCGGCCACAAAGAGACGGGATAAGGAATTCATCCGACGACCTTGTCGCACGTCCGCGAATAAGCGACGTCACCAGCTATGGTTTAGCAGGAACTCGGCCCTGTATGGTTGGCGAATGTTAGGCTTGCTCATTGCCGCGAGCCACCAACATTCCTGCTCTGACTTCGGCAACCGTCGCAGACCCGTCGGACAAATCCGAGTCCGCGCGGCGCAAGCGCCTGTGTTTCTGTACGCCGCGTAACAGGCGTCGTCACGCCACGGCGATGAGCTAGTCCGCTGGACAAGCTCATCGAGGTCTATGGTTCTGCGGGCCTGCGCCGTCACCCGCAGTGAACCGCGGCGGCTTTCCCGGAGCCTGTCCGGTTCGGGTCAGGCGGCCAAGGCTTGGACCAAGGCCTGGACCAAGGCCTGGACCTTGGCTTCGGCAGAAGCGGCGGGTTTCCGTCTCGGCGGAGGCAGCGTGCCGATCGGTTGGAGCGGCCGCCGGTGGTTGAACCAGTCGACCCATTCGAGGGTGGCGTACTCGACCGCCTCGAACGAGCGCTCAAGATCTCACGCCGCAGCGTCCATCGCGCCCTACAGGACGCAGCATCACCGGAATCGCTCGGGCCGTCCCCGCCCCTCGAATGACTGGTCGGGCCGCTCGCGCCCCTCGTGTGACTGTACCATCGGGCTCCAGAAGCCATCCGGCGACCAACTGTGCGGCTGCACGGGAACATGCCCGCCGTCCCAGTTGCGAGGCCTCATGTCGGCGATCAGCCTCGACCCAGTCTCGTAGCGGTACATCTCACGGTGGTCGCCATCGGCGCGGCGTCGCACCGCGCTCAGGTCCGTGGTGATGTCGATGGGAGCCATCTTCCGGGAAGCGCTGCGCGGCGCGCGCTTCGCGGTCACGGGCTTCGCATCGAAATAGTCACGGTAATCCCCGTACGACTCGACCGCCATCGCGCCGACCGTCGATCCGAGAAGTATGGCGGCTGCGAGCAACGTCTTCACTATCCCACACCTTCTGCATGCATGGTGGCGTCTAGCAGATCCGCGTTTACGTCGGCCCGCCGAACTGTGTAGGATTGTAGGCGATCTTCCAGAGGATGCGGTGACGTGCGGCACAGGCCGGATGCCGCTCAGGCCGCACGAAGGCGCGGCTCTCCAGCTCTCACGCGGCTCCTGATTTTGCTCTGCCGCGCATCCCGATCTTCCTGGCGCAGGGCAGCACGGACAACCGCGTGCCGCCGCGGGTGACCGAGGACCATCGCGCGCGGCTGTGCCGAGCCGGCAGCCGGGTCGCGTTCGACCGCGTGCCTGGCGTGGGACATCTGTCGATGGCCAAGGACGCTGCGCCGGCGGCCCTCGACCGGATCGGTGACCGCTCCGCCGGCGTGCGGGCACCGAGCGAGTGCGGCGAGCCTTGACCGCCGGACGGCGCCCTTTAGGGTCGGGTCTCTCCGCTGGGCGAATTCGAGACTGAGGTGGTACCGCCTCAGGATATGCGACCGAGCGAGCCACGTGGCGCGGGAGGCGGGTCCATGACGGACATTCTCATCGTCGGCGCGGGGCCGGTCGGTCTGACCATGGCGGCGGAGCTGGCCCGCTACGGCGTCGGAGTGCGCCTGATCGACCGCGCCCCGCACGCCACGGAGACCTCGAAGGCCCTCGTGGTCTGGTCGCGCACCCTCGAACTCATGGATCGCATGGGTTGCACGCGAGCCTTCCTGGATGCGGGACTGCGCGCTCCCGGTGCCTCGATCCGCAGCGGCGGCAAGGTGCTCGGCAGCCCGCGCCTGGAAGGCGTGGCGAGCGCGTACAACTTCGCCTTGATGATCCCACAATGCGAGACGGAGCGCCTGCTCACCGCGCAGCTGGGCGCCTTCGGCGTCGAGATCGAGCGTCAGGTCGAGCTGGTCGACTTCGCCGAGACGGCCGACGGCATCGACGCGCACGTGCGACACGCCGACGGGCGCGAGGAGACGGTGAGGACGCCGTGGCTGATCGGCTGCGACGGTGCTCACAGCACGGTCCGGCACAAACTCGGCATCCCGTTCTCCGGCTCGGCGCAGGGGGACGACTGGCTGCTCGCCGACGTGCGCCTCGAGGGGCCCGCAGCACCGCCGGCGGACGAGATCGCGACCTACCTGCACCGTGACGGCCCCTTCGTCGTCTTCCCGATCCCGGGCGGTCGGGCGCGCGTCATCGCGACGGTGGGCAAGGCGGATGCGGCGCACCCGCGGCCGGAGCCCACCCTCGACGACGTGCAAGCCCTCGTCGATCAGCGCGCCGGCGGCGGCTTCCGCGTGTCTGACCCGGTCTGGTTGACGCACTTCCGCATCAACGAGCGCAAGGTCGCGGATTACCGGCGCGGGCGCGCCTTTCTCGCCGGCGATGCGGCGCACATCCACAGTCCCGCAGGCGGACAGGGGATGAACACCGGTATGCAGGACGCGGTGAACCTCGCCTGGAAGCTGGCGATGGTGGTGCGCGGTCAAGCGAGCGCGTCCCTGCTCGACAGCTACAGCCCAGAGCGCAGCGCGGTCGGGGAGCTGGTCCTGCGCAACGCGACCCGGCTGACCGACATGGCGACGCTGTCGAACCCGGCGGCGCAGACGGCGCGCAACCTCGCGCTGCGCTTCCTGCTCGGCCTCCATGTCGTCCGCGACCGGATGGCGACGCAGCTGAGCGAGATCGAGATCGCCTATGCCGACAGCCCGCTCTCCCTCGGACACGGCGCCGGGGCGCGTTGGGAGCCTGCTGCCTACGCGGGACCGCCCCCGGGCGCCGGCAGCGAGCCGCGCTTCGTCCTCTATGCGACGGACGCGACGCGTGGGGCTGAACTGATCGAGCGCTTCCCCGGCCTGCTCGAACCGACGCGTCGGTCGCTGCCGAGCTGTTCCGACCTCATCGTTGTCCGACCCGACGGCTATATCGGTCTGGCCGCGAGGGACGGCGCGTGGGAGACCGCCGAGCAGTATCTGCGAGCCCTCGCGTAAGGTCCGAGCACCACCTGCTCCGCGCTCGTCTTCTGACCTCGCCGCATGCCCGACTCCTTCGGTCCTGGCCGATCCTCTCAATCAGCCCGGTCCAGAGCCAGTCGGTCAGGTCACACCGGTCTGTCCGTCACGCCCGCTTCGTCACCGCCGCCCACGCGACGTCCCTGGAATGGTCCACGTCGCGCTCAGAAGCGCAGCTGCATCCGAGCAGTCCCCGCATGCGAGAGGAAGTGATCGCCGACTTGACCCTGATACTCGCCGGTCACCTCGATGCCGCCACCGAGGCTGATCTGAAAGCCCAGCCCCATCTCGCCGAGGCGATCGGGGATCGACGATTCCGTAGCGAACAGGCCGAGAGCGCCGGTCCCCTGGAAGCTCGCCCTGCCGGTGAAATGGTCGTCCGAGAGGAGCGTCACGCCGAGGATACCGTAAGGCCGGATCCAGCGCCCCGCATCGAGGTCGATCCGGCCGCCGATCTCCAGCATCGGGCTGAACGCCACCAGCGTCTTGGCGACCGGTCGCATGTCGAGGTTGAAGCCGAGGGCCCCGGTCTCTGAATAGGCGGGACTGTAGCTGTAGAGCAGATCCAGATCCGCGTAGGGCTTGAGATACCAATCGCCGAACAGGACTTGGTAGCTTGCCCGCAGCCGCCCGCCCGACGAGAGGATCCCGGACTTGCTGCGCGCCGTGGCCGTGGCGCCGCCGAAGTCGATCAGGCGCCTGTTCTCGGCCCAGGAATATCCGAGATTGGCCGATGCCGCGAGCAGCCAGGGGCCGATCTGGTGCTTGAGCGCCGCCGAGACATCGCCGGCATCGCTGGTCGTCCCGGTGATCCGGTCGGGATCGCTCTGGATGGCGCGGGTGTAGGCGCCGGTCAGACCGAAGAACCAGTCAGGGGCGAACTCGGTCTGGAGGCCGGTCTGGTAGCTGAGGGCGGTCTGGCGATAGCCGCCGTCCTCCGCGGTCGCGGAAAGGGTCGTGTGGGCGCTCGTGATCCGCCCCCAGACACACTCGCCCTCACGCAGGAGCGTGCCGGTGCCGCTGAAGGCCGGACAGCTCATGGCCCGCTGAAGACCTTTGCGGGTGTCGAGCGTCCGGTCGGTCAGGCTGTCCTGGTTGGACTCGGGCTTCAACTCGTCGAGGGCGGCGGCGTAGGCCTTCTGGCTGTCGACCGAGAGGAAGCGCCCGTAGAGCGTTCCGAGCTGCCTGGTATTGCCGTCCCAGGCGTCCTGCAGGCCCTGTGCGACGCTGCGCTGGTCCGGCGTGAGCGTGACGCCCGTCGGCTCCGTGAACCGGGCTCTCGGGACCAGGGAGAGGGTGTCGCCCGACGCGACGATCGACCAGGAGATCGGAACCGCGCCGGAATGGAGGCTGCTGCCGACAGCCATGGCGCCGCTCTCCACGACCTGACCGGCCCGGAGGAAGGCGTACCGGCCGGGCAGCAGCCCGTCGATCAGATGCGGCTCGACGAGGCCCTTCAGCGATGCGGTGCCGGTGACGGTGAGGAGATCGGCGCGCAGGGCCCCCTCCGGCGCCAGGGGCGCCACGTCGACGAGCATCCGCCCGTACGCGCTCTGCTCGAAATTGCCGGTCACAGTCGCTCGGGCGACCTTGCCGACGCCGCCGATGTCGAGGGTGGCGCTGTTGTGCAGGCGGCCGTTCGGCCCCAGGGCGATGACGCCTTCGGGTCCGGTGCGCAGGATCGCCGAGGTCCCACCCGTGTTCTGGAAACCGCCGTTGACGAAGGTGACGCCCCCCGCCTGGCCGGCGGCCAGGTCCACGTCGCCGATCACGGTGCCGTAATTGTTGATCTCGCCGGCGGAGAACGCGCCGATGATGGCCCGGCCCGAAGCCGCGCTGACCACGGCGCGCCCGCCGATCACGATCGTAGTGGAGCGCCCGCCGTCGATGCGGATCGCCGCCCCGGTGCCGCTGCCGCCCGTGACGAGGCCGTTCACCTGGAGGCTGATCCTGCCGCCCCGCTCCGGGTCGGGTTCGAGGCTCCCGTCGGTGCGTTGGACGCCGGACTGGACGAAGATCGCGTTCGCGTCGCGGCCCGACGCGATGATCGATCCGGACGACGCGACGGAGATGTCGCCGCCCTTGCCGGTCGCGTTCAGACGGCTCTGACCCGACGCCCCGGCGGCCGGGCCGGTGAGGTCCAGGAGCAGGCCGCCGCCGCCTCCGAGGCTCTGGGCGAGGAGGCCGTGGGACTGGGTGCCCGACGTGCGGATCGCGCTGCCCTCCTCCAGCGTCACCCGGATCGTCCCACCGTTGCCGTCGGACCCGTCGCGCAGGGCGTAGGGCACCGCGTATCCCATCGCCTGGTGCGCGCCGCCGTAGCCACCGCCGCCGCCGATCGACTGCAGCAGCAGCGCCGGCGCCGCGTCGCCGACGGTGGAGACCTGCGCGCCCGCGGTCAGGCTCACCGCGACCGGGCCGCCGCTCCCCGAGGCGCCGCCCGCGCCGCCGATCCCGAACGTGTAGCGGTGGCCGCCCGGGCCGGCCGCCACCGAGGCGAGACCGCCGCCGCCGCCGATGCTCTGCGCCAGGATGCCCACCGCCCCGAAGCCCGTCGTGGCGACCGTGCCGGATTGCACGATCGTCACGCCGCCACCGTCGCCCGCCACGCGCCCGGAGCCGCCGAGCGTCAGGCTGCCGGATCTCTCGGAGACGCCGGCCGGATCCTCCGGTGGGGCGATCCGCTCGATGTCGAGCGCGGCGAGCAGGGCGTCCGCCAGCGCCTGGGCGTCGCTCCTCGTCCCGCCCTTCGTCTCGCTCTTGGTCTGGCTCTGAACCTGGCTCGCGCCCGGCTCCTTGGATGATCTCGTCCCCTCCGCCGCAGCGGCGGGGGTGTCGGCGTCGGGGGTGTCGGCGTCGGCCTCGGCGGAGGGCGCCGAGAAGCTTCCGCCACCGCCGCCGATGCTCTGGGCGACGACGGCATGCGCCTCGGCCCCGGCGGTGGTCACCGAGCCGCGGTTATCGACCTGGACAGATCCGCCCCGGGCGCCGTTCCCTCCCGATCCGCCGACGGTCAGGTTGAGCGTCAGGCCCTTGTTCGCTTGGCTGCCGGCGACCGTGGCGCCGACGCCGTTGCCGCCGCCGCCGCCGATGCTCTGCGCGTAGAGGCCGTAGGCGGCATCGTCCGCGGTGGCGACGGAACCGGTGTTCACGATCTTGGCCGTGCCGCCGATGTTGCCGCTGCCGCCCGTGCCGCCCAGCGTCGCCGTCACGGTCGTCCTGTTGGTCGCCTCCGCGTAGGCGAGGCCGCCCTGGCCGCCGCCGCCGCCGATGCTCTGCGCCAGGATGCCGTGCGCGCCGATCCCCATCGTCCGGACGGTGCCGCCGTTCTCGACCGAGACGGTACTGCCGTTCCCGCCCTGCGCGCCGCTCCCGCCGAGCGACAGGGTGAACGCCACGTCGGGCAGCTTGGTGGCGCCCTTCTTCTGCGCGTCCAGATAGCTCGAGACGCTGCCGCTGTAGGACTTGAGCGCCTTGCCGAAATCCGAGTTCTTGAGCTGATCCGCCAGGCCCTTGTACGTGTCGCTGGACTTGATGTCCTTCAGGAATCGATCGAGATCGTCCTTGTTCTCCTTGTCCTTCGCCCACTCCTGGTAGGCGGCGACACCGATCGTCTTCTTGATCTGCGTCCAGATCGTTCCGACGGTGTCGGGGTCGGAAACGTCACGCGCCGCGACGCTGCCGCCCATGCCGCCGCCGCCGCCGACGCTCTGCGCCACGATCCCGTGCGAGCCGTCGCCGCTGGTCGCGATCGCGCCGGCGGCGGCATTGGTGACGGTCACGTCCCCGCCGCTGCCGCCGCTGCCGCCCTGGCCGCCGAGCGTCAGGCCGACGGTGAGCTTGCCGACGGCCGATCCGGACACGGTGCCGCCGTTGCCGCCGCCGCCGCCGATGCTCTGCGCCTCGATGCCGTGGGCGTTCGACCCCCCGGTCGTGATCGCGCCCCGGTTCGTCACCGTGACCGCGCCGCCGACATTGCCCTTGCCCTTCCCGCCGCCGATCGTCTCCGTCACCGAGAGGGTATCGGCGATCGGAAGCTTTCCGACGAGGCCGTTCAGGGTCTTGTCGAAGGAGAAGCCGGGGGCCGCTAGGCTCGCGGCGTTGCCGCCGTTGCCGCCGCCCCCACCGATGCTCTGCGCGAGGATGCCGACCGCGCCGGCTCCCCCGGTGGTGACGCTGCCGGACTGCGTGACCGTGACCGCGCCGCCGATCCCGGCGACGCCCGCGGTGCCGCCGACGCTCCGCGCCACCGTGACATTCTGCTTGAGGCTCAGGCTGTTGCTCGTCGCGGTCGCGCCCCCGCCATTGCCGCCGCCCCCGCCGATGCTCTGGGCCTGGATGCCGATCGCGCCGTCCCCGGACGTGCGCACCGCGCCGCTATTCGCGGCGGTGACGGTGCCGCCATTGCCGCCGCCGCCGCCCGTCCCGCCCAGCGTGGAGGTGGCGGACACGGCCATCTGGCCCGGCGGAGCGACCGCCAGCGCGTAGGCGGCGGCATCGCCGCCGATCCCGCCGCCGCCGCCGACGCTGAGGACCAGCAGCCCCGCGGCCGCGTCGCCGTAGGTGGTGACCCGGCCGGCATTGATCACGCCCGCCGGGCCGCCATTGCCGCCGTCGCCCCCCGAGCCGCCGATCGCGGTGGAGAAAGCGAAGCTCGGCAGCGACTGCCCGCTCGGCGTGGCCAGGGGCGTCGTGATCGCCGTCGCGCTGGCCAGGCCGCCGACACCGCCGCCGCCGCCGATGCTGAGGACGGCCAGGCCGTCCGCCCCGAGACCGGCGGTGGTCACGGTGCTGCTGCTCTCGATGCGGGCCTCGCCGCCGTTGCCCCCCTTGCCACCGGATCCGCCGATCGCCCACGAGGCGGAGAGCGCCGCGCCCACCGCGATGCTCCTGACGTCGCCGCCGGCGCCGCCGCCGCCGCCGATGCTCTGCACCAGCACGGCCGTCGATCCCGCCCCGCCGGTCTCGATCGCGCCGGCCCGGCCGGTGAAGCGCGCGAGACCGCCATCACCGCCGCCGCCGCCGCTGCCGCCCAGGCCGACCGCGAAGAAGGCCCCGGCCGGGAAGGCGCCGCCACCGCTGCCGCCGCTGCCACCGATGCTCTGCACCAACGCCCCGAAGGCCGAGTCGCCCTCGGTCGTGATCCGACCACCCGCGTTGACGATCTCCGCGGTCCCGCCCGCGCCCCCGGTCCCGCCGGCCCCACCGCGGCCGAACCAGAGCGAGATGCCTCCGGCACCGCCGCCGCTCCCGGGCGCCACGTTGAGCGCCGCGAGCGGCAGGGCCGAGAGGGCGCTGCCGCCGCCGATGCTCTGCGCCACGAGGCCGGTCGCCCCGGCGCCGGACGTCGTCACCGTCCCGCTGTTGGTCAGGGTCACCGATCCGCCCGGGGCGGCATCGCCCCCGCCGCCGCCGCCGAACACGCCGCCGCCGCCCTTGCCGCCCGGCCCGCCGACCGATTGCGCCACGAGGCCCAGGGCGTAGTCGCCCGCCGTGACGATCGTGCCGCTCTGGGTCACCGTCACGGTCCCGCCATCGCCGCCCCGGCCACCGGGCCGGCCGCCGGCATCGGGCTGTATCCCGCCGTCGCCGCCGATGCTCTGGACGAGGCCGCCGAGGGCAGAGTCGCCGGAGGTCCGGATGGTCCCGGCCATGTCGAGGCGCGCGGTGCCGCCCGCGCCGCCCGGCGTCACGAAGGGGTTGCTGTAGAAGGTCCCGGACCCGCGGATCGAGCCCGCGCCGCCGATGGACTCGACGATCACCGCGGTCGCCCCGACACCGTCGGTCGTCACCTGCCCGGAGCGTGTCACCGTGAGCGCGGCCGCGCCGCCGGCGCCGCCCCGTCTGGAGGCGGTCTGGTCGGCGTCGGTGCCCCCGCGGCCGGCATCGCCGCCGACCGCACTGACCCGGACCCCCAGGAAGGCCTGCCCCTCGGTCGCGACGCGGGACGACAGGGTCAGGGTCGCCGGCCCGGCATCGCCGCCGGCGCCGACATCCTTCTGGGCGTCGCCGCCGTTCCCACCCCGGGAGAAGACCCAGAACCGCGGGATCGGCCGGAACTGGAGCTGGGAGACGCGGGCGCGCGTCGTGTAGCCGACCTGATCCCCCTCTCCGCTCACATCCTCTCCGAGCGTCACCGCGACGGCACCGCCGCGCCCACCGCTCGCGCCCGGGACGGATGCCAGCCCCGGGATCGCGTCGCCGCGCCCGCCCGCTCCCCCCACCGAACCGGTCCGGATCGTCGCGGCGAGGTCGTTGCCGGCGGCCGCGGCATCGACATTGATCAAGGACAGGTCAGGGCCGTCAGCACCGGCCGTCGCGACGACATTCGACGCGATGACGTTGGCTCTACCATCGCGGCCGCTGGTGGCGGTCACCACCTCGGGCCGAGGTCGCTCCAGGGCGCGCGCCGGCAGGTCGAGGACCAGGACCAGGCCGGTGGTGGCCGCGACGACGAGCCGTCCGCCATCGCGGATCTGCCGGTCGCGGCGTGGGACACAGAGCTGACCTGGCCGGTGACCCATCAGGAACGCGTCTCTCTGCGCCGCTGTCTCAAGAAATAAATCCGGGCCCTCGCGGCTCAGGGCACCCAGCGATCGTCCACACGAAGTTTTGAATGCATTCCTCTCACATGGTTAACAAAACGTTTAGAACGCTCTTTCGGGCCGATGATGGTCCTATTTTTCCCAATTCTGGAGCAAATGTGCGGACTGAGATCGATATTTCCGACAGCGACCGAACCCATATTTCTTGGTGAATTCACGATTTTTAGTATCTGAGTCCATGTTTGAATGTCCTCAGATATTCGAGGCCGCGCCTGGAGCGAATTGCACGCGTCGCGGGTGCAGCAATGTAGGTGCGGTCGATTTCAGACGGTCGGCGTTGCCCACCCCGTCGGGGGACGCGTTTCACACCGCCACAGGCCGGAGACGGAACAGGAATGACGGCTGTCCCTCGACGACCGTCCTGCCGGGTCTCGTCGCCGTAGCCGGCCGTCGGAACCGGACACGTTCGCCGGGCTGCTCGGTGAGGCGAGGCGCGCGTCGGCGTGGCAAATGGCGACGCCCCGGATATATTAGGATCCGCTAAATAAGAGACCCTGAGAGCGCCCGGATCCGGACCGATGGACGTCGTCACGCCGAACGAACTGCTGCGCCTTCAGGACAGGGCCGGCGACGCGGCCCGTCTGCTCCGTCTCCTCGCCAACGAGAAGCGCCTGCTCATTCTGTGCCTGCTGGTCGCCCGCGGCGAGATGGACGTGACGAGCCTCGCCGAGGCGGTCGGACTCAGCCAGTCGGCCCTGTCGCAGCACCTCGCCAAGCTGCGGGAGGACGGGCTGGTCGCGTACCGGCGCGAGAGCCAGACGCTTCACTACCGCCTGGAGGATCCCCGGGTCGCCCGCGTGCTGGCGACCCTCAAGGACATCTTCTGCCCGGAACTCGCCTGACCGCGTCAGCCACGCAGGATCTCCACCGCGAGTCCCGAACGGTCCGGCCGGTTGCGCAGCCGCAGGCTCGGCCCGCTGCGGCGTGACGCCATCGCGGCGATGGCGAGAGCGAGCCTGCAGCCCGTCGCGCGCGGCGATCGCGGAGGAAGCCCGCGCGCTCCGGGAAGCCGGCCGGCGCGTCGCTCCGGCGCTCGCAGCGCTTGCCGCAGAACATTAGGGTGCGCTAAATAAGAACCATCTAATGTTCTCGCGCGGGACAGCGTTCTCCGCCGCCGAGCCGGGCCTCGCCTGGACCGGAGCTGTGGGCAGATCGAGATGGATCACTTCACCCCGGTCGGCGCCCTTCTCGGCGGAGCGATGATCGGCGCATCCGCGTCGCTCCTCCTCCTCCTCAACGGGCGCGTCGCCGGCATCAGCGGCATCCTCGGCAGCCTCTTGGTCCCGCCCGCGCGCGGGACCGCTTGGCGGGCCGCCTTCGTGGCGGGCCTCGTCCTGGCGCCGGTCGCTTACAGCGGTCTCGGGGGCGACCTGCCGCCGGTGACGATCGGGGCGTCGTTCCCGCTCCTCGTGGTCGCGGGCCTGCTGGTCGGCTTCGGCGCGCGCCTCGGATCCGGCTGCACCAGCGGCCACGGCGTCTGCGGCATAGGCCGCGGCTCGCCCCGCTCGCTGGCCGCCACCGGCACGTTCATGACCGTCGCGATCTTCACCGTCCTCGTCGCGCGGCGTCTCGTCGGAGCCTGAGCCATGGCCAAGACCGTCTCCGCCCTCGCCGTCGGTCTCCTGTTCGGCCTCGGCCTCCTCGTCTCGGGCATGGCCGACCCGGCCAAGGTGCGCGCCTTCCTCGACGTGACGGGCCGCTGGGACCCGAGCCTCGCCCTCGTCATGGCGGGTGCCGTCGCGGTCTCGGCCGCCGGTTACCGCCTGGCGCTGCGGCGCGGCCGGCCGGTGCTCGCGCCCAGGTTCGATGTCCCGACCCGGCGCGACCTCGACCTGCGTCTCATCGCCGGGGCCGCGATCTTCGGCCTCGGCTGGGGCCTGGTCGGCCTCTGCCCCGGCCCCGCCCTCACCATCCTGACGGTGGCCCCGGCCGAGGCCCTGACCTTCGTGGCGGCGATGGTCGCCGGCATGCTGCTGTTCCGCCTCGTGCCGCCGGTGCGTCCGAAGCCGAAGGCCGTGCCGGGAGCCGGCGCCTGAAGCGCACCGCTCGGGCGAGCGGGTACGCTGCGTCGGGATCGGACGCTCCCGCCATGTCGCCCGCGTGCCGGCGTCGCCGTGCGCTCGCGGTCCGACAGCCTCAAGGCGACGCTCTGCGGGCGCGGCGGACGCGGCTCGGGGCCGGAATCCGCCATCGCTCCGATGGTGGCGGCCGCGACGGCGATGCGGCTCCAGCCTTCGGGTCTCGCGCTCCGCGCATCGCGCCCGACGGAGCGTCGGCGGCGCTGTCAGTCGGTGGGCTGGAGCCGCAGAGCGATGCCCCAGGGATCGCGGACAACGAGCGCGCCGTCGTCCGCGCCGAGGGGCGCGCCGGCCTCGCGCAGACGGTCTCCCGTCGATGCCAGGGTCGGTCGATCGACCAGCAGCAGCACCTCGGCGAGGCCCGTCCGCCCCTCGGATCTGACGGCCGCACCGCGGCTGTTCCAGACGTTGCCGGCCAGCTGATGGTGGTAGCCGCCGGAGCCGAGGAACAGGGCCCCCGGATAGCGGCACATCACGTCGAAGCCGAGCAGGTTCGCGTAGAAGCGCTCTGCCGCTCCGAGGTCGCCCACCTGGAGATGGACGTGCCCGACGCAGGCGGCGGCCGGCATCGCCGACCAGGGACGTGTCGCGGCACCGACGATCCCCGCCTGATCGAGCCGTTCGTTGCGCATCACGACCGAACCGTCCGACGCACGCGGCCACGCCGATGCCGGGCGATCGACGTAGATCTCGATGCCGTTGCCTTCCGGATCGTCGAGGTAGACGGCCTCGCTCACGAGGTGGTCGGCGGCGCCCGTGAGCGCGATGCCGTGCCTCTCCGCGTGCAGGAGCCAGGCACCGAGGTCACTCCGGTCGGGCAGGAGGAACGCCGTGTGGAACAGGCCGGCCTCGCGCGGGTCCCGTGACCGCGCGTTCGGGTCACGGCGCAGGATGAGGCGCGTCGCGTCGCCCGTCCCGAGCTGCACGGCACTCTCGGTCTCCGAGAGGATGCCGAGCCCGATGATGTCCCGGTAGAACCGCGTGAGCGCGTCGAGGTCGTGCACGGCCAGGGTCACCGCACCGATCCGGTACGGCGCCTCGGCCAGGACGCGGTCCGGCCCGGCCTGGGGCCGGCTCGAAGCGGGTGTCGCCATGGTTCGTCTCCCGATCTCTGTCCGTCCGGCAGGTGGGATCGCCGGCCGGTCCTCAGCGGCTTCTCGTCTCCCGGGCGGCGGGCTCCGGCGCCCCGCGCCAGGATCCGAACAGGCTGAAATGCGGGGTCCCGCCCTCGGACGCGACCGCGACCGTCGCCGTGCGGCCCGCGACCAGGCGGGTCTCGTCGGGAACGTCGTCCAGCTTGATCCGCACCGGGATGCGCTGGGCCAGCCGGACCCAGGCGAAGGTCGGGTTGACGCTGGCCAGCAGGTTCGAGCCCGCCGTGCGCTCGCGGTCCTCGATGCCGCCCGCGAAGCTCTCCACGCGGCCGTTCAGCGTCGACGTCTCGCCCATCAGGCGGACGCTGGCCTTGTCGCCGACATGGATGCGCGGGAGCTTCGTCTCCTCGAAATAGCCCTCGACGCGCAGCGTGTCGCTGTCGATGAGCGCCATCACGCCCCGCCCGGTGGACACGTAGGTGCCGGGACGCAGCTCCATGTTGGTGATGCGCCCGTTGACCGCGGCCTTCACCGCGGAGCGTTCGAGGTTGAGCTTGGCGAGGTCACGGTCGGCCACCGCCTGCCCGTACGCCGCCCTGGCCTCCAGGTCGGTCGCCCGGGCGGCCTCGACCCTCTGCTGGGACGCGGCGGCGTCGCTGAGCTTCTGATAGCGGACGTAGTCGGCCGCGGCCCGCTCGGCGGTCGCCTGCTTGCCCTCGACCACCGCCTCCGCCTGGCGCAGGGCGAGATCGAAGCGCTCGGGATCGATGCGGAACAGCACGTCGCCCCGCTTCACCACCTGGTTGTCCGCCACCAGCACCTCGGTGACGAGGCCGGAGACGTCGGGGGCCACCTGCACCACGTCGGCGCGCACGCGCCCGTCGCGGGTCCACGGCGCCTCCATGTAGTAGTCCCACAGCGCCAGCCCGACGACGATCGCGGCGGCGACCGTCCCGAGGGTGACGAGGAGGCGGAACGAGAGGGCGAGAAGCCGGGGCATGGAGGGATCCGGAAGGTGTGGGCAGGGCGAGACCGGGCGGCCGGACGAGCCCGCCGGTCAGGATGTGAGAGGGACCGCGACCGAGACGACGAGGCCGAGGAGCACGACGTAGAGGGCGAGGTCGAACAGGGGCCGGTGCCAGACCATGCGGTAGAACCCGGTTCGGGCCAGCACCCGCCGCAGGAGCAGGCTCAGGGCGAAGGCGATCAGCATCCAGGCCGCGAGGCTCGGCACGAACACACCGTACAGGTCGAGTTCACCCGTCATGCCGCGAGCTCCGGATGCGTGGTGGTGGGCAGCGTCGACCGGTAGGGCGGCGCGTCCGGGAACAGGCCGCGCCGGACGCCGACGAGACCCATCAGCGCGGCCCGGCCGGCCGCCCGCCGCGCGTCGCGGGAGACGGCGTCGAGGGCCCCGTCGACGGCATCGAGCAGGCCGGGGGCGGGCTTTCCCGGCTCGGCCGCGAAGTGCCGCGACAGCGCGACGAGGAGTGCTTCGACCGCCGCCCGGGCCGGCTCCGAGAGCTGCCGCCGGTCGCGCCGCAGTTCCACGACGTTGATGCCGACCCGGACCTCGGCGAGGAGGTCGGCGGTCCATTCCGCGTCGTCGGACGGCAGGGCGGCCAGCCGCGGCGCGATCAGGCCGACCCGGTCGAGCATCAGCGCGGCGAGTTCGAGACCGTTCTGCGCGCCCTGGCGCCCGGCGGCGCGGGCGAGGCTGCGGCGGTTGACGGCCCGCAGGCGCCGCGCCGACCAGCCGGCGCCGACCGAGCGGACGAGGCGCGTGACGATGGCCGCGACCCACATGCCGACGATGACCGCGACGGAGGCGTTGGTGAAGGCCGCGAAGTCCCCCGTGTAGCTGCCCTGGAGGGCGATCATGGCCGAGCCGTTGACCGCCGCGCCCATCGCCAGGGGCGCGGTCCTCGGCTGGGCCATGAACACCCCGCAGGCCAGGAGGGCCGGCGACAGCGCCAGGGCCAGCATCTCGAAGGTAGTGGCCAGCGGCAGGACCGCGAACAGGTAGGCGCCCGCCCCCAAGGCGCCGACGATGGCCGAGTTGGCGAAGCTTACGATGAACGGGGCGGGATCGTCCTGGGCGGCGAAGAAGCAGCAGCCGACCGCGGCCATCATCGGGGCGGCCGAGCCGTGCGGCCATCCGGTCGCGATCCAGATCGCGCAGGTGACCAGGATGGTCAGGAACACGCCCAGGGCCGACAGCAGCGCCATGCCGTGGTCGCGGTGGCGGATCGTGCGTGCCGCCGCGGTGTACCGGAAGGTCAGGTCCTCGGTGACCGGCGTCCCGTCCGCGATGTGCCGCTGCAGGATCCGGGCGTCCTGGCGCAGGTCGATGAAGTCGCGCAGCCGCGCCAGGAGGCTCGCCAGCACGAGGGCGTCCCAGGACGGCCGCTCCCCGAGCCCGGGTTCGAGGGCGTCCGCCTCGGCCTTCAGGCGGTCGGCCTCGGCCTGTTCGGTGGTTCCGGAGGCGAGCCAGGCGGCCATGGCGTCGAGGAGGGTGCGCAGGCGCTGCGGCAGCGCGCTCGCCCGCTCCAGCGTCTCGATGCGGTCCGAGACCGCCGAGGCGATGGGCAGGAACATCAGCATGTGCTGGCGCAGGGTCGCCATGGCATCCGCCGAGCGTTCCGCGCCGGTCATGTCGTAGCGCAGCGGCGTCGCCAGGGCATCGAACGCGACCGCGTCCGAGGCCAGCTTCAGCCGGGTGGCCTGCGTGTCCGTCGTCTCGCGGGTGCGGCCGAGGACGTCGATGACCCAGCCCCGCGCGTCGCGCAGCCAGAGGTCGAGCCGGCCGGAGATCACCGGCGCCACCGATTGCGGCAGCACGATCGTGTTCACGAGGCTGGCGCAGAGGATGCCGAGGGTGATCTCCTCGGCCCGGGCCACCGCGACATCGAACATCGTCCCGGGATCGCCCACGGCCGGGAAGCCGATCAGCGCCGCCGTGTAGCCGCCGAGCATCATCAGGTAGCTGCGCGGGGTCCGGTCGAGGAGGGAGAAGTACAGGCACGTCGCGACCCAGGTCGCGATGGCGAGCGTCAGGAGTTCCGGCGCATTCACGAGGTTCGGCACGAGGGCGACCGTGACCACGGCCCCGAGCAGGGTGCCGAGCACCCGGTAGAGCGCCTTGGAGCGGGTGGCACCGGCCAGCACCTGGCTGGTGATGTAGACGGTGCCGAGCGCCCAGTAGGGGTTCGGCAGATCGATCCAGAACGCCAGGAACAGGGCCAGCATGCCGGCACCGAAGGTCTTGAGCGCGAAGGCCCAGTCGCGCCAGCCGGGGAGCGTCATTCCGCGGCCTCGCCGCGACGCGCCCCGGACTCCGCCCCGTCGAGCCCGGCCTCGCCGCGGAGATGATCCTGCAGGGCCTGGAACACCCGCAGGCCGGCCTCCAGGTCCGCGGCGCTCACGGTCGCGAACACCGTCTCCCTGAGGCGCTCGAGATCCGCCTCGATCCGCGCGACGACCGCCTGTCCCGCGGGCGTCAGGGTCAGCACCTTCGCGCGGCGGTCGGTGGGGTCCTCCCGGCGCGCGACGAGGTCCGCCTTCTCCAGTTGATCCAGGAGCCGCACCAGCGACGGCCCCTCGATGCCGATCGCGTCCGCCAGGGTGGTCTGGCGCGGCTCGCCGCCCATGCGGGCGATCAGCACCAGCGGCAGGGCCTTGGCCTCCGAGATGCCGTGCGCCTCGGTCGCCGCGTTGGCCAGGCGCCGCCACTGACGTCCGGAGAGCAGCAGCGTGTGGGTGTAGGCCAGACGGAGCTGCCGCAGGGTCTTGGCTGCCATCTCAAGCCTCCCGGCGGATCGTGGTGACGCGCATCGGGCGGCCCCGCACCGATATTGATAGTAACCTATCGATTGGCGCGGCGCTGTTCAAGGGCGCGCGCCGGCGGGCCACAACGCGCGGTGGTCCAGCCCGCGGATCTTCGAGGCCGGAAGCCCGGTCCGCGAGGAACGCGACGCCGGCCTCGGCGATGCGCCCCTCGCGGCCGATGAGCCGACACCGGCGCCGTCTCCACCTGGGACGCCCCGGCAACGCGGCGTGTGCGGCCGGGGGGCTCCCACCTTCCCGCCCATGCGACGGGCCAGGCGTCCGGGCGTCCGTGACCTTCGTCACGGTCGCGGAGCGGCGCACAGGGCATGTCAGCCTCCGCAGGTCAGGAGGATCAGATGACGGCTCCGTTCTCCCTCATCAGGCGATGGCTCGACTGCCGTCGCGCGCGGAGCGAACTCGCGTCGTTCAGCGAGCGCGACCTCGCGGATCTCGATCTCGTCGGCTGTGACGTGAAGCGCATCGCCTCGGCGCGGTCCGTGCGGAGAGGCGGGGCCTGAGGATCCCGGCGCCGTCAGCGCGGCGACCTGCGCCGGTCGCGTGTCAGGCGGTCGACGGCGAACTCCGCGGCGATGCCGATGACGGCACCCGCCAGCACGTCGGCGGGGAAGTGCGCCCCGCGGAGAACCTGCGCCGTGACGACGCCGGCCGCGGCGGCGTAGGACGGTCCCCTGATCTCCGGATAGGCGCGCGCGGCGGCGCGCGCGACGGCGGTGCTCAGGGCGGAATGACCCGAGGGGAAGGATTGCCACGGACCGATGCCCGTTCCCGGCCATCCCCGCACGTAGACCCCCTCGTCCATCAGGACGTTCGGCCGCGTCCGATGCACCGCCCGCTTCAAGCTCGTCTTGACGACACCGGCCAGGAGACCGGCTTGCAGCATGTGCCGCCCCGCTTCCGCCATCCGGCGATCGCGCACCATGAGCCCCAGGACGAGGGTGCCGGCAGACAGCGAGAGCAGGGACTGCCAGCTCCCGATCTCGCTCGCCGTCCCCACCGTTCGAACGACGGGGTGGTCTTTCGCGCGTGCCAGCCCGACGCCGAGGGCGACGTCGGCCGCCTCGAACCGGTTGGCGGTGTCGCGTGCTCTGACGTCGGACGGTCTGTTCGGGGATCGCGCAAGCATGGCCATAAACGCGCCCGACGGGCGTTCGTTCGATGCGGCCCCCGCGAACGGCACCCGCCACCGCACCCGCGCCCGATCAGGGACGCGCGCCGCGTCGGCGAACTCACGGTCCGGACGGGAGAGGCCGTGATCGCCTGAACTCGGGCCCGGCGGATGGAGAGGATCGGCCAGGATCTGAGCCAGGATCTCAGTCAGGACCGGCGGAATCGGACATGCGGCTCGGCCCCGAATACCCGTCAGGCCGGCCCGGAGTTGACGGAATCGGACAGATTGGACAGGTTCCAGTGACTAACCTGTGTTACAGTCAGGGCGACGATGTCCACTGATCTCCCCCAGGGTAGAGTCACGTTCCGCGGCCGCGGTCTGGCCTTCGCGCACGGCGCCAAGCTGGTGCTGAAGGTCTGCCCGCTGTGCTCGCAGTGGAACGCGCCCCGGGCTGCCGACCTCGGGCAGTGCGGCTGGTGCGCCTACACCCCGTCCTGTCGCGACGTCGAACCCGCGCCGAGCCGCCACGACACCGACGTCACCTCGTGAGACCGCGGAGGCTCGGACCGGCGCGCGACGCCGCGCATCGCGACGGTGCGGGCGCGGCGATCCGCACCGATGCCGGCATGCCCCGCGCCGTTCAGCTGTACTGAAGCTCGGCCCGCGCGCGGGAGAGCTTGCGCAGGATACGGCGGATGTGCTCGCGGAGCATGAGGGTCTCGTCCGTCGGGTTCTCTTCCGAAGCCATCGCCGACACATCCAAGACACTTACGGCCCGGTAGCGCATCCGCTCCTCCGCACGACATCACGACGTGTCCTAGCAGCTACTTTCAATTAACGCATCCATCATTTGATCGATTCCGCGCCTCTGCAGCGCGCAAGTTTACGTAGATTTCTCAATCGATGCCCTGATCGGGCCGCGCAATAGAGTTTCCACGTCCCTCGCTTCACCGATCTGGCTTGCGCACGAAATAATCCCGGCCCCGATCAGCTTCGGCCGCTCGGTCTCGTGGCAGACGGTGGCCGGCTCGACACAGACCGCGCGCGGGTTCGAAGGACTTCCCTGCCCCGCCGGCCGGGCGGCGCTCGGGATGCCGCGGACAGGGGGCGCTCTGGTCGAGCCGCGATGCCTTGAACGATGTGCCGAGATCCTGAGCGCGGCCGGATCGGCATCGGCTTTCCTGCGCTTTGACCGCCCCGGAAGGAACTGATCTTCCGCTCTGCTACGACGCGCCGCCGCCGGGGCGCGGCCGGCGCGACGGACACCCCACCCCGGCGCCGGTCGTCCCGGACCTGCGCGTCCGCGCGGCCGCAGCGTTCGGCCGAGCGACCGTGATCGGGAGGTGCGCGCGTCCGGCGTCGCCCGCGCTAGGAATCCGCGGTCCGGCGCCCGATCTCGCTGTCGAGATACACGGACCAGTCCGACAAGGTCGTGAGCTGCGAGCCGAACATCTTGCTGACCTGGTAGTAGCCCAGGGCGCGATAGCTCTCGAACTGGCTCTCCGAGAACCACTGGTTGGCCGTGCTCTCGTGCGGGAAGGCCGGGCTGGTGGCGCCGTAGGCGCGGACTTCGGCGGGGATGTCGTCGAGGAAGCTCGGCTTGATGTAGATCAGCGAGGCCGCGTCGCGGGCCCCCGGATACGCGATCGTACCCCGCGCGTAGCCCAGCGCACCGGCACGCTTGCCCTCGCGCTCGATCGTCGCGCGGGGGAGAATGCGCATCTCGCCCATCTGGACCTTCGCCAGCCCGTCCACCTCGGCCTTCCGGATCACGTTGCCGAGGTCGAAGAACGTGCAGCGTTCGTCCTGGCCCGCGTCGATCACCACGATCCGCGCGCAGCGCCGCCGCAGCATCTCGTAGACGCCGAGATTGTCGAAATGGCCGCCATCCGAGAGGTAGATCGCCTGCCGGACATCGGTGCTGCGGCCGCCGAGCTCGCTCAGGAGCGCGAGCACGGAGTTCCTCGGCTTCGCGAGCTTGAGGTCGTCCCGGCGCGCCACCGCGGGGTTGGGCAGCCAGGCGCCGAGCCGGACGTTGAACAGGGTCATCAGGAACGCGATCAGGCGCGACGAGTGATAGCCCCAGTTCGGGCTGACCGCCGCCCCGGAGATCGTCAGCAGACCGCCCAGCAGCGGCCCTCGGCCCGCGCTGACACGGTCGCCCGGGGTCTCCATCCCGGCATATTGCGACGTGCGGATGTAGGCCCCGCGCGGGCCGACGGTGCCGGGCCGGTCGCGCGCCCTGTCGGCGCGGTCGAGGATCGCCGAGCCGCAGGCGAAGGGTGTCGCGGTGAACGAGGCGGCCTTCCGCTCCGCCCACTCGGTGTGGAGGAGATCCGTCAGATTGAGCGTCATGTTGACGACGGGCAGCAGCCGCTTCTCGGTCCCGAGATCGGCGATGCGCGGGCTGTCCTCCTCGTCGAAGTCCGTGAACGGATCGGCGTCGCGCCGCGTCCGCGCCGAGCCGAGGAAGCCCCGGGTCAGGCGGTTGCGGTAGACGCCGTGCATGGAGAAGCGGTTGACGTTGACGCGGCCGAACAGCCAGACGGCCCCGGCCAGGATTGCCGCCACCGCGACGTCCAGGATCACGATCATGCCGTAGGGGTTGATGCCGCAGACGGAGCCGGCATCCGCGCCGGTGTCCGCGCCGCCGAGCGCCCGGCGCGGCAGCAGGCAGTTGCCCCACCAATCGTGCGCCTGGCCGAGGAAGCGGCCGAGGCACCAGCCCATCAGGGCGAACAGGCTGATCCCGAAGACCGCCGCCATCGCGCTGAGGCCGATCATCACGAGGTCGTCCATGCGTCCCTTGGCGGCCAGGGACTGCGCGCGGACGAAGACCTGCTTGCCCAGGAAGGCGGCGGCCGGGCCGGTGGCGAGGGCGCCGAGCGCGCCGAACAGGGCGGGGATCTGCGCGTCCTGGCGGCCGAGGGCGTCGGCGGACAGGACGAGGCAGCACAGGCACAGGCCTGTCCAGCCCATCGCGGCCAGCAGGAATTGGCCGTCGACCCGCGCGACCCACTCGCGGTCGAGGTCGGCGCACTCGGCGCTCTTCCGGAACCCGATGAAGATGACGCTCTGGAGAAGGTGGATGACGATCAGCGCCGGCGGGGCCGCGACCGTCAGGATCTGAGAGACCTCGGCCTTCGCGGCGTCGAAGCCGGCAGCGGAGCCACCGACCAGCCAGCCGATGGACGCGTCGGCGCAGACGCAGATCAGCCCGGCCGAGACGAGGCTGCTGGCGAGCCAGGGACCGAGATTCCGCTCGTACAGCCAGAGGCCCGGATGGCCCTTCGAGGTCTGCCAGATCAGGCCGCTGAGATAGGCCGCGACCTGCACGGCGAAGTAGGCGAGGCCCAGGCGGCACAGGGAGAGGCCCGAGACCGGCAGCGGCTGCTCGAACAGCGCGCGGAGCGTGAACGGCAGCGCGAGGGCCCAGACGCAGGTCGGCGCGATGATGCAGGCCGCGATCCGCGCCGGGGAGGCGTACGCCGTGACGCCGCCTATCCGCGGCCGATGGCTCGGCAGGAGGGTGCAGGCGCTGAACGTCGCGACGAACAGCGCCGCGCTGCCGAGCACCAGGGGCAGCCACAGCGTGCTGCCGCTCGCAGCCTCGAGCGCCGTCCGGTAGGCGAGCAGCGCGAGGGGGACGAACAGCAGCAGCGGGAAGATGATCAACCAGTTGAGGATCGTGTTCCGGATGTAGAGAACGATGCCGGCCCAGGTGTCGCGCGACAGGATCCCGACTTCCGGGGTCAGGTAGTTCGTGTAGCGCCGCAGCTTGGCGAAGATCTCGTTGCCCGAGCCGCCGAGCTGGCGCTCGGCCTCGGCGATGCTGCCGCACTGACGGATGAACGTCTGCAACCAGCCGCCGGCGAAACCGCCCCCCGATACCGTCGACAGGTAGTGGAACTCGCCGAGCATTCGCCGGCTGGCCAGGGCCTGCAGGGCGCCGAGGCAGAAGGTGGCGCTGCGGATCCCGCCGCCGGACAGGCACAGGGCGGCGAGCCGGGCCTGGTCGGCCCGCGCCTGCCAGGGCGCGCGATCGCCGGGCTCCGGCGGCCCGCAGAAATGATCCATCTCCTCCGCGAGCGCCTGCTCAGTGTCGAGGAACCACGCGTCCCGGCCCGTCGTCAGGGCGGGCAGATGGTGGGGAGAGGCATCCGCCTGGATGTCCGCGACACTGGCGCTCATCGCTCCTCCTATCGCCCGCTATCGCCCGCGCGGTGCCGGACCGTGCCGGACTGTGCGGTTCGGCCGCCGGTGCACGACAGCGACGGCGCCCCGGCCGTCCTGATCGGTGACCTCTCGAACATCTCCCCGCCCGATGTCGAAACAAGTGACGATAAAATTTTACGGAATCAGTAACCGCTATATAAACGATATCGAGAATAACGAACGGGAGAACAGGTTACCCGAATCAGCATTGCGGACGAGCAGGGGCGCCGCACGACCGAAGCCCGAAACTACCGGCGCGCCGACCCTCACAGAAAAACTGTATTCGAACATCATCCATTCGAATGACGCGCGCATGGGGATCGGCGTTTATTGAAATCGGCGAGACGCTTCGCGAAGGCAGGGTTCCCGCCATGTCCCAGGTGCGATCGTGACCCGCTCCCAGGCCGCCCGCCAGACCGCCCGCCACGCCGCCCGCCACGCCGCCCGCGTCGTCGCGCTCACCGCGGCGATCCTGCTCCCGGCGCAGGCCGGATCGCGCGCCGCCGACCGAGGACCGACAGACGGGCCGGCAGACGGGCCGAGCGACAGGCCGGACGGCACCCCGCACTTTCTCGAACAATCCTGGACGCCGCAGGAGCGCGCGTGGTTCTACCGGGCGAGCCAGGGCTCGCAGATCATGCCGTATGCCTGGTTCATGTCCCTGGAGCGCCCGGACGACGACACGCTCTTCGTCGCGGACGGGCTCGCGCGCTTCGGCTACCTGCCGAACCCGTACGACGGGACGCGCGGATCGGACCGCAGCGGGCTCCCCATCGGGTTCGTGAAGGACGTCGACGATCGCGGCGAGTGGATCGGCATGACCTGCGCCGCCTGCCACGTGAACCGGGTCGACCTGCGCGGTCGGTCGATCCTGATCGATGGCGGCCCGGCCGATGCCGACATGTTCGCCTTCATCGAGGAACTCGGCCGCGCCCTCGCGCGGACACGCGACGACCCGGCGCGCTTCGAGCGCTTCGCCCGCCGCGTCATCCCGGCGGAACTGTCGACGCCGGGGACGGGCCCGTCCGAGCCCGACCGCCGCCGCCTGCGCGCCAGCCTGACGCGGCTGGCCGAGGACTTCTCCCGTTACGTCGCGTCGAGCCGGACCGCGGTGCCCTGGGGGCCGGCACGCCTCGACGCGTTCGGCATGATCTTCAACCGGGCGACGGGCATCGATCTGCGCGACCCGCACAACATCGCCCCGCCCGACGCGCCCGTCAGCTACCCGTTCCTGTGGGATACGTCGTGGCACGACCGGGTACAGTGGAACGGCTCCGCCGCGAACGGGCTCGCCGTCGAGCGCCTGGGCCGGAATGTCGGCGAGGTGCTGGGGGTCTTCGCCCGCACCGACATCCGGGAGCCGACCCTGCCGCCGCTCTGGTTCGAGACCTCGGCGGACCGGGTCAACCTCCTGCGGATCGAGAACCAGCTGGGCGCCCTCACGGCGCCGGCCTGGCCCGACCGGATCGCGCCGCGCACCGAGGCGCAGGCCCGGGACGCCGCGGCCGGCAAGGTCCACTACGACCGGTACTGCCTGTCCTGCCACGCGATCGCCCCGACCGGCGCGAACCGCACGCTGACCGTGACCCTGACGCCGTTGGCGGAGATCGGGACCGACCCGAAGATGGCGACGAACGCCGTGTCCCGGCGCGCGCGGACCGGGATCCTCGAAGGGATCCGAATGCCGTTCCTGGCGACGACGCCGCCGCTGGCCGCCGAGACGAGCAGCCTCGAACTCGTGGCCACGCTCGTCGCCGGCGCGATCCTGGCGCCCCTCGACCGCGCACCGGACCCGGCGGGCGTCGGGGCGGACCAGGCCGTCATCCTCGACCGGCTGCTCAAGCGCGGCACCGCCGCCCTCGAGGCCCGCAACGCGATGCTCGACGACGTCTCGACCGCCGGCGGCAAGGGCCTCGTCGCCACGTTCGTCGGCTCGCGGAGAGACCGCGACCTCATGGTCTACAAGGCACGGCCGCTCAACGGCATCTGGGCGACGGGCCCGTACCTGCACAACGGCTCGGTGCCGAACCTGTACGAACTCCTGCTGCCGTCCAGCCGGCGATCCAGGACGTTCCGGGTCGGCAGCCGGGAGCTGGACGAGGACCGGATCGGGTTCCGGTCCGATGTCGGGCCGTTCCTGTTCGACACCGCGCTGCCGGGCAATGCCAATACCGGCCACGAGGGGCCGGCCTACGGGACCGAGCAGCTCGACGACGCGCAGCGCCGGCAGCTCCTGGAGTATCTGCGAACCCTGTAGGCGCGCTCCGCGGTTTCGATTTCTATCTTATCAGTATTGATTTGTCGTTCGATTGCATCCGTAATGGAACAACCGATTTCGGCACCTGTCGGTCCGACCGGATGGCTGGAGATCTGACAACACTCAAGACTCGCACTCAGCGCGGAGCGTGGCCATGCAGGATCTCGAGGCGTATTCGGTTCTGGTGGGGTCGATCTACGACCGCGTCGGCCAGCCGGAGGAGTGGTCGGCGCTCCTGGAGGATCTGACCGATTTCGTCGGCGGCCGGGTCGGCCAGCTCGCCGTGTTCAGCCTCGACGGGAACCGCAAGCCGCTCTGGGCGGTGTCCGGCTTCGAGCGGTCGCGGTACCGCGAGTTCCTCTACCGGCACGCCACCGAGGATCCGCGCCTCCCCTACATCCTGTCGAACCAGGGCAAGGTCATCCGCGCCGAGGAGGGGGTCGACGCGGTGCAGTTCCGCGAGTCCGCCCTGTTCAAGGAGGTCGTGCAGCCCTTCGAGATCGAGCACAGCCTCGTCACCTACTTCGCCAAGGAAGCCGACGTCATGGCGACGCTCGCGGCGATGCGGGGCGAGGAGGGCGGCCCGTTCCGGTCCGACGAGGTCCGGCGCCTGGCGATGCTCGTCCCGCACCTGCGCCGGGCCTTCGAGCTGTACGCGCTGATGCGGCAGGCCTCCGAGCGCACGTCCGATCTCGCCTCCGCCCTGGACCTGCTCGACGCCGCCGTGATCCTCACGGATTCCGACCTGCGCGTCGCGCACGCCAACCGCGCCGCCGAGGCGCTGGCGCGGTCCCGGACCGGCCTGTCCTTCGTGAAGGGCAGCCTCGTCCTCAAGGACAGCCAGACCGGGCGGCGGATCGCCCGCGCGGCCGGCGAGGCGCTCGCGGCCGCGAGCGGCGACGTCGCGATCACGCAGGCCGACCACATCACCGTGACCTGCGGCGAGAGCGGCATGCCCTACCGGGTGTCGCTGCACCCGCTGTCGAAGCGCCCGGCCGGCACCGGGTCGAAGGTGCGGGCCGAGCTGGCGATCGTGATCCGGACCGGGACCCCGAAGGTCCAGGGGAGCAACGCCGCGCGGCTGCAGAAGCTGTTCGGGCTGACCGTCGCCGAGTCGATCCTCGCCAACGCGGTCGCTTCGGGACGGTCCCTCGACGACCACGCCCAGGACCGCGGCATCGCGATCTCGACCGCCCGCACCCAGCTGCGCGCCCTGTTCGCCAAGACCGAGACGCACCGGCAGGGCGAGCTCGTGGCGCGCCTGCGCGAGGGGCTGGACGTCTCGCTCAACTGATCACCGGGCGTCGGGCCGGACGGCCCGCGCCGCTCCGCGAACGCCACAGGAGGTCGTGCATGCGCGCCGCCGCTCCCGAGACGCCCTGCCTCGCCTTCCTGGAGGCCCTGCCGGTGGCGGAGCGCTGGCAGCGCGCCCGGGACTGGATCGCCCGCGCGCCCCGGCCCTTCTTCGCGCAGCTGCGCGCGCGACGGACCGCCCTGGATTGCGGCGCGGCCATCCTCGTCGCCGGCCGCGCCGAGGTCGAGGAGATCCTGTCCCTGCCGCAGGTCTTCTCCGTCGCGCTCTACAAGCCCAAGATGGGCGAGTTCATGCTGGCGCTCGACGGCACGGAGGTGAATTACCGCGACAAGGCGGTCATGCGGGCCGTGCTGTCCTGGCGCGACCTCCCGGCGATCCGCGCTCTGGCGGGCGCCGAGACCGACGCGGCCCTCGACGCGGGCCTCGACGCGGGCCTCGACCAGGGCGGCGGATCCATCGACGTCGTGGCGTCGATCTCGCGCCGCGTCCCGCTGCGGATCGTGCAGCGCTTCTTCGGGTTCGCGGCGCCCGATGCCGACCTGCTGCGCTGGTCGTACGCGAACCAGTTCGACCAGTTCAACAACCTCCCCTTCGACGAGCGCCCGGACGCCGACGCGATCCACGCGGCGGCGGATCTGGCGCGCCAGGAGATGCGGGCGGCCTTCGCCAGGATCATCCCGGCGCGCGTCGCGGCGATCGAGGCCGGCGCCGACCTGCCCGACGACGTCCTCACCCGGCTGCTCCGGCTGCACCTGCCGGCGGCGACCGGCTTCGGCATGGACCGCGTCGTCATCAACGTCGGCGGCCTGCTGATCGGGGCCATCGAGACCACGTCGGAAGCGGTGGTGCACGCTCTCGCGGAGCTCCTCGGCCGGCCGCAGATCCTCGCGGCGGCCCGCGCGGCCGCCCGGACCGGACCCGCCGCCTTCGACGGCTACGTGTGGGAGGCGCTGCGCTTCGCGCCGATCGTCGCCTTCATGTTCCGCCAGGCGGAGACCGACCACGTGCTCGGCCGGGGCAGCCCGGCCGAGAGCCGGATCGCCAAGGGCCGGGTCGTCCTGCCCCTCAGCCTGTCGGCGATGTTCGACGCGACCGGCGTGCCCGACCCGGACCGCTTCGACCCGGCCCGCCCGGAGCAGACCTATCTCCATTTCGGCCGGGGCCATCACGAGTGCCTCGGCCGCTACGTGGCGGGCGCGATGGTCCCGGAGATCGTTCGCCGCATCCTCCTGCGCGACGCCGTGCGGGCCGAGGGCGCGGTCGAGGACGGGGGCACGCCGTTCCCGACCGCGTTCCGGATCTCCTGCGCCGGCCGGCCGGCGGGGGCCGCCGGGCCCGGTTAGCCCGGCGCGCGCGGGACGTCGCCGACACCGCGCCCGGTCCCTCCGTCGCGAGCCCGGGCGGCGCGCGACCGCGCGCGCCCGGATCCGGGGCGTCGCCCGGAGCCCCGCCCGATCGGCGCCCGGCCGCGCGCGGGTGCCGGCCGTCCCATCAAGGCTTCGTCACCGCAGAGCCCGGAGCATCGACATGGCATCCTTCCAGGATTTTCAGGACGGCTACGAGCGGACCTGGGCGTCGCTCCAGATCCGGCCGGAGAAGCTCGCGACCGTGCGCAAGCTCGCGCAGCAGCTCGCCGCCGGCAAGCCGCGCTACCAGGAGATCGAGGCGCGCACCGGCGTGCCCTGGTGGTTCATCGGGCTCTGCCACTACCGGGAATCAGCCTTCGATTTCGACACGTATCTCGGCAACGGACAGAAGCTCGGACGGCGCACCACGATCGTCCCGAAGGGGCGCGGGCCGTTCACGGGGCCGCAGGCCTTCGTCGAAGGGGCGGTCGACGCGCTGCGCCTCCAGGGCCTGGTCGGGCTCGGCGACTGGAGCGTCGCGCGGGCCCTCTACCGGCTCGAAGGATTCAACGGCTACGGCTACCACGGCCGGGGCGTGAACTCGCCGTATCTCTGGGGCGGATCGACGGCCTACGGGCCGCCGGGCGCGCGCGGCGGCAAGTTCGTGCGCGACCACGTGTTCGACCCGAACGTGGTCGACACGCAGATCGGCACCGCGGTGATCCTGCGGAGCCTCATCGACCTCGACGCGACGGTCGCGCTCGCGGCGCCGCGCGCCGTCGAGGCGGCCGTGTCCCGCGAGCCCGACGACGAACTCGCCGACAGCACGCTCTGGGTCCAGCAATCGCTCAATCGCCTCGGCGCGACGCCGCCCCTCGTCGAGGACGGCCGGAACGGGCCGCGGACCATGACGGCCGTCGCGACGTTCCAGGCGCGGTGCGGTCTGGACGATACCGGCCTCGCGGACGCGCGCACGATCGCCGCCATCCAGGAGGCGCTGCGGCCGGCGGCGCCGGACCACGCGGTGCTGACGCGGATCCAGGACCTGGAGCGACAGCTCGCCGCGAGGGCGGCCACCCCGATGCAACCTGCCTCGATGCCCCCGGTGGTGATCGCGCCGGCCGCGCCGCCCGCCGACGTCGCGACGCGGCTCGACGAGTTCCTCCAGGCCCTGCGCCGACAGATCGACGGTGCGCGCCTCCCGACCGCCCCGATCTTGCCCGGCCCGCCCGCGGCGCGTCCCGACGGCGCGGTCCTCGGGCCGGTCAACGGCGCGCTCGGGCATACGATCGGGCAGCTGCTCTCCGGTAAGAAGTCGGCGATCGGCATCATCGGCGCCGTCGCCACGCAGATCCTGTCCCAGGTGCCGCTCAACACCGGTCTCGGGCAGGTGCTCGCACAGCTCACGCCCGCCTTCGGGCTGAGCCCCTACACGATGCCGATCTTTATCGGGCTGACGGCGTGGGGCGCGCTCGGGAAGTTCGAGAAGTGGAACGCACGCGCGGGGCAGGCGACCCCGTAGCGCGCGGCGGTTCTCCGGGAAGGGCGGCGCTCACGACGCGCCGCGCCCGCTCACTCGGCGAGCACGAAGGCGAGGCCGAGGATCGCCACCAGCAGAGCCCCGCCCGCGAGCTCCTCGCGCGGCTCCTCTGCGAAACGCGCGGACCGGCTCGCGCTGGCGATCCCAGCTGCGGCGAGCCCGATGATCAGGAAGCCGAGGCCGAGCAGATCGGTCGTCTGAACGGACGGTAGCATCGGTGGTCCTCCGTCAGAGGTGCCTCTCACCCCTCTGGCCAAACCCAGTGCGCCTCGACATGGGCGATCAGCCCGAGCGCGTGATCGCGGACGAGGATCGCGGCCCGATCCGCGTCGCGTGCCTGCAAGGCGGCGATGATGGCGGCATGCTCGCGCATCGAGTCTTCGAGCCTCCCGGCCCGATGGAGGAAGGCCGACCGGATCGCCCGCATGTGGATGAACAGGTTGGTCGTCATCTCGACCATCAACCCGCAGCCGCCGAGACGGATGATCGTCCGATGGAAGTCGAGGTTGGCCTCGTCGTAGGCCTTCAGATGGTCGGGCAGAGTCGCGATATCGAACGCCTCGAAGGCCCTGCCGAGCGCGCGGAGATCGGCATCCTCGGCGTTCCGTGCGGCGGCATGGGCCGCCATGCCTTCGAGCGCGGCCCAGACGGTGATCATCTCGACGATCTCGCGCTTGTTCTTGCGCGTCACGAAGAGGCCGCGGCGCGGCACCGTGGACACGAAGCCCTCCCGCTCCAGGAGCGTCAGGGCTTCGCGGACCGGCGTGCGGCTGATGCCGAGATCCTGCGCGATCTGGTGTTCGTGCAGCCGGATCTGCGCCGATCCGGCGTAGAGATCCATCGCCAGGATCGATTGCTTGATGCTGTCGTAGGCCTGTTCACGCAGACTCAGGGTCTGTCCGATCGAGGCTAGACCCAGAGAGGTCTCGGAAGGCTGCAGCACAGTCGAACTCCGGGAACGCGAGAATGGATTCTGGCCTCAGGTCCTGGAATGGCGCCGAGCGCGGCCAGGCTATCGCGTGAGAGCGAGGCGCCAGGACAGCCGCCCCTCGCCCGATCGTCGATGCGCGCCCGAACATGCGCGATCGTCCGCGGCGCCCTGCGTCTCGACGAGACGGTCTCCGTGCGGGCCAGCTGCCCGGTGCTGGCCGACCCGGCTCCGGAATTCCGGAGCCGGGTCGGGGAGGCTTCGCCCCGGCCGCGGAGCGGCCGGGGCCGTCGCTCAGGCGTGGGCCAGCTTCATCGCCGGAGCCGCCGCGTCGTTGTTCGCCGCGTGGTGCTGCTTGAGCATCGGCCGCAGGACCGCGATCGCCAGGATGGCGGCGATCAGGTCCATGGTCGCCACCGTGTAGAGGACGGTCGCCCAGGTGCCGGTCGCCTGCATGATCAGGTTGCCCACCGGCACGAACAGCGCGGCGAAGCCTTTGGCGCAGTAGAGCACGCCGTAGATCTTGCCGATGTGCTTCGAGCCGAAGGTGTCGGCGGCGGTGGCGCTGAACAGCGAGTAGACCTCGCCCCAGGCCAGGAACACCACGCCGGACAGGATCACGAAGGCCCACGGGTTGGAGCCGAAATAGCCCAGCGCCACGATGCCGATGCCTTCCATCGCGAACGCGATGAACATCGTCTTCTCGCGTCCGATCCGGTCCGAGACGAACCCGAAGAGCGGGCGCGAGATGCCGTTCATGATCCGGTCGAGCATCAGCGCGAAGGGCAGCGCCGCCATGGCGAAGAAGTACAGGTTGACCTGGAAGTTCTTCACCCCGAGATCCTGCGCGATCACGCCGAGCTGGGCCACCGCCATCAGGCCGCCCGTCACCGTGCAGGTGAACATCAGCAGCATCACCCAGAACACGGGGGTGCGCAGCGCCTCGCCCAGCGTGTAGTCGCGCCGCGACTGCAGGACCTTGGTGGAGAACGGCACCTGATCCTTGCGCGGCGCGCGCATGGCGATGGCGGCGGCCATGATGATCGCGCCCTGGATCAGGCCGAAGACGAAGAAGGCCTGGGCGTAGTTGCCGCCATCGATCATCTTGGCGATCGGCAGGATGGTGAGCGCCGAGCCGGCGCCGTAGCCGCCCGCCGTGAGGCCGACCGCCAGGCCGCGCTTGTCCGGGAACCACTTGAGCGCGTTGTTGACGCAGGTGGCGTAGACGCAGCCGACGCCGATACCGCCGGCCACCGAGCCGAGATAGAAGCCGCTCAGGCTGGTGGCGTAGGAGTTGATGACCCAGGCCAGGCCCGTCATCAGACCGCCGAACATGACGACGCGGCTCGGGCCGTACTTGTCGATGAAATAGCCCTCGATCGGGGTCAGCCAAGTCTGGACGACGACGAAGATCGTGAAGGCGACCTGGATCGCGGCGCGGTCCCAGCCGAAGGTCTTCTGAATCTCGGGGACGAACAGCGTCCAGGCATACTGGATGTTCGCCGCTGCAACCATGCAGATCACGCCGAGCACGATCTGCAGCCATCGATTTGTACTGGGTACTGCCGTAGCCGGCGTGGCATTTGGCATGGCCATGAGCTTCCTCCCTCATTCCTGCGCTGACATTCAGCGGCGTGCTATAGGATTGGCGTGCACGCCGACGAATTCCTTGCCCGCGCCGGAACCTTATGCCGGGTTCCGAAATTGGCACGGCGGCATGCATTATTCTGTGTGCCAGGAACGTATGGCAAGCAGAATAATTCATCCGTTTCTGCCGAGAATTCGGGATTAGAGGGCGATCTCGCGCGTGCTACCGGATCGCGCGGCCGGCCGCCGCTCTCGCGGACGCCCGTCCTCGGTGTGCCGGCGCCATCTGAGACCCGCCCCGCGGCGTCGGCGCGATCCCCAGCTTTGAGGATCGGACGACGTGATCGCTCGGCCCTGAACAGCACCGATGCAGACGATCGGCCCGGATCGGAGGGATCGACGGGCGACGCGGACGGCGGCGCCGGGTCGCGGGGCGCGTCAGGGAATCAGCTTGCCGGGATTCATGAGGTTCCGGGGGTCGATCGCGCGCTTCAGGGTCCGCATGAGGCCGAGCGCCTCCGGCCCGTGCTCGCTTTCCATGAAGCGCATCTTCTTCTGGCCGATCCCGTGCTCGCCCGTGCAGGTGCCGCCCAGGTCCAGCGCGCGGGCGACGAGCCGGTCGAGGAAGCCGGCCACCGCGGACATCTCCTCGGGGCTGTCGGCATCGACGAGCGGCAGGGTGTGGAAGTTGCCGTCGCCGACATGGCCGGCGATCGGCGCCGTGAGCCCGGTCGCGGCGATGTCGCGCTTCGTTGCCTCCACGCATTCCGCGAGCCGCGAGATCGGCACGCAGACGTCGGTCGACATGTTCTTGATCGTGGGACCCGGCCGCAGCGCGACCGAGGCCCAGTACACGTCGTGGCGCGCCTGCCAGAGGCGCGCGCGCTCGTCGGCCCCGGTCGCCCAGTCGAACGGGCCGCCGCCGAGATCGGCGGCGATCTCGCCGAACCGCTCGGCCTGCTCGCGCACGCCCGCGTCCGTGCCGTGGAACTCGACGAGGAGCAGCGGGGTCTCCGGTAGGGCGAGCTTCGAGTAGCGGTTGCAGGCCGCCACCTGCACCTCGTCGAGCAGCTCGATGCGCGCGACCGGGATGCCGGACTGGATCGTCAGGATCGTGGCGTCGCAGGCCGCCTTGATCGAGGGGAACGGGCAGATGCCCGCCGAGATCGCCTCGGGGATGCCGTGCAGGCGCAGCGTGACCTCGGTGATGATCCCGAGCGTGCCCTCCGAGCCGACGAGGAGCCGGGTGAGATCGTAGCCGGCCGACGACTTGCGCGCCCGCCGGGCGGTCGTGACGATGTCGCCGTTCGGCATCACCGCGGTGAGCGCGAGCACCGCGTCCTTCATCGTCCCGTAGCGCACGGCGTTGGTGCCCGACGCCCGCGTCGCCGCCATCCCGCCGATCGTGGCGTCCGCCCCGGGATCGATGGGGAAGAACAGGCCGGTGTCGCGCAGGTACGCGTTCAGCGCCCTGCGGGTGACGCCGGCCTCGACCGTGCAGTCGAGGTCGTCGGCATGGACCGCGCGGACGCGGTTCATCGCCCCCGTGTCGATCGAGACGCCGCCGAACGGCGCGTTGACGTGGCCCTCGAGGGAGGTGCCGACGCCGTAGGGCACGATCGGCACGTCGCGCTCGGCACAGGCGCGCACGACGGCCTGCACCTCCGCGGTGGAGTGCGGGAAGACCACGAGGGCCGGCGGCTCGCACGGCGCCCAGGTGAGCTGGTTGGCGTGCTGCTCGCGCACCGCCGGGCTCGCCGTCACCCGGTCCCCGAGCACGGCCCGCAGGGCCTCGGCGAGACCCGCGATCGTCGCCGCGTCCGGGCGGGTCCGCGGGGCGGGAACGGGGGCGTTCATGGGCTGCTCCGATGGGCTCGAACTGGGGCGTCGCCGGGGACGGCGCCGGGGACGGCGTGTCCCGGGGGGCGCGCGGCCCTGCGACACGGCCTCCGCCGGGAGGACCTAGCAACGCGACCGTAGGTCGATCGGCGGCCGCCCGCCACCCGGGCGCGGCAGGGCGGCGGCGCTGCCCCCTCCCCCCGGGTCGCGTTCACCCGCCGCGTCTGCCCCGCCGCGTCTGCCCCGCCGCGCCTACTCCGCCGCCCGCGCGCCGCGCGCCGCGGCCTGCTCCAGGTGCCGGTCGTGGGTGAGGCAGAGGACCGTCACCATGGCGGCGAGGCCGGCCGCCGCGATGAGGAGGAGGCCGCCCGTGAAGGTGCCGGTGGCGTCCTTGATCGCGCCGACCGCGTAGGGCGCGGCGAAGCCGGAGAGGTTGCCGAGGGCGTTGATGATGGCGATGCCGCCGGCCGCCGCGGCGCCGGACAGGTAGGCGGTGGGCAGCGTCCAGATCACCGGGAGGCCGCCGAAGATGCCGAAGGCCGAGACGCTGAACAGGGCCATCTTGGCGTAGGGATCGGAGACCAGCGCCGCCGCGGCCGTGCCGCCGGCCGCGAGCAGCAGCGCGAAGGCCGCGTGCCCCTTGCGCTCGCCCCTGCGGTCCGAGGAGCGCCCGAGGGCGAGCATGCCGACGATCCCGATCGCGAAGGGGATGAGGCTGACGAGACCCGTCTGGACGTTCGTGAGGTCGAAGCCCTTGACGATCTGCGGCAGGAAGAAGCTGAGCCCGTAGAGCAGCGCCACGTTGCCGAAATACACGAAGGCGACGGCGAGCACGCGCCGGTCGAGGAGCGCCTCCGCGACGCTGTAGCGGCGGGCGGATTCGCGCGCCCGCCGCTCCTGCGCGAGGCGCTCGGTGAGCCACGCGCGCTCGTCCTCGGGCAGCCAGGCCGCCTGCGCCGGCCGGTCCGTCAGGAACGCCAGGACGATCCCCGCGAGGATGACGGCGGGCAGCGCCTCGAGGACGTAGAGCCACTGCCAGCCCTTGAAGCCCCAGACCCCGTCGAGGCCCAGCAGCGCCCCCGAGACCGGCGAGCCGATGACGCTCGAGAGCGGGACCGCGGCCATGAAGGCGCCGATGATGCGCGCGCGGTAGCGCGCGGGGAACCACAGCGTGAGGTAGAAGATGATGCCGGGGAAGAACCCGGCCTCCGCGGCGCCCAGCAGCAGGCGCACGGCGTAGAAGCTCTTCTCGCCGACGATGAAGGCCATCGCGCCCGACAGGAGCCCCCAGGTGAGCATGATGCGGGCGATCCACACCCGCGCCCCGACCCGCTCCAAGATCAGGTTCGACGGCACCTCGAAGACGAAGTAGCTCAGGAAGAAGATACCGGCCCCGAGCCCGTAGGCCGTGGCGGAGATGCCGAGGTCCCCGTTCATGGTCAGCGCGGCGAAGCCGACATTGACCCGGTCGAGGTAGGAGATGAAGTAGCAGGTGATCAGGAGGGGCAGGAGCCGCCTGCTGACCCGCCGGATGGCGCGCGCTTCCACATCCATCGTCGCCCCCTCGAGGATCCGGAACGGACGCCGGGCGCCCGATCCGACCGGGCCTCCGGTCGGTTGGCGGGAGACATAGCCGGGCCGTCGGCGGCCCGATAGGAGCGGACGCGGTGCGGCGGCGGGCGCCTACGCGCCGGGGCGGGATCCGGCCCCGCCGCGACCGAGCGCGTCGAGCAGGAGGTCCGCGACGGCCCGGGGCTGCTCCTGCTGAACCCAGTGCCCCGCCCCCGCCACGAAGTGGCAGCCGACCAGGCCCGCGCCGGCGGCCTCCTTCATGCGCTCCAGCGCGCCCGGCGCCTGGAACGGGCCCCAGTCGCGCGCCCCGGACACGAACAGGAGGGGGACCTCGATCCGCCGGCCGGCGAACCGCGCGAGGTCGCGGTCGATGCTGCCATCCATGCGGCACCGGTAGCCCTGGAGCGCGCCCTGGAAGCCGGAGCGCGCGTACTCGGCCGCGTAGACGGCGAGTTCCGCCTCCGTCAGCCAGGCGCAGTCCGCGCCGCCCCGCTCCGGCATCTCCGGCGCCACGGTCGCGGGCATCGTCCGGCCTTCATCCATCACGTAGTAGGTCGGCATCTCGGCGAGGGCCTCTGCCGTCCAGCCGGCGAGCGCGCGGGGTCGATTGTCCGGCCAGTCCGCGCTCTTGTGGTGGAAATAGGCGCGCAGGAACGCGGCGAGGCCCTGGGGACTGCGCTCCATGTCGGCGGCGGCGCGGCGCGTCGCGTAGTAGCGGTGGTAGTGCGTGCGCGGGCGCGGCAGGGCGGCCAGCGCCGCGTGGATCGGGTCGTCGGCCGGCGTCCGGAGGCCGCGGGCCAGGGCGTCGAGCCCCGGCGCCCCCGCGAAGGGCGCGCTCATGAGGGCGACCATGCCGAAGAGATCGGGCCGCGCCAGGGCGCAGTAGCCGCAGACCCAGGACCCGTAATCGTGTCCGACGAGCGCCGCGACCCTGTCGCGCTTCAGGGCGCTCATCAGGCACAGCAGGTCGAGGAGAAGGTTGTGCAGCCGGTAGGGCGCGAGGTCGTCCGCGAAGGCGACCGGCGCGTCCGCGGTGCGGCCGTAGCCCCGGAGGTCGGGGGCGACGACGTGGTAGCCCGCCGCGGCCAGCGCCGGCATGACCTTCCGCCAGGAATAGGCGATCTCGGGGAAGCCGTGCACCAGGAGGATGAGCGGGCGGTCGGGACCGCCGTCGCCCGCCTCCAGCACGTGCATGCGCAGGCCGTTGACGCCCTCGACGAAGCGGGCGCGGATTCCGGCCGGGAGGGCGGCCGGATCGAGCGGGGGCAGGACGTTCGTCACCATGGGCGCGCGCTCCCGTGCCGATTGTTCGACGGCCGCCGAGCGTACACGCTCCGCGATCCGACCGCGAAATCCGACCCGCGCGCATCCGGCCCTGCCCCACCTCCGCGCCCGGTCGGCGCGCCGCCGAACCGTCAGGCGGTCAGGGCGGCGCGGGCCTGCCGGTGCCCGGCCTCGGCCCGCCACGCGTCGCGCTCGGCCTCCAGGCCCTGGATCCGGGCATGGAGTTGCCCGGCATCGATGGCCGTCTCCATCAGCATGTCCTGCGCGCTGGCGAGCTGCTCGCGCAACTCGGAATTCTCGGTCACGAGGGTCAACAGGATCGCCGCCACGTCGTCGCCCATTCGTCCACCTGCCTCACCGTCCGGGGTCGCGGCTGGTAGGACCGGCATGGTTACCGCTCCGGAAAGGATGGCGGCCGGGCGCCCGCGCCGAGGCCCCTGTCCACAGCCGGATGGCACCGGCCGCCGGGAGACCGCCCGCGGGGCGCCCCGTCTCAGCCGCAGGAACAATCGTCCGTGCGGGAAGATGCCGTCATGCGCACCCCGCGCGAACGGAGCTGCTCGCATGTTCATGAAGCTCGACCGCCTTCAGGCCGAACTGCCACAGCCGAAGAAGCCCGATCCCAACGCGGCGGCCGCGCTGCAGGAGCTGCTCGGCGGCAAGTACGGGGAGATGTCGACCCTCGGGAACTACATGTTCCAGAGCTTCAATTTCCGCAACAAGTCGAAGCTGCGCCCCTTCTACAGCCTCGTGTCGAGCATCTTCGCCGAGGAACTCGGGCACGTGGAGCTGGTCTCGACCGGCATCGCGATGCTCAACAACGGCCCCGGCGACGACACCGAGGAGGTCGACGTCTCGAAGGCCCCGTTCCACGACATGCAGGACATCCGGCTCGCCGGCAGCTTCCTGAGCAACGGCGGCGGCGCGACGCCGGTCAATTCCAACGCGCAGTCCTGGAACGTCGACATGGTGACGACGACGGGCAACATTATCATCGACCTGCTGCACAACTTCCACCTGGAGTGCGGCGCGCGCCTGCACAAGCTGCGCGTGTACGAGACCCTGAAGGACCCGACCGGCCGCGAGGTCTGCGGCTACCTGCTCGTGCGCGGTTCGGTGCACGCGCACGCCTACGCGCTGGCGCTCAAGAAGCTGACCGGCGTCGAGATCGAGAAGATGCTGCCGACCCCGAACATCGTTCTCGACAAGATTCCGGAGTGCCAGAAGTATCTGCAGGAGGGCTCGCACCGGCGCCTCTACCGCTTCAGCCCGGACGACTACAAGGAAGCGGCCGGCGTCTGGTCGAACGACGAGGTCGCGCTGCCGGGGGATCCGCCCGGCAACCTGGAGGTCGTCGACGGCCTGCCGGAGGGCGGCAAGATCCCGGAACTCGACGGCAATTACGGGGCCTTCGCGCCCAACTACGCCCCCGAGGAGATCTTCGAGATCGCCAGCAAGCTCTACAAGAAGGGGCGCTGAGGCGCGCTGAGAACCGGGCAGGGCCCCGCGGTCTCAGAACCGCGGGCCGCGCCGTCCCCGGTCAGTACCAGTCGTCGTCGTCGGCGGGCGATCCCGGCGGGAGGGGGCCGTCACCCATCACGCCGGGATCCCCGTAGTTGAACGGAGGTCCGTCGAAGCCGACGACACCGTCCGGATTGTCCGGCGTCACGTTGGGGTCGACCTTCAACTCGGTATCCTCGCGCCCGAGCCGTTGATCGAGGCGATCCATGCGCTTGAGATCCTGCTGGATCGGGATGTCCTGCTGGGCCTGCGCGACGATCGCGGGACTTGCGAGGGCGAACACCAGCGCGGCGACGGTCAAGCGTGTCATAGCAATCGGCCCTTCGCGTCCCGGCGCGCTCCTGAAGTCGATGCATACCGTGGACGGACCACCGAGCATAGCATTGACGGCCGTCAACACTAATCGCGCGTGCATGTCGACCGGGCGCGCTCGGCGAATGCGCGTCGCCGCCCGGCCCGACCGGATCGAGATCTGCCTTTGCGCCGTGAGACGCGCCCTCCTCGCCAGGCATCATGCGGGCACCGTACAGGCCTCGTGCAGGTCAGATCGCGGAAGGCCGGCAATCCTGCGGGCGCCGGGCCTGACCGGTCAGCGCGGCTGGCGGCCGGCCGGGCCGGCGACGTGCGGGCCGGCGGAGCGGTCGGCCGGCACGGGCCGGTGGTAGGTGACGGAGATCTCGGGCAGCATCACCGCGGTGACGTCGGACAGGCCGTGGCGTGCGGCGGATCCCTGCGCGGAGGCGGGCGTCGCGAGGGCGGCGGCGAGGGTCGCGGCGAGCGCGGCGGCAGCGAACAGGCGGACGGTCATGGCAAACCTCTTCTGACTTCGGCACGAAGTCATCCGGTCAACTGTCGCGAGTGAGGAAGATCGTCGTTCCGGCGGTCTTGATCGCCTCGGCTCTGTCGGGCCGAATGTCATCCTTCAACATGGATGTTAGGCCGGCGGTTGCCGCGAATGCGTGCGACGCCGCACAATCGTCAGTATCGGATCGAGCGCGAGGTCTCTTCGTCGCGCCGGACCGGCCCCTTTTGGGCGCGCCCGGCACCGCGGCTCGATCCGGCGCGGCGATGGCCGGCATCCGCGACTCGCGGGCGCGCCGGGGCGCTCCCGCCGGGATTTCGTGGACGGACGTTCGCTTTCCGTACTCATGTGGCATCGGAGTGGCAGCCGGCGCGCGACGGCTCCGCTACGGTGCGGACGTCTCCCTGAGGCGCCCTAGATGCTCATCCCCGCCCCGACCATCCGCCGTCTCCTCATGCTGGGGCTCGTGCTCGTCGCCCTCGTCGCGCTCGCGGACGGCGTGGCCCGCCACGAGTTGCGCACGGCCGCGCGCGCGATGACCCTCGCCGACGCGGCCCCGCAGACGGAGCGCGCGTCGGATGAGTAGACGCTCGCCCCTCGCGGCCGGCCTGACGCTCCTCGCGGCCCTGGCGGGGGCCGAGCCCGCCGCGGCGCTGGCAGCGGAGCCGGCCGACCTGCCGGCCTGGAGCGGGCGTGGCACGGCTGCGTCCGCGAGGCCTTCGACCGGCAGCCGGCGCACCGGAGCAGGCCCAGCCGGGAGCGGGGCGCCCTGGACGCGTGCAAGCCCCAGGAGGACGCCTACGTGGCGGCCCTGATGGCCGCCCGGCCGATCGACGCGAACCGCCCTGCCCTGGCCTGGGCGCGGACCTGGATGGCCTACGTGGTGGATCCGCTGAGGGACTGGATCGCCGCGCTGCATCGCTGAGCCGTCCCAGCCGCGGCCGGGCGGAGGTCGGGCGCGGACGGCCATCCGCGCGGGGCGGGACGCCTGCAGATCTCACGCAGCTCTACCGAAGGTGCGCTCCGAGCATTCGCACCAGTATTGTGCATCCCTTTCCGATGTTCGCGCGTTCCAATCTCGAACCGGCCGATATTTCGGTGCGATTGTCGACATAGAGGAGGCGCGAATGCTGCGCGGTGGATTGCTGTGGCTGCTGGGAATCCCGCTGCCGATCATCCTGTTGCTGTATTTCCTCGGCGTGTTCCACTAGGTCGAGGCGGACAGTCGTCGTGCCCTACACGGTCGAGATCACCACGCCGCCGGTGCGGATCGACGGCGCCGAGCAGGCCTCACGGATGTATCAGCTGCCGGACCCGTTCAGCACGCTGGCCGAGGCCAAGGAAGCGGCGATCGCGCATATCGGGGGTCTCGGCCTCGATCCGGCCGGCATCCTCTACACCGTCTTCGATCGCGAGGGTTTCACGGTCGCCTCCAACGCGGATCAGGGCGCGGGGGCTGGATAGAGCGGGCCGGCGGATCAGGGTCCCGTCCCGCTCTGCGGGGCCCTCCGAGCCCGGAGGCGGCCTCCCAGCCCGCCTCCGGCCGGTGCGCGGCCCGGGATCCGTGCGCGAGCGGTGGCCCTGCAGGTGTTCCGGGACACGCCGGACCTGAAAGCTTGGGCGTACATCGGGATCACACCGCGAACACAGTCGCGAACCCGATGGAGACGACGATGACCTGGACCAACCGCATTGCCCTGGCCGCGACTCTGATCGCCGGCGCGGTCGCCCTCGTGACCTACGCGCAGGCCCTCAGCCTGCCGGCCCATTTCGCGTGAGCGAGACGGGCCCGGCGGCCGTCTCGCTGACCGTCGCCGCCTGAACGCGCGCCGAACGGTTCCGCGGTGCAGCGTGACTCTTCGCACCGCACGCGCTCGGCCGATGCGGCATCATCGTTGCAGTCGGTGATCCCGGCGGTGATCCCGGCGGTGATCCCGGGTCTCGCCCGAGACCCGCTGCTCGATGAGAGGCGTGCACGACATGGTCCTGAAGGGCTTCTCCTACGCGATGATCGGCGCCTTCCTGGGCGGCCTCGCGATGACGGTGACCGGCTCGGCCGGGGTGCTGATGGGCTTCTGAGCCGCGGCGGTCCTCGGGGCCGCCCGGGCGACGGACTGCCCGAACGGACGGCGTGAGCGGCGGGGCGAGAGCCCCGCCGTTCCCGTATGCGGACCCGGACGATGCCGCGGTTCGGATCGAGGCCGCGCTCACGCGACCGGGTCATCCCATCCGATGGCGCGGCGCAGGAAGGTGAGCCCCAGCGCCCGGAACGCCGCCGTCTGCTCGCTGTCCTTGCCGGCGCCGTGCCCGCCGGTCGCGGGCTCGTAGAAGGCGACGTCGCAGCCGAGGACGCGGAGCTTCTGCGCCATCTTCCGCGCGTGGCCGGGATGGACGCGGTCGTCGCCGCGGCTCGTGGCCAGCAGGATCGGCGGGTAGGCCCGCCCGGCCTCGGCGGCGTGGTAGGCGGAGATGCCGGACAGGAACGCCCAGTCCTGCGGGTCGTCCGGATCGCCGTACTCCCCGATCCAGCTCGCGCCGGCCAGGAGCTTCGTGTAGCGGCGCATGTCGATCAGCGGGATCGTGCAGGCCAGCGCCCCGAACCGCTCCGGGTAGCGGGTGAGCATGTTGGCGATCAGCAGGCCTCCGTTCGAGCCGCCCTCGGCCGCGATCCGCCCCGGCCGCGTCACGCCGCGGGCGACGAGATCGGCGGCCACCGCGGCGAAGTCGTCGTGCGCCCGGGCCTTGCCCTCGCGCCGGCCCGCGTGGTGCCACCGGGTGCCGAACTCGCCGCCGCCGCGGATGTTGGCGGTCACGCAGGTGCCGCCCCGCTCCAGCCAGAGCTTGCCCAGCACGGGCTGGTAATCCGGCAGGCGCGAGAGCCCGAACCCGCCATAGGCCGTCAGGTAGACGGGGGCCGCACCGGTCTCGGCCTCCGGTCCGACCTGGACGTAGGGCACGCGCGTCCCGTCCGCCGACCGGGCCTCGTGGCGCGTCACCCGGACGCCGCGCGCGTCGAAGGCCGGGGGCGCCCGACGCAGGACGGCCGGGGCATCGAGCGCGGGCGGGAAGGCGAGCAGCGCCGGCGGCGTCACCGGATCCTGGGCCAGCGCCAGCAGGGCTCCGTCCGCCCGCTCCGGATCGCCGTCGAGGGGCCAGAGATGGACGGAGCCGAGGGCGGGCAGGCCGGCGAGGGGCCGCTCGGTCCAGCCGCCCGGCCCCGGCTCGAAGACCCGGTAGGTGGGACGCAGGTCCTCGAGCACGTCCACGATCAGCCGTCCGGCCGACCAGAACACCCTCTGCAGGGCGAGCCGCGCGTCCGGCTGCCAGAGGACCGTGAAGGCGCGGCCTCCCGCCAGCAGGTCGGGGAGCGCGATCGCCAGCACCGTGTCGGTGTCGTGCGCGACGCCGTCCACCGTCCAGGGCCGCCGCAGCCGCACGGACAGGTGGTCGCGGTGCAGCTGGACCCCGGCATGCGTGGGCAGGTCGAGGCGCGCGCGCAGGCCGCCGCGATCGCCGATATGGACAGCCGCGTCGAAGAAGCCGAGCTGCTCGACGACCGTGATCCGCTCGGTCCCGGCCTGCCGGTCGGACGCGCCCCAGACCGCCATGCTGGTCTCGGCGGTCTCGAACAGGACGGACGCGTCGCGCGGGTCCGTGCCGCGCGGCCAGAGCCGAACGGTGCGCGCGTAACCGGACCGCGTGGCCATGCCCGGGCCGAGGGCGCTCGACAGGAGCACCGTCTCGCGATCGAGCCACGTCGCGCCGCCCTTGCCCTCGGGCAGGACGAAACCGTCGGCCACGAAGGTGCGGGTGTCCAGATCGAACTCGCGGATCACGGCCGCGTCCTTGCCGCCGCGGCTGAGGCGGACGAGGGCGCGATCGAGCGCGTCCCTGAGGATCGTCGCCCCGGCCCAGACCCAGTCCTCGCCCTCCGTCGCCGCGAGATGGTCGAGATCGAGCAGGATCTCCCAGTCCGGGACCGCGGCGCGGTAGCCGGCCGCGTCGACGCGCCGCCACAGGCCGCGGGGATGCGCGCCGTCCGTCCAGAAATTGTAGAGCCAAGTGCCGAAGCGCTGGACGAACGGGATGCGGTCCGGCCGGTCGAGAAGCGCGCGGGCGATGTCGCGGTCGCGGAGGAAGCCGGCATCGCCGTAGCGGGCGAGCGTCTCCGCGTTGCGCGCCTCGACCCAGGCGAGCGCGTCGGGCCCGTCGACCTCCTCCAGCCAGAGGTACGGATCGTCGTCGGGCCGCGCGAGGGTCGGCCTGGGGTCGGGGTGGGGGTCGGTTGCCGCGGACATCAGTGGGAGCGTAGCCCCTGCGCGCCACCCTCGATAGGCGCGCGGCATTCTCCCGATGAGCGGTCAATCGTCTCGGACGCGCAGATGTTCGCACGCCTCGCGCAGGTGGAAAGGACGATCCAGACACGCGGATCAGGACGTTTCCGCATGCGGGCGGCCGATCCCCCTCCCGAACGTCGCCTCCGCGCGCGCCGTCGACTCGGCCGGCAGGCCGCGCAGGTCTCTCGGGCGCATCTATACTTATCTTTCCAGCACCATTCGGACCATATCAGATCTTTGACTGTTTTCGTTTTTATCAAATCAGCACATATGCCTTGCATTCGCACCGATCATGGTATTCAATGATGGTTCTGTCGCGTACGGTCTGGTTCGTGCTCTGAGTCCCCATGGCCTTACCGGGGGTCGCTGCGATGCGCGTCGTCGAACAGGGGTTGCGCAGGTCTCGGCTCGCCGAGGCGGCGATGGTCGGCGTCGCGGGCGCCGCCGTCCTGGTCTCGGGTTGTCTCGGCACCTCGCCCGGATGGGCGGTGGACGCGGACGCGGTCGTCGGGACCTGGCGCCTCGCCGCGGCCACGCGCCGGATCGTGGACACGGGCGAGACCATCGACGCCTACGGCGGCCCGAAGCCGACCGGATGGATCCATTACGGCCTCGACGGGCGCATGATGGTGGTCTGCGCCCACGAAGGCCGAGAGCGGCCGATCGCCAACGACAAGATGTCCGACGCGGACCGGATCAAGCTCCACAAGACCTTCTTCGCCTATGCCGGGACCTACCGGCTCGAGGGCGACCGGATCGTCCACGACATCGACACGTCCTGGAACGAGGCCTGGACCGGGACCTCCCAGGTCCGGCACGTCGCGCAGGAGAACGGGCGGCTCGTCCTCACGACGGTGCCGTTCAAGTTCAACGTCGACGGCAGGATGAGCGTCATCACGCTCACCTGGGAGAAATACCCTTAGCCCGCCCCCGCAGATCCTGTGCCGTCACGCTCTCATCAACCAGAACATTTCACGATGGAGGAAGACATGCTGCGTCCCCACGTCCTGCACGCGACCGTATTCGCTGTCGCCCTGATGACGCCGAGCCTGTGCCGGTCGGACACCGTCCAGGCCGACGCGCAGAGCGCCGCGAGCCAGTGGGACGCGGCGTATAACGGCGGCGACATGGACGCGCTGGCCAAGCTCTACACGCCCGACGCGATCGTCGTCACGAAGGGCGCGCCGCAGACCAGCGACGGCATCCAGAAGTTCTTCGCCGGGCTGAAGGCGAAGGGATGGGACGAGCACAAGACGACGGTCAAATCCGCGCTGCCGAAGGACAACCTGCTCATCGTGTCCGGCCGCTGGGAGATGACCGGCCCCGGGGACGGGGGCGCGAAGAAGAAGTTCGAGGGCAACTGGGTGAACGTGCTGGAGAAGCGCGACGGCGCCTGGCGCACGGTCCTGCACACCTGGAACTGATCGCTCCGCCCAGCCGGGGGACGGCCGGGCGGAGCGCCTCCCGGTCTCAGTGGATCGGGCGCGGAACCGTGCCCCGCGCCCGGGCGGCCGGGCCGCCCTCGGCCGGCGCGACGCCGGCCTCCAGGCTCTCCAGGCTCTGGCTGCGCGGCTCGACGCCGAAGGCCGCGACCGCCACGATCTGCAGGGCGAGCAGCCCGATCATCAGGCCGGTCACGCCCGCGATGCCGTAGGCCTCGAACAGGGTCACGACCAGGAAGGGCGTCACGATGGTCGCCCCGCGCCCGACCGTGTTGCACAGGCCCGAGGCCCGCAGGCGCACCTCGGTCGGGAACAGCTCGGGGATGTAGATCCCGAACAGCAGGGCCACCAGCACGTAGATCGGCACCGTCAGCCCGAACCCGACCAGCGGCAGCAGGACCGGGTCCAGGGTCATCGGGTAGAGGATCCCGAACAGGATGGCCGTCGCCGAGGCGCCGATGATCGTCGGCTTGCGGCCCCAGCGGTCGGCGGTCAGGGCGCCGATGGCGCTGCCCACCGGCGCGCCGAGCCCCATCAGCAGCGCGTAGCCGAAGGAGGTCGCCACCGAGAGGCCCTGCCGGATGAAGAAGGTCGGCAGCCAGGTCACGAAGCCGTACAGCAGGGTGTTGATCACCACGAGGCACAGGCAGCCCAGCAGCAGGCGCGACAGCAGCGGCGGCCGGAACAGGGCGGCGAGCCCGAGCTGCGTGACGGGCGCGGCCGCGGCGGCGGGCGGCAGGGGCGCGCCGCGGGCCGCCTCGGCCTCGATCGCGCGCATCAGCGCCTCGGCCTCGGCGTGGCGCCCCACGGCCTCGAGCCAGCGCGGCGATTCCGGCAGGCTCTTGCGGGCGTACCAGACGGCGAGCGCCCCGAGGCCGCCCAGCGCGAACATCGCCCGCCAGCCGAAGGTCGGGATGATCAGGTAGCCGATCAGGGAGGCGGCCGGCAGGCCCGTGACGACGAACACCGCCATGAGGCCGAGGAAGCGCCCGCGCGAGCGTGCCGGCACGAACTCGGTCATGGTCGAGTAGCCCACGACGTTCTCGGCCCCGAGCCCCACGCCCATGATGAAGCGCAGCACGATCAGCACCGTCATGTTGGGCGCGAAGGCCGCCCCGATGGCGGCCAGCCCGAAGACCAGGAGGTTCGCCTGGTAGGTGAAGCGGCGCCCGTAGCGGTCGCCGAAGAAGCCCGTCAGGAACGAGCCCGCCATCATCCCCACGAAGGTGGCCGAGACGAACCACGCGTTCTGCGGCAGGGTCGAGAAGCCGCTCTTCAGGGTCGCGCCGAGCACGGTGGCGGCGATGTAGATGTCGAACCCGTCGAAGAACATGCCGATCCCGATCAGCCACATGATGCGGCGGTGGAACGGGCCGATCGGCAGGCGGTCGAGGCGGCCTCCGGCGTTGACCGCCTGGCTCACGGCTTCGGACATGGGGCGTTTCCTTCCTCGGGTTCGGGGCCGGCGCGGAAGGGGCCCGTCTGGCGCGGACCTCGCATCCCCCGCGCCGCCGGTCGTCAGTTCAGGCGGCGCTGGCCGGCCGTGTCGCGGTACCAGTCGAAGGGCCCGTCGCCGGTGGCGACCATCACGCTCTTCACGTCGAAATGGTCGTTGAAGCTCTCGATCCCGCACTCGCGGCCGAGCCCGCTGTCGCCGACCCCGCCCCAGGGCGAGGCCGGGTCGAGGCGGTGGTGGTCGTTGATCCAGACGATGCCGGCCTTGACCGCGTGCGCCACCCGGTGGGCCCGGGCGACGTCGCGGGTGCGCACGGCCGCGGCGAGGCCGAAGGGCGAGTCGTTGGCCAGCCGGAGCGCGTCGGCCTCGTCCTCGAAGCGGGTGACGCTGGTGAAGGGCCCGAACACCTCCTCCTGGAAGATGCGCATGTCGGCGGTGACGTCCGCGAACACGGTGGGCTCCACGAAGTAGCCGCCCTCGAAGCCCGGCACCCGGCCCGCCCGCCCGCCCGCCACCGCGCGGGCGCCCTGGTCGCGGCCGTAGCCGGCATAGGCCAGCACCCGCTCGCGCTGGCGCTCGGAGATGACCGGCCCGAGCTGGGTCGCCGGGTCGAAGGGGTCGCCGAGGCGGATCGCGGCGGTCTTGGCGGCGAGCCGCTCCACGAACTCGTCGTAGATCGAGGCCTGGACGAGGTGGCGGCTGCCGCAGACGCAGGTCTGGCCGGCGCCGATGAAGGCGCCGAAGGCCGCGTAGTTCACCGCCCGCTCGACGTCGAAGTCGTCGAACACCATCACGGGGGTCTTGCCGCCGAGCTCCATGGTCTGGTGGGCGAAGACCTTCGCGGCGGCCGAGCCGGCGATCCGGCCGGCCTCGGTGCCGCCGGTGAGCACGAGCTTGTTGATGTCGCCGTGCTCGGCCAGCGCCTTGCCGGTCGAGGCGCCGAGCCCCAGCACGATGTTGAACACGCCCGGCGGCAGGCCGGCCTCGGTGAAGATCTGCGCGAGCTTCAGGGTCGTGAGCGGCGTGTACTCGGAGGGCTTGACCACCGTGGTGCAGCCGGTGGCGAGCACCACCGCCAGCGACTTGCACAGGATCATCAGCGGGTGGTTGAACGGCGTGCAATTCGCCACCACGCCGATCGGGGTGCGGCGGGTGTAGTTGAGGTAGTTGCCCTCGACCGGGATGACGTCGTCGCGCCGCGCCAGCGCCACGCCCGCGAAGTAGCGGAAGAAGTCCGGCAGCCGCGAGAGCTGCGCCCGGGTCTCGTTGACCGGCCGGCCGTTGTTGGTGGTCTCCAGCCGGTAGAGCGTGTCGAGGTTGGCCTCGAACGCGTCGGCGAGCCTGTTCACCAGCCGGGCGCGCGCCCGGATGTCCATCCCGCCCCATTCCCGGCCCTCGAAGGCCGCCCGGGCCGCGCGCATCGCCCGGTCGACGTCGGCCGGCCCCGAATTGGGGATCCGGGCGATCACCGCGCCGGTGGCGGGGTTGCGCACGTCGATCAGCGCGCCGTCGCCGGCCTCGACCTCGCGCCCGTCGATGAAGTTGCCCCGTGTCTCGACGGTCGGTTCCGGCGCGTGCAGGGTCATGGCGTCTCTCCCGTGTCGGGTCCGTTGTCGGGCCGGGTCGGGCCCGGTGTCGTGTTCCACCGCGTCCCTCGGCTCCGCGCCGGGCGCGACCTCGTTCAGAGGACGATCGCGCTGCGTTCCAGGGCGGTCAGGATGCGGCGCTCGGCCTGGGCGACGTGCGCGCGCACGAGGCGGCGCGCCCCGCGCCCGTCGCGGCGCTGCACGGCGTCGATGATGGCGGCGTGCTCGTCCACCAGCTGCGCCGGGTCGCGCCCGCGGATACCGTCGAGGCTGACCCGGACCAGCCGGTCCGCCTGCTCGACGAGGTCGCGCACGGTCGCGGCCATGCGGCGGTTCCCCGACGCCTCGGCGAGGGCGATGTGGAAGGCGCGGTTCTCCGCGATGAAGTCGGCGCCGTCCGCGACGGCGCGGAACGCGTCGAGGGACGCCAGGACGGAAGCGGGCGCGCCGGCCGCGGCCTCGGCCGCGCAGGCCGGCTCCAGGGCGAGGCGCATGCGCAGCAGATCGCGCGCGTCCGCCACCGAAATCGCGTTGATCTGATATCCCTGACGCGCGTGAACCGTGACGAGCCGCTCGCGCTCCAGGCGCAGCAGCGCCTCCCGGACCGGCTGCCGGCTCACGGCGTAGCGCTGGGCCAGTTCCTGCTCGCGCACCTCCGCGCCGGGGCGCAGGACGCAGGCCAGGATGTCGGCGCGGATCGCCGCGTAGATGTTGTCTCGGAGCAGCACGCACGGCCTCGTTCGATCGACACATGCTGCCATTCGTGAAATATCACGTCAACCGGATTGCGAGCGAACGCGTCGGATGCGACAGCGTCGTGGAGCCGCCGGCAGAGGCGGCGGGGGAGGTCTCGGATGCAGGCGATGTTCGCGGATGGCCAGGTCGCGGTGACCCTGTCCGGCGAGGGCCCGCCCCTCGTCCTGCTGCACTCGCTGCTCGCCGACCGGACGAGCTTCGACCGGGTCACCCCGGCGCTCGGCCGCGACTTCCGGCTCCTCGTCCCCGACCTGCCCGGGTTCGGCGCCTCCGCGCCCGCGCCGGGCGGCCTCGAGGCCGTCGCCGACCGGGTCGGCGCGGCATTGCGCGCGGCGGCCGGGGGCCGGCCGGCGGCCGGACTGGGCAACGGCTACGGCGGCTTCGTGCTGCTGCTCTGCGCCCTGCGCCATCCCGACCTCTTCGACCGGCTCGTCTTCGCCGATTGCGGCGCCTGTTTCCCGGAGCCCGGCCGGGCCGCGTTCCGCGGCATGGCCGGCGCGGCGGCCGAGAAGGGGCTCGCGGCGCTCGCCGACACGGCCATGCGCCGGCTGTTCGCGCCGGCGTTCCAGGCCGCGCACCCGGACCTGATGGCCGAGCGCCGGGCCGCCTTCCTGCGCACGGACGTCGACGTGTTCCGGGCGGCCTGCGCGGCCCTGGCCGGCCTCGACCTGCGCGCGCGGCTCTCCGAGATCCGCGCGCCGGCGCTGGTGCTCGTCGGGGAGGAGGACGAGGCGACCCCGCCGGCCATGGCCCGCGAGCTCGCGGCCGGGCTGCCGGACGCGCGGTTCGTGACGCTGCCGGACTGCGCCCACGTCCCGCAGCTCCAGGCCCCCGAGATCTTCGCCCGCGAGGTCCTGGCGTTTCTCCGGCCGGGCGCCGCCTGAGCGGACGCGCGGAACGGTGCTAGGTTCGGCCGCTCCGGCGGGGTCGGCGGCCCCGATCCGCGCGGCCGCGGCGGCGCGCCATCCAGCGAGACGGACATGAAGACATTTTTCGTGCAGATCAAATGCGAGATCGGCAAGACTTACGCCGTGTCCGACGCGCTCGTCGCGATGGAGATCGCGTCCGAGATCTACTCTACGGCCGGACGGTTCGACATCATGGCCAAGTTCCACGTGCTCAACGGCGTCGATATCGGGCTGTTCGTGAACGACTTCCTCCTGCGCCTCGACGGCGTGAAGGATTCCGAGACGATCATCGCCTTCAAGGCCTTCCACTGACGCGCCCGACCGGGCCCGTCGCGCCGGGCCCGCGCGCCGCGGACGTCCGGGGGGCGCCGGCTCAGCGGACGCGCGACGGGTCGATCACCAGGAAGTACTCGCACGCCTCCGTGCCGACGTTGGTGAAGGCGTGCCCGGCATCGGCCTCGAAATACAGGCTGTCGCCGGTCTCCATGATGACCGCGCGCTCGCCGATCACCGCCCGCAGGCGGCCGCGCAGGACGTAGATGTACTCGGACACGCCGCGGCGATGGGCGGTGAACTCGCCGGTGCTGGCGCCCGGCGGCAGCGTGTTGAGCACCCAGTCGATGCCCCGCCCGGGCAGGACCGGCGAGATGCAGCGCCGCAGGTAGCCGGACGCCTCGTCGCGCAGGATCGGCTGGCGGCTCGCCGGGATCACCAGGATCTCGCGCTCCGTCGCGGGCGCCATCAGCCGCGAGAAGGTGACGCCGAGCGCCTCCGCGAGGCGGGACAGCACCACCGTCGACGGCACGGCCTCGGAGCGCTCGATCTTCGAGATCATCGAGCGGCTGACGCCCGAGCGCGCCGCCAGCGTCTCCAGCGACAGGCCCTGCTCCCTGCGGCGCCGCCGGATCTCCTCGGCGATGTGGATCTGCGGGGACGTCTCCGTCGCTGCCGGGTCCGCCCCGATGATCGTCCTCGCCGTCATGCCCCGTCATCCGCGCCCGCGTCCGGCCCGCGCGACCGGGGCGCGGCACCGAGAGAGTCGCCCCCGCCTAGCGCAGGGGCTGCCGAAATGCACCTTGCGCCGCACCTTGCGCCGAAGCGCACTCCGAAACGCGCGTCGCCGGGCTGGCACGCCGCTTGCCTCCACAAGAATGGATTTTTATCCATCACAGTGGAGGATGTACCGTGGCCGATACCGCGTTGCCCCTTGAGGCGTCCCCGGCTCCCGATGCCGGCCCGGTGCCGGTCGCCGACCGGCGCCAGATCGTCTGGTCGAGCGTCATCGGCACGACGGTCGAGTGGTACGACTTCCTGATCTACGGGACGGCCACGGCGCTCGTGTTCAACAAGCTGTTCTTCCCGAGCTTCGACCCGCTGGTCGGCACCATCGCGGCGTTCGGCTCCTACGCGGTGGGCTTCCTGGCGCGCCCCCTCGGCGGCGTCATCTTCGGGCATTTCGGCGACAAGATCGGCCGCAAGGCGATGCTGTCCCTGACCATCATCATCATGGGCCTCGGCACGTTCCTGATCGGGTGCCTGCCGACCTACGCGCAGATCGGCATCTGGGCCCCGATCCTGCTCGTGGCGCTGCGCCTGGTCCAGGGCATCGGGATCGGCGGCGAGTGGGGCGGCGCGGTCCTGATGGTGGTGGAGAGCGTCCCGGCGGAGCGGCGCGGCTTCTTCGGCAGCATCGTCCAGCTCGGCTATCCCCTCGGCGTCATCGCGTCGATCGGGGCCTTCGCGCTGTGCGGCTTCCTGCCGGAGGCGGACTTCCTCGCCTGGGGCTGGCGGATCCCGTTCCTGGCCAGCGCGCTGCTGGTCGGCCTCGGGCTGTTCATCCGCCTGCGCCTGCACGAGACGCCCGCGTTCCAGCGAGTGAAGCGGCGGTCAGCCGTGGCGCGGCTGCCGGTCATGGAGATCCTCACCGAGCACCCGCGCACCTTCCTGAAGGCCGTGGGCCTCAAGGTCTCCGAGATCGCCTACGTCAGTGTCGTGACCGTGTTCTCGATCTCCTACGTGACCGGCCAGCTCGGGCTGTCGCGCAGCATCATCCTGAACGGCATCCTGGTGGCGGCGGTGATCGAGCTCTTCACCCTGCCGGCCTTCGGCTGGCTGTCGGACCGCTACGGCCGCCGGACCCTGTTCGTCGCCGCCTGCCTGTTCTCGATCGCCTTCGCGTTCCCGCTGTTCACCCTGCTCGACACGCGCGACCCGACGATCATCACCCTGACCGTCGCGGTGGCCCTGAGCTTCGGCCAGGGGATCATGTTCGGCACCGGCGCCGCCTGGATGTCCGAGCTGTTCGACGCGCGCCTGCGCTACAGCGGCGCCTCGCTGGGCTTCCAGGTGGGCGCGGCCCTCAGCGGCGGCTTCACCCCGCTGATCGCCGCGGCCCTGCTGGGCTGGAGTTCCGGCGCGACCTGGCCGATCTCCGTCTACCTGATCGCCCTCGCCTGCATCACCCTGACGGCGACGCTCCTCGCCCCGGAGACGGCGCGCAAGCCGATCGACTGACCGGATGAGCCGCCGCCCCGGACGCGCGCGGCGGCTTCCCATACAGTGGATTATCGTCCACTATCTGAAACAGACCGACGCGAGATCGACCGCATGACGAAGCACACCATACGCACCGAGAAGGCCGCTCCGGCGGTCGGGCCCTACGCACAGGGGATCCGGGCCGGCGGGCTGATCTTCGCCTCCGGACAGCTGCCGATCGATCCCGCCACCGGCGCGTTCCCGGACGGGATCGAGGCGCAGACCCGGCGCTCCCTCGCCAACCTCGCCGCCGTCCTCGAGGCGGGCGGCGCCAGCCTCGCGAGCGTCGTGAAGACGACCGTGTTCCTCAAGGACATGGCGGAGTTCGCCGCGATGAACGCGGTCTACGCCGAGCACTTCCCGGGCGAGGCCCCGGCCCGCTCCACGGTCGAGGTCGCGCGCCTGCCGCGCGACGCCCGGGTCGAGATCGAGGCGATCGCGCTCGCCACGGAGGCCGCATGACAACCGAGGCGACCAGCACGATGACCGGCGAGACCGCACCCCGCATGGTCGAGGCCTTCGCGCACGCGGCCGGATCGGCCGCCGTCCGGGTTCCGGGCGGCGCCGCCGGCTGGGTCGGCAGCCTGACCCACATCCACATCGCCCCCGCGGCGAGCTACGAGATGGAGGAGGTGTCCGAGGCCGTGTGCGTGGCCGGCCGCGGGATCGAGGGCGACCGCTACTTCCTCGGCACCGGCACCTACTCGCCCAAGCCCGACGTGCGCGAGGTCACGCTGATCGAGCAGGAGGCCCTCGACGCCCTCAACCGCAACGACCCGCCGCTGCAGGAGGGGCCGCTGCGCCTCCTGCCGGGGGACCATCGGCGCAACCTCACGGTGCGCGGCGTGCCGCTCAACCACTTGGTCGGCCGGCGCTTCCGGGTCGGCGCGGTGATCCTGCGGGGCGGGCGCCTCAACTTCCCCTGCCGCTATCTTGAGGAGCTGCTCGGAATGCCGGTCTACCTGCCGCTCTACAACCGCTCGGGCCTGAACTGCGGGATCGAGAGCGGCGGCGTGATCCGGCCCGGCGACGCGATCGCGCTGCTGGACTGACGGAGCTGCGCGCGATGACGGCCCGCCTGATCATGAAGCTGCGCGTCGCCGACGCGGTCGCGACGACGCCGGAGGTGCTGCACCTCGGTCTGGTCCATCCCGCGCGCCCGGAACTCCCCGCCTGGACGGCCGGCGCCCACGTCGACCTGCGCCTGCCGGACGGGCGGGTGCGGCAGTACTCGCTGTGCGGCGACCCGGCCGACCGAAGCCGCTACGAGATCGCGATCAAGCGGGAGGCGGCCGGCCGGGGTGGCTCGGCCTGGGCGCACGAGACGCTCGCGCCCGGGGCGTTCGCCCACGTCTCGGCGCCCCGCAACAACTTCCCCCTCGACCCCGAGGCGCGCCGCCACCTGCTCGTGGCCGGCGGGATCGGGGTGACGCCCCTGCTCGCCATGGCGCGCGCGCTCGCCGCGTCGGGGGCGGAGTTCGTGTTCCACCTCTGCGCCCCCTCCCCCGAGGCGGCGCCGCTGCTGGCGGCGGTGCGGGCGGTCTGCGGGCCGCGCCTCCGGTGCTGGTTCGGGTCCGAGGGGTGGCGCTTCGACCCCGACGCCCTCGGCCCGGCCGAGACCGGGACCCACGCCTACGCCTGCGGGCCGCGGCGCCTCATGGACGCGGTCCAGGAGGGTCTGGTCGTGCGGGGCTGGCCCGCCGAGCGGGTGCACAGCGAGCATTTCGAGCCGCTGCGCGACGAGGGCTTCGTACCGGAGCCGTTCGAGGCGCGCATCGCCTCCACCGGGCAGGTGCTCCACGTGCCCGCCGACTGGTCGCTGCTCGACGTGCTGCGCGGCGCGGGGCTCGACCTGCCCTCCTCCTGCGAGTTCGGCGTCTGCGGCGCCTGCGAGTGCGGCTATCGCGACGGCGCGGTCCTCCACCGCGACGCGGTCCTGCCGCTCGCCAAGCGCGGGAGCCGCATGATGCCCTGCGTCTCACGTGCGCGGGACGCCGTGACGCTCGAGCTCTGACGGCCGGACCCGCGCTGCGGCGTTATCAGACGTGCGGCCCCGCGCGGGCGACGACGCCGGCAGCCTCGCCGCGCGGCCCGCGCGACCGTGAGCTGCGCCAGCGCGCCGCACGATTCGGATCAGCGAACCTCACGCGGCGGATGGCGATGCCGCGCGGGCTGGGTTAGCCCGCCTCGATCGCGCCATCGCCGTGGGGCAGTGCCCCGCCCGCCAAGAGGAGGTTGTGAGAATGAGCCGATCCACGCTGTCCATCAGCGCCGGTCTGGCGGCGGCCGCAGTCGTCCTGGCGGGCCTCTGGATCTCCTACGGGCCCCGCCCTCACGCGAGCCGCGACAGGCAGGCGTCCACGGCGATCCCCGTGTCCAAGCAGGACCGATCCGGGATCGACCCGCAGGGCGAGGCCATCCGGTCCGTCTATCCGGGGCCGAACGCCGGATCCGCCCCGCGCGTCGCCCCGGCACCGCGGAACGCGACAGCCGCCCCCCCGTCGTCCCTGGCGGCAACCCCGCCCGCATCGCCGCCCGCATCGCCGGCAGCGTCGCCGGCAGTGTCGCCGGATGCCCCCGCGGCGAGCGGGGTGGCGAAGCCGGCGGCGCCGCCGCCGCAGCAGGCCGAGGGCGCGCCGGGCTCCGGCCAGCCGCCGGCCTCTCCGGGCCAGGGCGTCGACCTCAACACGGCGTCCGTCGAGGAGCTGAACGCCCTCGGGGCCGGCATGATCGGGCGCCGGATCGTCGCGTTCCGGCCCTACGGCTCCCCGGAGGATCTTGTGACCCGGCGTGTCCTGAAGAAGGCCGATTACGAGGCGATCAGGGCTGCCGTCGCGGTGCGGCAGACCGAGTCCGCTGGCGCGGGCCGCCCGGATTGAGGGTCGAGGCCCGTCGGCACCGAGCCGGGCTCGCCGGTCCCACGGGTGCCAGGGGCCACGGCCCGGACGCTACGCGCGCTTCGACGGGGCGGGCTGTTTGGCGGCGAGACGTTTGCCGAGCCGCTCGATGTCGACGATCATCCGCTCGTGCGTCCCGGCCCCGATCTGCTCCGACTCGTCCCAGGCCGCGACGCGGAACTGGATCTGGCGTCCGGCGACGCCGACCACCTCGGCTTCCGCCCGGACGCGGTGCCCGACCGGCGTCGCCGCCATGTGGGTCACGTCCACCTTGGTCCCGACGGCGCTCTCGCCGGGATCGAGGTACTGGCGGACGGCGTTCAGCGCCGCGTTCTCCATGATCAGGACCATCATCGGCGTGGCGAAGACCGGCGGAAGGATGTTGTCCTTGAACTGGCTGGCCAGATGTGACGGCCCGACCAGCATGGCGAAGCTCCCCTTCGCCCCCAACGGGATGTCCTGCATGCGCGCGCTCCAGATCCGTTTCGGCCCGATGACCGATAGGTAGGGCCGAGGGACCGCGTCCGGACATCCCGGGACCTTCGCCGCACGCAGCCCAGCCCCCTCCCCGCCGTTCGGCCAGGCACAGGAACCCCGGCACGAGAACCCCGGACCGGGAACCCCGGGAAGGGAGGGACGAGCGCCCGAGGGCGCACCGCGTCCGGTCAGCGCCGACGGCGGGGCTGGCCGGCCGCCTCGAGGATGAGGTCCGCGATATCCGGAGCGCGCGAGATCAGGGACAGGTGGCTCGCCCGGAGCTCGACGGTCCGCGCGTTCATGCGCTGGGCCATGAACCGTTCGAGGTCCGGGTCGATGGTCCGATCCTCGGTCGACACCGCGTAGAAGCTCGGCTTCGAGCGCCAGGCGGCCTGGGTGGTCCGTCCCGTCAGCAGGGCCTTGCGGAACGGCTGCTGGACCGCGAACAGCACCCGCGCCTTCTCCACCGGCAGGTCGCCCGCGAAATCCCGCAGGAACGCCGCCTCGCTTAGGCGCCCCTCGTCGCCGTCGAACACGATGCCGGCCGAGGCGGGCGGGGTCGGGTAGGCCTTCGCCAGCGCCGCGTAATCCTCGTTCGCGTCCGGCGCCCGCGCCGCCACGTAGACCAGCGCCGAGACCTTCGGGTCGATCCCGGCCTCGGTCACGATCATGCCGGAGAACGAGTGGCCGACGAGGACGGTCGGTCCCTCCTGGCGGGCCAGCACGCGCTGCGCCGAGGCCACCGCTTCCGCGAGGGTGGTCAGCGGGTTCTGCACGGAGGTGACGGAGAGGCCGGCCGCCTGCAGGTGCGGGATCACCTCCGACCAGCACGACCCGTCGGCGAACAGCCCGTGGACCAGCACGGCGTTGCGCGCCCGCGGCAGGTCCTGGGCGGTGGCCGGTCCGGGCAGCAGCGCGGCGGCCGCGCCGGCGGCAAGGGTGCGGGTCAGCGTTCTGCGCGTCATCATGGGGGCGCCTCCATCCGGACTCGTCGATGCGGGACGTACCGTCCCTGTTCGCCGCCGGCGCGGGAAGGATACGGCCTCGGGCCGCCCAGGGCGCATCTCGGCGCGCATCTCGGCGCGCATCTCGGCGCGACCCGGCGGCCGCCGGGACCGCGCGCGGACGGGCACATCCGGGCGCAAGCGTCCCGGGATGTTACCCAGATATGCTGCGCGATGCTGGACGAGGGCGGCCTTTCAGCCTCTCATGGCGGCACGAATTGAGTAAAAACCGGGAGAGGAAACCGAGATGCTGCGACGCGTGCTGCGTCGGCTGACGGCTGCGGCCTCGCTGACAGTGCTGACAGTGCTGACATTCGCCGTTCCGGCCGGCGCCGAGGAGCCGCTGCGCTTCGAGGTCGATCCGGCCTGGCCGCAGCGCCTGCCGAACGACTGGATCATGGGTCAGGCGGCGGGCGTCGCGGTCGACGCGCAGGACAATGTCTGGGTGATACAGCGGCCGCGCACCCTCACCGACGACGAGAAGGCCGCGAGCCTCGATCCGCCCCGCACCCGCTGCTGCAAGCCGGCGCCCCCGGTCCTCGTCTTCGACCAGGCCGGGCGCCTGGTGAAGTCCTGGGGCGGCCCGGGCGAGGGCTATCAGTGGCCCCAGAACGAGCACGGCATCCACATTGACCACAAGGGCTTCGTCTGGCTCGCCGGCAACGGCGACACCGACGGCCAGATCCTGAAATTCACCCCGGACGGCAAGTTCGTGCTGCAGATCGGCAAGCAGGGGCCGCAGACCGACAGCCGGGACACGAGCCGCCTCGGCAAGCCGGCCGGCATGATGGTCGATCCGGAGACGAACGAGCTCTACGTGGCCGACGGCTACTACAACCACCGCGTCATCGTGTTCGACGCGGAGACCGGCGCGTTCAAGCGGATGTGGGGCGCCTACGGCAAGCCGCCGACCGACGACAAGCTCGGCCCCTACGATCCGGCGGCGGCCCCGTCCCAGCAATTCGCCAACCCGGTGCACTGCGTGCAGGTCGCCCGCGACGGCCTCGTCTACGTGTGTGACCGGACCAACGACCGGATCCAGGTGTTCCGGAAGGACGGCACCTTCGTGAAGGAGATGTTCGTCGAGAAGAACACCCGGGCCAACGGCTCGGTCTGGGAACTCGCCCTGTGGCCGGACGAGCGCCAGACCTACCTGCTCAACGCCGACGGGGCCAACAACGAGGTCCGCACCCTGAACCGCGACACCGGCGAGATCCTCGGCCGCTTCGGCCGCAACGGCCGGATGGCCGGCGACTTCCACTGGGTCCACAACCTCGCCATCGACTCCAAGGGCAACGTCTTCACCACCGAGGTCGACACCGGCAAGCGCGCGCAGAAGTTCCTGTTCCGGGGCGACATGGTGCTGCGCAAGCGCGCCGCCCTGCCGGAGGGCGGCGCGCGATGATCGCGGCGGCCGATCCGGCCACGCCGGTCGCCGGCGCCGACTGCGCGTGCTGCCTGCCCCGGCGCGGCTTCCTGGGCCGCCTCGCGGGGCTGGGTGCGGCGGCGCTGACGGCCGGCGCCGCGCGGGCCGAGCCGTCGCGCTACACGGGTCTGGTGATCGATTGCCACGGGCACTACACCACCGAGCCGGCCGCCATGCTGGACTGGCGCAAGCGCCAGATCGGCGCGCTCAACGACCCGGGCCAGTCCCCCAAGCCGTCGGACCTGCAAGTCAGCGACGACGCGGTGCGCGCCAGCGTGAGCGGGCGGCAGCTCAAGCTCCAGTCCGAGCGCGGCATCTCCCTGGCGCTGTTCTCGCCGCGGGCCGGCGGGATGGGCCACCATATCGGCACGGCCCGCACCAGCCTCGACTGGTCGATCGTGTCGAACGACATGATCCACCGGGTGACGAGCCTGATGCCGCAGAACTTCGTCGGCGTCTGCCAGCTGCCGCAATCGCCGGGTGTCTCGCCCAAGAACTGCACGGCCGAGCTCGAGCGCTGCGTCAAGGAGCTCGGCTTCGTCGGCTGCAACGTCAACCCGGACCCGTCGGGGGGCTACTGGACCGATCCGCCGCTCTCCGACCGGTTCTGGTACCCGCTCTGGGAGAAGATGGTCGAGCTCGACGTGCCCGGCATGGTGCATGTCAGCGCCTCGGCCAATCCCAACTTCCACGCGACCGGGGCGCACTACATCAACGGCGACACCACCGCCTTCATGCAGTTCGTGACCTCGGACCTGTTCAAGGACTTTCCGACGCTGCGCCTGATCATCCCGCACGGCGGGGGTGCCGTGCCCTATCACTGGGGACGCTACCGGGGGCTGGCCCAGGACATGAAGCGGCCGCCGCTGTCCGAGCTGATGCGCAACGTCTTCTTCGACACCTGCGTCTACCATCAGCCCGGCATCGACCTGCTGCTCAAGGTCGTCCCGCGCGAGAACGTGCTGTTCGCCTCAGAGATGGTCGGCGCGGTGAACGGGGTCGATCCCGAGACCGGCCACGCCTACGACGACACCAAGCGCTACGTCGAGGCCGCGGCGATCCCGGACGCGGACCGGGCCAAGATCTACGCCGGGAACGCGCTGCGCGTGTATCCGCGACTCGCGGCGCGGCTCCGGTCGGCCGGCGTGACGCCGTAGGGCCGCCGAGGGCCCCGGAGGAGTCGCAGAGGCGGGGCTGACCCGATCGCGGATCCGCCGGCGCGCGCCTGCCGGTGACCGGGCGAATGTGTCTCAGATCGACGGCGCCGCCGCGCGAACGATGTTGGTCCCAGGGCCGGACCGGCGGGTGAAGCGGGGATGTCGTTCATGAGGGTCACGATCTGCGCCGTCGCGCTCTGCCTTGTCGCGGGCCTGGGCCACGCTCAGGAGGCCGGACAGACGGTCGCCGGCGAGGGCGATTGGGTGCTCAGGAAATCGGCGGCCCCGTCGAGCGGCGACGTCGCCTGCGTTCTGGCGCCGAAGGCGCGGTCGCGCATCCAGATCGTCGGCGACCGCATCGAGATCACCGGCCTACCGAAGAATTCCATCTTCAATTATCAGTATCGGATCGACGACGGACCTGTTTCAAACGCGATGTTTCCCACAACGCAGATGCAGGACGCCGGAGTGATCACGCTGAACGGGGACGTATTGAAAGATATTCTGGCCGGTCGACGCTTCAGCATCCGCCTGCTGGACCGATGGCACGAGGCCATCACGGAGGAGATCAGCCTCTCCGGGCTGCGCGGCCTGATCGACAAGCGGGCCGAGGCCTGCAGGTAGCCGGGGCCTCACGCAGCGCGCCGGAGCCCCCTCCCCCGTGCGGGCGGATCGCGCGCGGCGGATCTCGGGGACCGGCGGCCTCGCGACCGGTCCGCCCCGGCGGCGCGAGGCCCGGGCGGCGCGACCTCAGAGCCCGGATCGCTCCGGACCGCGCGCCTGCTCGCGCTCGTAGGCCGCGAACAGCTCCGGGAGGCGCGCGACGAGGAAGTCGCCGAAGGCGGGATGGAGCGTCTCGTCGATGATCACGCCCACGGTCGTCGGGGTCCGCTCGATGCGCGCCAAGCGGCGCCCGTCCTCCGCCAGCCCCGCCTCCGGCCCCGCGCGGACCACCGGCGGCGCCGGGGCTGGGACCGGCGCCACGGCCGCGTACACGCGCACGAACCGCTGGTCGGAGGATAGGGTCGCGAAGGCGTCCGCGGCGACGATCTCATCGACCCGCGCCCGCATCTCCGGGCTGGCGAGGCGATCCGCGAGGCTCATCCACCGGCGGCGACCCGCCTTCGGGGCGGGACCGATGGCGGCGATCACGGAATCGGGCAGGGCGCGCCGCGCCGCGATCAGGCGCGACAGCTCGGTCTTGTCGACGAGCAGGGCGGCCATGATCACGTCGCGCCCGTGCCCGAGCCGCTCCAGCGTCAGGGCGAAGGCGGCCCGCTCGATGAAGCTGAGATCGGCCCGCGCGTTGTTCTCCTGACCCTGGGCGACGACGAGTTCGGCATCCGTGAGCGTCCGCACCAGCGCGCGGACCGGTCGGCCGAGCGCGGCGGCGGCCCGCAGCCGCCGGTGGCCGAACGCGACCTGATAGCGCCCGCTTACGGTGGGATGGGGCCGCACCAGGATCGGGGTCTGCTGCCCCTGCGCCCGGATGACGGCGACGAAAGCATCCTCGCCGGGGCCGTCGATCACCGGCAGCCGGTCGGGGGCCGGCGACGGGTCGACGAGGCCCGGATCGAGATCGACCGCGACGCTGCCGGACCTGAGCTGGTCCTCCGCGGCGCGCGCCGAGACGACCTCGGAGGTCAGGCGCTCCAGGGACCGGCTCATCGCGCCGACCGCGCCGCGGCCGGTGAAGCTGGGAACGGCCGGGGCGGGGCCCCGCTCCGATCGCGCGGCCGCCGCGTCATCACGGGGCGAGTTGACCGCGGTCAACTCGGTCTGGTCGGCCGGATCGAGCAGGCCGGCGAGGAGGTTCTTGCGGGCCATCGGATCAGCGTCCCCATGCCGTGCGGATCAGCGCCTCGATCTCGCCGTTGACCGCGTCCAGGCTCTCCATCGCGCGGTCGTAGGTCGCCCGCGTGAACTGGTCGCGACTGACCTCGAACAGGGTCTGCTTGGTGATGCCGGCATCCGAGACCGCCGTGCTCTTCAGCATCGCGTTGGTGAGCACGCGCTCCCCGAACAGGGTCCGCATGAACGCGACCATCTGGGTCTGCGGGCCGTCGGTCGGCTCGTAGCGCGTGACGAGGTAGCGCATCCAGTCGTAGTTCATGTCGCCGCCGGCCTTGGCGACGACTCCGAGCATCTCGGAGGTCATCAGCAGGAACTGGCACATCGACATCACGTCGAGCATCTGCGGGTGCACGGTGACGAGCACGCTGGTCGCCGCGCACAGGGCCGAGAGCGTCAGGTAGCCGAGTTGCGGCGGGCAATCGACCACGACCACGTCGTAGCGGTCGGCGACCGGCGCCAGGGCCTGGGCGAAGCGCGTGAAGAACAGCGAATCGCCGTCGCTGCTCCGCTGGAGGAGGGCGCGCGGCGTCTCGTGCTCGAACTCCATCAGCTCGAGATTGCCCGGAACGAGGTCGAGCCCCGGGAAGTAGGTCTTCTGGATGACGTCGGTCAGGGGACGGCGCGCCGCGTCGTACCGGATCGCGGCGTAGAGGGTCTCGTTGTCCCGCACGTCGAATTCGGGCTGGATCCCGTGCAGGGCCGACAGGCTCGCCTGCGGGTCGAGATCGACGGCGAGGACGCGGTAGCCCTGCAGCGCCATGTGCTGCGCGAGATGGGCCGCCGTAGTGGTCTTGCCCGAGCCGCCCTTGAAGTTCACCACCGCGATGATCTGGAGATGCTCCTCGGCCCGCCGCTCCTTCCGGTACCGCCGGCCGGTCTTGGCCCCCTCGTCCAGCATGCCGCGCAGCGCCTGGATGTCGGCGCTCGAGTAGGATCGCCGCCCGGACGGCCCGATCTCGGGGGCGGGCCCCTTGCCGTCGAGCGACAGGCGCCGCAGGTAGCCGTCGTCGACCCCGATCAGCTTGGCGGCCTCGCCGGACGAGAAGCGCCGCAGCTGCTTGCGCGCCTCGGGCGGGAACAGCCGCTGCCGGTGCGACTGCAGTTTGGCCGACAGCGCCTGCGCGTCGCCGGCGATCAGATCGTGCATCGCCATGGAGGTTGACCCCGAAGAGGGTAGGGCGGCGAGCGCCGCGGGGCTGGCCACGGTTCCGAACTCCTGTCACGGTTTTCGCGGCTGCAAACGCCGCCGCACCGTGACAAGATCACAGTCAACCTTAACAGAATGTTGACGCTCGCGCCGCCCCGCTTCCGGGCGGGCGAGCGTGTTGACCGCGGTCAACTCCCGCGACGCGGAGGGGACCGCTTGGGCCGTCGGCTGACGCTCGACGGCGCTGGCGCCACAGGGCGAAGAGCATCGGCCAGGCCGAGAACCGGCCCGAGCACGCCTTCCGCGTCAGGTCGCGCAGATAGGCGCCGGGCGCGCCGATCGACTCGGCGCGCTGGAGGATCGCCGACAGCGCCGCCAGCGCGTGGTCCCGCCCCATCGCGGCCAGGGCCGCCTCCCAGACGTCCGGGCCGATTCCCAGCACCGGACGAACGACCTCCGCCGCGCCGGCCAGATCGGACCAGCTCCGGATGCCGTCGCGGGCGTAGAGCACGACGTCGGGACAGGCCTCGAGCACCATCGGCAGAGGCAGGGGCGAGGGGAGGGAAGAGGGGACCGGCGCGGGGAGGGGACGCGGCTGGCCGGGCGCGGGAGCGACGTCGGATCGCGCGGCTCCGGCCGGGCCTCGCCGGGGGCACCGTTCAGAATCGTCAGCAGGATCTGGATCTGAATTCTGATGGTGGCGCTCACCGTGAGACGCAGTGCCGACCATTTTCGGCGCATTCGCCAAATTTGGCAGCCACTTGTCCACCTCCCGGCGCAGCGCGCGCAGCGGTTCGGCGGCGGCGTGCAGGTGGGGCTCGCCGGCGGTCCGACCCGGCATGCCGCCGCAGGCCGCGAACCGATCCGCGAGCGCCGCCCAGGGCCCGGGCCATCCGGATTCGGCGGCCAGGGCGAGGATCTTCGACAGGTCGCGGCGGTGCAGGGCGATCTCCTCGCGCAGGAGCAGGCGCCGGCGCGCGGCCGCCTGCACCGCCCGGGCGAGCGCGGCGAATTCCCCCGCGCGCGCCACGAGCGGCGTCAGGTCGAACCCGAAGGCGTGCGCGATCGCGCCGGCGCCGTCGCGGCGCGCGTAGCGCTTGCCGTTCGGGCTGTCCCGCCGGATCACCAGGCCGGCCGCGACGAGCTGGGCCAGCGCGCGCCGCAGCGTCGCCGGGGACGGGCCGTGCGACCGCAGCGACAATTCGCGGTTCGACGGGAAGACCACGAGCGGCGTGCCGGGCGGCAGCGCCGTCTCGGGATGGAACGTGAGCAGCGCGCTCAGCACCGCGAGGGCACGGTCCGAGACGGCGAGGTGATCCTTCGCCACGGTCACGTCGCGGAAGATGCGCCATTTGTGCCCGACCGCGTCGTCGGGGCAGGCCTTGGCCGCCGCCTGCGCGGCCATCATGCCGAGCGAGAGCGGTCGCCGCCCGAAGGGTGTCGTGGGTTCGTGTCCGGGATGCATGGTCCTCGCCCGCGATGAGGCAAAAGAGCAGCGCCCGCCGAGGCGATGGCCGCGTCGCGTGGTTGACAGCGATGTCCGGGAGTGATTCTCTGAGGTTGTCCAGACGACAGAGAGGGCTTCCGGGGCGAACGTCTCGGGGGCCTTTTCTTTTGCCGGGTTGCTCCGTCCAGAGGGGGGTGACCCGCCGTCAGCCTCGCGCGGCACCGGCCGGCGTCAGCAGGTCCGCCGCGCTCTCGCAGGGGCCCGTCTGATCCGGGACCCGCGCGGCCTTGCGCGCCCGCGGCGCGGCACGGGCGCGACGGGTTGGCCCCCCCGCGACGGCGACGAAGGCGCGCCGCAGCTCCGCCGGGTCCGAGTGCCGCAGCACCAGACCCTCGGCCGTCATCGCGACGTTGGCTTCCGGGTACGCGTCGAGGGTGCGCTTGATCGATTCCGAGAAGGCCTGCTTGAAGCGGGAGGCGAATTCCGAGGAGCCGAACTGCGCCATCAGATCGCGCCAGGTCAGCAGTTCGCTCTCCCCGCGCGACAGCAGCGGCAGCCGGTAGCAGAGGTACACGAGGATATCGATCGCCATGGCGTTGTGGGCGACCTGGCGCAGCCTGGCGGTCGGCACCGGGATCGAGTGCCGCGTGAAGCGGTCGTAGGCGTTCTGGCTGAGCATCAGCGCTTCCGGCCAGCGCATGGCGCTGTGTCCCCCGGCGGCCCAGACCTCGAGGTCGTCATCCTTGAACGCGCCCCCCTCGATCAGGCTCTCGCGCTTGAACACGTGGCCGCCCTCGTCGCCGTTCAGGACCATCGTGAAGATGGGGAAGCTCAGCCGGACGAGCTGGTCCTTGGTCGGCCCGATCGAGCCCCGCTCGCCGCCCGTGACCGGCAAGCCGACGGCCTTCAACCACTCGGTGATCCGCCCCATCTCCATCCAGCGGTCGCCGGCGCTCCGGCGCGGATCGCGGGCCTCCGTGGCCAGCCACATGGAGAGGAGGCGCGCCTTGGGTCCGAACGGGACGCCCACCTCGATCTGGCGCCCGTTGGGCAGGACGAACCGGGCCGGCTCGACGGTCAGCGAGAAGCGACCGTCGCGCCGGTTCCACGGCTCCATCGTGTTCTTGGGCCGGCGCAGCGGCAGGCCGGCGATGCAGAAGCCCTTGTGGAGGAACGACACATCCATGCGGCCGTCGAGCGCGGGACCGAGCCCGGTCGTCGGCCGGTCAGCTCCGGCCTCGGGGCGCAGCAGGCTCTGCTCCCACAGGCTCAGCTGGCGGGTCTCTGCCGCGTTCATGCCGGTCTCGCTCTCCTCGTGCCGAGCACAGGGCAATTTGGAGGCTATCAGTCGCGAGTCGCCGACCGGGCGCAATCATCGGGTTTCCAAATCTCAGCGCGCCGACCGGGATTCTTTACAAAACTCAGCGTCGGCGGCCTACGGCCGCACAGCGGTCGAGCCGCGACGGCGTCCCGGCACGGCTGCGACCGCCGTTGGCGCCGGTCGCGGCGGCGCGAGTGCGAAAAATCAGCGCTCGCCGACCGTCCGCTGGCAAAAGTCAGCGTGGCGCACGCCGTCGGTGACGGGTGAGGGCGCTTGGCGACCTTCCAAACCGCGGCAAGCGCGTCCACCTGCGCTGATTTTTGTAAGTCCCGCGCCGTCGGACACCGCTGGGGCCGCGCTGAGTTTTCTCAGGAGCGGACCCGGGGGCGCTGATTTTTGTAAGCGGTCGCGTCGCAAGGCCCGGCATCAGCGCATTGGGTGGCCACTGACCGGCGACGCGTCTCGGGCGCGCTCGGACGCCACTGGACAGAGACGCGAGGCGGGCGATCAGCCGAAGGGTGGCGACCCGGCCTGCTCGGGACCTCGCCGACGCGCTTCCAGCGGCGGACCGTAACCCGCGCGCCCGTGAGGCGGCGTGAACCGATCGGCAGGGACGACCCAGATGCGAGCCGCGCACCGCAGGATCGGGATGGTGGTGCGGCGACGCGTCGGATGGTGGCGTCGCTGACCGGCAAGGTCCCGTGATCCGGAGACGGTCGGGCATCCGGTCGCGGCCCGCGACGACGCGGTCGGTGACCGCCCGACACATCGGAGCGCTACGGAGCGGGACCGGGAGGGGAGGGCGCCTTCGGGCCGCTCGCGCGACGGGCGTCGGCACCGGGCCGGTCATGGACGCCCCGTGCGCACCTGCGCGGGCCGCGCGTCCCGCTCACCCATCGCCTGCGAAGTTCCAGGACGTGCCGCGTCGCGAGCGGCAAGTTGTCGCTCGAGGACAGGACGCGCGCATCCGAGGTGAACCGAATCTTCCTGTCGTTGTTTACGCTCGCCACCGAGGAGCGTTGACGACGTGACACCCCGATATGGTGTGTGACGCGGCGATCCGGGCCGTCTTGCCTTCCCGGAGCGCGGTCGCGCGCCGCGATCTCTGTCGACGCCCGAAGATCCGATTTGTCAGGAGGAGATCCATGAAGGGATTCACGAAAATCGTGTCGTACGCGGCGGCCGCGGCGGCGGTCTGCATGCTCGCGGTTGTGGTGGTCCAATCGGCGGGGCTCCTCGCCGGGTGATGGGCCCCACGCGGTGATCCAAGTTCAAAGTTCGTACAGGGTCAGGAGCGATCGTCTAAATCTGTCTCATCAACGATGATGCCGGTATCGGGACCGTGGAGGAACAAGCGGCTTGGCGATTCTTCCCGGCATCGTCCGAGCCGAACACCGACTCAGACCGGGGTCGGAAGACGGGCGATGACCTTGATCTCGAAGTCGAAGCCCGCGAGCCAGGTCACGCCGACGGCAGTCCAGTTCGGATAGGGCGGTTCGCCGATCATTACGTCGCGTACCGCCATCACTGTGTCGAACTGCGTTTCAGGGTCGGTGTGGAAGGTTGTCACGTCCACCACGTCGTCGAAACTGCAGCCGGCCGCCGCGAGAACGGCGTTCAGCCTGTCGAAGGCACGGCGAACCTGCGCACCGAAATCCGGTTCAGGCGAGCCATCCTCGCGGCTGCCAACTTGGCCGGAGACGAAAAGCAGGTCGCCGGACCGGATCGCGGCCGAGTAGCGGTGCTTGTCGTAGAGGGCTTGCCGTCCGGGCGGAAAGACTGCATCGCGCTTCGACATATCGCGTGTCCTCTGCGAAGGGTGCCGACGGCTTCCATCGACCTCGCGGCAACATTCACATACGCCGCGTATGTAGAAATATCGTGACATACGCGGCGTATGTCAACACATGCGGGCCTACGTGAAGGATCGAGGCATCCTGTGGCATCGGGACGGCGCGCGCTGAAGATGGAGGAAACCCGCGCGCGGCTGATCCGCGCGGCGCGTGCAGCCTTTGCCGAGAAGGGCTACGCAGCGGCGTCGATGGATGAGCTGACGGAAGCGGCCGGCCTGACGCGTGGCGCGCTCTATCACAACTTCGGCGACAAGAAGGGCCTGCTTCAGGCCGTCATCGCGCAGCTCGACGCGGAGATGGTCGCTCAGGCGCGGGTCGCGCGCGAGAGGGCGCCAACGCCCTGGCTCGGCTTCCTCGACGAGGGCGTCGCCTACATCGAGTTGGCCCTCGAGCCGGAGATCCAGCGCATCGTGCTCCTCGACGGACCGGCAGTGCTGGGCGATCCGTCGCGGTGGCCGGGCCAGACCGCCTGCCTGCGCACGACGACCGAGACGATCCAGGCCCTCGTGGAGGCCGGGACGGTCAAGCCTGTCGATGCCGAGGCCGCGGCGCGCCTGATCAACGGCGCGGCGCTCAACGCCGCGCTCTGGGTCGCCGCGTCCGACGATCCGCCGGCCGTCCTCGCCAGGGCCACCGAGGCCTTCCGGTGCTTGGCGAACGGCCTCCTGAAGTAGGCCGTCCCGCCGGTCTGGACGCGTCATCCGCAGGCGCGCGCGACGCGTTCGTCGGGGGACACCTTGCAGGGTGGCCCGCGCGCAGACAGCGAGAGAGGAGACGACAACGACGTCTGCCTCGAACCCATGTCGCTCGAAGGCGGACCAGCCGGAAGCCATCCGTTTGAGACGTTCAGGCGGGCGTCGCGCGATGGCGGATGCTGGCCGAGAGCGGAGTGGCCGCTGTGGACCGCGACCGCTGCAAAGGCGGACGGCCTCCCACCGACCCGACCCTGCCGTCAGAGCGTATCGGCACGTGTCCCGGAAGCGGATCTCCAGCGTGCAGAGACCGGACGATGCGCGCCCTGCTCAATGCGCCGGCGATCGGTCCGATGCGTCCGACGAGCGCTTCTTCCTCTTGCGCTTGCTCGCTTTCAAGACCACGTCCGCGTTGTCCTCGGCGATGCGCTCAGCCAGCGCGAAGTCGTGAAGCTCCGCGGTCGCGCCCTCGGTAGCGGTCGGCCCTTCTGTCACGGCGTAGAACGCGGCGCGGACGATCTCCTTCTTGCTCGCCTCCGGATGCCGCTCACGGATGGCGGAACGGATCGCCTTCGGCTTCATGCCCGGCGCGGCGATCCTCCTCAGCGTGTCCGCGATCTCCCGGATCGATGCCATACCGCTACCTTCACCTGACCCCTTCTGCCGGCTCACAAACCCGTCAGCCGACGGGGCGTTCCGATGCCGCGGCCACACAGGCGGCTTCCCGCGCGCGACGCGCCGCACCCGCGGACGTGAGCTCGCGCCGAACCGCCGCGCTCCTCCCGAGACCGGAACGCGCTCGGCGCGCGGGTCGCACAAACGGGCCGCGTTCACCTCAGTAGCGGGTGATGGCACGCAGGCCGAACACCGCGGCGCCGCGCACCCGCTTGCCGTCAGGATCGCGCGGATTGGCGATCCCGCCACCCGGATGGGCGATGTACTGCACGGTCGGCTGCAGGGCGATGCCGGGCGCGAGCACGGCCTGATAGGTCGCCTCGAGCAAGATCTCGGCGCTCCGGCGGGGTGCGGGTGTCGTGCTCTGGAGCGCGGCGATCGCATCGAGCCGGCGTGCCGCCGGGGAGATGCGGGTGATGCCGACGGCGAGGCCCAGCGTGTCGTCCGACCGTCCGGGGATCAGGCCGCGATAGGCGATGCCGCCGTCGATGTAGAGGTCCACCAGATTGCGGTCCCCCGGCGAGACGGACGCACGCAGGAAGACGCTGGCGCCGTCGTTGGGATCGTCCGGCTCCTGGTAGATCGTCTGGTCGATGAGCCCGTAGAGGCCCGAATTGCCCGAAACCCTCCGATCGAGGCCACTCACCGGATCCGGCGTGAGGGCATCGACGCGGCCGAAGCGGTGCCAGCCGCCCAGCGTGACGGTGCCCGGCCGGCCTTCGGAACCCGGACGGGTGTTGTAGGCGTAGGCAACCTCGGCGATGACGAGCGGGGGGTCGGAGACGGGGAAGCGGATACCGTTCGGATTGCGGCGCTGCGGGTCTACGCCCGAGCGGGGACGGCCGCCGCCGGGTGTGCCGTCGATCACGCTCGCCTGGAACGAGAGATCGGGCGTCGGGACGTACTTCAGGCGGACGGTCGGCGCCGAGAGCGGATAGGCCGGCCCTCCGTCCACCATGTTCGCGGCGAAGATCTCCGGCCAGCCGAAGGTACCGTTGGTGAACAGGATGCTGGTCTGGCTCACCATGTACTCGGTGTCGGCGGAGAGCTGGCCGACACGGACGGACAGCCTGTCGTCGAACAGGCTCTGCTCCAGCCACAGCTCCGAGAGCCGCGAAGCCGGCAGGGCCTCGATCTCGCTGATCGTCATGAGGTTGCCGACGCGGCTGCGGGAGGCTCCGCTGCCCTGGATCTGGTAGACGGTGGCGTGGGCCGTGGCCCCCTTCCACCCGGCGAGCGTGTCGAGATCGACATCGACGTCGAGATCGAGCAGCGTCAGGCCCGTGGAACCGCGCCGCAGGCCGCCGCGCAGGTTGCGGTAGGTCTCGGCCACACTGATCAGGCCGAAGGTGATCCCGCGGCTCTCCAGGAAGGCGCGGTACCCGCCGGGATCGCCGGCGGCCCCGAGGAGGGGCTGGAACGAGGTCGTGACCTCCGCCGCGCGACCGGCCGAGAACACGGGCTGAGCGACCGAGGTCTGCGGATCGCCACCTGCGCCGGAGGGTGAACCGATGGCGAGGCCTTCCGCGGCGACCCGCGCGGCCGTCGCCAGCGGATCCGCGGCCGGTTCGGCCAAGGCACGGCCGACCGGCGCGACGAGAACGAGCGTGATGCCAGCGAGGGCGCAGATGACAGAGCGCACCAGGACCTCTGGAGACATCGGGCTCGGCGAACGAAGGCATAGCCTCGTGACCATTCGACGACGGCGGTGGCGAGACATCGCCGCGAATTGATGGGACAGACGCGGCACTGACGCTGGCTCGTACAACCGCAGGTCGCTAGGGTTCTCCGCATCACCGGAGGTCCTCCACCGTGCGTACGCTCGCTCTCGCCTCGGCCCTCGTTCTCGCCTGCACGGTGTCCGTCCGAGCGCAGGCCCCCGCACCCTCGGCGGCTCAGACCGCGCAGCGGGATCGGATGAAATCCTGCAACGTGGATGCTGGGACGCAACGGCTGTCGGGCGCCGCCCGCAAGAGCTTCATGGCAGATTGCCTCGCGGGAAAGAGCGCCGCGCCGGCCAAGGAGCTGACGCCGCAGCAGATGAAGATGAAGAGCTGCAATGCGGATGCCTCGGCCAAGAGCCTCAAGGGCGCCGAGCGCAAGGCGTTCATGAGCACGTGCCTCAGAGGTTAGTCGCCTGCGCCCATACCGCGTCCCTGTTCGGCTTCTGACCACTGTCAGGGCTGCGTGAAACGGATGCCGTTCGAGATACCGACCGATCTCGGGCGTCCTGAACGTCACTCGGGCTTACACGAAGCGGTCGACGTCCCCCTCACTCTCCCCCCGCTCCGTCGCGGAACGGTTTTGCCAGCCTCGCCGTAACTGACCCATCGAGCCGCGACGGCGCGGGTCAGATGGCCGAGGCGGTCCCAGCATGAAGCGCGCTCCCTTCCGCATCCTGATCCGCATCGAGGGCGATCGGCGCGTCCTGCGCGCGACCTCGGAGCGCGAGGCGGCGCTCAAGGCCGAATCCGTTCTCCGGCGCTACGACGTCCTGCCCGGCGGCGCCGGCCTCATCATCGAAGCGTCGGACACCCGGGCGAGCGCGCGCATCGCGGCCTATCTGGCCGACGTCGCGCTCGAGATGGAAATCGCGTGATCGGCCTCCGAGGATGACGGTCTCGGACAGCGCGGTCCCCTACGTGCTGGGCGCTGCGGCGGTGCGCTCGGTCGAAGTCATCGACGGCGGCGGCACACTGGCGATCCGATTGCAGTCGCCCGACGACAGTGAGTTCTGCGTCCTGCTGCCGATCGGTGTCGTGGGCGACCTCCTCTTTCAACTCGCGGATGTGATGAGCGTCAGCCTTGACCCACGCCCATGACCGAGAGGATGCCCACCTGGGCGAAGGGGATGACCCGGTGCTCGACGCGGTCGCCGTGCTTCGGTGCCGCGGGTATACGGTCGAGCCGGATGACGACTGCGCGCGCTGGCGGATCGACGGTGCTGACTGGATCACGCTCAGCGACCTGTTCGCGCGGGCTCTGCGGCTCGGCTTGAGAGACGGGCCGGGACGCGCGCAGTAATCCCCGGCCAGACCGGGAGCCTGACCGCTGAGGGATCGACCGGCGGGGTAGGGGCACGCGCAGCGCACCCGCGCGCGGGCCGATCCACCACGCTGCGCTACGTTCGGCCGCAGTGCGGCACAGCCGGCCTCCGTGTGCTGCCGGGTCGACGGCGCAATGGCCCCACCGTCGCGTCGTGCTGCGCCGCCCCGATCGGGAGGCGGCCAGGATCCCCGGTCTAGTTGATCAGGCAGAAGCCGGCTTCCGCCCTGTCGACGCCGCCGACGCGCCTCCCGGTCTCGCAACTCGGGGCGACGGCGCGCACCGCTTGGACACGCGGCGTTTCGGGCGGCGGGCGGAGGAGGGTGTGCTGTGGCCGAAGCTCCGGCTCGCGCGCTTCGGCCGGCGTGTTCGCCACCGCTGCCGCGGCTGCCGCAGGAACGGCCGCAGGAACGGCCGCAGGAACGGCCGCAGGAACGGCCGCAGCGATGGGGGCCGCAGCGATGGGGGCCGGCGCGATCGCGATGGTGGGACGGTAGCCGGCACGGCCGCTCGGGGCCGTGTGGGTCGCGGCGACAGACGGAGGCAACGCGGGTCGCTGCGCCGTCGACGACCGCCCGAAGAACAGACGCCCACGCCCGCGCGCCTCGACCGTGTCGATGCTACCCACAAGTGTAGAAATCACCACACCTGCCACCAGCCACGCGCGCATGATGTCCCCCACCGCACGCGAGGAATATGGCAGCGAACCAATTCAATAGTGCTGCCATGACCTTTCAAATTCGATTGATTTGATGAATGCAGAGCGCGGGATTTCCGCGCGCCTGACCTGTCGGCCCCGAGCCGCGATCGACCGGACAACGCGATCCCTCGGCAAGAGCGGCTCCCGGCGTGCCGATGACCGATTGCGCCGTGCACCGTCCGCCGTGTCGCGTGCTGAGCCGACCGATACGGTGTGGCCGCGCAGCCGGGAGGACACGCCCCCGCGGCAAGTCTCGCGGGCAGGACTTCCGGGCACGACCCACCGGCAAGCCTTCTTACGCCCCCCGGACCCGCGGTGCCGGAGACCGGGGCCGAGACAGCCGGACGTCAGGTACCGGGGCGGCCCAACCAACGACACCCTGGAGCCGCACCGCCCGGCGGGCCGCGCCGTGCCGGAGGGCCGGATGAGAACGGTGACTCCACCCGTTCTCGATCGAGGGCCCATCGCCCGCCGGATCTCCTGCCCGTGTTTCGACGCCGCAAGACTTCTCCGACCGACGCGTCGCCCGGCGCCGGTTCAGGTCCCGCCGCGGGGCAACTCGCGGTGTCGGGCGTGAGCCGACGCTACGGCCGGACGCTGGCGCTGGACAACGTGTCGCTGACGCTCGGTCCGGGCGAGATCCTGGCGGTGCTCGGCGCCTCCGGCTGCGGGAAGAGCACGCTGCTGCGGCTCATCGCCGGCCTGGACGCGCCGGACGCGGGCGAGATCGCCTTCGGCGATCGCCGCGTCGCCGGGCGCGGCCGCAACGCGCCGCCCGCGCGCCGCGGCGTGGGCCTGATGTTCCAGGACTACGCGCTGTTTCCCCACCTCACCGTGCTGGCCAATGTCCGCTTCGGCCTCGCCCATCTCCGCGGCGCGGACGCGCGGGACATCGCCCGCGAGCGCCTCGATCAGGTCGGGCTGGCACACCGCGCCGACAGCTATCCGGGCACGCTGTCGGGCGGAGAGGCGCAGCGGGTGGCGCTCGCCAGGGCCCTGGCCCCGCGTCCGCGGGTGCTGCTCCTCGACGAGCCGTTCTCGAACCTCGATGCCGGCACCCGCGAGCGTGTCCGCGCCGACACCCTGGCGGTCCTGCGGCGGGACGGCATCGGCGCGATCCTCGTCACGCACGACGCGGCCGAGGCGGTCGCCTGCGCGGACCGCATCGTCCTGATGCACCGGGGTCGGATCGTCCAGAGCGGCAGCGCCGAGGCGCTGTACGCCGCGCCGGCGACGCCGTTCGCCGCCCGGGCGCTCGGCGAGATCATCGAGATTCCGGGCCGCGCCGTCGACGGCCACGTCGCGACACCCCTCGGCACGCTGCCCCGGCCCGACGCCGTGCCGGAGGGCGCGGTCCAAGTCTGCCTGCGCCCGGAGGCGATCCGCCTCGGGCCGGCGGGCGCCGGCGTGCCGGCCAGGATCCTGGGCCGGGCCTTCGCGGGGCCGCGCCTGCGCCTGGACATCGCGGTCGCGGGCCTCGGCGCGCCGCTGCGCCTCGACCTCCCGCCGGAGGCCGTCCTGGGCGAGCAGGTCGGCATCGAGCTGCTGCCCGGGCGCGCCCACGTCTTCCCGCTGCCGGACGGAGTCCAAGTGTTGTCAGATTGTAATTAGAATATATCTAAATAAATCTGCCTTGCAGGGCGCATTCTTACTGTATAGCACCGGCTCGTCGCTCGACGAACGGGGTTTATCATGTTGGACGTCTGCAGAACCGGAGCCTGGGCGAGCCTGTGCCTGTCTCTCTGCTTCGGCGGACCGGCCTACGCGGCCGAGGTCAACCTCTACACCACCCGCGAGCCGGGCCTGATCCGGCCGCTGCTCGACGCCTACACGGCGCAGAGCGGCGTCACCGTGAACACGGTCTTCGTGGAGAAGGGGCTGGCCGAGCGGGTCGCCGCGGAGGGCGCGCGCTCGTCCGCCGACGTCCTCATGACGGTCGATATTGGCAACCTGATCGAACTCGTCGACCGCGACCTGACCCAGCCGGTGCGCTCGCCCGTGCTCGAAGCGGCCGTGCCGGCGCCCCTGCGCGGCGCCGACGGGCGCTGGTTCGCCCTCTCCATGCGCGCGCGCGTGCTCTACGCCGACACGGGCCTGAACGATCTCGCGGCCGCGACCTACGAATCGCTCGCCGACCCGCGCTGGAAGGGCAAGGTGTGCCTGCGCTCGGGCCAGCATCCCTACAACACCGCCCTGATCGCCGCCTTCCTCGTCCGCCACGGCGCGGAGAAGACGGAGGCGTGGCTGCGGGGCGTGAAGGACAACCTCGCCCGCAAGGCGACGGGCGGCGACCGGGACGTGGCCCGCGACATCGCGGCCGACCTCTGCGAGGTGGGCCTCGGCAATTCCTACTATGTCGGACTGATGCGCTCGGGTCGCGGCGGGGCGGACCAGCAGAAATGGGGCGCGGCCATCAAGGTCGTGCTGCCGACCTTCGAGGGCGGGGGCACGCACGTGAACGTGTCGGGGGCGGTCGTCGCCAAGAACGCGCCGAACCGTGACCAGGCGGTCAAGCTCCTCGAGTACCTCGTCTCCGACGCCGCGCAGGCGCTCTACGCCAAGGTCGACTACGAGTATCCGGTGAAGGCCGGCGCCCCGATCGAGCCGCTGCTCGCGGAACTCGGTCCGCTGAGCGTCGATCCGACGCCGCTCGTCGAGATCGCCCGCAACCGCAAGGCGGCGAGCCTGCTCGTCGACAAGGTCGGCTTCGACAACTGAGTTCGAGCCGGGCCGGATGTCGGTGACCCGCTCTCTGGGCTGGGCGGGGGCGGTCGCCCTGGCGGCGCTGCTGCTCGCGCCCGTGATCTCCCTGGGCTTCACGGCGTCCGAGGGCGGCGGCGAGCTGTGGCCGCACCTCGCCGCCTACGTGCTGCCGCAGGCGATCCGCGACACCGCCCTGCTGCTCGCGGGCGTTGGCCTCCTGGTGATCGGGCTCGGGACCGCGACGGCGTGGCTGGTCGCGGCGTTCGACTTCCCCGGTCGGCGCCTCCTCGAGGCCGCCCTGCTGCTGCCGCTGGCGATGCCGACCTACGTGGTCGCCTACGCCTATCTCGACCTGCTGCACCCGCTCGGGCCGTTCCAGGTCGGGCTGCGGAGCCTGCTCGGCCTGTCGAGCCCGCGCGATCTCGCCCTGCCGGACCTGCGCTCGCTGCCGGGCTGCAGCCTGCTGCTCGGCTTCGTGCTCTACCCTTACGTCTATCTGCCGACCCGCGCGCTGTTCCTGATGCAGGCCGGCTCGCTGCTGGAAGCCGCGCGCGCGCTCGGGGCCGGGCCGTGGCGCAGCTTCCTGCGGATCGCCCTCCCGCTCGCGCGGCCAGCGATCGCCCTCGGCACCGGCCTCGCCCTGATGGAGGCGCTCAACGATGTCGGCGCGGCCGAGTTCCTGGGTGTGCGCACGCTGACGGTGCAGGTCTACGCCACCTGGGTGAACCGCTCGGACCTGCCCGGCGCCGCGCAGATCGCGTTGGTGATGCTGGCCGCGGTGGTCGCGGTCGTCGGCCTCGAACGGCTCGCGCGGGCCGGCCGCGGCTATGCCGGCGGCGCCCGCCGCCACACGGCCGGCGCGCGCCGCCGGCTGGACGGCTGGCGGGCGGGGTCGGCCCTGGCCCTGGGCACGGCCCCCGTCGCGATCGGATTCCTGGTGCCGGCGGGCTCTCTCGGCCTCGAGGCGTGGCGCCGGATCGACGCGAGCGGCTTGCCCGACGCGCTCGCCGCCCAGGCCCTCAACACCGTCTACTACGCGGGCCTCGCCACGGCGGTGACGGTGCTGGCGGGCATGGCGGTGGCGGCCGTTCCCTCCCTGCTGAGCGCCCGGGCCGGGCGCCTGCTCATCGGCGCGGCCGGGATCGGCTACGCCATGCCCGGAACCGTGCTGGCGGTCGGGCTCCTGGGTCCTCTGGCGCTGGTCGAGGCCGGGTTGTTCGAGGCCGGCCTGACGACCGCACGGGTGGGACTCGGGACCGGCGCCGCCCTCGTCATCGCCTACGCCCTGCGCTTCCTGACCGTCACGGTGGGCGCCAGCGAGGCCGGCTTCGCGCGGATCCCGCGCACCATCCCCGACGCCGCGCGGGTGCTCGGGCGGGGTCGGCTCGCCACGCTGGTCACCGTGCAGCTGCCGCTGGCCTGGCCCGCGGTGCTGAGCGGCGGCCTCCTCGCCTTCGTCGACATCGCCAAGGAACTGCCGGTGACGCTGCTCCTGCGTCCCCTCAACGTCGAGACGTTGAGCACGCATCTCTACGGCGAGGCGGCGCGCGGCACGTACGAGGACGGCGCCGTCGCCGCCGTGCTCATCGTGATGATCGGTCTCCTCCCGGTGACGCTCCTGCTCAGGCTCGACCGGAACGCGATCGGGCCGGGACGGTTGGCCGGGGAAGAGCCGCGGACCGGCCGGGGATAGGCCGGGGAGAGGTCGGGGAGAGGTCGGGGAGAGGTCGGGGATCGATCGCCCGCCCTTCGCGGCGCCCGCTCCCCGCACCGGTATCCGTCCCGCGCCCGTCTCCGCGTCGCGGGCCTCGGCGGTCAGGCGGCGGTCGGCACGATCCCGCCCTCGACCCGGAGCGCGGCGCCGTTGGTCGCTGCGGCGAGGGGACTCGCCAGGTAGGCGATCATGGCGGCGACCTCGTCCGGCTCGATCAGGCGCTGGATCAGCGACAGCGGCCGATGGAGCCGGAAGAACTCCGCCTCCATCGCCTCGGGCGACAGGTCGGGATCGGAGGCGACACTCTTCAGGAAATCGCCGATCCCGTCGGAGCGCGTGGGCCCGGGCAGCACCGTGTTCACGGTGACGCCGCTGCCCTTGGTGAGTTGCGCGAGTCCGCGGGCGATCGTCAGCTGGGCCGATTTGGTCACGGCGTAGTGGATCATGTCGGGCGGCGGCACGATCCCGGACTCGCTCGAGACGAACAGGACGCGCCCCCAGCCGCGCGCCTGCATCCCCGGGAGATAGGCCTGCGCGAGCCGGGCCCCCGACACGACGTTGACCGCGAACAGGCGGTGCCAGTCGTCGTCGGCGATATCCGGGAAGGCCTTGGCCTCGTAGATCCCGAGATTGTTGACGAGGATGTCGACCGCGGGGGCCGCGCGCACGAGCGCGGCAGCGCCCTCGGCCGTGGCGGGATCGGCCAGGATCGCGCGCGCGCGGCCCGCCGCGGCGACCGCGGCCGCGGCCGCGTCGAGCTTGGCCTGCTGGCGCCCCGCGATGATGACCTCCGCGCCCTCCGCGGCCAGCCGTTTGGCCACGGCGAGACCGATCCCGGCGGTCGAGCCGGTGACCAGGGCGCTTCGTCCCGTGAGCTGCAGATCCATGACGGTTCGTCCTCGTTGCCGTGTCGGTCCCGAGGAGATGGACGGCCGCCGGATTGCTGAGTAGCAGGCATCGCGGCACGATGATCGTGACTTGGATGCATGAGTGGCGGCGCGATGGACAACCGGCTCGGGGACATGGAGGCGTTCCTCCAGGCGACGCGGTGCGGCAGCTTCGCGGCGGCCGCCAAAGCCCTGCGGCAAACCCCCTCCGCCGTGAGCCGGGCCGTCGCCCGCCTCGAGGCGCGCCTCGGGGTCGCGCTGCTCCGGCGCACGACCCGATCCCTGACCCTGACCCCGGAAGGCGAGGCCTACCGCGAGCGGGCCGCCGAGCTGATGGCGGAAATCGACGCGATGGAGCGGGGCCTCACCCAGACCGCCGCCGAGCCGAGCGGGCGGCTCCGGGTGAACGCCTCGGTCCCGTACGGGACCCACGTCGTCCTGCCGGTCCTGCCGCGCTTTCTCGCGCAGCACCCGCGGATGAGCCTGGATCTCGCCCTGACCGACGAGGTGATCGACCTGCCCGCCACGCAGGCGGACGTCGCGATCCGGATCGGCCCACTCCGCGACACCCGCCTGCGGGCCCGACGCCTCGGGCGCAGCCGGATGATCGTGGTCGCCGCCCCCGCCTATCTCGCGCGGGAAGGTGTCCCGGAGCATCCCGACGACCTCGCGGCGCACAAGTGCCTCAACTTCAGCTTCCGCCGCTCCCTCGATACCTGGCCGTTCCGCGTCGGAGCCGGTCTCAACCAGCGGCCGATCCAGGGGAATTTCTACGGCAATTCCGGCGAGGTGGTGCGCCTGATGGCGCTCGGCGGCGCCGGGATCGCCCGCCTCGCCCGGTTCCATGTGGCGGCCGATCTCGCGGCCGGTCGGCTCGTGCCGGTGCTGGAGGCGTTCAACCCCGGCGATGCCGAGGACGTCCACGTCCTCTATGTCGGCCACGCGCGCTTGGCGCTGCGCATCCGAAGCTTCGTCGATTTCCTCGCCGCCCACGCGACGGTGGAGGAATGACATCGGCGCGGCAGACGCTTCACGAGCGATGCCTTGACTGCAGTAATATCGAGTTTCATTGCTCGAAGACGCGCAATATTTGAGAAACTTGGGTCCTGAACAGGTTCAGATCCGGCGACGGAGAGGCCGGCTCGCGGTCCGGGCGTTGGAGCCGAGCGTCGCCGAGCCCGTCATGCGCGGCCCGACCTCGGTGCAGCGCGCGCGTGCGCGCGACCCCGAACCGCTCTGGCAGCCATCGGCCGCTCTGAGTGCTAACCGACTGAGATCGCGGGCGATTCGGCGTTTGTTAACAGCTCAGCCGGCAACTTTCTTGCTTCGTCGTGGGTCACTCTCACGATGCGCGCAGGAGGGGCCGCCATGAGCGTTTCGACCGCCTTCCGTCGTCAGCTGGAAGGCTACAGCCTGACGACAGCCGAGATCCTGTATCACCTGCCCGACCATCCCCACCTGCTCCAGACCTTCATCTGGCAGCAGCACGACCTCTTCCCCGTCTTCCCGGAGCTGAAGCGCTTCCTGGCCTTCTGGCAGGGCGCCCTCGATGGGCCGCTGCATTCGGTGAAGGTGGCCCACAGCCGCCTGATCAGGCCCGCGGAATTGCGGGCCGTCGGCAGCGAGTTTCACCTCCACTGACGCCGGGGGCGGGAGCCGAGCTTTCCGCGGGCCCGCGCGGGAAGCGCGATCGCGATGGTCGCGGAGATCGCCTGCGCCGGCCGGATGCGGGCGCAGGATCCGCGCTCAGATCTCGCCGCGACTCATCCGCTTGGCGATGTGGTCCGCCTGCCGCAGGGCCAGCGCGACGATGGTGAGGGTCGGATTCTCAGTGGCGCCGGTCGTGAACTGGGAGCCGTCCGAGACGAACAGGTTCTCGACATCGTGGGCTTGGCCGAAGCGGTTGACGACGCCGTCCCGGGGCTTCTCGCTCATGCGGTTCGTGCCGAGGTTGTGCGTCGACGGATAGGGCGGGGTGCGGATGGTGCGGACCGCGCCGACGGCCTCGTAGAGGGCGCTGCCCTGCCTGTAGGCGTGCTCGCGCATCGCCTCGTCGTTGGGATGGTCGGCGAAATGGACCGACGCGACCGGCATCCCGTAGGCATCCGTGTCGTCCGACAGGGTGATGCGGTTGTCGGAACAGGGCATGTCCTCGCCCACGATCCAGAGGCCCGCCATGTTCCGGTACTTGTCGAGGGCGCCGGCGAAATCGCGGCCCCACGTCTGCGGGTCGAGGAACGCCGCCATGAAGGGCAGGCCCAGGGAGAGCGTCTCGAGCTCGTAGCCGCCGACGAAGCCGCGGCTCGGATCGTGCCGGGCCTCGTCGCGCACGATGCCGGCCATCGTGGTGCCGCGGTACATGTGGACCGGCTTCTCGAAGATGGCGTAGACCGAACCGGTCGTGTGGCGCATGTAGTTGCGCCCGACCTGCCCCGACGCGTTGGCCAGACCGTCGGGGAACTTCGACGAGTGCGAATTGAGGAGCAGCCTCGGGCTCTCGATGGAGTTGCCGGCCACGGCGACGGCCCGCGCTCTCTGCCGGTGCTCGACGCCGTCCTTGTCGGCGTAGACCACGCCGGTGACCTTGCCGCCGGGATCGTGCTCGATCCGCAGGACCTGGCAGCCCGAACGGACCTCGAGCCGGCCCGTGGCCTCGCCCTTCGGGATCTCCGCGATGAGCGTCGACCACTTCGCGCCCGACTTGCACCCCTGGAAGCAGAAGCCGAGCTGCATGCACGCGGCGCGGTCGTCGCGCGGCTCGGAGTTGATGGCCATCCGGCCGGTATGCACCTCCGTGTAGCCGATCTTGCGGGCGCCGGCCTCGAGCACCTTGAAGTTGTTGTTGCCCGGCAGGCCCGGGATGCCGTTGGTGCGCGTGACGCCCATCCGGTTCTCGGCCATGGCGTACCAGGGGTCCATCTCCGGGAGGTCGACGGGCCAGTCGAGGAGGTTGGCCCCCTTCACGGCGCCGTAATGCGTGCGCGTCCTGAACTCGTGCTCTTGGAAGCGCAGCGACGCGCCCGCCCAGTGCACGGTCGAGCCGCCGACGGCCTTCACGATCCAGGCCGGCAGGTTGGGGAACGTCTTGGCGATCGGCCACGGCCCGGTGGCGTGCCGCTTGTCCTTCCAGGCGAGCTGGGCGAACGAGTCCCACTCGTCGTTGACGAAGTCGAAGGTCTCGTGCCGGTCGCCCGCCTCGAGGATGACGGTGTCGATGCCCTTGAGCGCGAGCTGGGTCCCGAGGGTCCCGCCGCCGGCGCCCGAGCCGACGATGACGAAGACGGAGCCGTCGCTGAGGTCGTAGGGAGCTGACATGGTTTCCTCCTGCCGCGGATCGGCCCCGTCCCGTCTTCGCGCGGGATGGTCGGACCGAGCGGTGAATGCGTGTCGCGCGCGGCCGCCGGCGCGGGCGCCGGGCCGCCGTCAGAGCCAGTCGATGTCGTCGAAGCCGCGCTCCAGGTAGCCGCCCTTGTCGAAGGAGGCGCCCTCGTAGCCGAAGATCGGCCACAGCTCCTTCTGGTTGTAGAGACCGACGATGAGGTTGGCCCGCACCTTCTGGAAGAACGGGGTCGGCTCGATGGTCTCGAGGAGGGCCGCCCGGTCCGTGTCCTGCGGAACCTTGGCGTAGGGCAGGCGGTGCCTCTCGACGGCCGCCCGGTTGAGCGCGGCCATCCCGTCCTCGAGGAGCGTCAGTTCTCCTGGAGCGGTCCGCGCCGCGTCGTCGAGGATCTGCACCGCGGCGGCGTAGTACCTGTCGGCGACGCGGTCGTGCGGGTAGCAGTCGCGCGACATCTGCACGAGGGAGGCGAAGGTCTCGGGCTTCGTCGCCTTCGGCATCTGCGCCCAGGCCCGCCCGGTCACGCTGCCGTCCGGCATGACCGCGACCGCGAGCAGCGTCGAGCCCGCGGCGCCCAGGAAGCCGCGGCGGGACAGGTGCGCGCCCGTCTCCTGCATCCTCATCCCGTCCTCCCCTGTCCGTGTCGGTCGTGCCGGTGCCGCGGCGGCCGATGGCGGGCCGTCGCGGGTCATCAGGCGAAGCGCCAACCGCGGGCGAGCACCTCGATCTTGTGCTCGTCCGGGTCGTCGATGAAGCAGGAGCGCGCCGTGCCCCGGGCGGCCCCCATGCCCAGGCCGCAGGCGCCGTCCTGGCCCGTGTTGGCCGTCAGCTCCGACGCGAGACCGGACGCGGCATGCGCGAGATCGATCGGGGTGAAGGTTTCGAAGCCGGGCCGGTCGGCGGTGTCGAGGCCGAAGGCGGTCCGGTAGAAACGCGCGGAGCGCGCCGCGTCCCGGACCCGGATCATCGCGGGGATCCGCTCGGGCATGTCGGACATGTCGCGCATGATCCCCCTGTCGAGGCCCGAGCCCGACGGTCCCGAGGGGTCCCGCCGAGCGGAAACTTAGAGCCGCTCCAGCGTGCGGTGGTAGTATCATGCTACTGCGGAGCGGGCCCGCGACGATCCGCAGAGCGCGTTATGCCAGAGCCCGGAAGGCGGTGGAAACGGGCGCGCGCTGCATTATTGTTCCTCATCCCGGGGAAGCGCGGGCGGTCGCCGCGGGTGAGCGGCGCGGATCGCAGGGGTGGACATGTGCAATCTGTACTCGGGGATGCCGTCCGCCGACTACGAGGGCGAGACCCGCTCCATCCGGCTCGGCGGACACTCGACCTCGATCAGGATCGAGGTGATGTTCTGGAACGTGCTCGAGGACATCGCCGCCGCTCAGGGCATGACCCTTCCGCGCCTCGTGACGCTTCTCTACGACGAAGTGCTCGCTCTCCACGGTGAGGCACGCAATTTCGCCTCGCTCCTGCGGTGCGCGTGCCTGAGGCACCTCGAGATGAAGGCGGCGCGCCTCGCCTCGGCGCAGCGGCGCGCCGTGGAACAGCGCGGCAGGGTCGCGGGGGACGTCGACGGCGCCCTGGAAAGGATCGACGACCGTGACGTCGGCGTCGGACACGTCGCGCGGACCGCGCGTGCCCTGCGCGGCGACGCGGTCCGGCCGCGCGATGCCCGCGGCGAGGGCTGAGGCGCGTCCCCCCCGGCATGGCCGATGCAGAGGGCTGGCGCGGTCGGCCGCTCCGGCCCCGATGAACGGATACCCGACATGCCGCTGCAGGAAGCCCCGAGGTCGCCCATCCGCGGCGGTCGCATCGCGATCGCCGGCCTCGGCAACGTCGGGCTGGCCGTGGCGCGCGTGCTCGATGCGGGCGCCATATCGGGGCTGAGGCTGACCGCCGTCGCGGTTCGCGATGCCGCCAGAGCCCGGGCCGCGCTCGCGGCGCTCGCGGAGCCGCCGGAGGTCGTCACCGCGTTCGACGCCCTGGAGCCGCGGGCCGACATCGTGCTGGAATGCGCGCCGTCCCAGCATCTCCCGGCGATCGTGCGGCCCTTCGTGGCGGCGGGGAAGACCGCGATCGTGCTGAGCTGCGGCGCGCTCCTCGATCACGAGGACCTCGTGGCGACGGCCCGCGCCCACGGCGGTCAGATCGTCGTCCCGACCGGCGCGCTGCTCGGCCTCGACGCCGTGACGGCCGCCGCGGAGGGCACCATCCGCACGGTGCGGATGATCACCCGCAAGCCCGTGCGCGGCCTCGTCGGCGCCCCCTACCTCGCGGAGAACGGCATCGAGATCGGCGGCATCACCGAGCCGATGCGCATCTTCGCCGGCAGCCCCCGCGAGGCGGCCCGCGGCTTCCCGGCGAATCTCAACGTCGCGGTCGCGCTCTCGCTGGCCGGCATCGGTCCCGACCGGACCGAGCTCGAGATCTGGGCCGACCCCGGCCTGGAGCGCAACACGCACCGCATCGAGGTGGAGGCCGACGCCGCGCGCTTCGCGATGACGATCGAGAATGTCCCGACCGACGAGAACCCCCGCACGGGCCGCATCACGGCCCTGTCGGCCATCGCCTACCTGCGCAAGCTCACAGCCCCGCTCCGGGTCGGAACCTGACAGACCGGACCCGGCCGGCACGGCCCCTGACCCCGCGCCCCCGCGCCCGGAGCGGTGCCCGGGCGCGGTCGCCTCTCAGAGCCCGGAGCGATCCGTGACAGCGGCGAGCGGCGCGATCCCGTCCGCCATCGAGCGGGCCACGGCGGCGCCGTCAAGCGCGGGCGGCGCCGGCCGCGGGCCCCGCGGCGAGGTCGAGGCGCGGCCCCGCGGGCTCCGCGCCCACCTCCCGGACGCCGCCCGCGATCTCACCCCGCCACTTGGCGACCGCCGCGGTGGCGAGACCGTTACCGAGGACGTTCGTGACGGTGCGCCCCATGTCGAGGATCTGGTCGATGCCCATGATCAGCAGGATGCCGGCGGCCGGGAGACCGAACATCGGCACGGTGGCGGCGACCACGACCAATGAGGCCCGCGGCACGCCGGCGATGCCCTTGCTCGTCACCATCATGACGAGCAGCATCGTCAGCTGCTCGCCGAAGCCCATGTGAATCCCGAACGCCTGGGCGATGAACAGGGCGGCCATGGCCTGGTACATCATCGAGCCGTCGAGGTTGAACGAGTACCCGAGCGGCAGCACGAACCCCGTCACGCGCGGGCGCACCCCGAAGCGCTCCAGCACCTCGACGGTGCGCGGGAAGGCGGCCTCGCTGCTCGCCGTCGAGAAGGCGAGGATCATCGGGGCGCGCAGCAGGCGCAGCAGCTCCACCACGCGCCGGCCCAGCACGGCCCAGCCGGCACCGATCAGCAGCAGCCAGAGCAGGGACAGGCCCGCGTAGAAGCTGGCGATGAACTTGCCGTAATCGAGAAGGACGCCGAGCCCTTGGACGGTGACGACCGCCGCGATGGCCGCGAAGACGGCGATCGGCGCGAGCCGCATCACCGTGTCGGTGACCCTGAACATCACGCGGGCGAGGCCGTCGAGAAGCTGCACCATCGGCTCGCTGTAGCGCCGGTCGATCGTGCTGAGACCGAAGCCGAAGAAGATCGAGAAGACCAGGATCTGCAGCACCTCGTTGCCGGCCATGGCCGAGACGATGCTGGTCGGGAAGACGTGGACGAGGAAGTCGCGCAGGTTCAGCGAGGCGGCCTTCAGGCCGGTCTGCGCCCCCGCGTCGGGCAGCGGCAGGCCCAGGCCCGCGCCCGGCTGGAACAGGTACGCGGTCAGGAGCCCGAGGGTGAGCGAGACGACCGAGGCGGTGACGAACCAGCCCATGGCCAGCGCGGCGACCCGGCCGACCGAGCGGGCGTCGCCGAAGCTCGCGATGCCGGCCACGATGGTGGCGAACACGAGCGGCGCGATGATCATCTTGATCAGACGCAGGAAGATGTCGGTCGCGAGGGTGAAGTGCGCCGCGAACGCCTTGGCCTCGTCGGGTCCGGCCGCCAGTCCGTGCAGGACGGCGCCGACGAGGATGCCGAGTGCCAGCCCGAGCCCGGTGTAGAGCGTGAGCCGGCCCGAGCGCGATGTCGTGGAATCCGGGTCCGTATCGGCGTGCGTCATCCGTTGTCCTCCCATGGGATCGTGTTGTTCGGCGTGCGGGACCCGACCGCTGGCGTCGCGGACGCGGATCCCGGTTTCTGGATCAGGCCCCGGCGACGGCCCGGGCGATGACCGGATCGGGGGCTTGCGGGCGGGTCAGCCGCTCGGGCCGGAGGACCGCGTCGAGCTGCGCGCGGGCCATCAGCCCCTTCTCGAGCACGAGGTCGTAGACGCCGCGGCCGGTCGCGTGCGCCTCCATGGCGACGGCCGTCGCGTTGCGGTAGCCGATATAGGGGTTGAGCGCGGTCACGATCCCGATCGAGTGCTCGACGCTGGCGCGCAGCCGTTCGCGGTTGGCGGTGATGCCCCGCACGCAGTGGAGATCGAGCGTGCGGCAGGCGGCTTCGAGATGCGCGAAGCTGCGGAACAGGCTGTAGGCGATCACGGGCTCGAAGGCGTTGAGCTGCAGCTGGCCGGCCTCGGCCGCGAAGCTGATCGTCACGTCGTTGCCGATCACCTCGAACGCCACTTGGTTCACCACCTCGGGGATCACCGGATTGACCTTGCCGGGCATGATCGAGGAGCCGGCCTGCCGGGCCGGCAGGTTGATCTCGCCGAAGCCCGCGCGCGGACCGCTGGAGAGCAGGCGCAGGTCGTTGCAGGTCTTGGACAGCTTCACGGCCACCCGCTTGAGGACGCCGGACACCTGCACGAAGGCGCCGCAATCCTGGGTTGCCTCGACCAGATCCTCGGCCGTGACGAGCGGGATGCCGGTGATCTCGGACAGCCGCGCGCGGACCGCGGCCGCGTAGAGGGGATGCGCGGTGATGCCGGTCCCGATCGCGGTGGCGCCCATGTTGATCTCGCGGATCAGCAGATCGGCCTCGCCCAGCCGGGCCTCGTCCTCGCCGAGCATGCGCGCGTAGGTGCCGAATTCCTGGCCGAGCGTCATGGGCACCGCGTCCTGCAGCTGGGTGCGGCCCATCTTGAGCACGTCCGAGAATTCGGCGGCCTTGGCCTCGAAGCTGCCGCGCAGCGACGCCATCGCGGCGACGAGCCGACGGATCGCGCCGATGCCGGCGATCTTGAGGGCCGTCGGGTACACGTCGTTGGTGCTCTGGCCCATGTTGACGTGCTCGTTCGGGTGCAGCTGCCCGTAGGCGCCGCGGGCGTGGCCGAGCAGTTCGAGCGCGCGGTTGGCCACGACCTCGTTGGCGTTCATGTTGGTCGAGGTCCCGGCCCCGCCCTGGATGAGATCGACCACGAACTGATCGTGCAGGCCGCCGGCCCGGATCTCCTCGCAGGCCGCCACGATCGCGTCGCAGCGCGTCGCGTCGAGCAGGCCGAGTTCCCGGTTGGCGAGCGCCGCCGCCTGCTTGATCGCCGCGAGCGCCCGGATCAGGTCCGGGCAGGTGGCCAGCGTGGTGCCGGTGATCGGGAAGTTCTCGACCGCGCGCAGGGTATGGATGCCCCAGTAGGCCGTCTGCGGAACCTCGCGGTCGCCCAGGAGGTCGTGCTCGGTGCGGGTGGCGGCGGCGGAAGCGATCTCGGACACGGCTCTCTCCTGGCGCGCGGAAGCGATCCGGCGCGCCGTAGGGCAGGACGGTTGGGCAGACGATTGCGCGTGAGCGACCGGCCCGCGTGAGGGGGCGTCGACGCTCTCGACGGTGCGCGATGAAGGGTCGCCGCCAGTCGCCCCGCCCTCACGGACGACCGCGCCTGACCGGCCGGCGTCTGATAGTCCCGGTGCCGGCGGGCCGCCAATGCTAGTTGCGACCAGAACTATTCCGAACCGGAATAGTTCTTCGAATCCGCGGCGGCGGCCGACCAGACGGCCTCCAGGAACGGCCGGGCCCGCTCCGCGCTGCGGTACAGCCGGATCTCCATCGACATCTCGGGGCTGACGATGGCGAGCGCGCCCGCCGCGATCTCGCCGGCGACGAGGCTCCTCGGCAGCCACGCGACCCCGTGTCCCGCGAGCGCCATCGACCGCAGGGCCTCGGCCATCGAGTTCTCGTTCGTGTGGACCGGATAGGTCGCGGGCGCGCCCTCCCGGGCCTGGGCGATGGCGGCGAGCCGGCCCAGGAAGGAGCCGCGGGAATATTGCAGGAGGGGCAGGCGGCCTTCCCGGTCGCGGGGGAGATCCGCCGGCGCCGCCACGGCCACGAGGCTGTCCTGGCCGACGACGAGGCAGGGAAAGCGATCGGGCCCGAGCGGGATCGGGATGCCCGGATGGTGATAGGTCAGCATGAGGTCGTAGCCGCCCTCGACCAGGGCCTGGAGGCAGATGTTGAAATTCTCCGGCAGCACGCGGCTGCTCATCGCACCGAGCTCGCCCCGGAGCGTGCCGAGCCAGCGCGGCAGGAAGGAGAGGCAGAGCGAATGCAGGGCCGTGATGGCGACGACGGGCAGGCTCGACCTCTCGCTGCGGTTGCGGAAGTCGGCGCGGCTGAGGGTGAGGAGGCGCACCACCTCCTCGGCGGTCTCGAGGAAGTGGCGCCCGTCCGCCGTGAGGGTGATCGGGTAGGTGCTGCGGTCGAGCAAGGCCGTGCCGAGCCAGACCTCCAGGGAGCGGATGCGGCGGCTGAACGCCGATTGCGTGACGTGCCGCGCCTCGGCCGAGCGTGAGAAGCTACGGGTCTCGGCGAGGCTGAGGAAGTCCTCGATCCACTTCAGTTCCATCGCCGGCCGGGCCACGTCCAGGGGTCACGGCCTTGAAACGCCGAAAGGGCGGGCCCGGCAAGCGGGGCGGGCGCGTCCGCGCCGACGCGGTCCGGCGCCCGATCCTGGGCGATCGTGGCCGATCCTGCCGAGAACCGCGCGCGCCGACGGCGCGGCCCGGAGCGGCTCAGAGCGGTCCGCCAGGCGCCCCTCGGACGAAGCGAGGCGGCCCGATCGTGGGCTGCGCGATAAGTCTCAACGCGACGGTGGCCGTCACGACGGCGTCGGAGGAGCGGCGCGGGGCGCTCCCCCGGCAGGCGGGCTCAGGCGAAGTGCGTCGGCAGACTCAGGGCCTGCGCGTAAGTCACCAGCGCGATCGCGCCGCCGATGAGGGTCGCGGCTACGGTGATGCGGTTCGTCCAGGTCATCGTCGTCTCCATCGGGCTCGCGACTGTCGTCGCGGTGTGATCCCGATGTAGGCTCAAGCTTTCAGGCCCGGCGTGTTCCGGAGCACCCGCGTCGGCGGCGTTGCCGGAGCGACGGGGTCGCCGTGGCCGCCGGCTCGGACCGCGGCCGGCTCGGGGAGCGCCCGACCGAACGGCCCCTCCGGCGGCCCGCGGCGATCGTGCAGGCGTGCGGCACATCGAACGACACGGCGCAGCGATGTGACCGCGGGGCCTCAGCCGCGGGCGCGGCGGCCCGCGACAGGGTGCTACGTCCTTCGGTCGAGCCCCGAGCACCACAAATGATGGCGACGGAAACGCCCGCGCGGGCTCTGCGCCTGGACAGGACTGGTCCGAGTCTGGGTCAGCCTCGGCGGCCGGCCGCAAGATCAGCATGAGCCGGCTGGCCGCGATCCGAGAGCGTCGCAGGACACACATGCAGGAAACACCCCGCAGAGTCGTGATCCGAACGGATCCCGATTTCGAACAGGCCGTGATCGGCGGATTCAAGCTGGTCGAAGACGCCTACGCGCGCGGGATCATCTCTTGGATGCGCCGGTGCGCGTTGCTGGACCTGTTGGCGAGCGGCGAGTCCGAGCTGTACGAGAGGCGCACCTATGTGACGCCGCATTCGGACCCGGATGCGATCCAGATCGGCGTCTACTTGGAACCGACTTCGGCCTTTCTGATTGAACTCGGTCTGCTGACGCCGGAGATGACCGCGCCCGAACAGGCCGATTCCGGGGCCGACCGCGAGCGCTAGGGCCCGAGGCGCCGGGACGGAGGCTCCGGCCCGGCGGACGCGGGGTCGTGCAGGGGGCTCGCGGCGCGAGTTGCCCCGCCTCTGTGCTCCGGACACCGCCCACTGTGACGCGTTCGCGCGCGGCGGGGCGCGGCCCCCCGTTTGCCTCGCTGCCTCACCGAGGGCACCATGCGACGCGACGAGGGTGACGGGCGCACGGTCTCCGATGGCATCCAGCACGAGCGCTTGCCGATGAGGCGCCGCGAGGTCCTCGCCGCCCTGGCCGCCGCCGCGGTCGCGCGGCCCGCCGTCGCGCAGCCCGCCAAGGTCCTGCGCTTCATCCCGGAAAGCGACGTCGCGGTGATCGACCCGATCTGGACGACGGCGACCGTGACGCGCAACCACGGCTACCTCGTCTTCGACACCCTCTACGGCCAGACCGCGGGCTACGAGTTCCAGCCGCAGATGGTCGAGGGTCACACCGTCGAGGCGGATGGCCGCCTGTGGCGCCTGACCCTGCGCGAGGGCCTGCGCTTCCACGACGGCGCGCCGGTGCTGGCGCGCGACGCGGTGGCGAGCGTGCGCCGCTTCGCCGCCCGCGACGCCTTCGGCCGGGCGCTGATCGACGCCACCGACGAACTCGCGGCGACCTCCGACCGCGTCGTGCAGTTCCGCCTCAAGCGGCCGTTCCCGCTGCTGCCCGCGGCTCTGGGCAAGACCGGTACCTCGATGCCCTGCATCATGCCGGAGCGCCTGGCGAAGACCGACCCGAACACGCAGGTCACCGAGATGGTCGGCTCGGGCCCGTTCCGCTTCAAGGCGGACGAGCGCGTCCCGGGGGCGCTCACCGTCTACGAGCGCTTCGACGGCTACGTGCCCCGCCCGGACGGCGCGGCGAGCTTCACCGCCGGACCGAAGCAGGCCCATTTCGAGCGGATCGAGTGGCGGATCGTGCCCGACGCCTCCACCGCCGCGAGCGCGCTGGCGGCCGGCGAGGTCGACTGGTGGCAGAACCCGACGCCGGACCTGCAGGCGCTGCTCAGGAGCAGATCGGGGATCCGGCTGGAGGTGCTCGATCCGGCCGGCGGCATCGGCTGCCTGCGCTTCAACCACCTGCATCCGCCCTTCGACAATCCCGCGATCCGCCGGGCGCTGCTCGGCGCCATCGACCAGACCGAGTTCATGAGCGCGGTCGCGGGCGACGAGCGCGCCCTGTGGAAGGACCATGTCGGCGTCTTCAGCCCCGAGGCGCCGATGGCGACGCGCGCGGGCACCGACGGGCTGGTCGGCCCCCGCGACTACGCCGCGGTCAGGCGCGCCCTGGCGGAGGCCGGCTACCGGGGCGAGCGCGTCGTCATGCTCGACCCGACCGATTACCCGGCCACCCATCCCCTGGCCCTCGTCGCGGCCGAAGCCTTCCAGAAATGCGGGCTCGCCGTGGACCTCGTCGCGATGGACTGGGGGACCCTGGTGCAGCGCCGGGCGAGCCGCCAGCCCCCGGACAAGGGCGGCTGGAGCACCTTCGTCACCTACCTGAACGGCACCAACAACTTCGATCCCGCCGGCCAGCTCGGCATCCGCGGCAACGGCGACCAGGCCTGGTTCGGATGGCCCCGCGCGCCCCGTCTCGAGGAGCTGCGCGCCGCGTGGTTCACCGCGCCCGATTCTGCGGCGCAGAAGGCGATCTGCGCCGAGATCCAGCGACAGTTCTTCATCGACGTGCCGTACCTGCCGCTCGGCGCCTATTACGAGGCGACGGCCTATCGGGGCCTGACGGGCGTGCGCAACGGCTTCCCGCAATTCTACGACGTCAGGCCGGCCTAGAGCGCTCTGCACCGAAGTGGATACCGGTCCGGCGCACGAGAGCGCGTCGAAACAGAGGCTTAGAGCCGCGCCCGGTCCTTACGTGGCGCGCCATCCTTCGCCGGGCCGGACCGTCGCCCCGGCGCGCGGCGCCCCGAGGACACCGGAGCCGATGCGCGTCGCCGTCCGGCCTTTCGCGGCCGCGGCGATGCGGGCGCGGTGGCGCGCGCTACATCGGTGCCATGCGGACTGCGCCAGTCTTCTCCTCCCGCCACCTCGACCGCCTCGGCGACCGCCTGACGGCCGATGTCGACAGCGGCGCGATCGCCGGGGCCGACATGCTCGTCGGCGGCGCGGACGGGGCGATCTGGCGACGCACCGTCGGCTACCGCGACCGCGTCGCGCGCGCGCCCCTCGGGCCCGACGCGCTCTGGCGCATCTACTCCATGACCAAGGTCGTCGTCTCCGCCGCTACCATGGTGCTCGCCGAGCGCGGCGCCCTGCGCCTCGATCAGCCCGTGGCAGCGTTCATTCCCGCCTTCGAGCACCTGTCGGTGCTCGATCCGGACGGCGGCCTCAGGCCCGCCAGGGCCAGGCCGACCGTTCAGGATCTCCTGCGCCACACCGCCGGGATCGCCTACGGCTATCTCGGCGACGGGCCGGCGCGGCGCGCCTACGCGGCCGACGGCCTGCTCGCCGAGGATCTCGACAACGCGGCGTTCGCCGACCGGATCGCCCGCCTGCCGCTGGAGCACGAGCCCGGCACGGTGTGGAACTACTCGCACGCCACCGACGTGCTCGGCCGCGTCCTGGAGATCTCGGGCGGCGCGGATCTGCAGCGGGTCCTCGACGTGACCGTGCTCGAGCCGCTCGGCATGGCCGACACGCTGTTCCAGATCTCGGCCGCGATGGGATCACGCGTCGCGCAACCGCTGCCGCAAGCACCGGGGCAGCGCCCTGTCTTTCACGATCCGGCGCAGCCGCGGCGCGGCCAGAGGGGCAATGGCGGCCTCGTATCGAGCACGGCGGACTGCGCCCGCTTCCTGCGCATGCTTCTCACCGGCGGCAGTCTCGACGGCGCGCGCATCCTGGCGCCGGCCAGCGTGCGGCTCATGACCTCGGATCATCTCGGGGCGGCGATCGCGAAGGCCGCCTACTATCCGCCGGGGCCGGGCTACGGCTTCGGGCTGGGCGTGGCGGTCCGCCTGGCGGCGGGCGAGGCGCCGTTCCCCGGCAATGTCGGCGACTGGTTCTGGAGCGGCGTCGGAGGCACATACTTTTGGGTTGACCCTGTAGAGGGGTTCTTCGCGCTCCTGATGATGCAGACCTCCTCGGCCGACCAGCGCCAGCACTACCGCACGCTGACCCGCACCATGGTCTACGCCGCCCTGGAAGACCGTCGACTGTCCGAGACGTCTCCCTGAAGGACAAGGTCCGCCCGACGCATGTCTACGCCGGCGGCACGACCGAATCCGGAGCGGTCATGGCGCGGACTCCTGCCGCGCCGCCTGGACAAGGCGGTCGCCGTCCTCGCGCAGGAGCAGGCGATCCCGAACCAGCGCGTCCACGGACTTGAGCACGGCAGCCAGGTAGGCATTCGGATCCGGGTAGCGCTCCTCCAGCGAGGGCCGCGGATCCCCGTTGGCCTCCCGCTCCGCCCGGGTCCGGGCGAACGGAAGCTGGCTCCCCTCCCGGTCGCAGAGGGCCCCCGCCGGGAAGGGATCGGCGTAGAGATTCCAGCCCGTGAAGGTCGCGCGCGGTGCGGCGACGGCCGGCAGGCGAATGCCTGCCACGTCGTTGCCATCCGCGTCGACGCGGGGCACGAGCGGCCGGTACTGCGGCCCGCTCTCGGGCTTGGGATCGACGTAGGTGCTGAAGCGGGCGATCGTGTTCGGGGCGGTCGGGACCGGCACACCGACGATGAAGGGATAGCCGGCCTCGGCCGGCTCCACCAGCGTGCCGTCCGACAGGCGCGGGATCCGGCTGTCGGGCGGGGGCGTGCCGAGCGTCACCCAGTCCTCGAGTGCGACGAGAAGCGCCCGGAGGGCAGGCGCCGGATTGAGGGTGCTGCGCATGTTGGCGCAGGGGCCTCTGCTCGAGGTCAGTCCGGCGCGCCCGTAGTGGAAGCCGCTCGAGACCAAGTAGACGCGTGTCGTGTCGGGCAAGGCCAGGTCGGTGCGGCCCAGGGGATCCGTCGCCAGCAGCGAGGCACCCTTCTGCCAGTACTCGGTGGCGGTGTTCACCTCGATCAGCAGCGGGTCGAAGCCGTCGTCGCGCAGCAGCGCGCCGGTCCGTCCCGTCACCGGGTCGTGCTGAGCCGCCGCGGAGAACGGGAAGGCATTCTCCGGATAGAGATGGTCCTCGTGCTGCGTGTTGGTGCGGGACGGTTGGCCGAAGCGCGCGTTCAGGAAGACGCCGCCGATCCCCGCGATGTGCGACAGCACGCCGTCGAAGACCCGGCGCCCGGCCTCGTCGCGATTGAAGCCCTGGGCGATGAAGTCGCGCAGGTACCGCCCGCTCTGGGAGATGCCGAGCGCGACCGCGTGCCGGATCGCTCCGCCCGCCGGGTTGGCGCCACCGGCGGCATCGCCGCGCAGGTAGGCGACCACGTCGCGCGTCGCGGCGAAGCCGATGCCGAGCACCTTCGGCTCGGTGGCGCGGTAGGTGAACTGGTAGATCGAGCCCGGCAGCGGCTTCGTTCCCTTGGGCAGGAGCTCGAGTTGCCGCGGCGTCGCGTAGTGCCACGCCTCCTCCGGAACCGGCCGAGGCGGGTCGGCCTCCCGGCGGCGCACGGTCAGCTGCGTGCCGGCCTTGTCCTGGCTGGCCGCCTTGAAGGTGAGATAGAAGGGCGCCTCCGGCGGCCCGCGCGTCGCGCTCACGAGTTCGTCGCGCACGATCTCCACGATCGGCTTGCCGCTCCTGGAGGCGACCGGCACGTCGATGGCCATGCCGCCCTGCTGGCGCAGCGCGTCCGCCTCCCAGCCCGACCAGACGATCGTGTCGCCGCGACGCAGGACGAGGCCGGTTCCGGCGTCGACGGCGTTGCGCGGATCGTTGACGGCCTGGGCCCCTTGGGCCGGCGCGTCCAGCACCCAGTTGAAGAGGAACTTGCGGCCGCGATTCAGCACCTCGAACAGCAGCGTACCGCTGCCGCGGGCGGGGTCCTTCGGGCGCAGGATGAACAGGTCGGTCCTGTATTCGACCATGCCGCGCGCGTTGCGCGGCGCCAGCGCGATGTCGACGATGCCGGCATTGGCCGGATCTGCCGGATCGAGCTCGCCGCGGGCGGCACCGATGACCCGCTCGTACGCGCCGGCAGGTCCGAATTCAGCGCCGTCGGCGAACGGCTCGACGGTGACGACCTCGATCTGGGTGATGCGCGCCTGGGTCGGCGTGACGCCGAGCGCGCAGCCGAGCGCGCCGGCAAGAACCCAACCGGTCCGCATGGTCCCCCCTCCCGCGCGGCTCGTTCTCCTGGCCGGCCGTGTCAGCAAACACAGTTGGAACGGGCCGTCGAGCGCGCTGCCCGCGAAGGCATTGCGTTCCCGGACCGCCTGTCAGCCGGTCTCGGGAGGCCCCCGGGCGGGCAAGGCGAGCATCCGCGAGGGGCAGCCTAGCGAGGCGCGAAGATCGTCACGTTGCTGTTGATCTGGTAGGCGGCCGTCGGCTTCGTGTTGACCAACCGCAGATAGATCGGGCTCTCGCCGAGGATCGCGCCGAACGCCCGTGTCACCTTGAGCGGGAAGCAGCGTGCCAGCACAGCGGATGCCGCCTCCTCGTAGCGACGGTGCGCGTCCTGGTCGCCGACCAGTCGCCGCGCGGTGGTGAGCGGCTTGCCCCGGATGGCACCCGTCTTGTCGAGGCCGAACCGGTAGGCAATCAGGGATCCCTCCGTGCCGGGCGGCACCGTCCAGCACGCGGCCATCGCCTCGCGGAACTCAGCCCAGTTGTTGACGGGCGCGACCTGAGAGTCCGTCCGAGAAGTCAGGCTGAGCGGGCCAGTCGCCTGACGAGGATCATGACGGCTGCCGCGTAGAGGAATGCTCTGGCCGAGGCGAGAGTCGCCTCTGGGTCCTTCCAGAGGCGGCGATTGCGGCTGATCCAGGCGAAGAACCGTTCGACCACCCAGCGGCGTGGATGCACGGCAAAGCCGACTTGATGGGGCGGCTTGCGCACGATCTCGACCGTGATGATCGTGGCGGTCGCCGGTCTGTTGCCGGCATAGCCTGCATCGGCGAAGGCTTTGGCGATGAACGGGAAGGTCCGACGCGACAGGCGCAGCACCGGCACGGCTCCGTCGCGGTCCTGGACGTCGGCAGGCTGAGGATCGAGGACGAGCGCGCCCGTCCATGTCGACCAGCGCTTGGCGCTTGCGCCCCTTGACCCTCTTGCCGGCATCGTAGCCGCGCGGGCCGCCGCTCTCCGTCGTCTTGATGCTTTGGCTGTCGAGGACCGCGGCAGACGGTGAGGCTTCCCGTCCGACTCGTTCGCGATCGGCCATGACCAGGTGGTGGTTGATCCGGCCAAACAGCCCTGTGTCGCGCCAGCGGCTGAAGTAGCCGAACGTGGTCGAGCGCGGCGGTAGATCCTTGGGTATCAACCGCCAGGAGATCCCACTCCTCAGAACGTAGAAGATGGCGTTCAGGACCTCCCGTGTCGTCCAGAGCGGAGGCCGGCCACAGGGCGCTGGCCTCGGCATCAGTGGCTCGATCACCGCCCACTCGGCGTCGGTCAGGTCGGTTTCATAGCGAAGGCCCACGCGGCTATGCTGCCGCCGGGTGGTCGGGGTCCACATGGCGCTTCCAGGTCAGGCTTCAGCACCCTCCTGGAATCATCGCCATCCCGGCCACTCAACCCCGCCTCAGACCCTTACCGGACGGGCTCTGAGATCGCGCCGGCAGATCTGACAGAACAGAGACGGCTGCTGCGAGCAGCAGCGTGGCAAACGGTTTTGCCAAGGGCACCTCCGCGATGACCGCCGTATCTCCGAAGTATTCTGCTCGAACAGGGCCGCGATCTCGTTGCCGCGGCTTCAGGTCATCGCCGACAGGGGAGGATGTGCCGTCGACCCCGATGCCAGTGACCCGGGCCGATCCCGGGGCATGCTCGACGTCGCGGATCCACCATCGACGCGCCCGGATTTGCTCACTGACGCGGTGCCGGCGCGGGATTCTGCGGCGACGCCCCCGGCTGTGCGGGTGCCTGCGGGATCGAGTTCTGAGGCGGAGGCGGCGGCTGCTGACCGGTGCTGGCCGGAGCCTGATCGTTCTGCAGGGTCTGGTTCGCCTGAGTCTGGATCTTGTCGGCCGTCTGCTGGCTGATGACTCCGTAGGAGACCGCAGCGGCGAGCGCGACGGCGATAACGGCTCCGATGATGGTCTTGGTCAGCTTGGGCGGCATCGTTGCGTCCTCCACGATCAAAGTCAGTCCGACGGCGGCTCCCGGTCAGATGACATAGGCGGCAACCGTGCCTGAGGTAGTTCCCCGGCCCGGATCAGCAGCCGCCCGGCCTCTGAGATCGGGGGGTCTGCCGGGATCGGAGCCGTCGGGCCCGAAATGCGGCCGGTGCCCGGGCTGGTGAGGGAAGGCGCGTCGCCGCGGCGATCAGGGCGGACTACCCGAGGGAGAAGGATCTCCAGCGCGCGCCGGCGCCGTCGGAACCCGACCCTGCCACCGGGTTGCAATCGGTTAAAGAACGGTTAAGCTTCTACGTAGGTAATACGGGGGAGCGGTCATGAAACCAATCTATCCGCAGCGTGAGGACGGTCTGCGTGTCCCGCAATCGACCGCGATCACAGTTTTCCCTCAGCACGAAGACGAGATCCTCCAGGAACAGATGCGGCGGCAGCACAATGCGCGTGCCCGCCACCGTTCGGCGCGCCGCCATCTCGCTGCGCGGGCCCATAGCTGAGGGCACGGCCATGCTCGAACCATTGCTCTTCATCGGCCTCATCATCGCCGCTGTGGCCGCCGCGACCCGACTCGGGATCGCCGCCGCGGCACCGATGGCGCCGTCGCGCCTCGACGCGTGGGACGGACGCGCCGACGCGGACGCCTGAATCGGCAGCGTCCTCCCGACAGCACCGTCGTCGCGCCCGCGGACGGGCGGGCTGGACTCCAGGCGTCGCCGAGCGCCGCGCCCGTCTTCCCGGATTGTCGGGTCCCCGCCGCGGAGGCTTACGGGGGCGGCGCGTCGGAGACCGTGGCGGTGTCGCCTGAGACACCGTTCGTCGCCTATGAGCCAGTCGATCCGTCGGCAATCCCTACCGACGCGAAGGCCTTCGTCACCGCCGAGCGGGACGGCGGCAAACTGACGGCGCTCCGGGCCGGCGGGGGCGAGGACGGCCTCACCCCGGCATGTAGCCGACGATGTGGCCGGCGGCGGTCGGTCGCCGCGCGGCCATGGCGTCGCGGCGCATCCCGGAGGCGTGCCGGCGATCGCGCGTGGCGCTGTGGATCGCTCACCGAGAACGGCGTCTCAACTGATTTGGTGCAATCCAACGCAATAATCGAAGCAATAACGGCGCAATCCAGCTTGGCCATATGACCGTCCTGGGACAGCCGATCCACGGCTGCACGGATGAGGCAACCACCGATGGCCACCAAGATGATGACCAAGGGCATGACCGTCACCGACCACATCGTGGCTTGGTCGATGCTGACTGGCTTGGCGCTCGCCGTCCTCCAGCTCGCCCTGACCGCGGCGCTGCCGACGCACTTCGTCTGATCCGCCGAGAGTGATGCCTGCAGGGAGGGGTGTGGGGATGGCTCGGGTTCGGGATAGGCGGAGTGTCGGCAGCGTGGCGCTGCGACGCCTGTTGACCGCGGTGTTCCTGGTGGCTGCCGTCATGAAGTTCGCCGCTGTGCCGTTCGAGGTCGAGGGCTTCGTCCGCTTCGGCTACCCGCTGTGGTTCATGGACGTGGTCGGCGCCCTGCAACTCCTCGGCGCGGTGCTCCTCTGGACGCCCGGTTGCGTCGCCCTCGGCGCCGGTCTTCTCGCCGTGCTCATGGCCGGCGCGGTCGGCAGCCATCTCCTCGCGGGCGACCCCGTTCTGATGCCGCTTCCCGCCCTCGTGCTTCTCATCCTGCTGGGCGGCGTCGCTCACGCGCGCCGGTCCGAGCTTCTGCCGTCCACGGAGATGCGGCAGGCCTGACCGTTCCGACAGGGCGGATTCGGCCATTCACATCCGCGCGGGGGCGCAGTGGGGGCTCGTCGGTTCGAGCCTTGACCGGCGAGGCCGCGAGCGGAGTGACGGGCACGCGGCAGTCCGGACACCACGCCCGGCCGCCGCGGTTCGGTGCCGGCGACGTGGAAATCGTCCCCGGGCGCCGATCGATCTGCGGCGACGGTCACGCATGTCTGCCGTGCCGACACGGGTGTGGCGACCATCGCGAACCGCCGTTAAGCCCTCCGGCCCTACCGGCGACGCGGTACATGCGCCGGGCCTGGCCCATCGGGACCCCCATGAGAAAGTTGCTCGCGTTCGCCGTGGCCGTCGTCGTGTGCGCGGGTCCCGCGCTCGCCCTGGCCGATCAGCCGGCTCGGGATTGCGACCGGGACCCCGAGACGACGGGCGCGTTGCCCGGTGATCCCCGCAGTCTGTACCTGCCTGGCGAGCGACCGGTGAAGGCCGACCGAGACCCGCCAGAGGCCAGCTGGCAGGACGAGGCCCGAGAGACGTCCGAGCAGCGCAGGCGCGATCTCCTCGCCTGCGGCGTGGACTGAGGCGGGTGGCCGATCACCGCGACGGAAGGATCGGCGGCGTCAGCGTCAGCCTGGGACATCTTCGGTTCCCCGCCGGTGACGATCCCCTAACCGGGCCCAGGCACCGTGATGGCGGGCCGCGTTGCGTATCGGCTCACGGGTGGTGACACCGGACGCTCCCCCGCCCCGTGACGGGATCGGTGGCGCAGGACGGCCGAAGCTGGGGGGGCACGCATGAGGGACGAGCCGGACCAGACGCTCTCGGACGAGGAGCTGGACCGTCTGGCGCGCGAGCTGTTCGCCGAGGTCCGCGGCGAGTACTCGGAAGCGAAAGTGGAGCGGGCCCTGAAGACCGCCGGTGAGGTCGCCGGGGAAGTGCTTCCCGGGATACCGGACTGGCTGCTCGACGGTAGCGACGACGCCAGCGCCGGCGACAGCGGGACCTGAACCTCGCCGTGATGCGGCCCGTCGTCGACGGCGCGGCTCTCCCGCGCCGGCGCACGCTGGGCTGGCCACCGTCAATGCGGCACGGACCCTACGCCCCGCGTCGCCAGCACAGCCCCCAGCGCGCCGGCCAGCCCCTCCGGTGTGAACGGTTTGCGCAGGTAGCGAGCGCCCATCGGCATCTGCTCCTCGGCGGGCCAAGCCACACCCGACACGATCAGGATCGCCAGTTCGGGCCAGCGCGCCGCGACGGCTTTGGCCAGGGTGAAGCCACTCAAGGGCTCGCCTGCCAAGTCCACGTCCGCGACCATGGCCACAAGTTCGGGACGGGCCGCCAGATGAGCCTGGGCGGCTTCGACAGTGGCGGCCTCCGCGACTTCGTATCCCGCGTCGCGAAGGGCCGCAGCCGCATCCATGAGCTGCACGGGATTGTCCTCGACAATCAGAACAGCGCGTTGCGACGCGACGGCGTCTGCCATCCTGGATCTCCACACTTCGTCGCCGCAGTAACGCAGTTGATCCCGATTGCGTCCCACACAAACCTGTCCGATGGGGACCGGGTTCGGGGCGATCACGCGCCGAACCCCTCGCACCGAGAGCGCCGGGTGCCGCGGAACCTGCCCGGCCTCCTGGCGGAACGGCACTGCAGGCGCCTGACCAATCCGGTATCGCTCACCGACACGTCACCGCGGCGATCTTCCGTGAAGCGAGGGCGCCTGCCCGGCGCCCGCAGGGATCGGACTCTTCGCGTGGTTGTCGGCGCGCTAGACCCGGATCTCCTCGATGGCGAGTCCACCGGCCCGGAGATGGTCGGGGATGTCGGAATGATCGTAATACCCCGCCTCGTGGGCCATGGCGTCGAGGGCAGCGAGCGGGTCAGGCGCCGAGCCCGTCCAGAGGATGGCGCCCGTCACCTCGTGCCGGATCTGAAACACCTTCACCGCAAGCCTCCCATGTTCAACGGCCGCGCAAGCGTAGCGTGAGTTCCGGGATCCGGAGCCTACCTACATCGGTCAGGATCCGGGTGCCCGGATTCGCTGCCGCGGCGTGGCGCATCTGCAGGGCTCCGCGGTCCGGGGCGGGTGACGTTCGCCCGAGGTCACGTCATCTTCCTCCTGCGCATCGCCATGAGCTCGGCTTCGAGCCCGTAGCGACCTTCGGAACACAGGCGGACGAGCTGCCTGAAGTAGCCGCCTGGGTTCTTGATGCGGATCTCACCCCGGCGCACGTCGTCGTCGTGGAGCTGCGCGACGATCAGCACGAGCACCGAGGCCCGGAACGGACCGAGGGCTTCGCAAGCCTCGCTCCAGGCCGACGGATGCGCGCCGATCCCGCCCCGCATCAGCCGGCCGATCTCGATGACATCCGCTTCCGTTCTGAGGGTGACGCCGAATTCGGCAGCGACAGGGCAAGCAGCCGCGACGAGTGACGGTTCGGGCCTACGGGTCGGCTCAGGCTCCTTCTCGGGAGCCTTTGCACAAGGATCGGTAGGAGATCCGGTGTTTTGTTCTATGTGGCGGCCGGAGTTGCCGGCAGAGGCGGCTTGATAGAAACGATCCTCCGCCATGACTTGCAGTTCTCCCCAGGCATCGAGGACGACGTCAGGACCCGCGCCGGAAGCACGTCTCCTCGGCGTGCTGCGCTCCAAGGTCTCCTGCGCCGCGAGCAGATCGGCGGCATCCGTCGCCGGGAAGCGGGCGCGCAGGGCGGCGAGGGCCTCCGACACCGCGCGGCGACGAACGGTCAGGAGATCGAACGCGCGGCTTCGCTGAGCGTCCCTCGCGGTGGCTTCCATGATCGCGGTCGCCCATTCTCCCTTCCGGGCGACGATGGGAGTCAGGTCGAAACCGTACGCGTCGATGACGGCGCCGCCCGGCCCGCGGATGGCGAAACGCTTGCCGTTCGCGCTGTCCCGAGGTGTGATGACCTCCAGGGCCACCAGGTCGCGCAGGCCGTAGCGGAGCGCGCGCTCCGACAGCCCGGTCATCCCGCACAGGTGCTCGTTCGAGGGCCACACCACCAAGCGTTCCCAATCCTGCTCACCCCACACGGCGCAGAGCGCCGAGAGGATCGAACGCAGGGCAGGGCGCAGGTTCAGGGCCTTGGCCGCGTCCCGGCCCGCGGCCGAGAGCTCCCTGCGCGAGACCGTCCGCCCGTCTTCGAGCGCACGTCTCCGGCCGGCGAGCGCGGCGCGCGTGAGCGGCCGGCCACCGGAATGAACTGTCTCCACCTCGTCCGCCTCCTCTCAGGAGGCAAAGCGGGACCGTTCACCCCGAAGGGTGTTCTTGACGACGGCCTGGGGGAGGGGGCATAAAGGGGGTGCGAATCGCCTGTCGCGCCCCATCCCAGGGTATGTCAGGTCCAAAGGCCTCGAGGTTCCCGCCTCGGGGCCTTCTGCTTTGCCCGTTACATCATGCCGACTTCTCCTCGAAGGCAGACGCGAGCGCCCACTCGATCGCCTCGGTACGGCTCCTGAACCGACCGTTCTGGATCGCCTGGTCGATGACGGCCTTGACCGACGGCTTCAGCCACACGTTCTGCTGGGTCATGCCCTTCTGCTTCAGAGCCTCCCTGCGACGTGTCTGACGGCGCGTGTCCGCCGCCTTCAGCTCAGCCAGCCGTTCCTCTGCGGTCATCGGTCCCCGCCCGATTCTGCCAACGTGACTGTTCATGTGGACCGATTCTGCAAAGTGAGTCCAGCGGCGACCCGGATTCGTACGGGGATGGGTGAGTTTGTTAAGGGCGACCTGTTCCGCAGCGGCACCGGAGACCGCGCCGAGAGTCTCCGCGGCGAGGATGCCTGACGCGGCACTGCCCGATGGTCGGTGACGCCACGGCCGACCTTCGTGCGACACGGGCGGCGCGTGGAGGCGGAGCGTCCGTCGAGGTGCTTGGGGATGATCTCTGGCTCGGACCGGGACGAGCGGCCTGCTGCGGCGGCAGCGACCGGGACGGGCCCGAACCTTGCCGAAGCGCGGACTGAACCGCGGCGGTGTCCATCGACGATGGCGGCCGCGTGGTGCAGTCGATGCTCGCGACACGCTCGTGCGACTTGAAGCGCGATGGGGGAGGGCGTCCCGCTGCGGTTTCGCGGTCGCGATAGGGGCCGAGACGGCTTTGCCGGCCTGCGCCTGGCCTTTCCCCGGCCTTCGAGCGTGTCGCGCGCCCCACCTCGTCTCTCTGCCCGGGCTATCCGTCCGACAAGGATGGTCGAGCCGTCGAGGTTCGACACCGGCCAGGACGGCGGGGGACCGTTCCCAGGTCGTCGCCCGTCGGGACTCGCCCCAGAGCGGAGCGCGGATGGGCACCTGTCTCAACCATGCAGGGGCCGTCGAGCGTAGAAAATCCGCCCTCGGTCAGGATGCCCGTCTCAGGCGAGATGCGCGACGAGCAAGGCCCGGGCGCGGCTCACCCGGCTCTTCACGGTCCCGGTCTGACAGCCCATCACCTCCGCGGCAGCCTCGTAGGTCAGGCCTTGGGCCCCCACGAGGAGCAGGGCCTCACGCTGCAGTTCCGGCAGCTTGCCGATATGGGACCAGACGATCTGCAGATCGGACCCGTGCTCCTGGGCTGCGGGCGCCGTGAGCTGCGCCGCGGCGGCACCGTTCACGTCCTCGATCTCGCGCTTTCGCTTGCGGCACTCGGTGTAGAACTGGTTGCGCAGGATGGTGCAGAGCCACGCCTTCAGGTTGGAACCTGGGATGAACAGGTCCTGGCGCGCCCAGGCTCGGAGCACAGTCTCCTGGACCAGATCGTCGGCGCGCGAGGCATCGCCGACGAGCGAGAGGGCGAAGGCGCGCAGGCCGGGCAGCGTTTCGGTCAGGCCCTCGCGAAACGCGGTGGCATCGTCCTGGCGCAGCCCCTCCAGCGCTGCATCGAGCCGCGCGACGAGGTCCAGCAGACGCGGCGGTGTCTGTGCCCGTGTCACGGCCTCGTAGGCGGCGCGCAGCTGCAGGCCGAGATGATCCCGCACACCGGTGGGCAGAATCGCGGGTTCCGGAGGGTCCTGTCGGCTCGGCCGATCGACTCCGCCGTCTTGAGCAACCAGCGTGTCCGTCAACTCACGTCCTCTCAAAGCGCTCGCCGCACGAACCGATCTCCGGCCGCCGTGAATCCCGCCTGACGAACCGGCGATCTGCAGCGGGCCATCCGGCGGGAGTGGCCCGACCACGCGCGTCATCGAGCGTCCACCCCTCCAGATAGGACCCGCCGCCTGACTGTACAGTGAACATCTAACCCCGCAAGCGGCGGATCGTTCTCCGCGGCCTACGCGTTGGGGCACGCTTCCGTCCCTGGGGGGCGGACATGTTGAACCGAGAAGGAGCCGAAGATCATCGCGCGCGCAGGTGAACCCCGACGTGGTCTGAGGCCGAGCGAGGAACAACGGATCGAGGTGAACGAGTCACGTCGGCGAGAGGCGCGCGTTCGCCGTCAGACTGCGAGCTGCGTGGGCGGGGCGGCTGTTGCCGGCCAAGTGAGGATCTATTGGGCAGCGTCGATGCCTCAGAATGTCGAATACTGGATCACGGACAGGCCGGACGGCCACTTCGACGTTGTTGTCAAGCTCGAGTCCGGCAAAATCTTTCGCCGCAGCGGGTGCATCTCGCGGGCCGAGGCCGATACGTGGATCGAGGGATTGCGAATGCTGATGGCGGCGATCGGCGCGCCCGTATCGGCCGCCGACGTGACGTCTGACGACCCATCACCCCTCGGATCACAGACGGTGGACGGTGCGGACCACTCCACCTCCTGAGCTGCGCGGGCGGTCGACTCCAGGCTGGAGCCGTCCCGCGCGCCTCGCGCATCCGAACGATCCGGGCCCTGAGAGCGTCGACGGCCTACGCCTCGTTGCCATCAGGCTCCGCGCTCCGATCGCCGAACAGGATCTCGTGGGTGATCGGGTCGTAGAAGCGCATCACGTTCCGGACGAACGCTCTCGGCTCGATCGCCAGCGCCTCGGCCCACGCGCGGTACCGATCCGGAGGAATACGACCGCGCCCGGTCTCCAGCTGCGAGATGAAGGTGTAGTAATCCGCACCGACAAGAGCTGCGAGCTGTCGTTGCGACAGGCCGCGCGCCTCCCGCAGTTCCTTCAGATACCGTCCCCCCTCCCGACGCAGCTCCAGCACCTCCTCGGAGTCCAGGCGTTGCTGATGGGCATACACGGGGTTTCACCTTCCTGCCGACCGAAGCCACGCGGCGCGGCGCTTATACAGCAAACACCATATAGCTGGGACGGAGCCGCGCTGTCCAGATGCGCGGCGGCACCCGTCGTCCCCGCGTCCTCCCCGAACGGATCCCGTTGCTTGGCAACTACCTGAATAGCGCTATCATCCTGTAAGGAACGATTTGGAGAATGGCGCCGGATGCCCCACTACCGGTGCATGTCTCTGGATAGCGGCCCATGAAAGTCGAGAATCGCACGTACGATTGCCGCTCGCGGATCTGAGCGCCCGCGGGTCACTGACGCGAGCAGCACGGGAATCTGAGCCACCGGGTATCGCCGATCGTGCCGATCGATCGCAGGAAGAGGGCAGAATGGGCGATCCTTCGCTGCAATCGGCATTGACCATCGGCCTGCGCTCGCTCCGGCCGGTCCTGGCGACCGCCGTGGTGTTCGGGCTCTTCATCAATCTGCTGCTGTTCGTCAGCCCGCTCTACATGCTCCAGATCTACGACCGCGTGATCCCCAGCCGGAGTGAGACGACCCTGGCGGGGATCACGCTGATCGCGGCGTTCGGCCTGGCCGTCTACGCGATGCTGGAGTTGCTGCGCGCCCGCCTCCTGGTGCGCGGCGGTGTGGTGTTCGATCAGAAAATCGCCACGCCGATCTTCGATGCCGCCCATCGCGGCACCTTGCTCAGGCCCGGCGCGCAGCACGATACGGCGCTGCGCGACGTGGACGTCCTGCGGGAGTTCCTGACCGGCGCCGGCATGCTGGCGTTCTGCGATCTGCCCTGGATTCCGATCTTCCTGCTCGCCTGCTTCATCCTCCATCCCTGGTTCGGCTGGATGGCGCTGGTGGGCGGCGGCACGATCCTCGGCCTCACGCTGCTCAACGAGGTCGCCACCCGTCGGACGCTCGACGCCGCCAGTCAGGCCTCGCGCGAAGCGGGGCAGAGCGCCGCCACGGTCTTTCGGAATGGGGAGGTGCTGCAGGCCATGGGCATGGTCGCGTCCATGCGCGGGCTCTGGGGGCGCCGCCACGACGACGTCCTGCTCCTCCAGGCGCGGGCCAGCGATCGCGCGGGCCTGATCGTCGCGGCCACGAAGTTCGTCCGCATGCTGCTACAGACCCTGGTGCTGGGCGTCGGAGCGTATCTGGCGATTCACCGCGAGATCTCGGCCGGGTCGATGATCGCCGCGTCCATCATCATCGGCCGCACCCTCGCGCCGATCGAGGCCGTCGTCGGCAACTGGAAGGGCTTCACGGCGGCGCGGGCGAGCTATCGGCGATTGGCCGATCTCGTGGCGGTCGCCGGCTCGGAGACGCGCCGCCTCGTCCTGCCGCGGCCGCGCGGCCTGATCGAGGCCGAAGACATCTCGGTGGCGGCCCCCTGCGCGACGCGCCCCATCCTCAAGGCAGTGAGCGTCCGGCTCGAGCCCGGCAGCGTCGTGGGGATCATCGGCCCGAGTGCCGCCGGCAAATCGACGCTCGTTCGCGCGCTCACCGGGGTCTGGCCCTTGCTGGAAGGCACGGTGCGCATCGACGGGGCCGACCTGAACCACTGGGACAGGGCCCTGCTCGGGCAGCATGTCGGTTATCTGCCTCAGGACGTCGAACTGTTCGACGGGACCGTCGCGCAGAACATCGCGCGCTTCGCCGACCGGGACGACGCGCGCGTCATCGAGGTTGCCCAACGGGCTGGCTGTCACGCGCTCATCCAGTCGCTTCCGGAGGGCTACAATACGGTCATCGGTCGGGGGGGACATGGGCTGTCAGGCGGTCAGCGGCAGCGCATCGCTCTGGCCCGCGCGCTCTACGGCGAGCCGAGCCTGGTCGTGCTCGACGAGCCCAATGCGAGTCTCGACCAGCCCGGCGAGGCGGCGCTGATGCGCGCCGTCGCGGACCTGAAGCGATCCGGGACGACGGTGGTGCTGGTGACCCACAAGGTGAGCCTGCTGGAGGAGGCCGACCGTATCCTGCTCATGAGCGAGGGCCGCGTACAGCTCTCCGGCACGCCCGAGCAGGTCCTCGCTCACGTCACCGGCCAGCGGCCTGTCCCGACCCTGGTGCCGCCCGTCGGCCCCGCGGCATCCCAGAGCCGCCGCGGCTCCGACGAACAGCGGAGCGCGGGATAAGCGATGACCGTCACGCGCGCCGCGATCCCGAGCCCGTCCCCCGTGCGAAGAAGGTCCGATCGGGACCGGTCGGGCTCCGCCGACCTGACGAACTGGCGCGCGTACGCCGTCGCCGGCTACGCGCTCATCGTCGCGACGTTCGGGGTGGTCGGCACCTGGGCCGCCGTCGCGCGCCTCGACCGGGCGGTCATCAGTCCCGGGGTGGTGGTCGCGGAAGGCAGCCGCAAAGTGGTGCAGCATCTCGAAGGCGGCATCGTCCAGGAGGTGCTGGTCCGGGACGGCCAGGCGGTTGGCGCGGGCGACGTCCTGCTACGCATCGATCCCGTGCAATCGCGAGCCAGCAACGATCTGCTCCGCGGCCAGCTCGACGGGGCCCTGATCCTCGAAGCGCGCCTCCGCGCGGAGCAGGGCCAGGCGCAGGATCTGCTCCTGCCGCCGGAGATCGCGGAGCGGCGCGCCGAGCCGGCCGTCGCCGGCCTGATCGACGACCAGGCCAGCCAGCTGTCGGAGCGCCGCGCGTCCTTCCAGGCGCAGCTCGGCCTCATCGAGGCGCGGGTCACGCAGCTGAAGACGGAGATTTCCGGGCTGGCGGTCGAGAAGGCCTCGGGCGAGCAGCAGGTCGCGCTGATCCAGCAGGAGCTGGAGGGCTTGCGCGGCCTCCAGGAGAAGAACCTCATCCCGCTCTCGCGCGTTCTGATGATGGAGCGCGAGCACGCGCGCCTCCGAGGCGTGATCGGACGGTCCGTGGCAGAGACCGCCAAGGCGCAGAACGGCATCAACGAGGCGGGGATGCAGACCGCGCAGCTCAAGCAGAAGCTGCAGGAATCGCTGACCGCGCAGCTCCTCGACACGCGCCAGAAGATCGCTGAACTGCGCGAGAAGCTCATCGTGGCCCGGGATGTTCTCCGTCGGCACGAGGTCCGGGCGTCGCACCAGGGCGTCATCCAGGGATTGAAGGTCTACACGATCGGCCAGGTGGTCCGCTCGGGCGAGCCGTTGATGGAGATCGTTCCGACGAACGACAGGCTCGTGATCAGCGTGCAGTTCGCGCCGAACGATCTCGAGGCGGTTCATGCCGGCATGCGGGCCGAGGTGAAGTTTCCGGCTTTTCAGACGCGCCGCATGTCGGCGATCTTCGGGACGTTGACGATGGTCTCCCGCGACCGCCTGATCGACGACGGCACCAAGCAGGCCTATTTCTCCGGCACCGTGGAGATCGACGACCATCAACTCCCGGACGACGTACGACCACGCCTCCTGGCGGGCCTGCCCGCCGAGGTCGTCGTCTCGGCCGGCGAGCGCACGGCGCTCGACTATCTGGTGGCGCCGTTCTTCGATGCTCTGGGACGCAGTTTCCATGAACGATAGAGTCCGCTTCTCAGTCACTGTGCGGACGTGAGGTCCCGATGGGCGCGGTCATCTCGTTCTTCCGACCCGCAACGACGTGCCAGGGCGGCTGGTCGCAGCAGGAACTCGCGGAATTCTACCGCGTCGAGGCCGCGCTGATCCGAGCCGGCCTGCAGATCGGCAGCGAGCAGGGCCTGAGCGACGAGGCGGATCCCTGGTTCGTCTTCTGCCGGCCGGATGGCGACGCCGTCATGCATTTCGCCAGGATCGACGGCAGCTACGTCATCGCGTCCGATGTCTTGGACAGCCCGATGCGAGGCAGCGACTTCCGCGCCCTCATCAACGAGATCGCCCGACGCTATCCCGAGCTTCTCCCGATCCCGCAGGATGCCCGCGGGACGAAGCTCTCGGTTCACCCGGCGGCGCTGCTCGCGGCTCTCGTCGCGGCTGCGGCCCTGAGCCTGTCGCCCGACGACGCCCGCGCGGATGACGGGGAGCGATCGACCGAGAGCGCGGCGCAGCCCCCTCACGCGGGCCACGCGCAACAGCACGGGCCGTCCGAAGCGCGCGACACGGGCGATGCCGATGAGCGCGACGGCCACCGTAAGCAGGTCGGGCTGATCGTGTTCTCGGCCATGGTCTTCGCCGCGGATGCCCTCGTCGACCACCCCTCACAGGGTATCGAGGCCACATCATACCTCGGCGCGCGGGGCGCCATCAGCGCCGTCCCGGGTGACCAGGGCAGCCTGTCGCCGACGACGGGTGGAGCGGCGAGCCCCGTCCAGTCGGAGGGTCCGCTCGGCACCGGCCGCCACGAAGGTCCCGCGAGCGGCGCGGCCGGTCTCCTAACGGCCGAGTCGGCTGCGGTCGTTTCCGCCCGATCTGACGCCGCCGATTTCGGGCTCATCGGCCTCAGAGACCCGGCCCTCGGCCATGGGCCGACCCGGGCAGGCGCGGAATCCGGATTTCAGCCGCTCGCGCGCGGCGCCGAGGCCAGCGCAGCCCTCGCAGCGGGTTCATCGTCGTCTCCGGATTCCAGATCGGACGGTGGCGCCGCGCCATCGGGGGACGCCGCGGTACGGGAACAGGGAGCCCCGTCGTCGAGCGCGACCGGTGAGGCGCCATCGCTGGCCCAGAGCGTGACCCCGACGACCGGTCACGCGGCATCGGAAGCTCCGCCAGCCCCGGTCAACGGGCTCAATGCCGCCGCACAGCCCGAGTTGAGACACGCGCAGATCCCGGTCGAGGAGCGCTCCGGTAGCCCGGACAACGATCCGCGAACGGGCGTCTCGCCGGAGGCAAGGGGGCGGCACGACGCGGTCGCACATGCGGATCCTTCAGGCATCGGCGCAGGTGCATCCGAACGGGAGTTGCACGGCGCGGCCGGCGACCCCAGTGCAGCATCCGATCCGAGCCCGCGTCCAACAGCGGGCCTCGCGCAGATCCGGGGGGAGGTCACCGATCAGGGCCGCGGTCAAGATGGCGACGGGCCTGGCCGGAGCGCCGATGCGCCAGGCCATCACAAGGACGCGGCGGCCGTTCCACTGGACGTGGCCGGCGGCGCGAGTCCGGATGAACCGCCGGGTCTGGCACAGGCTCAGACAAGCACTTCCGATCCAGGCCCGACGCGGGCCGGCGAAGGTCCCGGCCGGAGTGCCGCTGCGCCGGGCCACCTCCGGGGCTCGGCGCCGCACGCTCAGGACAACGACGGTCAGGGCACGGACACCGGCACGCAATCAGCGCCGCCCTCAGCCACCGTGCAGGCGAGCGGCGCGGTGGCTGCGCACGCTCAGGCCGGCGAAGGCCCCGGCCGGAGCGCCGAGGCACCGGGGCCTCTCCAGGGCCCGGCAGGGCACGCACAGGATGCCGGTAGCCACGGCACGGCGGCCACCGATCCCACCCCCTCAGATCCGGCAGCCAACCTGCAGATCGAGGCCAGAGCCGCCGAACCGGATCACAGGCAGGCTGGCGAGGGACCGGTTCGGAGCGCGCTGGCGCCGGAACATGTCCAAGACACGGCGCCGCACGCCCGGGATGCCGGCCATCACGGCTCGGCCGCCAACACGGATCCGGTCCAACCATCCGCGAGCGCGCAGACGCAGGCGGATGTTGCTGATCCCGGTCACGCGCGGGCCGGCGCTTCACCTGGCCGGAGCGCCGAGGCGCCGGGACATCTTCACGATACGGCACCACCCGCACAGGATAGCCGCGGTCACGGCTCGGCCACCGACGCGGACCCAGGTCCGCCGTCAGCCGGCACGCAGGCGCGCGCTGCCGATCCAGGCCACGGGCAGGACGATCGAAGCGGCGAGCCGCCCGGGCACCTCCAAGACAATGGACCGCACGCACAGGGTCCCGCCGTTCACAGCGCGGCTTCCGACGCGGACTCCATCGCTCCGTCAGCCAGCGCGCTGGCGGGGGTGAGAGCGGACGATCCAGGCCATACTCAGACCGCCGACGGGCCCGGCCGCAGCGGCGAGGCTGCGGATCACGCCCGAGAGACCGAACCGTATCTGCGGAACTCGGACGGCTCCAACCCGGCAACCGGTGCGAACGCAGGCATCTCGCCGAGCGGCACGCAGGATCGAGCGGTCGAGGCGGATCCCAATCCCGCGAACCTCGACGCGGGCCCGCACCACACAGGTCACGGCACTGCCGTTGCAGCCGCGAACGTCGGCACCCCGGTGGCGTCAGACCAATCGCTCTCGCGCCAGGGATCAGGAGGCTCGACCGGCGTGAGCCGTGATCAAGAACCGCCAGGCGAGCCGAGTCCCCCGACGAGCGGGGGCAGTCACGGTCCGAGACCGGCAGCCAGCATCGGCCCGAACGGCACCATCGAATTCGCGTCCGACAGCAAACCCGGCCCACCGGCCGGACCGAGCCACGCACCGGCGGACAGTGGCGTCCACGGAGACGTCGGCCTGATCGGGGTTTCAGATCACGGCGCCAACGCCCATCACTTCGACCTCCACTCCTGACGGGAAACCGAGGATCCGCGAACGGCAGGCATTCTCGTGAGTTCTCGACGGTGGCGCTCGACCGCCCTGAACTCGACCGGGGAGCGCGAAGCACTCGGACTGACGAAGAGCGGTTCATATCTCGACGCACGCAGTAGAGCGCGCGCGTCGATGATCGGCGTCGCCACATCCAGCACCGCCGCGTCAGAGGACGTGGCCGTAGCCTTTCGTCCTGCGAGAACGCTCCGCGGTTTCACCGGTCAGGATCGATGCGTCGCCTGTCGGGTGCAGCGTTGCCGACATCCGTCGGATCCGCTGTCTCACGCTTGGAGGGCGAGAGGCTGCTCCGCATGATGGTGAATGTCCAGGCTCGAAGATGGCCACGAGGACGAAAGCGATCCTGACACAGCCAAGCCCTGAGCAGCGTCTCTTGAACCAAGTCCTCAGCCTGATCGGCCGTCTTCGCCATCGACCCCGCGAATCGCTTCAGGTCGGGCAGCAACTCCACGAGGGCTGCCCGGAAACGGTCCGCGTCGAACGCCGGATCCCGATCGGCCGCCGCATTGAGATCCCCTGAGTGCGGACGACGCAGATGGATCTTGTCGGGGCCGGACGCGGCAGGCGGACACTCTGGTCCGCCATCAGCCCTGAGGGACGGCGATCCAGCCCTATCACCGGGGACCGACCGTGAGCGCGTGTCCGGATGGCACGGCATGCGATGCTCGATTCCACACTGACCGGAGGCATTGTACAGCAGCATCATAATAGAGGTTTGCTGTACAGCCCTCAAGGCCGCGCCTTCGGCACAGCGCGGTCGTCGGTGCCGGGCGAACGACGACTGGCCGAGGCGTTCGGCACGACCGGTCGGGAAAGGCTCGGAGCAGGCAGATGTCCGGGATCAGTCAGCCCTCGCGCGACGCGGGGAACCGCCTTCGCGGTTGCGCACGATCTCTCGGCTGATTGGGATGGCCGTGCGGCCGATCGAACGCCCATCACCGAAGGTGACGTGGCTCAGAGAACTTGCACGGGGGCGGAGCGACCGATGAGATCCGGCGCCGGCTCTGGCGAGCGTGCGCCGTGTCCGGAGGCCGGATCGGTGTTCGTGGTGAGGGAACGTGTGTGTGTATTGCGATGGGCAGGTCTGGCGGCGACCGACTCTCCCGTGTCTTGAGACACAGTACCATGGGCGCTGGCGTGTTTAACGGCCGAGTTCGAGATGGGATCGGGTTCTGGGCACGCCGCTCAGGCCACCAGACCGGCGCATCGCAACTTTTTTGGCACTCGGCGGCGCAGGGTGCTGCGACGGCGAGTGTTTCGTTCGGCAAGCAGGCAGCGGTGTCGCTGCGGGTCTTCTTGTTTCGTGTGTCTCTGGCTTCGTCAGCCTCTGCGGCTGCCGAACCAGTCCGGACACGGATCACGAGAGCGATCAAGCCAATCGGGCGATTAGTACCGGTCGGCTCAACGCGTCACCGCGCTTGCACCCCCGGCCTATCGACGTGGTCGTCTTCCACGGCCCTCAAGGGAGGTCTCGTTTTAAGGGGGGTTTCCCGCTTAGATGCCTTCAGCGGTTATCCCGTCCGTACATAGCTATGCTGC
>NZ_JBKFAK010000170.1:0-318 GCF_053345595.1 Methylobacterium sp. D54C
CCTCGCCTACGGCATGCAGCACGTGCTCGTGATGAGCGCGGGGGCGGTGGCGCCGCCGCTCATCCTCGGCGCGGCGATGAACCTGCCGACCGAGGCGGTCGCCTACCTGATCAACTGCGACCTGCTGGTGACGGGCATCGCGATTCTGATCCAGTCCCTCGGCCTGGGGATGTTCGGCATCCGCCTGCCGGTCATCATGGGCGTCAGCTTCGCGGCGGCCGGCCCGATGGTGGCGATGGCGCAGGATCCGACGATCGGCCTGCCGGGCATCTTCGGCGCGACCATCGGGGCGGGTGTGTTCGGCCTGCTGCTCCGGCC
>NZ_JBKFAK010000171.1:0-317 GCF_053345595.1 Methylobacterium sp. D54C
GTGGCCAAGGGCATCGGCGGCGGCTTCCCGCTGGGCGCCTGCCTCGCGGCCCGCGAGGCCGCGCGCGGCATGACGGCCGGCACGCACGGCACCACCTTCGGCGGCAACCCGCTCGCCATGGCGGTGGGCAACGCCGTGCTGGACGTCGTGCTGGAGGAGGGCTTCCTCGCGCGCGTCGCCCGCTCCGGCCTGCTGCCCAAGCAGAAGCTCGCGGCCCTGCGCGACCGCCACCCGCACGTCATCCAGGAGATTCGCGGCGAGGGGCTGATGCTCGGCCTCAAGCTCGGCGTGCCGAACACCGACTTCGCCGCCGCCGC
>NZ_JBKFAK010000172.1:0-316 GCF_053345595.1 Methylobacterium sp. D54C
GTAGCCGGCGCTGAGCCGCTCGGGGGGCAGGGGGCGGTCGAGCGTGTAGGCGGGGTTCTGCGGCGCCGGGTAGAGCGGCTGGCCGCCCGCCGCCGCAAGGGCCGCGCGTCCGCCCAGGAGCGAGCCGGCCGCGAGCCCGGCCGCGCCGCCGATCAGGGCCCGCCGATTGAGGAAGACGGCCTCCGGCGACGCCACATGCCCCGGAACGCCCCAACCGCGCCTGCGCTTGATCAACATGGCCGTCTCCTCGGATCTCCTGCCTGCACAACCCACAGATCGGCCGCGGCCGACAGGGGCGCAAGCGCCGCAGCCTCAC
>NZ_JBKFAK010000173.1:0-316 GCF_053345595.1 Methylobacterium sp. D54C
CGACGCGGCCGTGAAGGCCGAGCTGCCGCCGCTCAAGCTGGAGCGCGCCCGCTTCATCACCGAGATCGCCACGGACCCGGATTCCCGCGACCCGGCCGGCACCGCCCGGGTCGGGTTCTGGGCCCAGACCAATCCCGGGACCAAGCCCGGCCCGATGATGAAGGCCGCCTCGGGCGGCGAGCTGTCGCGCTTCATGCTGGCGCTGAAGGTCGTGCTGGCCGACAAGGGCTCGGCCCCGACGCCCATCTTCGACGAGATCGATACCGGCGTGGGCGGCGCGGTGGCGGACGCCATCGGGATGCGGCTCGCCCGGCTG
>NZ_JBKFAK010000174.1:0-315 GCF_053345595.1 Methylobacterium sp. D54C
GGCGGGTTCAGCCCCGCGCGCGCAGCACGACCTGCGGGCTCGCCGGGTCGGGGCGGCAATCGGTCGTGAAGGCGTTGACCGGCAACGGCTTCGAGTCGCACGCGTACACGTCCGCCGGCCCTGGCGCAGGGATCGGGTCCCGGGCGATGATCGGGTTCGGCGCGCAGGCCGAGGCCGCGGCGGCGAGCAGCAGGGCGGCGATGAGGTACAGGCGGCGCATGCGAGACTCGGGACGCGGGAAGACCCCCGCACCTGACCCTGGCCATCGCGCCCCGCGCTGACAAGCGCCGGCGCGGGGCGCCGACACCTTTGACG
>NZ_JBKFAK010000175.1:0-313 GCF_053345595.1 Methylobacterium sp. D54C
CCTCCGGCCGGTCGAAACACAGGACTCGGTCATGACCGGCAAGATCGCGGGTCAGCCCGCGCTCGCGATAGCCGGCGGCGCGCGCGAGCTCCGTGGCGGCCGCCGCCTGATCGTAGCCGATCTCGAGCACGAGCAGGCCGCCCGGGGCGAGACGCGCGCCCGCGCCGTCCAGGATCCGCCGGTAGGCGTCGAGTCCGCCGGTGCCGCCGTCGAGGGCGGCCTCCGGGTCGTGGCCGCGAACCTCGCGCGCCAGGGTCGCGATCACGGCGCGGGCGATGTAGGGCGGGTTCGAGACCACGAGGTCGAAGCGGCC
>NZ_JBKFAK010000176.1:0-313 GCF_053345595.1 Methylobacterium sp. D54C
GCCAGGGCGCGGTTGTTGTAGGCGGAGGCGGAGTTCGGATCGAGCTGGATCGCCTTGGTGAAGTCGCCGATGGCGTCGTAGAACTGGCCGGCGCGGGCGTAGGCGGCGCCGCGGGTGTTGTAGGCCGCCGCGTCGTTCGGGTTGCGCTGCACGACCTCGGTCAGGGAGGCGATGTTGACGTTCGTGGCGCCGGTCGTGTCCTTCCCCAGGACCGCGTATTGCCGCGGGCCGGCCGCGCTGCCGACGGTCTCGCAGCCCGCGAGGCCGGCAGCCGAGACCAAGGCCGCGCCGATCAGTGCCGTCTTCCGTCCCA
>NZ_JBKFAK010000177.1:0-313 GCF_053345595.1 Methylobacterium sp. D54C
GCGTCGAGATCAGCATCGGCCGCAGCACCGGCCAGCGCCCGAGCGCGCGAAACTCGCTGACGAGCCGGCCGCGGGTCCCGGGAAGCCCGTCCGGCACGCAGGGCTGGATCGCGAGCCCGGCCGCGAGCCCGATCACGACCACCGCCCAGAAGGACGAGCGCCAGCCCGCCTCCTGCCCGAGCGCGGTGCCCAGCGGCACGCCGAGCACGTTGGCGAGGGTGAGGCCCGCGAACATCAGCGAGACCGCCTGCGTGCGCTTCTCCCGCGGCCCGAGATCCCGCGCCACAACGGCGCCGATGCCGAAGAACGCGCC
>NZ_JBKFAK010000178.1:0-313 GCF_053345595.1 Methylobacterium sp. D54C
CGTAGCCCCCCCCGCTGACCGGGCCGGCGCCCAGGCTCTCGCGCACCAGCGCCGCCAAGCCGTCCGCGCCCTTGCGGAAGTCCACCGGCCGGGGCGCTACCATGACGCGGACCGCGCCCGCCGGCCCGATCACGCGCCGCCCTTCAGCGCACCGATCACCGCCGCGATGATAGTGGGCGAGGCGCCGTCGCCGATCCCCACCGTGATGCCGCCTGCCTCCACCTCGATCCCCACCGCGCGGCGGCGCGATGAGGATCGTCTGATGCGCCGGCGTGGCGGCTCCGCTCGGGCGGGATCCACCGCCGTGGGCTCG
>NZ_JBKFAK010000179.1:0-312 GCF_053345595.1 Methylobacterium sp. D54C
GGCGAGGCGGCGGACGGGCTCTACATCGACGTCGCCGGCGCGAGCCACCTGCGCGGCGGCGAGGCGAATCTCGTCGCGGACCTGGCCGCCCGGCTCGCGCGGGGCCGCGTACCGGCGGGGATCGCGCTGGCCGACACGCCCGGCGCCGCCTTCGCGCTGGCGCGGCAGGGCGGGCCTGATCCGGTCGTGGTGCCGCCGGGCGGGGCCTCGCTGGCCCTGCGGGCCCTCCCGGTGGACGCCCTGCGCCTCGATCCCGGCACGGTCGCGGGCCTGAAGCGGCTCGGCCTGCGCCGGATCGGCGTGCTCGACGCC
>NZ_JBKFAK010000018.1:0-103651 GCF_053345595.1 Methylobacterium sp. D54C
GCCCCCGTCAGGATCGTCCCGTACGTGTCGCTCACGACTCGCCTCCCTGCCCGCGGAGCATACGGATGATCGCGGAAAAGTCCTCTCCCCCGTGGCCGGCGCCGGGGCCGGGGCCGCAGCGGCCTGCGCGCCCCAGGGATCGCGGGTGCCGGCATCCTCGCCGCGGTTGCGGGCCGCGCGCTCGGCGGCGTCGCGGGCGCTGGTGCGCGGGCCCGTGCGGGCGCGGCCGTCGGCCTGGGCCTTGCCGCCCCTGAACTTGCTGGCGCTGGACTTGCCGGCCTGAGGCTTGCGCCCCGTCGGCCCGCCGCTTCTGGGAGGTCGTATCGTCATGCTTCCGCCGGCACCCGTCTCCGCGTCGGACGGAGCGTCCGGGCGCATGGGCCGCGGCGTCGCGGACGTCCGGACCGATGGGATTGCCCGGCTGTAGCATCGCCCGCGCCGAGCGGCAAAGGCGGTGGGCCGGCCCGGTCCGTCAGGGCTCCGCGCGCCACGCGTCGCGGAGGCGGTCCTTCAGGCCGGCGGGGAAGAGGTCGGGACCGCCCGGCACGTCGAGCCCGTCCAGATCGCACCACAGCGCCACGCAGGCGGTGCCGGAATCCTCGTGGAAGACGAAGCGCTCCTGCCCGTCGAACCGCCCCGGCGGCAGGGCGACGGGGAACAGGAACAGCACCTCGTGCCCGACCTGCCCCTCGTGCGTGAAGATGTTCTCCATGACGCGGGGGCCGCCGAGCACCGAGACGGTGACGCCGAGCTCCTCCTGGAACTCCCGGATCAGGGCGTCCTCGACCCGCTCGCCGAACGCGACGCTGCCGCCGAGCGGCCGGACGCCCTTCAGCCGCCCGTCATCCGCGCGGACCTCGGCCACGAGCAGGCTGTTGCCGCGCCGGGGCAGACCCAGCGCCTTCACGCGAATCTCCGCAGGGGGCCGCCAGACCGTCATCCCGCAGGGGCTAGCCCGTCGTCGGCGCGGTCGCAACGGACCGGCGCACAGTGCGCCGATCCACGGCAACAACCGGACACACGGTTGACGCCCGCCCCCGCTACGGCCAAGCTGTGTTCGACGGTTCCCCTCGGGGATCAAAAGGGAACGCGGTGAGGGGTTCGCCCCGAAGCCGCGGCTGCCCCCGCAACTGTAAGCGGCGAGCCCTTCACCACCACGTCACTGGGTCACCCCGGGAAGACGGTGCGAGGGCGGCGACCCGCGAGCCAGGAGACCTGCCGTCAGCCGTGGTCACACGCGAAACGCGCCGGGCGGGGTGTCCTGGCGGGTGTCGAGGCGCCGCCAGTCCCGAGGGGAGGCGGCCGCCGAGGCCTCGTTCGCGGTGACGTGCCACAGCAAGCGCGCCCGCGACGCCGTTCCCCATGCCCGTCTCCGCCGTCCCGAACCCCTCGAGCCCTGTCGCAGGACGCCGTCGCGCGCCCGCACGGGCAGAGGCTACCGGACAGCGAGTGCATTGTAATGTTATTACAATGCTTGTAGGACGCGGGGGCCGGCGCGCGCCGTGCACGGACCGCTTTCCCCATGTCTCCATCGACCCATCGCTCCTGCCTCGGCGGGCGGGCCCCCCTCTGCGGCGTTCTCCTCGCGCTCCTCGCCAGTCCGGCCGCCGCACAGGAGGCGGTCACGCTGGATGAGCTGTCGGTCGCGGGCGCGGGCGGCGACCCGGGCCGCCTCCCGCCGAACGGGCTCAACCTGCGCACGCCCGACCGGACCGCGAGCCGCCTCGGCCTGACACCGCTGGAGACGCCGGCCAGCCTCGACATCGTGTCGGGCGAGACCGCGCGGCTGCGCGGCCAGGACACGATCGCCGAGGCCGTGACCCAGGACGCGACCGGCATCACCACCATCGCAGCGCCCGGCAACGGCAACGGCGCGTTCACATCCCGCGGCTTCGCCGGCCCGAACTCGATCCAGCAGCTCTACGACGGCACGCGCTTCTACGTCGGCGCCAACACCGTGACCTTCCCGTTCGACACGTGGAACGTCGAGCGGATCGAGGTGCTGCGCGGGCCGTCCTCGGTGCTCTACGGCGACGGCGCCATCGGCGGCGTCATCAACGTGGTGCCCAAGAAGCCGGTCTTCGTGCCGATCAACGCCGCCCGCGCGGTGATCGGCACCGACGGGGTCGCGCGGCTCGCCCTCGATTCCGGCGGCCCGCTGGGCCAAGCGGAGTACGGCGACACCTTCGCGTACCGCCTCAACGTCAGCGGCAATCGCGCCGACGGCTGGATGCGGCCGGAGGGCGATTTCCGCAACCTCGCGGTCTCCGCCGCCCTGCTGTTCCGGCCGAGCGCCGACCTCGCCTTCACCCTGAGCCACGATCTCGGCTACCAGGAGCCCGCCCGCTACTGGGGCACCCCGCTGGTCGAGGGACGGATCCCGGATCTCATCCGGTTCAACAACTACAACGTCCGCGACGCGAAGATCACCTGGGCCGACAACTGGACCCAGCTCAAGACCGAGTGGTCCCCCTCGGCCGACATCACGATCCGCAACACCGCCTACCGGCTCACCAGCCGGCGCCACTGGCTCGACGTCGAGCAGTACAGCTACAACCGCGGCACCGGGCTCGTGGACCGGGGCGACTACCTGGAGATCTACCACAGCCAGGAGCAGGTCGGAGACCGCCTCGACGCGACGGTCCGGGGCAGCCTGTTCGGGCTGCCGAACCAGTTCGTGGCCGGCTTCGACGTGAATCACATCGACTTCCGCCACACCAACAACTTCTATTTCGACGCTCCGACAACCAGCGTACCGCTCACCGGCTACGATCCGGGCCTGTTCCCGCAGAACGGCCGGGCGCGCCCGGCCTACGCGACGCAGACGAGCCAGGCCTCGGTCTTCGCCGAGGACCGGGTGATCCTGTCGGACAAGCTCTCGTTCCTCACGGGCGTGCGCCTCGACGTGCCGACGCTGAACCGCGAGGACCTGCAGACGGGATCGCGGTTCGAGAAGACCTACCGGGCGCTCGGCTACCGGTTCGGCCTCGTCTACAACCCGACGCCGGACAGCGCGCTCTACGCCCAGTACAGCTTCGCCACCGACCCGGTGAACAGCCTGATCACGCTGTCGCAGTCGCTGGCGGGCTTCAGGCTCGCGACCGGCGATCAGGTCGAGATCGGCGCCAAGGGGCTGGCCTTCGACGGCGCCCTCGAATGGACCGTCGCGGGCTACCGGATCGTCAAGGACAACCTGATCTCGGCGATCCCCGGCCAGCCGACGCTGTCCACGCAGGTGGGGAGCCAGTCCTCGCAGGGCTTCGAGCTGGCGCTCGGCTGGCGCTTCGCGCCGGGCTGGCGGCTCGACGGCAACCTCGCGCTCCTCCACGCGCAGTACGACCGGTTCGACCAGACGGTGAACGGCGCCACCGTCTCGTATGCCGGCAACCAGCCGATCGACGTGCCCGAGCGCGTGGCCAACCTCTGGCTGACCTGGGACGTCACCCGCGACTGGACCGCGCGGGTCGGACTGCAGAACGTCGGGCAGGTCTACAGCGACTTCGGCAACACCGCGCGGCGCCCCGCCTACAACCTCGTCAACGCGGTCCTGGACCATCAGGTGACGGCGGATTCACGCCTGTCCGTGCGGGTCTACAACCTGTTCGACAAGGTCTACGCGATCTCGGGCAACGCCGTGAACGGGGTCGGGACCAACTGGCTGCTCGGGCGCCCGCGCTCGGTCGAGGTCGCCTACACGGTGACGTGGTGAGCCTGCCGCGCCGGCTCGGCAAGGCGGGACGGCGCTGGCTGCTCCTGTTCCACCGCTGGGCCGGGATCGCCGCGGGGCTGTTCTTCGCGCTGTGGATCGGCTCCGGGCTGGTGATGCTCTACGTGCCGTTCCCGGCGCTCACCGAGGCCGAGCGGCTGTCGCGGCTCGCCCCGATCGCCTGGGATCAGGTCGCGGTCGCGCCGGACGCGGCGCTGCGGGCCGGCGGGCTCGCCGGAGTGCCGGCCGCCTTCGGCCTGGAGATGCGGGGCGACGAGCCGGTCTACCGGATCGCCGGCCACGACGGCACCCGGGTGACGGTCTCGGCACGGACCGGCGCGCGGCTCGGTCCGCTGACACCCGCAGACGCGCTGCGTGTCGCGGCCGGTGGTGCTCCGGCTGCGCAGGCCGAGCAGGTCGCGCGCGACCAGTGGACCGTCACGGCCCGCTACGACCCGCTCCGGCCCTTCCTGAAGGTGGCCCTCGGCGACGCCGCGGGGACCGAGCTCTACGTGTCTGCGGTGACCGGCGAGATCGCCCTCGACACGACACGCTTCGAGCGGGGCTGGAACTGGGTGGGTTCGGTGGCGCACTGGATCTACCTCACGCCGCTGCGGGCCCGGCCGGAGCTGTGGCGGACGATCCTGTTGTGGCTGTCCGGTTTCGCCGCCCTCGGGGCGCTGAGCGGAGGCGCGATCGGAATCTGGCGCCTGCGCCTTCGGCGGCGCTACGCGGGCGGGGCCGTCACGCCCTATCGCGGCCTCGCGCGCTGGCACCACCTGCTCGGCCTCGCGGGGGGCCTCGGCTTGAGCACGTTCATCGCCAGCGGCTGGATCTCCATGAACCCGAACCGCTGGTTCAGCGCGACCAGCCCGCCGGTAGCGTTGCGCGCCGCCTATGCCGGAACCCCGCCGGCGCTCGGCCTCGATCCGCACCGGCTCCGCGATGGCGCCGTGCCGGGTACGCGCACCCTGCGCTTCGCCGCCATCGGCGGACGCTGGTGGATCGTCGCCGAGACGGCGGACGGCCTCCGGACGGTCGCGGCGGACGGCGCGACCGCCCTCGACGCGCGCAGCATCGCGACGGCCGCGGCAGACGGTTTCGCGGACGGTCCCCTCCGGTCGATCCGCCCGCTATACGCCTACGACGCCTACTGGTATCCCCACGGGGCCGACCCACGGCCGCTTCCGGTGCTGCGCCTGCGCTTCGGCGACGCGGCCGCCACGTGGCTCCACGTCGATCCCCGGGACGGCGCGATCCTCCAGCGCCTGGACCGCTCGAGCCGGATCAACCGCTGGCTGTTCGACGCCGCGCACCGGCTCGACCTGCCGGGGCTCACCGGCAACCGCCCCCTGCACGATACGGCCCAGTGGGTCCTGAATCTCCTGGCGGCGGGCATCGCGATCACCGGGATCGTGGCGGGCTGGCGCAGGCTGCGTCGGACGCTGTCCGCCTGAGATCGGTTCCACGTATGCTGTCGAGCCGTCGAGATCGGCCCGGCGGTGGCTTCCGATCCGATCCGGTCGTGCTGCGCATCAGGACGACAGCCCGGAGGCGGACGCAAATACCTCCACGTCCGGCCTGTGCGCCTGCCGGTATTCACGGGGGCTCACGTCGTAGCGATCCTTGAAGCGGCGCGCGAAATGCGCCTGGCTGCTGAAGCCGCAGCCATAAGCCAACAGGCCGATCGACAGGGTGGCGCAGGCCGGGTCGGTCAGGCGTTTGGCTGCCACCTCCAGTCGGCGTCCCCAGATGTAGTCGGAGATGTGCCGGCCGCGCTCATGAAACAGCTCCTGCAGCCGCCGCAACGACACGCCCATCGCGGCGGCGAGTTGCGGCGGATCCAGGTTCGGGTCGCTCAGGTTCGCCTCGACATAGGCCTTGGCGCGCTGGACCGTGACGTTGCCGTGGACGGAACGGGGTACCTCCTGCGCCATCCGTTCGGCGAGGCTCGCCACGATCAGGTCGACGCCGATCGATGCCATGCGCTCGGCCGCGTCAGGGGTGAGGCGATCGCTGACCCGGACGAGTTCCTGAAGGTACGAGCCCGTCAGGGTCGTCGAGGCGAGGTCCGCTGCGGCCGTGAGCGCGGTGTAGAGCCGGGACGGGCCCAGAACGGTCTCGAAACGCTGGCGCGGCAGATCGATGACCAAGGAGTCGCCGGTCTCCGCCTCCATCACGGAAGAACTCGAGTCGAGCAAGATGAGGTCGCCCGGCTTGGTCTTCGCCTCTCGGTCAAGCTGCTGGATTGTGTCCCGTCCGGACAGCTTCAGGAGCACGAAAACCCGATCGGGGTTCCCGCGGCGTCGCGCTTCGGCGTCCGTGATTCTGGTCCGCACGGTTGTGTGCCAGAAATGCGAGATCGGCATCGCGCCGATACACGTCACGTCCAGCCGTCCCTGGAACGGGAGACCGTCCGGCGTCTCGATCTCGGCAGGCACGAGCCGCTCGCAGACCAGCTCCCGCCATTGGCGGACCGCGTTTCTGGGATGAATCCCGTCTGTCGAGAAAAACGGTTGCATCCGCCGCCTGGGCATCCCTGTCGCCACCCGGTGGCGAAGATCGGGAACCCACGCATCTATTGTATATAATCTACTCTCACAACAGGCAGACGGGGGATCAGAGGCGGAGCAGCGGCGCCCGGCCAGACAGCGCAGTCCGGAAGCGGGCCGGCGATGATCCATCCCTCTCGAGCATCATCACGATCACGCGGCCTGATGTCCGACCCTAGAACCGCGCCGTCAGGAACAGCCGCACGTTCCGCCCCGGCAGCAGGATCTCGTCCTTCTTGAACGAGGTCGAGTTGCGGATATCGTCGTTCAGGAGGTTGCGGCCCTGGAGGCCGAGGGTGATCGCGCTCGCCCCGTAGACCGCGGGATCGACGGCCTTGGTGTAGCTCAGTTCGGCGCGCAGGTCGTCGTAGCCGGGGGTCGGCGTCTCGTACACGGCCGTGGCGTCGTGGCTGAAGGCATGGAGCAGGTTCACCCGCGCGAACCACCCGTCGGCCCGCAGGTAGACGCCGCCGCCGAGCCGGTAGGGCGGGATGCGCGGCACGTTCGCGCCGTTGTCGAACTGGGCGCGGACGAAGTCGAACTGCGCCTCGACGCCGGCGAAGCCGTTGCCCACCGGCACGAGGTCGTACTGGCCGATGATCTCGGCGCCGTAGAAGGTCGCGTTCTGCTGCTGGTAGACGATCTGCCGGTTGTCGGTGCCGACGCCGCAGGAGGCGAAGTCGTCGTCGCAGGTCAGACCCGTGTAGTTCCGGTAGATGAAGCCGGTGTAGCGGGTGAAGTAGCCGGTGGCGTCCAGGCGGAAGGGCCCCTCGGCCCGCCGGATGCTGGCCTCGACGGTCCGGGCGCGCTCCTTCTTGAGGTTCGGGTTGCCGATCTCGAAGGTCGCGGTGGCGTCGTGCGGGCCCTGCGAGAACAGCTCGTATCCCGTGGGCCCGCGCTCGACGTAGGAGCCGGTGAGGCTCGCCACGAAGCCGTAGGGCAGGTCCTGCAGGGCGCCGATGCTGGCGCTCTTCGGGGCGAAGCGCCGGGTCCGGGCGTACTGGAACGGCTCCTGGCCGTCGACCGGCACGTAGTCGGCGGGGAACTGCGCCGCCGTGCTCGACAGCCGGTCGACCTCGTAGCGCCCGGCCGCCTGCAGCCGCGTGCCCGGGCGCAGTTCCAGTTCCTCGAAGAGGTAGACCGCGTTCGCGCGCGACTCCGTCTTCGGCAGGAACGATTCGAGCTGCGTGTTGATCACGCGCCGGTCCGACTGGAAGCCCAGAGCGCCGGTGAGCCTGCCGAACTCGGTGATGACCGGGACGTGCTGGAGTTCCAGGCGGCCCTCGGCCTCGCGGTTCTTGAAGATCGCCTGGACGCCCTCGATCCCGTCGTCGCCGATCCCGACCTCGTTGTGGCGGTAGACCGAGTAGCCCGCCCAGTAGCGGATCACCTCGAAGGGCCCGTCGAGCGGACGGTACTCACCCCGCGACAGGACCCGGTCCTGGTTCGGGGTCAGGCGGGTCCGGTCCTGCTCGGCCACGCCGCCGGGGATCGCGTAGACCGCGTCGTAGTGGCTGAAGGAGATGCCCACGAAGCCGCGGTCGCCGATCGCCGAGATGCCGACCGCGCCGCCCTGCGACTCGTTGTACGAGTTGCGCTGGATCCCGCCGGGGATCGCGTAGCTGTCGTTGGCGGTCTTGAAGCCGTCGGCGTGGACCGCGATGCCGTCGCCGCCGGCGTCCACCGTGGCGGCCCCGAGCCGGCCGTTATCCACGCTGGAGAAGCCGCTGGTGACCTGCCCCTGCACCCCGTTCGCCGGGATGAAGGTCGGGACCCGGTTGTTGTCGGCCGAGACGACGCCGCCGATGGCCCCCGAGCCGTAGCGCAGGGTCGCGGGACCGCGGATCACCTCGATCCGGTCGGAGACCAGCGGGTTCACCGGCACGGCGTGGTCCTCGCCGAGGTCGGACACGCCGCCGTTGACGATGCCGTTCTCCTGGATCCGCACCCGGGCATTGTCGAGGCCGCGGATGATCGGTCGCGAGGCCGCACCCGGCGCGTAGGTCGTGCCCGAGATGCCCGGACGGTCGAACAGGGCGTCGCCCAGGGTCCGGGGCTGGTCGCGCGCGATCTGGTCCTGGGTCACCACCGTCACCGGTGAGAACGTGTTGGTCGCCACCGGCAGGACGCCGATCGGCACCGCCGCATCCGCCGCGACCGCGCCGCGCGACGGCTGGATCGGGCTCGGGCTGGTGACGCTGATCTCGTCGAGGGCGACGGCCTGCTGCGCCCGCGCGGCGGACGGTGTGAGGAGGCCGGCGCAGACGGTCGAGGACAGGACCGTGCTGGCGAGGAAGCCGAAGCGGCGCGAGGGAAGCATCGAGACTCACACAGTGTTATATCGTTTCATTGTTGCGGCCCATCGGATCGGTGCAAGCCTTAATCCCGCGCCCGTCGGACACGGGCGAGAAACGTTACATCGTTGCAACAGGCGTCTGGGCGGCGCTTCGGCTCGCTCCGTCGAGGCGGGTTGACTTTGAAACGTTATAACATTTTGATCGCGTCATGATTCAGCGCGACACCCGCCTTCCCGTCACCGTCCTGTCCGGCTTCCTCGGGGCTGGGAAGACGACCCTGCTCAATCACGTGCTCAACAATCGTGACGGCCGCCGCGTCGCGGTCATCGTGAACGACATGAGCGAGGTGAACATCGACGCCGATCTGGTCCGCGCCGGGGGCGCCGACCTCTCCCGGACCGACGAGACCCTGGTCGAGATGACCAACGGCTGCATCTGCTGCACCCTGCGCGACGACCTGCTCGCCGAGGTCCGGCGGCTGTCGGAGACGGGGCGGTTCGACTACCTGCTGATCGAGGGGACCGGCATCGCCGAGCCGCTGCCGGTCGCCTCGACCTTCTCGTTCCGCGACGAGGCCGGCCGGTCGCTCTCGGATCTCGCCCGCCTCGACACGATGGTGACCGTGGTCGACGCGGTGAACCTGCTCAAGGATTACGGCTCGGCCGCCTTCCTGCGCGAGCGCGGCGAGACGGCGGGCGCCGAGGACACGCGCACGCTCGTGGACCTGCTCGTGGAGCAGATCGAGTTCGCCGACGTGGTGGTGATCAACAAGGCGCGCGACGTGCCGGCCGAGCACCTCGCGCTGGTGCGCTCCGTCGTGCGCGGCCTGAACGCCGATGCCCGCATCCTCGAGACCGATCACGGGCGCGCGCCGCTCGCCGAGATCCTCGACACCGGCCTCTTCGACGAGGAGAAGGCGCAACAGCACCCGCTCTGGTTCAAGGAACTCTACGGCGCCCACGCGCACGTGCCGGAGACCGAGGCGTACGGCATCGCCTCCTTCGTCTACCGGGCCCGGCGGCCCTTCGACCCGGAGCGCTTCAACGCCTTCGTCAACGCCACGTGGCCGGGCCTGATCCGCGCGAAGGGCCATTTCTGGCTCGCGACCCGGCCGGACTGGGTCGGCGAGTTCTCCCTGGCGGGCGCCGTGGCCCGGGTCTCGGCGATGGGGTTCTGGTGGTCGGCCGTGCCGCGGCGGCGCTGGCCGGAGGCGCCCGAGTTCCAGGCGCGGCTCCGGGACGTCTGGAGCGAGGTCTGGGGCGACCGGCGCCAGGAGCTGGTCTTCATCGGCACCGGCATGGACGCCGCGGCGCTCACGGCAGCGCTGGACGCCTGCCTGATCGAGACGGGCGCGGACCGGGCGCCGTTCGATCCCGCGCCCTATCGCGGCCTGCCGGATCCGTTCCCGGCCTGGCGCCGTGCGGCCTGAGGGCGACGGTCAGGTGGCCAGCGCCTCCGCCTCGTCCTCGGCCTCGATCTCGGCATCCGCCTCGGTCGTCTGACCGGATGCGCCGGCCGCCTCCGCGAGGCCGCGAGCCGCCTTGCGCAGGAGCTTCCGGAGGCGGCGGCGGTCGGTCTTGTCGAGGTGGTCGAGCAACTCGGCCTCGACCTCCTCTTGGATCCGCTCGATGGCCTCGGCCTTGGCCCTGCCGGTCTCCGTGAGCTGGACCCGCACCACGCGGCCGTCGCCCGATTCGGCCCGGCGCTCGACGATGCCGAGGGCCGCGAGCCGCGTGACGGTCTTGGAGGCGGTGGGCGGCCGGACGCGCAGCAGGGCGGCGAGATCGCCCATCGTCATCGTGCCGGCCGCGGCGAGCGCCTGCACCACCTGCTCCTGGCCGGCGAACAGGCCGAGCTTGGCCAGACGGTCGCCGGTCCGTGCCCGGTGCAGGCGCGCCGCCTGCACCAGCGCCCAGCCGACGCTGCGCACGCCGGGTGGCCTCAGCTTCTTGGACGGGAGGCCGAGCACCGCGGCCTCGTCCTGATGATCGCGCTTCTGCTTGTCGCCCACCGGAGCGCCCGAATTAGAGCCGGCGGCCGCCGGACGATCCTGAATCTGCACCGTCCACCCCCATCAAGCGGCCGCCCAGGTCCCTGTGGCGCCGACCGGTGACGGTGCGATGACGGGGCTGGCGCGGAGTCCCGCTCAGCAGTGCATGAGACGCTGGAGACGGTCCAGGATGTCCTCGCCGGTGCAGGGACGGGCGATGAACTCGGCATGCTCGGGCATGCGGGCCGGGTCCGGGGCCGCGCGCCCGGACACGATCAGGATCGGCAGTTGCGGCCGCGCCTCGGCCACGGAGCTCGCGAGGTCGAAACCGTCGGTCTTTCCCGAGAGCTGCACGTCCGTGACCAGCCCGCAGATGTCCGGGCGCGCCTGCAGGATGCTCAGCGCCCGCTCGGCCGAGGCGCACTGGACGGTGTCGTAGCCGCCTTCCTCCAGCACGTCCCCGAGGTCCATGATCGTCAGCGCCTCGTCCTCGACGAGGAGGATTACCGGCCGATCGCCGCTCGAACCCGTCTGCTCGCTCGCCACTGTGTACTCCCTTCGGCAGCACCCGGCCGCGCGGGCCGCCGCACGCATCTCCAGCCGTAGGCCCAACGGCAGAAACGGTCCCGGGTTGCAGGCCGGCACGGGGGCTCGTCACGGGAAAGTGGAACGCGCGGGCGTCATGTCGATGCCGGCGCCAGCTCGGTCACCACCCCGGCGACAGCCTCGATGAGCCGGTCGAGATCGGCCGCACCGATCGTGAGCGCGGGGGTGAGGTATACGATGTCGCCGAAGGGTCGCACCCAGACGCTGCGGGCGAGCAGTTCCGCCTTCAGGACGGCCAGATCGGGCGCCCGCGCGAACTGGACCGCGCCGATGGCCCCGAGGACCCGGACATCGGCCACGCCGGGCACACGCCGCAGCGGCTCCAGCCCCGCGGCGAGGCGCTCCGCGATGGCGCGGGCCTGGCTCAGGCGCGGCTCGGTCTCGAACAGGTCGAGGCTGGCATTGGCCGCCGCGCAGGCGAGGGGGTTGGCCATGAAGGTCGGGCCGTGCATCAGCGCCGCCGCCGGATCCTCGGACCAGAACGCCGCGAACACCTTCGTGCGGGCGATCGTGGCGGCGAGCGCCATCGTGCCGCCCGTGAGCGCCTTCGACAGGCACAGGATGTCGGGCACGATCCCCGCCTGCTCGCAGGCGAACAGGCTGCCGGTGCGCCCGAAGCCGGTGAAGATCTCGTCGGCGATGAGCGGCAGTCCATGGCGACGCGCCAGCCCGGCGACTGTCGCCAGCACCTCCGGCGGGTGGGTCCGCATCCCGCCGGCCCCCTGCACCAGCGGCTCGACGATCACCGCCGCCAGGGTGTCGCGATGGGCCGCGAGGGCCGCGTCGAGCGCCGCGGTCTCGGCCGCGCTGCGCGGCAGGTCGCAGAAGATCTGGCTCGGCAGGTAGGTGCCGAAGCGGCGATGCATGCCCTCCTCGGGGTCGCAGACCGACATCGCTCCCATCGTGTCGCCGTGGTAGCCGCCGCGGAACGCGAGGACCTTCGTCCGCCCGCTCACGCCGCGGTTGATCCACATCTGCGCCGCCATCTTGAGCGCGACCTCCACGGCGACCGAGCCCGAATCGCTGAGGAAGACGTGGTCGAGATCGCCCGGCAGCAGGGCGGCGAGCCGCCGGGCCAGGGCCTCCGCCGGCGCGTGGGTGAGGCCGCCGAACATCACGTGGGGCATGCGCGCGAGCTGGTCGGCCACCGCGCCCGCTATGTGCGGGTGATTGTAGCCGTGCACCGCGGTCCACCAGGAGGCGATGCCGTCCACGAGCTCGCGCCCGTCGGCGAGGCGGATGCGGGTGCCCTGGGTCGCGACCGCCTCCAGGGGCGGCGCCGCACGGCGCATCTGCGTGTAGGGCCGCCAGAGATGGCCTGCGGGCGTTGCGAGGGTCATGCGCCTGGCATGATGTGGCCTCGGACGGGGGTCAAGGACCGGCACCCGCCGCTTGACATTGTCTTCGCGGCACCGCCCATCCCCGTTTCCATGGACAGCCTCGACGCCTTCGCCACCGGGAAACTCGACGCCCTCGAGGCCGGCAGCCTGCGCCGCAAGCTGGTGCCGACGGAGCGCGGCGCCGGCGCCGCGGCGGCGCGGCGGGGACGGGCGCTCGTCTCCTTCTCGTGCAACGACTATCTCGGCCTCTCGCATCACCCGCGGGTGATCGCGGCGGCCCAGGCCGCGGTCGCGAGCCACGGCGCGGGGGCGGGCGGGTCGCGGCTCGTGACCGGCGACCACCCCTATCTCGGCGCGCTGGAGGCCGGCCTCGCCCGCCACAAGGGCACGGAGGCCGCGCTGGTCTTCGGCAGCGGCTACCTCGCCAATCTCGGCATCACCCCGGCGCTCGCCGGGCGGGGCGACCTCGTCCTGCTCGACGAGCTGTCCCACGCCTGCATGTGGGCGGGCGCGCGGCTCTCGGGCGCGCGGGTCCTGACCTTCCGCCACAACGATCCCGGCGACCTCGCGGCGCGGCTCGCCGAGCACCGGCCGCACCACGGGCGCGCCCTCGTGCTGACCGAGCGCGTGTTCAGCATGGACGGCGACCGTGCGCCCCTCGGCGACATCCTGGGCATCGCCGAATCCTTCGACGCCTGGACGCTGGTGGACGACGCCCACGGCATCGGCGTGGTCGAGGACGGACCGCGGGCGCCCCTGGAGATGGGCACCCTTTCGAAGGCGCTCGGCTCGTACGGCGGCTATCTCTGCGCCTCGCGCCCGGTCATCGACCTGATGACGAGCCGTGCCCGCAGCTTCGTCTACACCACCGGCCTGCCACCGGCCTCGGCCGCCGCGGCCCTGGAGGCGCTGGCGATCCTGGAGGCGGAGCCCGAGCGCCGGGCCCGTCCGCTCGCCCTCGCCCGGCGCTTCACCGCCCGCCTGGGCCTGCCGGAGGCCGAGAGCGCGGTCGTGCCGGTCCTGGTCGGCGAGGCGCAGGCGGCGCTCGACATCTCGGCGGCGTTGGAGGCGCAGGGCTACCTCGTGGTGGCGATCCGCCCGCCGACCGTGCCGGCCGGCACCGCGCGGCTGCGGGTCGCATTCTCGGCCGCCCACGACGAGGCCCAGGTCGACGCCCTCGCGGAGGCCGTGGCCGCCCTGATCGGTTGAGCGCGGGCGCTTCTCGGTGATCGCGCCGATTCTCATATCTGCGGGCCGAACAAGCGGCTGCGGACACCGTTCGTCTCTGCGAGCCCAGCGAAGCTGGGCAGGGCGGCACGACCCCTGGGATCGTGGCGCCACGCTGGATTGCTTCGCTGCGCTCGCAAAGACGGTGAGGGCGTCGCGACAACCTGCTAAGGCGTTTCGCGCATCGAGAACCCGATCCGGCCGCCCGAGGTCGGGCGACATCATCGAGAGGACGACGCCATGGACGCCACCGCGCTGCGAGCCCTCCAGGCTCCGATCAAGGACAAGTACCGCACCGCGCCGGACGCGGCGGTCATCACCTTGAAGGCCAGGGGCACGCTGGACGACACCAAGATCGCCTGCAAGGTCGAGACGGGCCGCGCCATCGCGGAGGCCGGGCTGCATCCGGCCACGGGCGGCTCGGGCGCGGAGCTGTGCTCGGGCGACATGCTGCTGGAGGCGCTGGTCGCCTGCGCGGGCGTGACGCTCAAGGCGGTGGCGACCGCCCTGGAGATCCCGCTGCGCGCCGGCACGGTCAGCGCCGAGGGCGACCTCGATTTCCGCGGCACCCTCGGGGTCGACAAGGAGGCGCCGGTGGGCTTCCGCAACATCCGCCTGTTCTTCGAGCTCGACACCGACGCGCCGGAGGACAAGCTCGCGCAGCTCCTGAAGCTGACCGAGCGCTACTGCGTCGTGTTCCAGACCCTCAACCACAAGCCGGAACTGTCGGTCGCCGCGACGACCGCCTAACGGAGCGCACCATGGCGGGCGGCATCACCCAGGCCGAGTACTGGAACGGCGAGGTCGGGACGCGCTGGGCGCGCAATCAGGCCGTCCTCGACGCGATGTTCGTCCCGCTGACGGAGGCGCTCTTCGCCCGCGCGGGGCTCGCCCCGGGCGAGACGGTGCTCGACATCGGCTGCGGCGCGGGCGCCACGACCCTGGAGGCCGCGCGCCGGGTCGGGCCCGCCGGGAGCGTGACGGGCGCCGACATCTCGGCGCCGCTCCTCGCCGTGGGGCGGGAGCGCGCCGAGGCGGAGGCCCCCGGGAGCGCGTCGATCCGGTTCGTCGAGGCCGATGTCGAGACGGCCGATCTCGGCCGGTTCGACCGGGTCGTGTCGCGATTCGGCGTGATGTTCTTCCCGGATTCCGCCCGCGCCTTCGCCAACGTGCGCCGGATGCTCCGGCCGGGCGGCCGGATGACCTTCCTGTGCTGGCGGCCCCTCGCCGAGAACCTGTGGGTCGGCGTGCCGCGCGACGCGGTGCTGCCGCTCCTGCCGGAGGTGCCGCCGCCGCCGCAGCCCGACACGCCGGGTCCGTTCCGCTTCGCCGACGCCGACCCGCTCGTCGCGCTCCTGCGCGGGGCCGGGTTCGACGCCGTCACCTGCGATGCCCTCGACCGGGACATCGTCCTCGGGCAGGGCGAGACCGACGCGGCGGCGGTCGCGGCGGCCACCCACGTCGCCCTGAACCTCGGGCCGAGCTCCCATCTCGTCCGCGAGGCCGCGCCGGATCTCCGGGCGCGCGCCGAGGCGGCCGTGGCGGCGGCCCTCCGGCGGCACGCGGCGGGCGGCGCCGTGCGCCTGCGCGCCGCCTGCTGGCTCGTCCAGGCGGGATAGGTTCCGCGCCGCGGCTCGCTCTCACCGTCTTCGCGAGCGGAGCGAAGCGATCCAGCCCGCGCGACGATCCGGGGCGTCCCGCTGCCCTGGGTCACTGCGCTGCGCGCGTGATGACGAACGGCGCGACGGCCGCCGAAGGGTCGATCGGAAACGGTATCAGAGACCCAGCGCGCCGCCGTCCGAGCGCGGGTCGTGGGTCGCCTCGATCCGCCCGTTCCGGGGATGGCGGACCAGCATGCCGGCATGGCCGAGCGAGTCGATGTAGGAGCCGCCGAGTTCCTCGATCTCGTGGCCGAGCCGGCCCAGGGCCGCGATGCAGGCCGGATCGAACCGGTCCTCCACCTTCACGCTCAGGGAGGGCGCGCCCCAGGTGCGGCCGTAGAGCAGGCGCGGCGCGTCGACCGCGTCCGCCACCGGCATCCCGTAATCGGCGTAGCGGGTGAAGATCTGGGCCTGGAACTGCGGCTGCCCGTCGCCGCCCATGCTGCCGTAGCTCATCACCCGCCCGTCGTCGAAGGCGGCGAGCGCCGGGATCAGCGTGTGGAACGGGCGCCGGCCCGGCTCCAGGGGATTCACGGCCTTCGGGTCGAGGGAGAACGACATGCCCCGGTTCTGCCAGCAGATGCCGGTGGCGGGCAGGACCGTGCCGGAGCCGTACTCCCAGTAGACCGACTGGATGTAGGAGACGGCGAGGCCGTCCTTGTCGATGGCGCCCATCCAGACCGTGTCGCCGTGACCGGGATCGGGCAGGGGCACCCGGGCGGCGCGGCCCATGTCGACGAGCGCGGCCTCGCGGGCGAGCCGGTCCGGGGTCAGGAAGGTGGCGGGATCGTGCCGCAGGCGGGCGAAATCGGTGACCACCCGGTCGCGGATCGCGAAGGCCCGCTTCGTCGCCTCGATCAGCCCGTGGTAATGGGCCGTGGTCTCGGGCTCGGCGATGTTGAGACGGTCGAAGATCCCGAGGATCAGGAGCGCCGCGAGCCCCTGGGTCGGCGGCGGGAAGTTGTAGAGCGTCGCGTCGCGGCGGCGGATCGACAGGGGCGCCCGCTCGACCGCCGCGAAGGATTCCAGATCCGCCCGGGTGACCGGCGCGCCGAGGCGCTCCAGGTCGGCGGCGATCTCCCGGCCGATATCGCCGCGGTAGAAGTCGCCGAGGCCCGCATGGGCGAGCTGCTCCAGGGTGGCGGCGAGCAGCGGGAGGCTCCGGGTCTCGCCGGCCGGGAACGGCTTGCCGTCCTTCAGGAACGTCCGCGCGAAGTTCGGGGCGTCGTGGAGGGTGTCGAGTTCCTGGGGCACGTAGCGCGCCTCCGACGGGGAGACCGGGACGCCGGCCCGCGCCTGCGCGATCGCGTCGGCCAGCAGGGTCTCCAGCGGGAGGCGGCCGCCCAGCGCCCGCGCCAGCTCCAGGGCGAGGCGCCAGCCGCCCACCGCGCCGGCGACCGTCACCATCGCGTCGGGGCCGCGGGCGGGGATCGCGTCGTAGCCCTTCTCGCGATAGCGCGGGATCGTGGCGAGGCGCCCGGCCGGACCGCAGGCCTCGATGCCGCGCACCCGCCCGCCGCGCTCGCGCACGAGCCAGAAGCCGTCGCCGCCGATTCCGTTCATGTGCGGGTAGACCACCGCGATGGAGGCGGCCATCGCCACCATCGCCTCGATGGCGTTGCCGCCCTGCGCCAGGACGGTCTGGCCGGCCTGGGCGGCGAGGCTGTGGGGCGCGGCGACGGCGGCGGACGTGAAGACGGGGGTCTCGGGCATCGACGGTCCTGTGGTGTACCGGCCGCAGGGTTAGGCGAGCGCGCGGCTTCTGCAAAGGTCGAGCGTGTTCGACCAGCACGCCGTGCTATTCTGCGGCCCGTACTGTCGCCGACTAGCGGCCCATGGTCCGGAAGCTCATAGCCTCGTTTGCCCTGGCCCTCTCGGCCGTGCCCGCCGCGGCCCAGCAGCACGTGCCCTCGGTCTTCGAGGGCGCGGGCGCCGATCCGCGCGTCTCGGTCTCCCAGCCGGAGACCACCAGCCAGGCCTCCGGCGGCTACGTCCGCTCGGTCGAACCCTCGCTCGGCCCGCTCGGCGATCCGCTGGGGATCCGCCCGGTCCTGAAGGAGCGGGGCATCGAGTACAGCCTGACCTACATCGTCGACGTGCTCGGCAACCCGGTCGGCGGCCTGCGGCAGGGCGCGATCGTCGAGGACCGCCTCAACCTGCGCCTCAACCTCGACCTCGACAAGCTCGCGGGCTGGCAGGGCGCGACGGTCCACGCCAACGCCTACTTCATCCACGGCACCGGCCTGTCGCGCTACTATGTCGGCAACCTGCTCACGACGAGTGTCATCGAGGCGCTGCCGTCGACGCGGCTCTACGTTCTCTGGCTCGACCAGAGCCTGATGGACGGAAAGCTCGGGATCCGGATCGGCCAGCAGGCCGCCGATACCGAGTTCTTCGTCAGCCAGACCGCGACCCTGTTCGTGAACTCGACCTTCGGCTGGCCGGCCATCACCGGGCTCGACCTGCCGAGCGGCGGCCCGGCCTACCCGCTCGCGGCGCCGGCGATCCGGGCCAAGTACGTGCCGGGCAACGGCTTCTCCCTGCAGGTCGGCCTCTACGACGGCGATCCGGCCGGCGCGAACCGCCCCGGTCGGGATCCGGAGGCACAGCGCCTCGACCGGACGGGCACGAATTTCCGCTTGCGCGATCCGGCCCTGGTCATCGCCGAGGTCACCTACGCGTACAACATCGCGCCCGGCGCCCGGGGATTGCCCGGGGACATCACCCTCGGCGGCTGGCAGCATTTCGGCCGGTTCGACAGCCTGCGCTTCGACATCACCGGCGTGCCGCTGGCCGACCCGAACGCCACCGGGATCGGCCGGCCGGTGCGCGGCAATGCCGGCCTCTACGCGATCTACGACCAGACCCTCTACCGGGAATCCGGCAAGGACGACGAGGGCCTGGGCTTCTTCGTGCGCGCGGCGTGGTCGCCCACGCGTTCGAGCCTGATCGACGCCTACGTGGATACCGGCCTCGCCTACAAGGGCCTGTTCGAGGGGCGCGACGACGACACGATCGGACTCAGCTTCGCCTACGCCCGCATCGGCGACGACGCCCAGCGGGCCGACCGGGACACGATCCTCTACACCGGGATGCCGATGCCGCGCCGCCGCGCCGAGGCGGTGATCGAGGCGACCTATCAGGCGGTGGTCGTGCCGGGCTTCACGGTGCAGCCCGACGCGCAGTACGTCATCCGGCCCGGTGCCGGAATCGCAGGTCCGGACGGGCGCCGGCTGCGCAACGCGGCGGTGCTCGGCCTGCGCGCGACCGTGCAGTACTGAGCCGGCCTGCGACCGCGGCACCCGGAACGCTCCCGGGCCTCCGCCTCTTTCAGCAGCATGTTGATTTTCGAGTGGGTCGTCGGCGTCCTGTTCGGCGCCGTCCTCCTGGCCGGCGTCGCGCGCCGGCTCGGTGCGCCATATCCCGCCTTCCTGGCGCTGGGCGGCGTCGGCCTCGCCTTCGTGCCCGGCGTCCCGAACCTGCGGCTCGATCCCGAACTGGCGCTCGCCCTGTTCCTGGCCCCGGTCCTGCTCGATGCCGGGTTCGACGCCTCGGTGCGGGACCTGAAGGAGAACTGGCGCGCGGTGCTCGGGCTCGCGGTCGGGGCCGTGGCGGTGACGACTGTCGCGGTCGCGGTCGTGGCGCGGCTCGTCGTGCCGGACATGCCGCTCTCCGCCTGCATCGTGCTCGGCGCCGTGGTCGCGCCGCCCGACGCCGTGGCGGCGCTGGCGGTGCTCAAGCACGCGCCGATGCCGCACCGGCTCGCCACGATCCTGCGCGGCGAGAGCCTGCTCAACGACGCGGCCTCGCTGCTGATCTACCGGCTCGGCGTGACCGCCGCGATGGCCGGCACCTTCCACCCGGCGGAGGTGGCGCCGGCCTTCCTCCTGGGCGTGGTCGCGAGCCTCGTCGTCGGCCCCTGCCTCGGCCTGCTGTTCGTGGCCGTGACCCGGCGCGTGACCGATCCGGCGAGCGCGATCGTGCTCCAGTTCGTCGCCGCCTTCGGGATCTGGCTCGCCGCGGAGCGGCTGGAGCTGTCGGGGGTCCTGACCATCGTGACCTTCGCGGTGACGGTCGCCCGCCGGGCACCCGGCGTCACCGCGCCCCGCGCCCGGGTGATCTCCTACGCGGTCTGGGACACGGCGGTGTTCGTGCTCAACGTCCTGGCCTTCGTGCTGATCGGTATCCAGATCGACCCGATCCGGGACCGGTTGAGCGGCGCGGACGCGTGGCAGGCGCTGATCCTCGCGGGCGCGACCTTCGCCACCGTGGTCCTGACCCGCCTCGCCTGGGTGATGCCGACCACAGGGATCCGCGGGTTCGGCCTCCGGCAGGCCGGCGCCCCAGCGCGGCTGGGCCCGGGGATCGCCCTGTCGTGGGCGGGCATGCGCGGGATCGTCACCGTGGCGGCCGCTCTGGCGCTGCCCGCCGAGTTCCCGCACCGGGATCTCGTGGTGGTCACCGCCTTCGTCACGGTGCTCGGCACCCTGATCGTCCAGGGCCTGACCCTGCGGCCGCTGCTCGCCCGTCTGCGGCTGGAGGACGACGATCCGGTGGGCCGGGAGACCGGTTGGGCCCGCGCGGCGGCCTACGAGGCCGCCCTGGAGAGCCTCGCCGACGCCGAGAACGAGCCGGCGACCGACGCCCTGCGGGCCGAGTTCCGCGCGGCCCTCGCGGAGGCCGAGGCGCATGACGAGGGCTTGGCGCCGGAGAGCCTGCCGGCGGATGCCGCGCGGCGGCGCGCCGTCGAGGCCGCCCGCGACGCGGTGCTCGCCCTGCGCCGCCAGGGGCGGATCGGCGACGACGCCTACTACCTGCTGGAGGAGGAATTCGACTGGGCCGAGCTCAGCGCGACCCCGCGCGCGGAGACCTGAGCGCGCCCCGTCAGACGCCCTTGCGCGCCGCGATCCGGGCCTCGATCGCGTCCCAGACCGCGACCGACAGGTCGGGGCCCCCGAGCCGCTGGATCGCCCGGATGCCGGTGGGGGAGGTGACGTTGATCTCGGTGAGATGCCCGTCGATCACGTCGATGCCCACCAGGATCAGGCCCCGCCGCGCCAGTTCCGGGCCGATCGTGGCGCAGATCTCGCGCTCGCGGTCGGTCAGCTCGGAGGCGGAGGCGGCGCCGCCGCGGACCATGTTGGAGCGGATGTCGTTCGCGGCCGGGACGCGGTTGACCGCCCCCATCGGGACGCCGTCGACCAGGATGATGCGCTTGTCGCCCTCGGTGACCCGGTCGAGGTAGCGCTGCACGACCCAGGCCTCCCGGAAGGTCGTGGCGAACAGGTCGAACATCGAGCCGAAATTCGGGTCTTTCTCGGTGACCTTGAACACGGCCGCGCCGCCGTGCCCGTGCAGCGGCTTCATCGCCACGGTCCCGTGCTCCAGCCGGAAGGCCTCGATCTCCGCCTTGTCGCGACTGATCAGCGTCGGCGGCATCAGCTCGGGGAAGTCGAGGACGAACAGCTTCTCGGGCGCGTTGCGCACCTCGAAGGGATCGTTGACCACGAGGGTCTCCGGATGGATCCGCTCGAGCATGTGGGTGGCCGTGATGTAGGCCATGTCGAAGGGCGGGTCCTGGCGCATCAGCACCACGTCCGCCTCGGCGAGGTCGATCCGCTCCGGCGGCGCCAAGGTGAAGTGCGCGCCCTCGACGTCCTGCACGGTCAGCCGCTCGACGCGGGCCGTCACGCGACGGCCCTGCATCGAGAGCCGGTCGGGCGTGTAGTAGACGAGCGCGTGCCCCCGCCGCTGGGCTTCCAGCAGCAGGGCGAAGGTGGTGTCACCCGCGATCCGGATGTTCTGGATCGGGTCCATCTGGACCGCGACGGTCAGGCTCATACCAAACGCCCCTCGCCAACGGCGGGCAACTCGACCGGGTCCCGTCTCAATCGTCGGACAGGGACTTGCTGCCGGTGCGCTTGTCGTAGTCGCCGATCGCCGCCCGGCATTCCGGGGACAGGCGCTTGCGGTTGCGCATCATGCAGCGATCCGCGTCCTGGCTGTTCGGATCGACGCCCGCGCAGAGGCGGAAATAGTCGTTCGCGCAGCCGAGCTGCAGGCCCTGATCCTCCCGCTGGGCGTAGGCGGGGCCGGCGGTCAGCGCGAACAGCGCCAGCGCCGCAGTAGCCAAGCCGCGGCGGCGGAAGGCGCGCAGGGATCGTTCCGGAACCAGTCGCATTCAGCGGTGTCCTCAATCTCGATCGGGCGGAGAGCCGACACGACGGTCCCGCCATCGCCCGTGCCCGGCATATCGGTCGGGCCGGGCGGTAGGCAAGCGCCGAGGGTCCCGACGGGTTCCGCGCGGCAACGTCGCGGCCACGCTTCGCCGCGGTGTGGCGCGCGGGTCGCACAGCGCCGCCGCCCGGCGGGCCGTCCGCACATAAGAAGGCCCCGTCCGGATCGGACAGGGCCTCAAGTCGAAGGGAGGAAACGCCCGCCATGGGCGCGAACACCCACGCAATTCACGCGCCAACTCCTGCGAGCACCGAGATTCCCGGCGGGGGCCCGGAAAGACTCCGTTAACCACGTCGTGCTGGATTGTTTCGGTAGCCCTTGCCGACGCCCTCCGAAGGGCCCGGGCCAGATGCTCGGACCGCCGACAGGAGCCGGAGACCATGACCCTCATCAAGCCGCTGGAGACCGGCGAAGCCCGTTCGTCGAAGCCCGTCGCCGATCCGGCGCGCAGAGCCGCGCAGGCCCCGTCCGCCACCCTGATCCCGTTCCCGGGCGCGGAGGCGCGGCGGACCTGCCGGATCCCGCGCTCCGGCGAGCGGCGCGGCGAGATCCTCCTGTTCCTCGGCGTGCGCTACGAGCGCCTCGCGTCCTGAGGACGTCCCCGCGCATGTCAGCCCGGCCGCGCGACACCACCGACGGTTCTCCCATGTCAGCCCCGGATCGCCGGCAGCCCGACCGCGCGCGCACCACGCTGCGCCTCGCCCCCGCCGGCGCCGCGCTCGCCCTGCTCGCGGCCTGCACCCAGAGCGGCGATTTCGGCCGGCCGCGCACGGGGGTCTGGAACGGGCTCATCGACACGACGGGCAGCTTCAGCACCCGGGATCGTGGGCGCCTCCTGCTCGATTCCGGCCTCACCGACGACGAACTGACCCTGCGCGACCGCGCGTGGCGGTTCGTCGCGCCGGCCAGCAACTTCACGGCCTTCCAGGACACGGTGTTCGGCCTCGCCAGCGCCCACGCGCTCCCGCCGACGTGGCGCTACGAGGAAGTCGGCGCCTATTACGAGGCCCTGACGGAGGAGCCGTCCCGCTCCCCAGTCTCCCGCTACCGGAAGCTCAGCGACGACGCGACCGCCGACGCGCGGCTGATCCCGCTCTTCGTGGCGCTGGCCGCCCGCGTCATCGACGCGGATGCCGCTCGCCTGCGCAGCCTGCCCTTCGCCAAGACCCTCGACGACGCCGCCGTGCGGGATGCCGTCCAGCGGGTCGCCGAGAACCGCTGCCTGATCGCCTGGGTGCGCTTCGAGGCCGGCCTGCGGCTCGCCCGCTACCGGTTCGCGCTGGAGCACCTGTTCGCGGCCGCGCCGGCGCCGGAATCGGTCTCGGCCGAGCGGTCCATCCTGATGCTGGCCGCGCGCCGCAACCTGCTCGACCCGCTCCTGCCGCCGGACGCCGCGGCCCGGTGCGGCCTCGGGCCGCTTCCGCTGCCGCCCCCACCGGTCGCGCAGGCGGAACCGCTGGTGGTCAAATACTGAGCGCTCGAGGCCGCCCGAGGATGAGGGTCGTGCCGCGCGGATGGCCGGAGGCCGGACTCCGCCGGCACTAGTACTTCAGTCCGGTGTCGCAGAGGACGGTCACGGCGGTCGCGTCGCTGGGGAGGCGCCCGGACGACAGCAGCGCGACCGTCGCCGCGACGTTGGCCGCCGCCGAGTAGCCGACGTGCAGGCCCTCCCGCGTCGCCAGGGCCCGCCGCCACTCCTCGGCCGCCGCGTCGGTCACCGGGATGGACAAGTCCATCAGGCCGGCCGTCCAGTGCGGCGGGACGCTGCCGTAGCCGGTGCCCTGGATCAGGTGCCGGTGCTTCGTGACCGGCAATCCGCCGAGGGGCTGACAGCCCGCCGGCTCGACCGCGGCGCAGATCAGGGACGGGTTGCGCTTGCGCAGGGCCGCGGCCACGCCGAGGAAGGTCGCGCCCGTGCCCACGGCCGCCACCCAGGCATCGACCCGGCCGGACGATTGCGCCCAGATCTCTGGTCCGGTCGTCTCGCGATGCGCGCGCAGGCCCTCCGGCGCGTGGAACTGGTCGATGTAGAAGCCGCCCCGCTTGGTCGCGACCCGCTCCGCCGCGTCAGCGGCCGCCCGCACGTCGGCGCCCGTGACCTGCCCCGGGACGCCGTCCACCTGCGGCACCCGCACGACCTCCGCCCCGAGCGCCTCGAGCATCCGCACGCGCTGGAGGCTGTTCCCGGCCGACATCGTGACCACGAGCGGGTGCCCGAGGGCCGCGCAGGCCACCGCGAGGCCGGCCACCATGTTGCCGCTGGTCATCTCCACCACGGGCGCCCCCGCGGCGAGGCGGCCGTCCGCGCGCGCGGCCAGCAGGATGGCGCGGGCGGCGCGGTCCTTGACGCTGCCGCCGGGCTGCATGAACTCGGCCTTCGCGAGGATGCGGCCCGGACCGGGATGGACGCGTTCGAGGGCGACGAGCGGCGTGTTGCCGATCAGATCGAGGGCGGATCGCGTGATCCCGGCGGCCGAGGACGGCATCGTCGCGGCGGCTGCGATCATCGCGTCGGCGGGGCCGGCGCCGTCATCCGGGAGAACGCGGGGCCGCGGGGGCTCGGCACCGGCCGACCGGCGCCGCGGACCCGTGCGGCGTCCTCGCTCAGCGTCCCGCTCCCTTGCCCGACGCATCCTTGCCCGACGCGTCCTTGCCGGGCGTGTCCTTGCCCGCGGACGCATCGTCCGTCGGCGTGTCGGTGGTGCAGGAGACGGCCTGGACGGCGGCGTTGGCGGCGGGCCTCTGGCTCGGGAGACCGGCGATCACCCGCACCACCACGAAGCCGCGCGCGTCGGGCGCGACGATGCGCACGTCGCGGCTCGGATCGTTCTCGTCGTCGTCGGCCAGCGCCTCGTCGTACTGCGCCCGGGTCAGGATCACGAGATCCAGGGCCCCGCGGACCGCGGCCTGATCGGTCACCGCGTAGAACGCCCCGCGGCGGGCATGCGCGGCGAGCGAGAGCGACAGCGGACCGGTGCGGGCCGAGACGCGCATGGGCCCGTCCGCGAGGTTGTAGGCGCAGACGCCCACGGCGACCGCCGGATCCGGGATCGGCAGCCACGCCTCGGGCGGGGAGGGGTCGTCGCCGGTCGCGACCGCGTAGATCGATTGCGGATGGTCCAGGTTCTCGCTGGTGCGGGCGCGCGAGACCGCGTCGGCCTCCGACAGGGCGGGGATCGCCAGGACCGCCGCGATGTGGACGATCCCGGCGAGCACGAGGCCGATCAGCGTGGCGTAGACGAAGCGCAGGCTCACGGGGCGCACCCCACGCGGGTGATGGCCGGCACGGCACTTCGGTCGAGGGATCCGACGCTGGCGGCGACCGGCGTATCGTACAGGCGCAGGGCGAGGCGGACCGGCCCGCTCGCCCGCGGGCTCGGGAGCCAGTTGCCCGGCTGGACATCCGGCGCGAGCGTGATCGTGAAGCGCCCGTCGGCCGTGCGCAGCACTTCCGTGGAGGTGAAGCCCTCGCGCAGCGGCGCGCGGCCGGGTTCGCGCGCGCCGCGCCCGGCGACCGTGACGGTCCAGGCGCGGGCGGGCGGTGTCGCGCCGCCGATCCGGTACGTGCAGGTCGCGTCGAGCGCCTGACCGGAATCGTCGACCGCCGCGGTCAGAAGCAGGCCCTCACCGACCGCCAGAGGGATCTCGCCGCGGCGCGCGTTGACGGCGCGGGTGTAGGGATCGGCATTCGCCGCGCCGGCCCGCGGCCACGCGGTCCAGGCTCCGACCTGCACGCCGCCGAACGGGTAGCCGCCGCTCGTGGCCCAGTCGGCGCTGGCGAGTCCCAGGACGGCGCCCAGCGCCAGGGTGTAGGCGGCGAGGCCGGCGATCGAGCTCTTGCGCCAGAGGCGCAGGACGAAGCGCGCAGCGCCGTTGCGTGGGGCGCCGGCGAACACGGAGGTCCGGCCGAGCGCCTCGGGGATCGTGAGCTTCATGCGCTCACCGCACCTCGGTGAAGCCGCCGACCGGGCGGGCGCCCTCGGCGACCTCGCGCAGCTGACCCGACGGCGGCGCCGCCGCCCGGTCGCCGGGCTTCCGGCCGGTCCTCGGCGCGCTTCCGGCGCCGGCAGGCGCGTCCGCGGCCGAGCCGGGCGCGCGCTCGACGGTGCGGAACAGGCCGTTCAGGCCGCTGATCACCTCGAAGGAGCGGCGCGAGAGCTTGCCGTAGGCGCTGGCATTGGGATCGGTCGGCGCGGTCGGGCCGCCGGAGGCCTGCTGCTGGGCGGCGCGCGGGCTCTCCTTCAGGCCGGGCAGGCCCTTGATCTCGATGCCCTGGTGGGCCGGCTCCATGACGTCGTGCCAGAGCTGGGCCGGGAGGGAGCCGCCGGTGAGCTTGTTGGTCGAGGTGTGGTCGTCGTTGCCGAACCAGACGGCGCCGACGTAATTGCCGGTGTAGCCGACGAACCACGCGTCCCGGTAGGCGTTCGTCGTGCCGGACTTGCCCGCCACCTTCACGCCCTCGAGCTGGGCCCGCTTGCCGGTGCCCTCCTCGACCACCTTGTTGAGCATGAAGTTCATGTCCGCCACGACCTGGGGCGAGAGAACCCGCTCGGGCGCCTCGTCGGCGTGGCGGTAGATCACCTCGCCGGACGAGTTCTTCACCTCGATGGCCGCGTAGGGCTTGGCGCGGAAGCCGCCGTTGGCGAACACCGCGTAGCCCGCCGCCTGGTCGATGACCGTCACCTCGTCCGAGCCGATCGGCATCGAGACCGTGTCGATCAGGTTCGAGGTGATGCCCATCTTGTGCGCGAGTTCCGTGATCTTCGCGCGGCCCGCCTTGGCGGCCTTGGCCTCGTGGGAGATGCCCATGGCCTTGCCCAGCGAGATCGAGATCTTGATCGGGATCGTGTTGATCGACTTCGCCACCGCGAGCCACATCGGCACCCGTCCGGCATAGGACCGGCCGTAATTCTGCGGGCACCAGTTGCCGATGCAGACGGGGCTGTCGACCACCGTCGTGTCGGGCTTGAACAGCCCGGAGGCGAGCGCGGCCGAGTAGACGTAGGGCTTGAACGAGGAGCCGGGCTGGCGCAGCGCGTCGGTGGCGCGGTTGAACTGGCTCTCGCCGTAATCCGCGCCGCCCACCATGGCGCGCAGCGCCCCGTCGGGATCGAGGATCACCATGGCGGCCTCGTCCACGTCGTAGGCGTCGCCGGATTTGCGCAGGATGTCGGCCACCGCCTCGTCGGCCCGCTTCTGGATCGCGAGGTCCAGCGGCGTCTTCACGGTCAGCACGCGGTCGTTGCGCAGCTTGCCCGCGTCGGCCATCGCCTTGATCTCGCCGAAGGCCCAGTCGAGGTAGTAGTCGGCGGTGATGTCGCGGGTGCGGGTCACCGGCGTCGCCGGGTTGCGGAGCGCCGTCTGGATCTGGCCCTCGGTGACGAAGCCCGCCTCCACCATGTTGTGCAGCACGTCCGCCGCCCGCGCGCGCGCCGCCGGCAGGTTGACGTGCGGGGCGTACTTGGTCGGCGCCTTGAACAGGCCCGCCAGCATGGCGGCCTCGGCGAGGCTGATGTCCTTGAGCGGCTTGCCGAAATAGTAGTCCGCCGCCGCCACCGCGCCGAAGGTGCCGCCGCCCATGTAGGCGCGGTCGAGGTAGAGCTTCAGGATCTCGTTCTTGGTGAGATGGCTCTCGAGCCACAGGGCCAGGAACGCCTCGTTGACCTTCCGCTCCAGGGAGCGCTCGTTCGTCAGGAACAGGTTCTTGGCGAGCTGCTGGGTGATCGAGGACCCGCCCTGCGTGCCGCTGCCGCCGCGGGAGTTGTTCACCAGCGCCCGCAGCGTGCCGATCGGGTCGATGCCCCAGTGCTCGTAGAAGCGCCGGTCCTCGGTGGAGACCAGCGCCTTGATCATGATGTCGGGAAAGTCGTCGAGCTTCAGCGAGTCATCGTGCTTGATGCCGCGCCGCCCGACCTCGGTGCCGTAGCGGTCGAGGAAGGTGACGGCGAGATCCTGCTGCTTCAGCCAGTTCTCGCTGGTGAGCTGGAAGGCGGGCTGCGCCAGCGCGAGCATCAGGATGGCGCCGCCGGTCCCGATCGTCACTCCCTCGCTCGTCAGGTCGAGGGCGACGCGCTTCCAGCCGCGCACCGCGAAGCGGCTCATGACGCGCTGGAAGCGCTCGTAGGCCTGACCCGTGGACTGGCCGCCGTCGTACAGGCTCGCGTTGACCCAGGCGTCGAAGGCGAGGGCGGCGCGTTCGAGGCGGACCTTGATCTCGGTGAACGTCGGCAGGCGCACGATGTCGAACCCGGCTTGTCGAGCGCCTCTGCGGCGGATCCTGGCGGCGGATGGTCGGGCGCCCGCGCCGCGGACACGAACCCTGCGCCGGCGCCACCGCACGGCATCCGACGTCCATAGCAGGATCCGGAACCGGCGGCGAGGCTCTGCGCAGTCTCGTGATTCGCCGCGGACGAGCTTGGCCTTAACGCACGACGGGGCGATCCGGTCGCATGGCAATCGCAGGGCGGCCGCCGGCGACACTCGGCTGCCACGCTTGCAGCGGTGCCGCGCCTCGGGCAGAGAGGCGGCCTCCCCTCTGAGAGACTTTCCCGATGCCCAAGCCCGAGGCGCCGCGCCGCGGGGCGGTCGAGCCGTTCTGGCGGACCAAGACGCTCGAAGCCATGACCCCGTCCGAGTGGGAGAGCCTGTGCGACGGCTGCGGACGGTGCTGCCTGATGAAGCTCGAGGACGAGGATACCGGCGAGGTCCACCACACCGATATCGGGTGCACCCTGCTCGACGGCCTCACCTGCCGGTGCCGCGACTACGCGCGGCGGCAGAAGCGGGTGCCCGACTGCGTGCGCCTGACGCCGGAGGCGGTGCGGTCGATCGCCTGGCTGCCGCCGACCTGCGCGTACCGGCTCGTGCGCGACGGGCAGCCGCTCTACCCGTGGCACCCCCTGATCTCCGGCCGGGCCGCGAGCGTGCACGAGGCGGGCATCTCGGTCCGCGGCCGGCTCGCCGGCAACGAGGAGGAGTTCTCGGAGGACGAGTTGCCGGACCGGATCGTGGCTTGGCCGGGCCTCGATCCCGGCGCGGTGTGAAGCGACCGCACCGGACGTCCCCTCGAGCGATCGGCCGAGTTCGCGAGCCTCGGTCGGTACGCCCTAGCCGGCCCCGGCGTGTCGGCCGAGCAGCCGGCCGCCGGCCAATCCGTTCGCCGCGATCACGATGGCGACCGCCGCCGCGTGGAACAGCAGGTCCGTGGCGGTGGCGTCGTGCGGGTGGACCGGCATCAGCAGCGCCGCCGCCGCCGCCGCCACCGCCAGCCCCCCGAGGGCGGCCGTGAGGTTCGGCCGCAGCGGGCAGGCGCGCCGCAGCATCACGACGATCAGCACGGACAGCGGCACCGAGACGCAGATCAGGAAGCTGAAGCAGCCCGTGATCGGGTGCTCGCCGTGCATCTCGGCCCCCGGCGCGATCCAGTCGCGCAGGCAGCCCAGCCCGCTCGCGCCGATCCAGAGCGCGAGGGGCGGCAGCGGCAGCAGCGCCCAGCGGCCGGACCGTCCCGGCACGCTGGTGGCGAAGGCCGCGTAGGCGGCCGTGATCGCCGTCAGTACGGCGCCCAAAGCCGCGAGGGCCAGATCCGGCACATGCATGCGCAGCATGAAGCCGCCGGTCCCGACCCAGGCGGCGAGGACCACGCCGAGCACCAGCGTCACGCCGAGCCAGAGGGCCGCGCGGGCCTCCGGGGCCGGCAGCGGCCGCACGGGTTCGAGCCCGACCGCGAGTTCCTCGACCAGCCGCTCGTGGCGGGACAGGTCGCCGCCGGCCCAGTTGCTCCCCTCTCCGGGCATCACTCCCGCTCCTGCGTCAGGCTGGCCCGGAGCGCCTTCAGCGCCCGGTGCAGGTTCACCTTGAGGGCCCCCTTGCTGCGGCCGGTAAGGGCGGCGGTCTCGTCGAGCGACAGCTCGCGCAGGCCCAGGTGCTCGACCGCCTGCCGCTGGCCGTCGGGCAGGGCCGCCACCGCCCTGGCCAGGGCGGCGGCCCGGTCCCGCGCCTCCAGCCCGTGGCCGGGGGCCGGCCCCGGATCGACCTCCGCCTCGTAGGCCAGCGGGTCGTTGACCTCCCGCGGGCGCCGCCCGGCGCGGCGCAGCCGGTCGATCGCCCGCCGCTGGGTGATGGCGCGCAGCCAGGGCAGGAACGGCCGGGCCGGATCGTAGCTCGCCCGAGCCCGGTGGACGGTCATCAGCGCGTCCTGCACGACGTCGTCCACCGCCTCGCCGCGCACGCCCTGCGCCCGCGCGATCGCCGAGACCACGGGCAGACAGGCCTTCAGCAGCGCGCGATAGGCGGCCGCGTCGCCGCCCTGGGCCGCCGCCATCAGGGTCGCCAGTTCCTGTTCGAGCGCCATCCGGGCTCCGCCGTCGTTCCGTCCCCCGGCACGCGGCGTGTCTAACCCACGGTCCGATCCCGACGCCAGCACCCAGCCGCGCGCCGGCATCCCGCCCGGGACGGCGAGGATCATCGCACGGCCTCCCGGACCGTCGCGGCGGGCGACGTTGCGGGAGACGCGGCGAGGCGCGCGGCGCCCAGGATCCGCCCGTCCTCGGACTGGAGCAGCAGGGCCGCCGTCTCGCCCTCGGGACGCGCCGACGCGAAGGTCGCGGCGGAGCCGGACCAGCGCCCGAGGTCGCGCACCGACCGGACGATGTTGGCCTGCTCGATGGTGCGCCCGGCATTCTCGCCGCGCAGCACGCGGGTGGTGTGGCTCGGATCGTACCCGATCAGGAGGACGCGGCCCGCGGCGCCGCCGGCCCCGGCACCGATCTGCGCGACGACCTGCTCGCCGTCGCGGGCCAGCGTCACGGGAATGCCGGGCCCGGCCTGCCGGGCGCGCGCGATCGCGGCGCGCAGGCCGGCCTCGTCGGAGCCGACCAGCCCGACCTGCCCGTCGATCACCGCCTGCGGCGTGTAGGTGGGTCCGCCGAGACGGGCCGCGTAGGCCTCCTGGCGGGCGGTGGCGGCCGGCAGGGCGTAGCGATCGCGCCAGTCGAGATGGTTCCAGTAGGTGACGTGGAACGCGAGCGGCAGGACATCGCCCTGCGCCCCCGCCGGCTCGTGGGCGAGGCGGCCGATCAGCGCCTCCGCGGGCGGGCAGGAGGAGCAGCTCTGCGAGGTGAACAGCTCGACGACGACGGGGCGCTCCGCCGCGTCGGCCGGGTAGAGGCTGCCGCACAGCAGGGCGGCGGCGATCAAGAGGGCAGGGCGCATGGCCGGAACTCCCGCACGCCGGCGGTTCGGACCCGGCGTACCGGCTCCTTCGGCGGCGGCGCGGCGGCGGTTACACCGGCGGCGCGAGCTCGAAGGCGTCGACGTCGCGCAGCAGGGCGACGAAGGCCCGGGCGCCGTGGTCGAGCGCCGCGCGGCCCGCCTCGGCCGTGCCGAGCCGCGCGTCGCCCATGGCGCCCGAAGCCTGGAGATCGCCGGCCTTCCACGCGAAGGCGGCGGGGCGGCCGGCGCGCAGGTGGGTGAAGTCGCGGATCATCGACAGCGTGCGCGGCGGGAAATCCGCGACCCGGTCGGTCCGGACGAGGTCCGGCCGCAGGGCCAGCATCAGCGCCGTCTCGATGCCGCCGGCGTGGATGCCGTGGGCGATCTCGTCCGCCGGGAACAGACCCTCGGGATAGCCGAGCCGCGCCCAGGATGTCGTGACCGCGACCATGCCGAACCGGGCGCGCAGCTCGCCCGCCACGAGATCGATGAGCGCGCTGTTACCGCCGTGGCTCGTGACGATCACCAGCTTGCGGCAGCCGGCGCGGTGGACGGCCGCGCCGATGCCCGTCCAGGCGGCCAGCGCCGTCCCGGTCTTCAGGGAGAGCGTGCCGGGAAACGCGTCGTGCTCGTCGGACTTGCCCACCGGCTGGACCGGCAGCAGCAGCACGTCGAGATGCGCCGGCACGCCGTCGCGCACCCGGGCGAGGTAGCCCTCGGCGATCACGGTGTCGGTCGCGAGGGGGAGGTGGGGACCGTGCTGCTCGACGGCGGCCACCGGCAGCACGGCGATCGCGCGACCCATGTCCCGTTGGGTGAAGTCTTCGGTGGTCAGCTCGGACCAGAACTGCGCCGTCATCTCTGCCGCGGCCTCCGCCCGCCCCGCACGCGGCGGGTCCGGAAAGCGATCTAGCCGGCAGGCCGGCGCCGAGTCGACCGTCGCGCCGGCGATCCTTCCTCAGACAACCGGTCCCGCGCCGGCCCGGATCGCGTCAGGCGAACAGCGCGTCGATGTCGTCCTGGGAGGGCGTGGCGTCCACGGCCTGCGGGCCGTTCAGCATGAGGTCCTCGGCCCGGGTCCGCCGGGCACGCTCGGCGGGATCCATGGAGGCCGCATCGCGGGCCTTCACGGCGCCGACGAAGCGGGCGAGGCGCTGCTCGAACAGGCGCAGCGATTCGACCACCTTGGCGATCCGCTGGCCGGTGATGTCCTGGAACGCGCAGGCCTCGAAGATCGTGTTGATGCGCTCCTCGACCGCGTCGCGGTAGCCCGGCCCGTCGGGCAGACCGAGCATCGCCTCGGCGGCCTCCATGATGGTGTTGGTGGCGCCGGCGGTCGCCTCCACGACGCTGCCGAGCTCCTCGTGCGCCATGGGGATGCGGTCGCGACTCATCTCGTTCGCGCGCAGCGCCCCGATCTCCTCGCGGAGATGGGCGATGTAATCCGCGATCTCGATCAGCTCGGAGATCACGGTCTGCGGCTCGCGAAGTCGCAGATCGGTCTGCCGTGCGGCGGCTGACGACATGCTCTCCTCCTCGGATCTGTGACCGTCCTCGCCGGCCACGCCACGTCTCGGCGTCCGGCGGCGCGGGAGCGATCCGTCCGGACGCGCGGTGGTCGAAGACGGGAGGCCGGTCAGCTGCCGCAGACCGCCTCGATCTTCGACTTCAGCGTGGCCGCGTTGAAGGGCTTGACGATGTAGTTGTTCACGCCGGCCTTCTTGGCCGCGATCACGTTCTCGGTCTTCGATTCGGCCGTCACCATGATGAACGGCGTCGTCCGAAGATTTTCGTCGGCGCGCACGTGACGGAGCAGCTCGTAGCCGGTCATCGGCTCCATGTTCCAGTCGGAGATGACCAGCCCGTACTTGCGACCCTTCAGTCGTGCGAGCGCCTCGGTCCCGTCGGAAGCGTCGTCGACCTCCTCGAAGCCGAGCTGCTTCAGTAGATTGCGAATAATGCGGACCATCGTCTGGTAATCGTCGACAACGAGGATCGGCATGCTCAGGTCGAGAGCCATCGAACAACTGCTCCGTATTGCCCGGCGGGAAGCCGCGGCGGCTCCCGGATAGATTAACGCTTCGCTAACGCTGCAATTTAGCTGCGCTGCACAGCATTTCAAATAGGGCATGCGCATTGCGAAGCCGTTAATCGGCGCGGGCGGCGCATGGCCGCCCGCGCGGCGTCGCCTCGCTTGACCCTCCGGGCGCCTTTCGGCAGGGTCCGGCCGCGTCGGGCCCCTCGCGGACATGTCAGGCGACCCTATCCGACCCTTCCGAGCACTCGACCCGAACCGATGGCCACAGGCGACGACACGGCCGCGCGACCCTTCACGATCTGCCGCGCCGACGCCCCCGTCCCGCCGGCCCTGGCCGGCGCCGTGGCGGCGATCGGCAACTTCGACGGCGTCCATCTCGGGCACCGGATGCTCGTCGACAGCGTGCGCGCCGCCGCCCGCGCGGCCGGGCGGCCGGCCGCGATCCTGACCTTCGAGCCGCACCCGCGGGCCTACTTCACGCCCGACGCGCCGATGTTCCGGCTGACCGGCCTCGCCGCCAAGGAGGTCGTGTTCGCGCATCTCGGCCTCGACGGGCTGATCGTGCGCCGCTTCGACGGGGCCCTGGCGGAAACCGGCGCCCGCGCCTTCGTGCTCGATTTCCTGAAGCGGTCGCTGGGCCTGTCCGGCGTGGTCGTCGGACACGATTTCCACTTCGGCCGCGGCCGCGAGGGCACGCCCGCGATCCTGGCCGACCTCTGCCGGGAGGCGGGGATGAGCTGCCGCATCGTGGCGCCGGTCGCCCTCGGCGGCGAGACCGAGCCGGTCTCCTCCAGCGCGATCCGCGAGGCCCTCGCGGCCGGCGACGTCGCCCGCGCCAACGCGCTGCTCGGCTACCGCTGGTTCGTCCTCGGCGCGGTCCGCCACGGCGACAAGCGCGGCCGCCAGCTGGGTTTCCCCACCGCCAACGTGATGCTGCCCGATTGCGGGCTCGCGCACGGCATCTACGCGGTGCGGGTCCGCCTGGCCTCGGGCGCGTTCCGCGACGGCGTGACGAGCTACGGCCGCCGCCCGACCTTCGACGACGGCGCACCGTTGCTGGAGACCTACCTGTTCGACTTCTCCGGCGATCTCTACGGGCAGGACATCGCCGTGGAGTTCGTCGGGTACATCCGCGGCGAGGAGCGGTTCGCCAGCGCCGAGGCGCTGGTCGAGCGGATGCATGTCGACGCGGCCGCGGCCCGGACCATGCTGGCGCGGGATGAGACCCCGTCGATGCTGACCTGAGCCCCGCGGGCATCGCGGCGGGCGCGGATCGTGTAGAAGGCACCATTGAGCAGGAGGCGGACGTGCTGGGTCGTTACGAGCGCGCGAACAACGGCGAGGCGGTCGTCGAGTACGGCGACGGCACCATGCGGGTGGTCAAGCCCGGCAGCTTCGTGCGCTGCGCGGTGACCGGCGAGCCGATCCCGCTGGACGCCCTGCGCTACTGGAGCGCCGCCCGCCAGGAGGCCTACGTCTCCCCCGAGGCGATCCTCAGGCGGCTCAAGGAAACCGGCCGCCCCTGACGGTCACGGCGCGCCGAGCGCGCCGCGGATCTGCCGGCGCAGGGCGGCCGCGTCGTCGAGCGCGAGGCGGACGCGCAGCACCCGCACGCCCGCCGCGAAGGCCGGCGGCAGGCGCACCGCGTCCTTCTCGGTGGTGACGAGCGCGGCGTCGAGGCGCCGGGCCGCCTCGGAAAGCGCCGCCAGCTCGCGCGCCCGGTAGGGATGATGGTCGGGGTAGGGGCGCGTCCCGACGATCACCGCCCCCGCCTCGGCCAGGGTCGCGAAAAACTTCTCCGGGCGGCCGATCCCCGCGAAGGCGAGGCAGCGGCGGCCGGCCAAGTCGTCCGTCTCCGGGACGAGGCGCGCCCGGTGGACGGGCAGGCCGCGCCGCGCGGCCGCCCGGGCGACCGCCTCGCCCCCGGCCCCGTCGCCGATCACGATCAGGCCACCGACATGCGGCCACTGCCGGGCGAGCGGCGCGCGCAGCGGCCCCGCCGGGAACGGCAGGCCGTTGCCGAGGCCGGCGGGGCCGTCGACCACAGCGAGGCTGAGGTCCTTGGCGAGTCTCGGGTTCTGGAGGCCGTCATCCATCACGACGACGTCGGCGCCGAGGCTCCGGCACAGGGCGGCCCCGGCCGGGCGGTCGCGGGCGACGATCGCGGGCGCGAGCCGGGCGAGGAGCAGCGGCTCGTCGCCGACATCGGCGGCGGCGTGGTGCGCGGGATCGACCCGCACCGGGCCCGCGAGCCGGCCGCCGTAGCCGCGCGACAGGAAGGCCGGCGCGGCGCCGAGGTCCGCGACGAGGCCCGCGACCGCCAGGGCGGCCGGCGTCTTGCCGGCACCGCCGAGGGTGAAGTTGCCCAGGCACAGGACCGGGCAGCCGGCCCGCGCGCCGGGGCGGTCCATCCGCCGCGCGACGAGCGCCCCGTAGGCCACGCCGACCGGCGCCAGCGCGCGCGCGGCCGGGTGATCCGGCCCCGCGGCCCAGAAGGCCGGCGGTCGCATCAGGCCCGCGCGAGCGGGCGCGCGGGGCTGCCGCGATCGAGGCGCTGGAGCTTCATCTGCGCCACGAACGGGTCGAGGACAGCGAGCGTGCGCGCCACCGCCCCCTCGAACGGCTCCAGGGCACGCTGCCCGGCGCAGGCCATGTCGGCGAGGCGCTCCCGGTCGCCGAGGAGCTCGGCGGCGACCGCCGCCAGCTCGACGCCGTCGCGCACCGGCATGGCGCCGCCGGCGCGGTCGAGGGCGTGGTAGATCACGCCGAAATTCTCGGTGTGCGGCCCGTGAAGCACCGCCGAGTCGAGCCGCAGCGGCTCGATCGGGTTCTGGCCGCCCCGCGGGACCAGGGAACCGCCGAGGAACACCAGGGGGCTGAGGCGGTAGAACAGCCCCAGCTCGCCGATCGTGTCGGCGACGTAGACTTCGATCGAGGGATGGGGTCGCCCGCCGGTGGACCGCAGCGCGCTGCGCAGGCCGACGGCGTTCGCGCAGGCGACGGCCTCGCCCCCCCGGGCCGGATGACGCGGGGCGATGATGGTCAGGAGCTGGGGGAACTGCGCCTTCAGCATCGCGTGCGCGTAGGTGACCATGGCCTCCTCGCCGGAATGCGTGCTCGCCGCGACCCAGACCGGCCGGCCGGCCACCATGGATCCCAGATAGGCGAGCTGCTGCGCGTCGGCCGGCGGCACCGAGGCGTCGAATTTCAGGTTGCCGGCGATGCTCACCCGCGGCGCGCCGAGCTTGGCGAAGCGCTCGCCGTCCTCCTGGGTCTGCGTGAGGCAGATCGCGATCCGCGCCAGGAGCGCCTTGGCGGTGCGCGGGCAGCGCTCCCAGCCCCGGAACGAGCGCTCCGACATGCGCCCGTTGACCAGGATCAGCGGGATCTCGCGCTCGTCGAGCGCCAGGATCGTGTTCGGCCAGATCTCCGACTCGGCGATCACCGCGAGGTCCGGCTGCCAGTGGTCGAGGAACCGTCCGACCCAGCGCGGCGCGTCCAGGGGCATGTACTGATGCACCGCGCCCGGGGGCAGCCGGACGCCGACCAGCTCGGCGGCCGCGCGCGTGCCGGTGGTGACGAGGACCGAGAAGCCGCGGGCGATCATGCCCTCGACGAGCCCGATCAACGACAGGGCCTCGCCGACGCTCGCGCCGTGCATCCAGGCGAGCGGCCCGACCGGCCGGGCCCGCCCCGGGAGGCCCCGCCGCTCCGGGAGCCGGCGCGGATCCTCCTTGCCGCGCTGCGCGCGCCACGCGAGCAGGCCCGTCAGCGCCGGCTCGCCGATGCGCAGGCCGGCCCGGTAGGCCTGTAGCGGCAGGGTCACGGAGGGGCGCCTCACGCGAGGTCTCCCACCGGCGCCTGGCCGATCTCAGGGACCTGGTCGCGGTAGAGCGCCGCCCGGTCAGAGCGCCCGACGAGCGCGTAGGCACGGGCGTGGACCCGGTTCATCTCGGCCTCGACGAAGCGTCGGAGCGTCTCGAATGCTTCGCCCTCGCAGTCCCGCGGGACGTAGATCGGGTCGCCCAGCACGATCGCGCCGCGGCCGAAGGGCAGCCCGAGGCAGGCCCGGTCCCACGAACTGAAGCGCAGGTGCCGGCTCGTCACCACGGCCGCCGGGACGATCGGCCGGCCGGAGAAGCGCGCGAGGGTGAGAATCCCGGCGTCGCATCGGCGGGAGACCTTCGGCACGTCGGCGCTGAAGGCCACGGATTCGCCGGCCTTCAGCGCCCGCAGCATCGCCCGCAAGCCCTCCGCGCCACCCTTGGCGCGCTGATCGGTGGCGCGGCCGCGGCCGCGGGCGCCCGAGGCGCGCATCACCCGGATCCCGAAGCGCTCCAGCGCGATGGTGTTGATGTTCCCGTCCGGGTTCCGCGAGATGATCGTCGCCACGCGGTCGCCCGGCCGGCGCAGGAGCGGCATCATGATGTGCTGGCCGTGCCACATGCCGAGGATCAGCGGCGTGCGCGCGTCGATCCACCCGTCCGCCGCGCCCGCGGACGCCTCGCCCGCGTGGATCTCGAAGCGGTTGGTGAGGCGCACGAGCCGCAGATAGGCCGCCGCGAGACGGCCGAGGAGGCGCTGCACGGGGGGGTTACGGAGGAGACGCTTACCGAGGCTCATGTCACGCTTGGGGCGGGCCGGCGTGCCGCCGCCCGATCAGGTCCGGATCGAATTCGACCGCGCATGGTCTAGCTCCCGCTCCGGAGACGAGACAATCGGCCTCGTCCACAACCACACGGTTAGGCCGCCGGGATCGGCGGGCGTTCCGACGCCGCGGATGCTCCCGCGGCGCGGCGAAAACACGGCAGCGGGCCTTGTTTAGATTAATTCCAGACTATAGATTGGAATGGATCCAAAGAAGGAGATTCGCATGGCCGCCGCCCTCGACAGCGCCGCCGACCTGCACGCCGAGGCGCGCCGCGCCTTCGTGCTGCGCTACGTGCAGCCCGGCCTCGCCGGCCTGATCGACGGCTCGGTCTCGACCCTCGCGCCGATCTTCGCGGCGGCCTTCGCCACCGGTCACAACGGCGCGACCTTCCTGGTGGGGCTCGCGGCCTCGGTCGGGGCCGGCATCAGCATGGGGTTCACCGAGGCCCTGTCGGACGACGGCGCCGTCACCGGCCGCGGCGATCCGTGGCTGCGCGGCCTGGTCTGCGGGGCGATGACCACGCTGGGCGGCCTCGGCCACACGCTGCCCTACGCGATCCCCGACACGCTCCCGGCCGGCTGGCCGAACCCGTTCGTCCTGGCCACGAGCCTCGCGGTTCTGGTGGTGATCGTGGAGCTCGCGGTCATCGCGGCGATCCGCACGCGCTTCATGGCGACGCCGTTCTGGCGCGCGGCCCTGCAGGTCATGCTCGGCGGCGCGCTGGTGCTGGTGGTCGGGATGCTGATCGGAAGCGCTTGACGGGACGCGCCGCGCCCGCGATGCGGGGCGCCTTTCCCCGTGTCGAGGGTGACCATCGGCGTTGACCTTCCGCCTCGCCCATCTCAGCGATCCGCATGTCGGGCCCCTCGGGCCGGTGCGCCTCCGCCAGCTCCTCGGCAAGCGCGCCACCGGCTACGCCAACTGGCGGCGGGGGCGCTCGCGCAGCCACGACATGACCGTGCTGGAGGCCCTGGTCACCGACCTGAAGGCGCAGGAGGCCGGGCACGTCGCCTGCACGGGCGACCTGTGCAACATCGGCCTGCCCAGCGAGTGGGAGACCGCCCGCACCTTCCTGGAAGCCCTCGGATCCCCCGAAGCGGTGAGCTTCGTGCCGGGCAACCACGACGCCTATGTCCGCGGCTCCCTGGAAGGCCTGCTCGCCGCCTGCGGCCGCTACACGGGGGACGATTCGGGCTCCTGGGGCCACTTCCCGTACCTGCGGCGCCGCGGCCCACTGGCCCTGGTCGGCCTGTCCAGCGCGATCCCGACGAAGCCGTTCGTGGCGACCGGCCGCCTCGGCGCGTCGCAGCTCGCCGCGGCCGAGACCCTGCTCCGCGCCCTGGCCACCGAGCCCGGTCGTCCGTTCCGCGTGGTGATGATCCACCATCCGCCGCAGCCCGGCGGCGCCTCGCCGGGCCGCGAGCTCAAGGACGCGGCGGCGTTCACCGCGATGATCGGGCGGGCCGGCGCGGACCTGATCCTGCACGGTCACAATCACGTCACCAGCATCGACCGGATCGCGGGGCCGGACGGGCGGACCGTCCCAGTCATCGGAGCTCCCTCCGCCTCGGCGCGCGCGGACGGTCACGGCGCGATCGCGTCGCGCCGGGCCTCCTACCTGCTGTTCGAGATCGGCCGGGTGGACCAGGGGTTCTCGGTCACGGCCCGTCGGCGGGGCCTCGACGCGTCGGGCACCGTGGGCGATCTCGGCACGCTCGACCTCGGCGCGCCGGGCGGAGCCTGAGGGCGTGAGCCGGCACGGCCGTCGTGACGGCGGCGCCGGCCCCATGATCGGCAACGATGCGGTTCAGATGCCGGCGACCGCGAGGTCGGCGCGCTGCTGTCGGCTGAGACTTGCTTCGTAGCGCTCGGCCTGGAGGCGGGTGAGACCGCATATCAACGCGAGTGTCCCGCGATACACGGTATAGGTGCCGTCGTGAGTCGGCCTGACGCGAATCACCTCTGCCATGGGAGCCTGCCTTATGCTGGAGGTTGCCTGCTTTCGTCTGAGGAAATCGTCCCTTCTCGCTGGATTGGCCGGTCGAACGCGCGAACGAGGGCGAGGTTATCAGTCGTTCCAAAGGTGGCAAGGGTCGTATACGTCGAAATGCTTAGGTCTTTCTGCTGCAATGCGGCAAAGCCTTGGCCGGCCTCGCGATCCGCGGGTGCGCAAAAAAGCGGCCGCCGTCTTGCATTTTGAATATGCTGCGCGGGTCGGCCGGGAGCCGCCCGGGCGGCGCGAATCGTAGGATGGATCCCGCCCGTCCGGGCGCGAAAGGACACCCCATGCAGCTCTGGCGTCTGACGGCGACCGACCTCGCGGCCCTGATCCGCTCCGGCCAGGTCTCGGCCCGGGAGGTGGCGCGGGACGCCCTCGACCGGCTCGACGCGGTCAACGGGCGGATCAACGCCGTGGTCGAGCACCGGCCCGAGGACGTGCTGGCGCAGGCGGACGCGGTGGACGCCGCCCGGGCGCGCGGCGAGGCCCCCGGTCCGCTGGCGGGCGTGCCGGTCACCGTCAAGGTCAACGCCGACCAGCGCGGCTTCGCGACGACGAACGGGCTGCGCCTCCAGCGCGATCTCGTGGCGACGGACGACAATCCCGTCGTCGCCAACCTGCGCCGGGCCGGCGCCGTGCTGCTCGGGCGGACCAACACCCCGGCCTTCTCGCTGCGCTGGTTCACCACGAACCAGCTCCACGGCGACACCAAGAATCCCCGCGACCCGGCGCTCACGCCCGGCGGCTCCTCCGGGGGCGCCGGCGCCGCGGTGGCGGCCGGGATCGGCGCCATCGCGCACGGCACCGACATCGCCGGCTCGGTGCGCTACCCGGCCTATGCCTGCGGGGTGCACGGGCTGCGGCCGAGCCTGGGCCGGATCCCGGCCTGGAACGCGTCCTCGCCCGAGCGCGGCATCGGCCCCCAGCTGATGGCGGTCTCCGGCCCGCTCGCCCGCAGCATCGCCGACGTGCGCCTCGGCCTCGAGGTCATGGCGGCGCCCGACCCGCGCGACCCGTGGTGGGTGCCGGCACCGCTCGAGGGACCGCCCGTCGCGCGCGAGGTCGCGCTCTGCGTGCGGCCCGGGGGGCTCGCCACCGCACCGGAGGTCGAGGCCGCCCTGCGCGAGGCCGCGCGGCGCCTGAGCGAGGCCGGGTGGGCGGTCACGGAGATCGCCGACACCCCGCCGATCCGGGAGGCGTGCGAGCTGCAGCTCCAGCTCTGGCTCGGCGACGGCTACGCGGCGGTCCGGGCCGCGGCCGAGCGGGAAGGGGATCCGGCGGCGATCGGCCTCCTGGAGAGCTTCCGGCCGCGGGCCGAGGCGATGGCGCCCGACGCCATCGCCCGGGCTCTGACCCGGCGCGCGACGCTGGCGCGGGACTGGGCGCTGTTCCTGGCCGAGAACCCCGTGCTGCTGGTCCCGGTCTCGGGGGAGTTGCCCTTCCCGGACGGCCTCGACCGCACCGGCGATGCCGGGATCGCCCGGGCCTTCGAGGCGAACCTGCTGCAGGTCGGGCTGGCGCCGATCGGCGTCCCGGCGCTCACGGTGACGACCGGCCTCGTCGGGCGGACCCCCGTCGGCGTGCAGCTGGTCGCCGCCCGCTACCGGGAAGACCTCTGCATCGCGGCCGGCGCGGCGATCGAGGCCGGCGGCGTGCCGGAGATGCCGGTCGACCCGGCATGAGGCGCAACCGCGTCCGCCGGAACCGAACCGTCGCCGCCCCGCTTCTACAACCATTGGTTGCATAAGGCGCGGCATGTCGATGATCGCCACCGGCGGGTGCCTCGGGAGCACCCTGCTCTGTCTCCTGACCGCGTCGTCGGGACCGCTCCTCGCCCTGGCGGGCTTCTTCGGCGGCGGCACGGCCGGCGGCCTGCTGGGCGCACTGGCGGTCGCGGCCCTCGGCCGGGGTCGCGCTTGATCGGGGCGCGGCCGACCTCAGGGCCGGCTGGCGGCGCCGAGGTTGGCGAGCAGGGCCGCGAAGAGCCGGGCCCGCTGCGGCAGGGTCTCGATCAGCAAGTGCTCCTCCAGGGTGTGGTAGCCCTGGCCCAGCGGTCCGAGCCCGTCGAGGGTCGGGATGCCGTTGGCGCCGGTGAAGTTGCCGTCCGAGCCGCCGCCGGCGCTGCGATGGGGCAGGGGCTGGCCGAGCGCCTCGCTCAGCGCGCGCGCCTGCTCGTAGAGCGCCATGCAGCCGGCATCCGGCTCCCAGACCGGCCGGGTCACGCCGCGGGTCACCGTGAAGCGGACGCCGTCCTCCTCGCCCGACAGGGCCAGCATCCGCTCGACGCCGCGGTCGAGGTCGGCCTGCCGCTTGGCCATGCTGAGCGCCTGCCCGCCGCAGACGGTCGGGACGCAGTTCACCCACTGCCCGCCCGAGACGATCCCGGTCGAGACGGTGCAGTCGGCATCCGACAGCGCGTCGATGGCGAGGATCTTCCGCGCCATCGCGCGGATCGCCGAGCGCCCCTCGTGGGGCGAGGCGCCGGCGTGGCTCGGGCGGCCCAGGGCCTCGAGGTCGAAGCGGGCGATGGCGTAGCGGCCGGTGACCACGCCGTTCTCGGGCTGGCCGGGTTCGGGCACCAGCACGAAGGCGTGGCGGGCGGCCTCCGCCTCGATCAGGTCGCGGGTGGAGGGGCTGCCGATCTCCTCGTCGCCGGTGAACAGGACGGTCACCGGCAGCGGCGTCTCGATCCCGGCCGCCGCCAGGGCGCGGATCGCCGCGAGCGCGATGACGTTGCCGCCCTTCATGTCGAGGATGCCGGGACCGTAGGCGCGGTCGCCCTCGATCCGCCACGGCAGGCTCCCGAGGGTGCCGACCGGATGCACCGTGTCGAGGTGGCCGAGCACCAGGATGCCGGGCGCGTCGCGGTCCCGGTGCGGGAACCGGGCGCGGACGCAGTCGCTCAGGCCCATGCGGCCCGGGATCGTCTCGACGGTCGCCCCGAGAAGCGCGAGGTCGCGGGCGGCGACGCCCATCATGCGATTGACCGCCGCCGCGTCGTGGGTGGGGCTCTCGCACAGCACCCAGGGCTGCAGGATCGCGAGGATCTCGCGCGCGTCGAAGGACAGGTCCGGGATCATCGGGCGTTCTCCTCGGCGAACGGATCGGCGACGCGCGGCCAGTAGAGGCCGGACCGCTTGGTGTAAGGGATCGCGCCGTAATCCGGCGGCACGGCGCCGGGCGCCGCGACGTAGCGGACCTCGCTCGCGATCGGCGCGAAGGCGGCGTAGAAGTGCTGCATCGATTTCACCACGACGATCCGCTTGTCGTCGAGGCCCAGGCCGAGGCCCGTGAACGCGTCGGGCGCGAAGGCCTGCTGGCGCTTGTGGGTCAGCACCACGTGGATCCCGTCCGCCTCCACCCAGGCCGCGGGGCCGAGATGGGCCCGGCCGCCGCTGAGACCGGTCTGGCTGTGGTCGTCCGAGAGGCCGCGGACCGTGACGCGCAGGTCCACCGGGTTCCCGGAGGTCGCGCCGCACTTGCCGCCGATCCGCAGGGTGAAGGTCGCCCCGAGGCCGGCCTCGTGGCAGATGCCGACCGCGCCGGGATCCCAGATCAGGCCGAGCGCCACGTCCGCGATGCCCCGCTCGGCGAGGCGGGCGAGAATCGCGGTGTTGTCGGAGGGCGCGCCCGCGCCGGCATTGTCGGCGAAGTCGGCGAGCACCATCGGTCGCGGGTCGTCGGAAGCGAGAGCGAGATCGATCGCCGCGTCGATCGTGTCGCAGCGGCTCGCCGCCTCCTCGCGCATCGCCCAGACGGCGCCGGCCAGCTCGTCGGCCAGCGCCTGCGCCCTGGCGGCATCGCCGTCGGCCACGACCAGCATCTTGGCGCCGACATCGGCCACGTCGCCCCAGGGGAAGCCGTGCCCGAAGGAGACCGACAGGATGCCGTCGCGCCCCTCCAGCGCCTCCATGCGGCGCACGAAGCCCGCGACCGGCTCGCGGCTGGTGCGCCACATGTTGACGATCCGGCAGTCGGCGTAGGCCATCACCGGCCGGATGTCCTTCGCCACGGTCCGGACGACCAGGGGGTACAGGTCGCGGGCGCGGTCGACGATGTCGGTGTGGGGGTATTCCTTGTAGATCACGATGACGTCTGCGCTGGCCCGCATCGTCTCGGTGAGGTGGCAGTGGAGATCGAGCTCGACGCCGATCGTAGCCTCCGGCCCCACGACGGCGCGGACCCGCTCCAGGGTGTCGCCCTCGCAGTCGTCGTAGCCCTCGGCCACCATGGCGCCGTGCATGAACAGCAGCACGGCGTCGACCGGCATCGCGGCCTCCAGGTCCTCCAGCAGGGCGTCGCGCAGCTCCTCGTAGACGGCCCGCAGGGTGATCCCGCCGGGCTGCGCGAAGGTCGAGAGGCTCTCGACGACGGTGTGCCCGTCCGCCTCGGCCAGCGCGCGCCAGGCCTTGAGGCCGATATTGCTGAGGCTCGGCGGGTTCCGGCTGCCGTCCCGGCGGGCGTAGTCGGCGTGGAACGCCGACCGTCCGGTGGGCAGCGGCGCGAAGGTGTTGGTCTCGGTGGCGAGGCCGGCGATGAAGATCTTCAAGGTCCTGTCCCAATCCGTCCCGGCCGCCGGGTCAGGCGGGGCTCGGGGTCAGCGTGATGACCGTCTCGGTCGCCGCGTCCACGGCCGCGCGGCCGTAGAGCATCGGCACGTAGTCCTGGCGCCCCCAGACCGGGGCCAGGTCGGCGTAGTGCGGACTGCCCGGGTCCCCCGACTGGCCCGGCACGTTGATGAAGACCGAGCGGTCCCAGTCGCCCACGTCCACGACCATGCGGAACGAGGCGCCGTGGGTGAGCCGGAACGTGTCGGTCCGGTACTCCGCGTGCATGACCGATGCCGCGGCGCCGCCCACGGGCAGCGGGCCGACATCCCAGCCGGATCCGGGCGCCAGGGCCGTCAGCGGGTGCGCGAACAGCGCGTGGTGCAGGCGGCCCCAGGACCAGCCCGCGGCATCGGTGCCCATCCGCTCCCGGCAGGTGCGAAGGCCGGCGCCGAGGGCGTCGGTGAGCAGGGACGCGCGGGTCGCCGGGTCGAGACCGGTCTCCAGCCGCTCGATCAGGCTCTGCGTGTCGCCGGGCGGGAGGAGGCGGCGCGTCCCGGCATCGGGCACGAGCGCCGCGACCAGGGCCGGGCGGAGGTGCCGCACCCAGACCACCTCGATGAGGGCGGCCGCCGCGGAGCCGTGGTGCAGCGCGCCGTCGAACGCGGCCAGCAGGGCCTGGGCCGCGGCGGCGTCGGGATCGTCCGCCGCCGGCAGGGCGCGCATCAGGTCGGCCAGCCGCCGGGCCGGCTCGGAGACCACGTCGCCCTGGAGCGCCCGCGAATCCGCGAGGCTGTGCCGGTCCTGCCCGCCGAGGACCGCCCGGATGCGGCGGGCGCGCCAGGGCTCGGCCCACTCGAACCCGACCCTCCGGTCCTCCGCGGGATAGTCCGGCGGCAGGTTCATCTCGTTGGCGGTGGCGAGCCAGCCCGCTTCCGGATCGACGCTTCGGGGCAGGGCGGCGGGATCGTGGAAGCCGGCCCAGTCGTAGCGGCCGTCGCCCGGCGCCGGCAGCAACCCGTCGTGGCCGGGTCGCACCGGCGCCTTGCCGGCCATGAACCACGCGATCCGCCCCGACGCGTCGGCGTAGAGCTGGTTCACCGAGGGCGCCGACCAGTGGCGCAGGGCCTCGCCGAAGGCCTCGGGCGTCGTGGCGCCGAGATAGGCGAGGCTGCCGAGATAGGCGGCAGCGCCGGGCTCCGACCAGACGGTCCGCAGCGCGAAGGCGCGGCCCCTCTCCTCGCGGAGGACCGGCCCGTGCCGGGTGAAGGCGAGGATCACGGTCTCGTCCGGGCCGCCGCGCACCGGGATCCGCTCGGCGACGCGCGCGATCCGTTCCCAGCCGTCGCCGGAGCGGTAGCGGTCGGGATCGGCCGGGTCGGTCGCGCAGACGAACAGGTCCTCCTGATCGATCGGCGCGATGGTGAGGCTGAAGGCGGCCCGGCCGTTATGACCGATGGAGATGCCCGGCAGGGCCGGCTCGCCCGCGCCGATCACGTCGAGGCCCGGCGCGGTCAGGTGGACGGCGTAGCGCAGCGAGGGCTGCAGGTAGACCCGGTGCGGGTCGCTCGCCAGGATCGGCCGGCCGGTGGCGGTGCGGGACGGCCCGACCACCCAGTTGTTAGAGCCCTCGGCCGGCTCCTTCGGCGCGGCGCGGGGACCGCGCGTGACGGCCCCGTGCGCGTCGACCTTGGACCAGTCCCAGGCCTCGGCGCGCGTCGCCGCCATCCGGTCCGGGTCGAACCCCACCGTCGCCGTGGCCAGCCGGAAGGCGTCGAGGAGATCGTCCGGCCAGTCGGCGGCGTCGAGCCCGTCGGGGATGACCGCGTCGTGCGGCGGACTGATCCGCTTGCGCAGGTCGTCGACGGCCAGCCCGTCCGCCGGGCTCCGAGCCCGGGCGAGCACCCGCGCGCGGGCGACCTCGGAGAGGACGTTGCGGATCAGCGCGTGGCTGCGGATGCGCACCACGTCCTCCGGCTGCCACAGCGCCGGGCGCGTGTCCGTCACGGCGAATTCCGGCGGGCGCAGGTCGGGGCGCGCTTCGGTGAGGGCGACGTAGGCGTTGATCCCCGCCACGAAGGCGGTGACGATCGCCCGCGTGTCCTGCGGCCCGTAGGCCGCCCACTCGGCCGCCATGTCGCCGCGGTAGAGGAACAGCCGGGCGGCCCGGTCCTGGGCGAGGTAGCCGGGTCCGAAATCCGCCGCCAGCAGGCCGAGGCCGCGCTTGCGCCAGAGGTCGAGCTGCCAGAGCCGGTCCCGGGCGGCGTTGAACCCCTGCGCGCGGAACGCGTCGAGCGCGGTGCCGGCGCGGATATGCGCCAGCCCCCAGCGGTCGACGCGGATCTCCGCCGGCCCGTCGAGGCCGGGGAGGGCGTAGGCCGTCCCGCTCACAGAGCCACTTCGATGAGGTGCGGCCCCTTGCTGGCCAGCGCGTTCTGGAACGCCTCGATGAAGTCCGGCAGGGTCTCGACCCGCCGCCCCGCGACGCCGAAGCCGCGGGCGAGGCTCACCCAGTCGATGGCCGGATCGTCGAGGCTGAGCATGCCCAGCGCCTTCGGACCGGGATTGAGCGCGCCGACATTGGTGAGCTCCGCCCGCAGGATCGCGTAGGAGCGGTTCGACCAGACGAGCGTCACCACGTCGAGGTGCTCGCGGGCCTGGGTCCAGAGCGCCTGCACCGTGTAGAGCCCGCTGCCGTCGGCCTGCAGGTTGATGACCTTGCGGTCGGGGCAGGCCACGGCGGCGCCGGTCGCCATCGGGATGCCGAGGCCGATCGAGCCGCCGCTGAGCTGCAGCCAGGTGTGGGGCGCCGCGTCCCGGGTGAGGGCGAAGAAGTTGCGGCCCGTGGTGATCGACTCGTCGCAGATCACCGCGCCCTCGGGAATCAGCGCGCCGAGCACCTGCCCGATCATGTCCTGGTCGAGGGGGCCGGAGGTCGGGAGCTTCGGCCGCGGCCCGACGGCGACCGGCACCGCCGGCGGGGCCGCGACCGCCTCGGCGAGCCGCTCGAGGGCGTCGATCTGGTCCTCCTCGGGCGTGGCCAGCGTGATCGTGGTGCTGCCCTCCGGCGCCAGCAGGCTCGGCTTGCCCGGATAGGCGAAGAAGCCCACCGGCGGCGTCGCGCCGATCAGGATGATGTGGCGGAAGCCCTTCAGGGCGTCGATGCCCTGGTCGATCGGGTAGGGGAGGCGCTCGATCGGCACGGTGCCGGCGCCGCGATCGATCCGGGCATTGGAGGTCATCGCCATCAGCCGGGCGCCGGTCTTGCGGGCGATCCGGTCCGCGATGACCCGGCCCTCGCCCCGCACGGCCCGGTCGCCGAGATGCAGGAGCACCGGCTCGCCGCTCTGGAGAGCCTTCACGGCCGCCGCGATTGCGTCGTCGCCGGCCCGCGCCCGCTCGGGGATCGGCGGCACCGGCGCGGGGCCGGCGCCGGGATCCCAGGCGGTGTTGGCCGGCAGGATCAGGGTCGCGACCTGTCCCGGGGCGGTCCGGGCTGCCGCGATGGCGGCGGCGCCGTCGGAGCCGATCTCGGTCGCGCTCATGCCGGTCCGCACCCAGGAGGACATCGGGTGGGCCAGCCCCTCGATGTCCGAGGTGAGCGGCGCGTTGTACTCGCGGTGGTAGGTGGCGTGCTCACCGACGATGTTGACGACGGGGGTGCGCGCCTTCTTGGCGTTGTGGAGGTTGGCCAGCCCGTTGGCGAGGCCGGGCCCGAGATGGAGCAGGGTCGAGGCCGGCTTGTCGGCCATGCGGGCGTACCCGTCGGCGGCGCCGGTCGCCCCGCCCTCGAACAGGAACAGGACGCAGCGCATGCCCTCGACCCGGTCGAGGGCGGCGACGAAGTGCATCTCGGAGGTGCCGGGATTGGTGAAGCAGACCTCGACCCCGCCCTCCACGAGGGTCCGGACCAAGCTCTCGGCCCCGTTCATGGCGCGCGGCGTCTCGTCGGTCACGGGCGTCTCCTTCGGGGGCCGGCCGTCCGGGCTGGCGACTCGCATTTTTTATTATCGTGGCGCAGCGGGCGCCACGCGCAAGGGGCGACGTCCGGCGTCTTCTGTTCGCCGGACGCAGGGCCTAAGCCTGAGCGTGGCGCGGGAATTGCGCCCGGCGCGCCGCAACTTCGACGATTGGGATCCGGATGACATCTCGCCGCCTGATTGCCGCCGCCCTGGCGGGTACCGTGGCCCTGACGGGATCGGCCAGCGCCGAGAGCGTCCTGCGCATCGCCATGACGGCGAGCGACATCCCCACCACGACGGGCATGCCCAACAACGGCTTCGAGGGGATGCGCTTCCTCGGCTACCCGATCTTCGAGGGGCTGGTGCAGTGGGACCTCAAGAGCACCACCAAGCTCGCCGGCATCGTCCCGGCGCTGGCCGAGCGCTGGGAGCAGGACCCGAACGACAAGACGGTCTGGACCTTCCACCTGCGCCAGGGCGTGAAGTTCCACGACGGGACGCCGTTCAACGCCGACGCGGTGATCTGGAACCTCGACCGCTACTTCAAGAACGACAGCCCGCAATTCGAGCCGCAGGGCGCGGGCATCTCCCGGGCGCGGGCGCCGCTGGTCGGGAGCTACAGGAAGATCGACGATTCGACCGTGCAGATCACCACCACCCAGGTCGCCTCCTACTTCCCCTACATGGTGGTCTACCTGCTCTTCACCTCGCCCGCCTCCTTCGAGAAGGCCGGGCGCGACTGGAGCAAGGTCGCGGCCCTGCCGGCGGCCGGCACCGGCCCGTTCAGGATCACCCGCGTCGCCCCGCGGGAGGCGGTCGATCTCGCCAAGTTCGACGGCTACTGGGACCCGAACCGGATGGCCAAGGTCGACAAGGTCCGGCTGCTGCCGATCCCGGAGGCCAATGCCCGCGTCGCCGCTTTGCGGGCCGGCCAAGTCGACTGGATCGAGGTGCCGGCGCCCGACGCGATCCCGTCGATGAAGCAGGCGGGCTTCACTATCACCACGGGCTCGTACCCGCATGTCTGGCCCTATTTCTTCAACATGGGTGCCAAGGACAGCCCGCTGAAGGACGTCCGCGTCCGGCAGGGCCTGAACTACTGCATCGACCGGGCCGGGATCGTGGAGCTCCTCAACGGCACCGCCGAGCCCGCGAGCGGATGGCTGAACGACCGGGACCCGAATTTCGGCAGCCCGAAGAACCGCTACACCTTCGACGCCGCGAAGGGGAAGGCGCTGCTGGCCGAGGCCGGCTACACCGACAAGAAGCCGCTGAGCCTCAAGGTGATGATCTCCTCCTCCGGCTCGGGGCAGATGCTGCCGATGCCGATGAACGAGTACCTGCAGGAGAACCTGAAGCAGGCCTGCAACGTCGACCTGACCTTTAACGTGGTCGAGTGGCAGGTGCTGCTGAATGCCGGCCGCGCGCTTCCCGACGCGCCGACCCTCCAGGGCGCGATGGCGCTCAACGTCTCGTCGCCCTCGTCGGACCCGGCCGTCATGGCGCGCTACTTCGCGGGGGACCGGTTCCCGCCGGCCGGCTTCAACTTCCCCACCTGGAAGGACGACGCGTTCGACGCCGCCCTCAAGGCGCTCGCCGAGACCACCGACGCCAAGGTGATCGACGCCCAGACCAAGGTCGCCCACGAGCGCCTCGTGGACAATCCGCCCTGGCTGTTCGTCGTCCACGACCTCAATCCCCGCGGGATGTCCAAGAAGGTCCAGGGTTTCGTCTCGCCGCAATCCTGGTTCGTCGACCTCACCCTCGTCAGCGTGCAGTGACCCCATGCCCGACATCGATCCCGTAAACGCCTCCGCGGCCGAGCTCGGCCGCGCGATCCAGGCGCGGACCCTCTCGCCGGTCGACGCCGTCGACGCCCTCCTCGGCCGGATCGACCGGCTGGAGCCGAAGCTCCAGGCCTTCACGGAGGTTTTCGCCGCCGATGCCCGCCTCGCCGCCGAGGGGGCCGACCGGGCGATCCGGTCCGGCCACGCCGTGGGGCCGCTCCACGGCGTCCCGGTCGTGCTCAAGGACCTGATCGACCTGGAGGGCCGGATCACCATGGGCGGCTCGGCCGCCCACCGGGCGCGCCGGGCCGCGCGCACCGCGACGATCGCCCGGCGCCTCATCGGCCAGGGCATGATCGTGCTCGGCAAGACCCACACGGTGGAGTTCGCCTACGGCGGCTGGGGCACGAACCAGCATCTCGGCACGCCGTGGAATCCCTGGGATCCGGAGACGCCGCGCACCCCCGGCGGGTCGAGCAGCGGCACCGGCGTGTCGGTGGCGGCCCGCATGGCGCCCTGGGGCATCGGCACCGATACCGGCGGCTCGGTGCGCCTGCCGGCCTCCTTCTGCGGGCTGACGGGCCTCAAGGTGACGGTCGGGCGCGTCTCGACCTGGGGGATCGTGCCCCTCTCGATGACCCTCGACACGCCCGGACCGCTGGCCCGCACCGTGGAGGACACGGCGCTGCTCTACGAGGCGATCTCCGGCCCCGATCCCCGCGATCCGACGACCCGCGGGGTCGCGCCGGACGCGCCCTGGCCGACGCTGAACCGCGGGGTCCGCGGCCTGCGCCTCGGCCGGATGCCAGCCTCGGAGCGGGACGGGGTCGCCCCCGACATGCTGGCCGCCTACGACGCGGCCCTCGACCTCCTGGCCCGGCAGGGCGCCGAGATCGTCGACGTCGTCCTGCCGTTCCGTTTCAGCGACTGCGTGGCCATGAGCCAGATCACCAACGCGGAGGCCTACTTCGTCAACGGGGATCTGGCGGAGGATCCGTCCGCCCAGCTCGGCGACGCCGTCCGGGCCCGGATCCTGGCCGGCGCGAACGTCTCGGCCCAGGAGTATCTCGGCACGCTCCACCGCCGGGCCACGATGAAGCAGCAGTACGACGCCGCCCTCGCGGGCATCGACGCCCTCCTGACGCCGACCACGGAGAGCGCGGCCGTCGCGCTCGACGCCGTCGACGAGGCGCACCTCCCGTCGCGCTTCACCCGTTTCGGCAACCTGCTCGATCTCTGCGCCCTGGCGCTGCCGAACGGCTTCACCGCGTCCGGGCTGCCGCTCTCGCTGCAGATCGTCTGCCGCGGCTACGAGGAGACGACGGCGCTGCGGATCGGACAGGCCTACCAGCGCGCGACCGACTGGCACCTGCGCCGGCCGCCGGTGTGAGACCCGCGGAGTCTCGGCGCCTCCGGCGTTCGGCAGCGGACCTGCCGACGCCCCCATCCTGCGGGAGACCGCGGGCGATCCGGAGACGCGGAGACGGGATCCACGGCCCCGTCACGCCCGCCAGAAGGTCAACAGCCACCAGACGCCCGTCAGAACGAACCAGAGGAATCTCACACCTCTGATGAGTTCATTGATCCCGAGGTACTCCATGAGGAAGCCGCCCAGGCAGGCCACATAGATGAAGGCGATGACCGTGGCCGTGGCCGGTGTGAGGATCCCGAATCCCCAGACCGCGGCGACGACGGCGAGGCCGAACGCGCACAGGCCGAAGGCGAGAAGGACGGGATGCGCCGCGCACCACCGCGCCACCCTGTCGTTGTCTGCGGACACGTGCTGCATGTGCGCCCCCGAATCGATGATTGACATCGACCATAAGGGCCGCGGCGTCCGGTTCTCGTGACGACGCGCACAGGATCGGCGCGGGCCCGGCGGCGGATCCACGTCCTGCGTGCGGCGGCGCCGGAGCGCGGCCGCGTCAGGCTGCGCCGTTCGGGGACGGATCGATCACGCGGCCGGAACCTGCCCGGCCACGACGACGCCGAGCGTGTCGAGGAGCGACGACCGGGCGCGGCTGACCCGGCTCTTCACGGTGCCGACCTGGCAGCCGAGCATGACCGCGGCCTCCTCGTAGGTGTGACCCTCGGCACCCACCAGCAGCAGCGCCTGGCGCTGCGCGGACGGCAGGTCGCCGAGACGCTCCCAGACGACCTTGAGGGTGCTGGCATCCTCCTGGTCGGACGGGCTGGTCATCTGCCCGGCATGCGTCCCGTCCACGTCCTCCACCTCCCGCCGCGTCTTGCGCAGGTCGGTGTAGAACTGGTTGCGCAGGATCGTGAACAGCCACGCGGTGAAGTTGGTGCCGGGCCGGAACCGCTGCTGGTTGGCCCAGGCCTTCACGAAGGTCTCCTGCACCAGGTCGTCGGCGCGGCTCACGTCGCCCACGAGCGACAGGGCGAAGGTGCGCAGGGCCGGCAGGGCCTTGATGATGTCGCCGCGGAAGTCGAAGGGGACCGTCTCGCCGTGCGCCGTGACCGCCGCCTCGAAGCGGGACACCAGGGCCGCGAGCTGCGCCGGCAGGGGCTCCAGCTCGACCACCTTGAAATACTCCCGGATCGGCAGGGCGAGGTGCTGGCCGATGGAAGCGGCGTAGCCGGCCCCGTCCCGGGTGCCCGCGCCTCCGTCTGGCCGGTCCGCAGCGTCCTCAGTCATGAACGTTTCCGCCTCCAACGCTGGTATACTGGAATAGCTCTAACGTCGGTAGCGGTGGAATCCTGAACCGATGCCAAACGCTCCCAATTGTGACAGGGAATTTAAGCATGGTGACCGGGGTGACAACGGCGGCCGGATCCGGGCCCCCGGGCTGGCAGCGGCGGGCCGGTCGATGCAGAGTGCGCAGCGTCAGGAGAGCGGGATGACCCACGATCACGCGCAGCACGCGCATGGCCACGACGATCACCACCACGATCACCACCACGGCAGCGACCTGTCGCCGGTCGAGGCCCGGGTGCGCGCCCTGGAATCGCTGCTGACCGAGAAGGGCTACGTCGACCCGGCGGCCCTCGATGCCCTGGTCGAGCTCTACGAGACCAAGGTCGGCCCGCACGCGGGGGCCAGGGTCGTGGCCCGGGCCTGGACAGATCCCGCCTTCCGGGCGCGGCTCCTGGCCGACGCCACGCCGGCCATCGCCGAGTTGGATATCGGCGGCCGCGGCGGCGAGCACATGGTGGTGGTCGAGAACACGCCGGAGATCCACAACCTCGTCGTCTGCACCCTGTGCTCCTGCTACCCGTGGCCGGTGCTCGGCCTGCCCCCGGTCTGGTACAAGGCGCCGCCCTACCGGGCGCGGGCGGTGATCGACCCGCGCGGCGTGCTCGCCGAGTTCGGGGTGACGCTGCCGGAAACCACCCGCATCACCGTCTGGGACTCGACGGCCGAGACCCGCTACATGGTCCTGCCGATGCGCCCGGCCGAGACCGAGGGCTTCTCCGAGGAGGCCCTGGCCGCCCTCGTCACCCGCGATTCCATGATCGGTACGGGCCTGCCCAGGGCGATCCCGGTCGCGCCCGCGGAGATGCCGGTATGAACGGAGCCCAGGATCTCGGCGGGGCGCACGGCTTCGGGCCGGTGGTGCCGGAGCCGGACGAGCCGGTCTTCCACGCCGCGTGGGAGCGCCGCGTCTTCGCGCTGGCCATGGCTATGGGCTACACGGGCGCCTGGAACCTCGACGGCAGCCGGGCCAACCGCGAATCCCTGCCGCCGGCGGAATATCTCGCGTCGAGCTACTACGAGATCTGGCTCAGGGCGCTGGAGAAGCAGGTCGTCGGCACCGGGCTGGTGACGCCGGCCGAACTGGCGAGCGGCCGATCCGCGGAGAAGGCCAAGCCCGTCGCGCGGGTCCTGGCCCGCGAGGGCCTGGAGCAGCGCTTCCGGGCCGGCTTCCCGAGCAGCCGCGCCGCCGATGCCCCGGCGCGCTTCGCGGTCGGCGACGCCGTCCTGGCGCGCAACAGCCACCCGACCGGCCACACGCGGCTGCCCCGTTACGTGCGCGGCAAGCGCGGCCGGATCGTGCGCGTCGACGGGGTCTACGTCTTCCCCGACACCAACGCCTACGGGTCGGGTGAGAACCCGACCTGGCTCTACACGGTCGCCTTCACCGCGCAGGAGCTGTGGGGCGAGAGCGGCGACCCGGGCGGAGTCGTCACGGTGGCGGCCTTCGAACCGTACCTGGACCCCGCGTGACCGCGCCGTCGCCCAGCCCCTTCGCGGCGCCCTGGGAGGCGCAGGTCTTCGCCCTGGTGGTCTCCCTGCGCGAATCCGGGCTGTTCACGTGGTCGGAATGGGCGGACCGCCTCGGCCGCCAGATCCGCCCCACCGAGTCCCCCGAGCAGGCGGCCGATTACGGCGCGTGGCTCGCGACGCTGGAAGCGCTCCTGGCCGAGCGGGGCGTGGCGGGGCCCGAGAGCGTCGCGGCGCGGACCGAGGCCTTCCTGCGGGCCGCGGAGGCCACGCCCCACGGCCAGCCGATCCGCCTGGAGAACGACCCGCTCTACCGGCCCTGAGCCCGCAGGCTGTCGAGCGGCACCGGCGCGGCGTGCGATCGGCCGCTCATCAGCTGGTCGAGCAGGGCCAGAACCTCGGCCCGCCCGCAATTGCGGGCGGGCTCGAACGGCGTCCAGGTCTGGGTGAAGTCGAGGCGCTCGAACACGTCGCGGTAGCGGCGCAGCTCGCTCGGCGTGAGCGGCACCCCGCGCACGAAGGCCTTGTGGGCCGAGATCGTGGTGGCGCGTCGGAAATCCGCCGGGTCGAGCTCGAACTTCAGGGCGTCGCCGCAGAAGCAGATCTTTCGCCCACGGTCGTACAGGATCGCGTGGCCATCGAAATGGCCGGCGGTGCGGTGCAGCTCCAGCCCCGGCAGCGGCTCGAGGAAATCGTCGTAGGGCCAGCTCACTTGCAGCGCCGCGCTCCACGTGAAGTCGGCCGCCGGCAGGCACAGCTCCGGGTCGAACCGGTCCTGGAGCTGCGTCAGCGCCCCGTAGGAATGCGGGTGCGAGGCCGAGAGCACAGCCATCCCGCCGAGCCGCTCGATCTGGTCGAGGGCGGCCTCGCTGAAGACCGGGCAGCCCTCGAAGCCCATGTTCCCGTGCTCGGTCTGGATCAGATAGGCGGACGGCCCGATGCCGGAGACCGGCTCGTTCCAGAAGCGCCAGACGCCCGGCTCGAGCTCCTGCCAGTGGCAGGGAAAGGCCTCCTGCGCCTCGCGGGCGGTGCGGAAGCGCCAGCCGTCCTGCGGCACGACGTGGCGGGCGTCGAGGCACATCGGGCAGGCGGCCGGCACCTCGAAGTGCCGCTGCCAGAACCCGCAATTGTCGCAGGTGTAGGCGGGCAGCTTCAGGGCGCCCGCGAAGGGCAGATAGCCGGGCATCGTCTGGGACCTTCCTCGGGGCAGTGTCTATAAGATGGTCCCGGTTCAGCCGCCCTCTCCGTCATCGCGAGCGCAGCGAAGCGACCCAGGGCAGCGCGACACCGGGGAGCGTAGCGCCGGCTGGATTGCTTCGCTCCGCTCGCAGAGACGGCGGCACGCCTATCAACCGGAACGGGTGTAACAGGCGGCGCGGTCGGTTACAGCCGTCAGGTCCGCCCGGGCAGGCGGCGCGCCGACCGGGCAGCGTGGACGGTGCCGGCGAGGCCGACGAGGGCCAAGCCGACGAGGCCGCCGACCACGACGTCGCGGGTGCGGCTCGTGACGAACTCGGCGCGGCTCGCCTTGGTCCGACCGGAGAAGCGCCCGTCGATACCGGCCGGGCCGGGCACTGGGGCCTCGAGATTGCCCGCCATCTCGGGGATGGTCTCGTCGGAGAGCTGGGCCGACCACATGGAGGCGGCCTTGCGGTCGGCGAGCGCCGGCGCCAGCGCCTGGGCGGCCGCCATCATCACCGAGGACCGGCCGACCCAGACCTCCCGGCGCGGGTGCTCGACCGCGTACAGGATCGCGTCGGCGCAGAGCCGCGGGTCGAAGACCGGGTCCGGCGCGTACTGGCGGTGGCCGGTGCGGTTGCGCGCCCAGTTGAATTGCGGCGTGTTGACCGCCGGCAGGTAGATCACGCTGAGGCTGACATTGACCCGGTCGTGCAGCAGCTCGCAGCGCAGGGCGTCGGTGAAGCCCGAGACCGCGAACTTGGCCGCGCAGTAGGGCGCCTGCAGGGGCGCCGCCCGGATCGCGAGGCCCGACGAGACCTGGATGATCGCGCCGCGGTCGCGCCGCTTCATGTAGCGCAGGGCGGCGAGCGTCCCGTAGACCTGGCTGAGATAGGTGGTCTCGGTCACCCGCCGGTACTCGTCCGGGGTGATTCGGTCGGCCGGGTTCACCACCGTCGACATGGCATTGTTCACCCACGCGCGGATCGGGCCGAGCTCGCGCTCGACCCGCTCGGCGGCCGCGTCCACGGCCTCCGGGTCGGCGACGTCGGCGCCGATCGCCAGCACCGGCTGGCCGTAGGCGGCGAGCGCCCGCTCGGCCGCGGAGAGACGGCCGGGATCCCGCGAGATCACCGCGACCGACCAGCCGCGCGCGGCAAATTGATGCGCGGTGGCGAGCCCGATTCCGGCCGTGCCCCCCGTAACGACCGCAACCCGTGCCATACCGACCTCATCCGCGACAGACCGAACCGGCAACACGGTGCGGCGCGCTCGGTTGCGCCGCCCGATTGGGCCGGAACGTCACGGGGATACCGATCGCGATACCGATTTCGCGGACCGGGACGCAACGTCCGACCGCGGCCGCTGTTGACTGCCTGTACCGCGTCATGCCGAACCATCGAGGGTCGCAGCCATGCGCACTGGACGACGCTTCTCCCTCTTCTCGCTCCCGATTGATCCCTGGCCGCAGGCGTCCCTGGCCGAGCGGACCGCCGTCGGGATGGTCCTGACCGGCCTGCTGCTCGTGCCGGCCTGCGCGGTCGGGGCCGCGCTCCTCGTGTTCACGACGCTCGCGGCCCACGTGTACTGGTCCTACGATCTCGGCGCCTCCCTGCACGCGTTCATCGCCCGGCATGCCGGGGCCGCCGTCGCGCGGCGCGGCCGGCTCGTCCCCAAGGCCTGACGCGCGGGAGCGGATCGACGGCCGGGCGGCGTTGAGCCGTGCCGGTTCACACGGCCCGGCCGCGCGGCCCCCGCGATCCCTGTGCGTTCGCCTCGGTCCGATTTGACCTGACGGTCTCTCGTGGGCCAGTCAGGTTCGGAACCGAGAGATCGCCATGTTCCGTACCCTGATGTCTGCGCGGCGCTTCGCGCCGCTGTTCTGGTGCCAGTTCTTCTCGGCGTTCAACGACAATTTCCTGAAGAACGCGCTCGCCTTCCTGATCCTGTTCGGGATCGGCGGCCAGGCGGACGCCCATGCCGGCGTCCTCGTGACGCTCGCGAGCGCCGTGTTCATCGGGCCGTTCTTCATCCTGTCGGGTCTCGGCGGCCAGTGGGCCGACCGCTACGACAAGGCGCTGATGGCGCGGCGGCTCAAGTTCGCCGAGATCTTCGCGGCCGGCACCGCCGTGCTCGGCTTCCTCCTGCACTCGATCCCGGTTCTGTTCGTGGCGCTCGGCCTGTTCGGGACGATCGCGGCGCTGTTCGGCCCGATCAAGTACGGGATCCTGCCGGACCATCTCCGGCGCGAGGAGCTGCCCGCCGGCAACGCCCTCGTGGAGGCGGCGACCTTCCTGGCGATCCTGCTCGGCACGATCGCGGCCGGCGCGGCCTCGGCGATGGGCGGCTCGGGACTCGTGTTCGGCGTCTTGGTGATGGGCTTCGCCGTCCTGTGCTGGCTCTCGGCCCGGATGATCCCGGCGACCGGCGAGGGCGCCCCGGACCTGCGCGTCGACCCGAACGTCGCCCGCTCGACCTACGCGCTGCTGCGCGACCTCTGGGCCGACACGCGGCTGTGGCGCGGCTCGCTCACGGTGAGCTGGTTCTGGCTGGTCGGCGTGGTGGTGCTGTCGCTGCTGCCGGTGCTGGTGCGGGGCGCCTTCAACGGCACCGAGACGGTGATCACGCTGCTGCTCGCGCTGTTCTCGATCGGCATCGCGGTCGGCTCCGGCCTCGCCTCGTGGCTCGCCAGCGGCCGGATCGTGCTGCTGCCGACGCCGGTCGGCGCGGTGCTGATGGGCCTGTTCGGCCTCGACCTCGCCTGGACGGTCGGCCACCTGCCGGCGCCGCCCGCGGAGCCGATCGGCCCCCTCGGCTTCCTGCAGACCGGCCACGGCCTGCGCACCGGGATCGACTTCCTCGGTCTCGCGATCTCCGGCGGCCTCTACATCGTCCCGTCCTTCGCGGCCGTGCAGGCCTGGGCCGAGAAGGCGATGCGCGCCCGGATCATCGGCGCGGTCAACGTCATGACGGCGGCCTTCATGGTCGCCGGCACCCTGGCGCTCGCGGCTCTGCAGGGCGCGGGCCTCACCATCGCGAGCCTCCTCGCGGTGGTGGCGGTGCTGAACCTGATCGTCGGCGCGCTCGTGTTCGCGACCCTGCCGACGAGCCCGTTCCGCGATTTCCTGTCGATCCTGTTCCGGGCCTTCTACCGGCTGGAGGTCCGCGGCTTCGACAACCTCGCGGCGGCCGGCCCGAACGCCATCATCGCCCTCAACCACGTCTCGTTCCTCGACGCGCCGCTCGCGCTGTCGCTCCTCGAGCAGGAGCCGGTCTTCGCCATCGACAGCGGGATCGCGCAGCGCTGGTGGGTGCGCCCGTTCCTGCGCATCACCAAGGCGATGCCGCTCGACCCGACCCGGCCGCTCGCCACCCGGACGCTGATCAACGCGGTCAAGAGCGGCGAGACCCTGATCATCTTCCCCGAGGGCCGGCTCACGGTCACCGGCAGCCTGATGAAGGTCTACGACGGCGCCGGGCTGATCGCCGACAAGTCGGGCGCGATGGTCGTCCCGGTGAAGCTCGACGGCCTGGAGCGCACCGTCTTCTCGCGGCTGTCGCGCGGGCAGGTGCGCCGCCGCTGGTGGCCCAAGGTGACCGTGACGGTGATGCCGCCGGTGCGGCTGACCGTGGACCCCGCGCTCAAGGGCAAGGCGCGGCGGCAGGCGGCGGGCGCCGCCCTCTACGGGATCATGTCGGACCTCGTGTTCCGCACCGCCGACATCGACCGCGGCCTGATGGCGGCGCTGATCGAGGCGGGCGAGCGCCACGGCTGGAGCCGCAACGCCCTGGAGGATCCGGTCGGCGGCCGCCTCAGCTACAGCCGGCTCGTGATGGGCGCCAACATCCTCGGCCGCAAGCTGATGCCGCTGGCGCCCGTGGGCGGCCGGATCGGCGTCATGCTGCCGAACGCCAACGGCGCCGCGGTGACGCTGTTCGCCCTCGCCTCCGCGGGCCGGGTGCCGGCGATGATCAATTTCTCCGCTGGCCCCGCCAACGTGCTCTCGGCCTGCCGGGCCGCGGAGGTCAGCAAGATCCTGACCTCCCGGGCCTTCATCGAGAAGGGGCGGCTGGGGTCGCTCGTGGAGGCGATCCGCGGCTCGGTCGAGTTGATCTACCTGGAGGACGTGCGGGCCGGCATCACGACGGGGGACAAGATCCGCGGCCTCCTGGCGCCGCGCCGCCCCCTGGTGGCGCGCGCCGGCGAGGATCCGGGGGCGGTGCTGTTCACCTCGGGCAGCGAGGGCACGCCGAAGGGCGTGGTGCTCGCCAACCGCTGCATGCTCGCCAACGTGGCGCAGGTGGCGGCCCGGATCGATTTCGGCCCGATGGACAAGGTGTTCAACGTCCTGCCGGTGTTCCACGCCTTCGGGCTCACGGCCGGGCTGGTCCTGCCCCTGGTCTCGGGGGTGCCGGTCTACCTCTACCCGTCGCCGCTGCACTACCGGATCGTGCCGGAGCTGATCTACGGGTCGAACAGCACCGTCCTGTTCGGGACCGACACGTTCCTCACGGGCTACGCCCGGTCGGCCCATTCCTACGACCTGCGCTCCCTGCGCTACGTCGTGGCCGGCGCCGAGGCCGTGAAGGAGACCACCCGGAAGACCTGGGCGGAGAAGTTCGGGCTGCGCATCCTGGAGGGCTACGGCGTCACCGAGTGCGGGCCGGTCGTCGCCCTCAACACGCCGATGTTCAACCGGTTCGGCACGGTCGGGCGGATCCTGCCCGGCATCGAGACCCGCCTCGAGCCGGTGCCGGGAATCGACGAAGGCGGCCGCCTGTCCCTGCGCGGGCCGAACATCATGCTGGGCTACCTGCGCGCCGAGAAGCCCGGCGTGCTGGAGCCGCCGCCGGGCGGCTGGCACGACACCGGCGACATCGTGGCGATCGACCCGATGGGCTTCGTCACCATCAAGGGTCGGGCCAAGCGCTTCGCGAAGATCGCCGGCGAGATGGTGTCGCTCGCCGGCATCGAGACGCTGGCCGCCGAGCTCTGGCCCGACCGTCCGAGCGCGGTGGCGGCGGTGCCGGACGCGCGCAAGGGCGAGCGGCTGATCCTGTTCACGCAGGAGAAGGGCGCGACCCGGGCCGCCTACCAGAGCTTCGCCAAGGGCCGCGGCGCCTCCGACGTCGCGATCCCCGCCGAGGTGGTGGTGCTGGACGCGATCCCGATGCTCGGCACCGGCAAGGTCGACCAAGTGGCCGTCACGAAGCTCGCGCTGGAGCGGGCGAAGGAGAACGCGGCGGCCTGACGGTCGCGGCCGGGCCTCCCGCGTCACCCAAACGGGGGATGCGGGGCTCCCCGGGATCCGCTCGTATCGTGAATACAGCCGTGATTCGAACCGCTTGACGCGTTCGGGGCGCGGGTCTGAGGGGGACTCGGTACGCAACGGCGAGGGACAGATCATGCGGAAGGGCAGGCGAGTTCCGGCTTGGCTGGCGAGGCGGACCTACTTCAAGCGGATCGAGCGCTGGGCGAAGCCCGGCAAGGCGCGCAAGGCGGCGCAGCCCCCCGAGACACCGGCCGCCGCGATGCCCTCCAACGTCGTGCCGTTCCCGATCCGGATGAATCGGCCGGATCGGCCCGCCTTCGAGGACCTGCGGGGCGTCGGCACGGCCTAGAGGCCGGCTCCGCCGGGGGCTTGCCGGGCGCGCGGGAACACGGGATCCTGCGCCGTCGGAGCCGAGACCGGGAGGATGCGTGCCGCACGACGGGTCGGATCCGCGCGCGTCGGCGCCTCCCCGGAAGCGGGCGAGGGGCCTGCGCGCGGCGCTCGGGGCGACGGCGCTCGGTCTCGGCCTCCTGGGGGCCGGCACCGCCGCGCTCTGGCGCTACGCTGACGCGCTGCCGCCCCTCGACCTGGCCGCGGCCGAATCACGCTCGACGGTGGTGCTGGATCGGTCCGGCACGCTGCTGCGCCCCTTCGCGACCGCGGACGGGCGCTGGCGCCTGCCGGTCACCGCGGAGGCGGTCGATCCGCGCTACCGGGCGATGCTGCTCGCCTACGAGGATCGCCGCTTCGCCGCGCATCCCGGCATCGACCCGGCCGCGGTGCTGCGCGCCGCCGGCCAGTGGCTGACGCGCGGCCGCATCGTGTCCGGCGCCTCCACCCTGTCGATGCAGGTGGCGCGCCTCGTCGAGCCGCGGCGCGAGCGGTCGCTCGAGGCCAAGCTCCGCCAGATGGTGCGGGCGGTCGCGCTGGAGCGGCGCCTCGGCAAGGCCGGGTTGCTCGACCTCTACCTGGCGCTGGCCCCCTACGGCGGCCCGCTGGAGGGCGTGCGCGCGGCGAGCGTCGCGTATTTCGGGCGCGAGCCGGTCCGGCTGACCGCCGCGCAGGCGGCCCTGCTCGTCGCCCTGCCGCAATCGCCCGAGACCCGCCGTCCGGACCGGTTCCCCGAGCGCGCCCGCGCCGCCCGCGACCGGGTCCTGGCGGTGGCCGTCGCGCGGGGCATCCTCACGGCGGCGGAGGCCGAGGCCGCCCGGGCCGAGCCGGTGCCGACGACGCGCAAGCCGTTCCCGATGCTCGCGGCGCACGCCGCCGAGGAGGCGGTGGCGGCCGATCCCGGTGCCGCCACGATCCGCCTCGCGATCGACGGGCGCCTGCAGGAGCGGCTGGAAACCCTGGCGGCCGAGCGCGCCGCCGCCGCCGGCCCCGACCTCTCAACCGCGATCCTCGTCCTCGACAACCGCGACGGCCGGGTGCTCGCCCAGGTCGGCAGCGCCGGCTACCTGGACCCCGCCCGGCGCGGCGCCATCGACATGACCCTGGCGGTGCGCTCGCCCGGCTCCGCGCTGAAGCCCTTCGTCTACGCCATGGCCTTCGCGGACGGTCTCGCGCATCCCGAGACCCTGCTGGAGGATCGCCCGGCGCGCTTCTCGGCGAGCTACGCGCCGGAGAATTTCGACCTGACCTTCCAGGGCACGGTCACGGCCCGGCGGGCCCTGCAGCTCTCGCTGAACGTGCCGGCGGTCGAGCTGATGGACGCGGTCGGTCCCGCCCGCTTCATCGCCCGGCTGCGCGCCGCCGGGGCCGGGATCCAGCTCCCGCGGGAGGCGGCCCCGGGGCTGCCGGTCGCGCTGGGCGGTCTCGGCATCACGGTCACCGACCTCGCCCGGCTCTACGCGGGGCTCGCCCGCGGCGGCGCGGTTCCGGACCTGCTGCGCCGCGCCGACGGGGTCGCGGCCGAATCCCGGCACCGCGTCGCCGAGCCCGTGGCGTCCTGGTACGTCGCCGACATCCTGCGCGGGACACCGCCGCCGGAGAACGCCCTGCCGAACCGCATCGCCTACAAGACCGGCACCTCCTACGGGTACCGCGACGCCTGGGCCGCCGGCTTCGACCGCCACGCGACGATCGTCGTCTGGGCCGGGCGCCCGGACGGTGCCGCGGTGCCGGGGCTCGTGGGCCGCACCGTCGCGGCGCCGATCCTGTTCGACGCCTTCGCGCGCCTCGGGATCGAGACCGAGCCGGTCCCCCAGCCGCGGGACGCGCTGGTGGTCGGGACGGCGGGCCTGCCGCCGCCGCTGCGGCACCTGCGGCGCGAGGCGGCCGAGGCGGCGGGACCGGCGCTGCGGATCGCCTATCCGCCGGACGGGGCGCGGATCGATCTCGGCCTCGCGGCGGACCGGCACGGCGCCGCGGCGGGCGGCCCGGGCCTCGCCCTCAAGGCCCTGGGCGGCGTGCCGCCGCTCACCTGGCTGGTCGACGGTCAGCCGGTCGTGCAGACGCCGCGGCGGAAGGCCGAGTGGGCCCCGGGGGGCGCGGGCTTCGCGCGGATCTCGGTCCTGGACGCGACCGGCGCCAGCGACAGCGTGTCCGTCCGCCTCGAGTGAGCCGACGGCGGGTTCCCTCGACTCAGCGGCCGATCCCGAGGCCGCGCTGGGCGCCGGCCGGGCCGCGCACCTCGCAGGATTCCAGCGCCGCGGCGAGGCGCGCCGCGCTGGCCGCGGACCCGTAAGACAGGTTGAGGACAGTGGAGAGGATCCCGACGCTCACGAGCACGCCGAGGGCGGCCGCGCCGAGCAGAACGGCGGTGATCAGCCTGTTGCGCCGCAGGTCCGCCGTCAGCGCCCCGATGAGGTCCCGGTTGTGTTCGGCGAGACCGTTCCGCGCCGCCACCAGCTCGTTGTACATGTTCGTGATGGCGTTGGTGGACATGTACACCAGCAGCAGGTGGACGACGAAGTCGTCGTCCGTCGTGGTGTTGAGGGCGGCCGCGATCCGCACGGCGAGCTGACGCTCCCAGGGCTGGAGATCGCGGCCGTGGACCGACCGGTAGAACCGCTCGAGGTTGGTCACGGCCGGAGGGCATCCCGCCACGCCGTGTGGAAGTTGCGCCGCAGGCGGCGGCCCTCGACCCGCAGGCGCATCGGCGCGCTGTTCGCCAAGGCCTGCCAGGTCGTGTTCTGCACCCGCAGGGCCTCGATCAGCCGCTCGCCGATCCGCTCGATCTCGATGACGCGAAAGTTCGACTGCTTCCGCAGGGATCGCACGAGGTCGGACGATTCGAGATAGTCGAAATTGGTCGCCTGGGCGGTGTTCTTCGCCAGGATCGCCCGGTCGCACTCGATCAGCATGGGCCGGAGCTCGCGCAGGACCTCCAGGGCTGTGGGATCCACCGCGCCGGCCGCGACGACCACGGCGAGGCGGACATTCGCCTCCCGGCAGCTCTCCACGATGATCTCGGTGCAGCGGCGGGTCGTCTCGGTGTCGCCGGCCGGGAAGTCGACTACGACGAGGCGCTCGGCCGCCTCGGTCACGCGCTCGATCAGGTCCTGGCACAGGGTCGGGTCGACGCGGCCCGTGCTGTCCTCGGCGCGCAGCCGCTGCCGGATGGCGGTGATGCCGGGACGGCGCGGGACGAAGTTGTCGCTGCCGGGCGTGGTCTCCTGCATGAGTGCCGTGTGGAAGTGCCGGTTGGCCGGGTCGGTGTCGATCGCCAGGACCGGACCGACCTCCGCGCAGAGATCGGCCACCTGGAGGGCGATGGTTGTCTTGCCGACGCCGCCCTTGCCGCCGAGGCAGAGCACGAGAACCTTCGCGGCGGCGCCCAGGAGATCGCGCTGGATGTCCTGGATCTCGTCCGGGCTGTACCAAGCCGGAACCTTGCTCTGCGTCGTGTCGGTCATGCGGTGTCTCCTTGCTGATACGCGCGGGGTGGGCGCCGGACGCGCGCGCTCCGCGCGCGGCACCGGGCTGCGGGATCTCAGGGGTTCACGGGCTCGGGCCGGGCCGCACGGCCCGCGTGGGCGGGACGCGGCGCGCGCGGGCTCGACGGCGCGCCCGGGATGCCGGTCGCATCACGCGCGGGATCCGGTCGCGCACGGGTCGGCAGAGGCGCGGCCACTCCGTGCTCGAGGCCCGGATGTGGACGGCCGACGCTCGGGTTCCGCGATGACGTCCGTCGCCACGATCTGCACTCCGTTGCTGATCCGCTTCGCCGACGGCCCCGGCCGCAAGTCTTCATCGCCGCGGCCGAGGGCCATGCATGATCATACTCGGACCTAGGGAGGACGCAAGCCGCGAAAAATCGGATCTTTTCTCGACGAATGCTCTAGAATGAGATCGTTAATGAAGATTTATATTTATATAAGGTGCAATTATGAGCGAAGTACGACTATTATATCTGGATGAATACACAACATCCTGGACATCGTCCGCAATTCGATCGATTCGGCCGGCCGGAATCCGCGCGGGTCATCTGGGATGCGGGCCTTGCCCGGCCCTGTCGGCGGTGACCCGGTCGTCACCGCACCGCGGCGAGGGGCGCGAACACGTCGATGAGGCCGTTCACCAGGATCTGGGTCCCGACGCACAGGAGCAGGAAGGCGAAGAGGCGGCCCATCACCCGGGCGCGGGCCGGGCCGATGAAGGCGACGACCCGGTCGGCGGAGGCGTAGAGAACCGCGACCGTGGCGGCGACCGCGAGGGCCGCCAGCGTGACGCCGATGTAGAAGCCGAAGCGCTCCGCGTAGGCCTCCGGCCGGTTGGCCCCCAGGGTGATGGCGACCGCGATCGTCCCCGGCCCGGTGGTGAACGGGAGCGTCAGGGGGAAGAAGGCGATGTCGGAGAGGGGGCCGGGCGCCGGGTCGCCCGGCGGCTCCGCGGGGGCCGGGCCGCGGCCCGCCGACCCGGAGGCCTCGGCCTGCTTGCGCGCCTCCCGGGCCTCGGGCCGGTTCAGCTGGGTCCAGGCCGACGACATGACCACGAGGCCGCCGGCGATGCGCAGCGCGCCCAGGGTGACGCCGAAGAAGTTCAGGATCGGCGTGCCGGCCCAGAGGGCGCCGAGCATCACCAGGGCGGCGTAGACGCCGATCCGGCGCGACAGCAGCACGCGCTCGGCGTGGCTGAAGGCGCCCGCCACCTGCGCGAAGATGAAGGCGCCCCCGACCGGGTTCACGATCGAGAACAGCGCCGACAGGGCGAGCAGGAACTGCTGGGTGGTGAAGTCGAGGCTCATCGGGGTCAGCCCGGGGAGGGGGCCGGCACCAGCACCCGGGCCGGCGCGAGGCGGCGGGCGCGCCGCACCTGCTGGACGGCCACCGGCCGGTACAGCTGCTTCGTCGCGTCGACCACGTGCAGGCCCGCGAAGGGCAGGGACAGGCCGGTGCCGAGCCACTCCCAGGCGGGCCCGGTGCGCAGCATCAGGCGCGAGCGGGCCGGCGGCATGTACAGGGTCTCGGCCCAGCTCACCGGCGAGAACAGCGTGTCGCGCATGAGCCGCCCGAGCTGCGAGCGGCTGTAGGGCTGGCCGTGGCCGAAGGGCGTCGCCTCCCGGCGGGCCCAGACGCCCCGGCGGTTGGGCACCACGAGGATCATGCGGCCGCCCGGCGTCAGGGTGCGCCAGACCTCCTGCAGCAGCTCCGTCGGGCTCTCCACCGATTCGAGGGCGTGGACCAGGATGACCCGGTCGATGGCGGCCTCCGGCAGCGGCATCATGGTGGGGTCGGCGAGCGCCGCGCAGGAGCGCCCGGTGCCCGGCCAGTTCACCACGCCCTGCGAGGCCGGCATGAAGGCGAGGGTGCGCTCGGCGATGCAGTGGACCGGCCCGAGATACGGCGTCGCGTAGCCGATCCCGAGGACGCGCAGCCCCGAGACCGAGCCGAGGAAGTCGTGGAGCGCGCGGCCGACCACGCGGTGCGTCGTGCGGCCCAGAGGGCTGGCGTAGAAGGCCCGCAAGCCGTTGACGTCGAGGCGCATGGAGGGACAGGAGATCGCGGACGGAACGGTCGTCGTAACCAATGGTGAGCCGCGCGCCGCGCGGCAAGCGCCGGAGGAACCTCGCCGGACCATCACCTGTTCACGGCAACAGTTTTCGCGCCGCTTCGCGCCCGTTCGCGTTCTTGGGAGACTCCGTCCGATGGCCGCCGAGACCGAGATTCGCACCTTCCTCTGCCGCAGCGACAACATCGGCGTGCTGATCCGCGATCCGCAGACCGGCGCCTGCGCGGCGATCGACGTGCCGGAGGCCGGACCGGTCCTCCGGGCCCTCGACGAGACCGGCTGGCGGCTGACCGACATCCTCGTGACCCACCGGCACGCCGACCATGTCGAGGGTATCCCGGAGGTGAAGCGGGCGACCGGTGCCCGGGTGGTCGCCCCCGCCAGGGCCGGCGACGCGGTCCCGCAGGTGGACGTGACCGTGCGGGAGGGCGACACGGTCACGGTCGGCAGCCTCGGGGCGCAGGTCTGGGAGACGCCGGGCCACTGCGCCGACCACGTGACCTACTGGTTCGCGGAAGCCGGCCTCGTCTGCGCCGGCGACACCCTGTTCACCCTCGGCTGTGGGCGCGTGATGGAGAGCCCGCCCGAGACCCTCTACCGCTCCCTGCGGCGCTTCGACGACCTGCCCGACGCGACGCGGGTCTTCAGCGGCCACGACTACGTACTCTCCAACGCGCGCTTCGCCCTGGCGGCCGATCCGGACAACCCGGAGCTGAGGAAGCGCCTCGCCGAGGCCGAGCGCGCCCAGGCGGAGGGGCGGTTCCTCATCCCTTCGACCATGGGTGCGGAGCGGGCGACCAACCCGTTCCTGCGCAGCGGGCAGCCGGCCCTGGCGCGATCCGTCGACCTTCCGCCGGAAAGCGATCCCGAGGCGGTGTTCGTCGCCTTACGGGCGTGGAAGAACCGCTTCTGACGCAGGTGATAACGAGAAAAATTTGTTGCCTTCTCAAGGCAAACTGACACATAGGGGTGTTTAAGCGGTCCTAATCCGCTCAGGTAACCGGGCTCCCGGGGGGAAGCCGTAACGTCAACGCGAAGCGCCGGGACGCTTCAGCCGGTATGATGGGGGTCCGTCTCGCCCTACCACCTGTCCACTTCCCGCCTTCCGCTTCCTTTCCTCAAGCCAGAGTCCGACGGGTCCAAGGAGGAGGCGCTCAGCGCCAAGGCCAAGATCACCGTCGCCGACGCCGAATCCGGCACACTCCGCGAGAGCGGTGAGGCGGCCAGTCCCGCCCGCCCGCGGGCGCCGGTCGCGGCCGACGTGCGGCTCCTCGGGATCGCCACCGAGCACCTCTCGCGGCTCGGGCCCAAGCGCGTGACGGTCGTGGCCGTCGCCGCCGAGGCCGGCATGACGCACGCGAACGTGTACCGCTACTTCCCGTCGAAGGACGCGCTCCTCGACGCGGTGGCGGGCCGCTGGCTGCGCGAGGTCGAAGCCCGGCTCGCCGGCATCGCCGACGCGCCCGATCCCGCCGACGACAAGATCGAGCGCCTCCTGACCGCCCTCGCGACGGTCCAGCGGGACGCCCTGTTCGACGAGCCGAACCTGTTCGCGGTCCATCTCGACGCCACCGTCTCGGCACGGCCGATCGCCCGGCGGCACCGCGTGCGGCTGCGCAGCCTCGTCGAGCGCGTGGTCGAGGAGGGCATCACCTCCGGGATCTTCTCGGCCCGGGACCGGGAACGGGCGATCGCCTACATCTTCGACGCGAGCTACCGCTTCACGCATCCGCTAGCGATCCAGCACGATGCCGAGGTGCCGCGCGACCTGATCGAGGCCCGGTTCGGGGCCGTCATCCACGCGATCCAGCGGGTCCTGCGCTCCGGCATCCTCTGATCCGGCGCGCACCCACAGGCTCTCTCGAAGGCCCGGACAGACCGTCCGGGCCTTCGTCGTTCGTGCGCCCTCCCGCGCCGCACGCCGCCCGCCGCGACCCGAAATGACAGGATTTCAGATCTGTCATCACGGCTTCGCGGCCGTCCGGCGCCAGGGTGCACTGCACCTAAAACACTCGCGACGTTGACGTTTCGGAGGCACCGTCGGGACGCCCGAGGGCGATCCGACGGCCCGGACGCGCCGCCCGCGCGGCCCTCATCGGGTTGAAGCCACGGTGCTTTTCGGCCACACAGCCGCGCAGATTTCAGAGTGGCGAATCCGGCCTCGAACCCTGACGGACGAGCGGCTCCGGCCTCGCGCAACGCATCACCAAAGTCGAACGCAGCGGAGACACATCCGACATGGCTCGCAACAAGATCGCGCTCATCGGCGCCGGCCAGATCGGCGGCACCCTGGCCCTTCTGGCCGGCCTCAAGGATCTGGGGGACGTGGTGCTGTTCGACATCGTCGACGGCGTGCCGCAGGGCAAGGCGCTGGACATCGCCGAGGCCGCCCCGGTCGAGGGCTTCGACGCGACCTACGCGGGTGCCAGCGACTACGCCGCCATCAAGGGCGCCGACGTGGTGATCGTGACCGCCGGCGTGCCGCGCAAGCCCGGCATGAGCCGCGACGACCTGATCGGCATCAACCTCAAGGTCATGCAGGCCGTCGGCGAGGGCATCAAGACCCACGCGCCGGACGCCTTCGTGATCTGCATCACCAACCCGCTCGACGCCATGGTGTGGGCGCTGCAGAAGTTCTCGGGCGTCCCGACCAACAAGATCGTCGGCATGGCCGGCGTGCTCGATTCGGCGCGCTTCCGCCACTTCCTCGCCGAGGAGTTCAAGGTGTCGGTGGAGGACGTCACGGCCTTCGTGCTCGGCGGCCACGGCGACGACATGGTGCCGCTGACCCGCTACTCGACGGTGGCGGGCGTGCCGCTGACCGACCTCGTCAAGCTCGGCTGGACCACCCAGGAGAAGCTCGACGCCATGGTCGACCGCACCCGCAAGGGCGGCGGCGAGATCGTCAACCTGCTCAAGACCGGCTCGGCCTTCTACGCGCCCGCCGCCTCCGCCATCGCCATGGCCGAGAGCTACCTGCGCGACAAGAAGCGGGTCCTGCCCTGCGCCGCCTACCTCGACGGCCAGTACGGCGTGAAGGGCATGTTCATCGGCGTGCCGATCGTGATCGGTGCCAACGGCGTGGAGCGCGTGCTCGAGGTGACCTTCGACGCGGCCGAGAAGACCATGTTCGACAAGTCGGTCGCCTCGGTGACGGGACTCATCGAGGCCTGCAAGGGCGTCGACAGCAGCCTCGCCTGACCGGTAAGCGGATACCGGGCAGCGCGTAGCGGTCGGAGATTCGAATCTCGATCACTCGATTTCTCTACGCGCCGCCCGCTGCCACCTATTCGCTCCTCCTTACGAGGCTCCGATGAATATCCACGAATATCAGGCCAAGGCCGTGCTGAAGGAGTTCGGCCTGCCCGTCTCCCGCGGCGTGGCCATCTTCAACCCGTCGGAGGCCGAGGCCGCCGCCAAGGAGCTCGGCGGCCCCGTCTGGGTCGTGAAGAGCCAGATCCACGCGGGCGGCCGCGGCAAGGGCACCTTCAAGGGCGCGCCCGAGGGCGCCAAGGGCGGCGTGCGCGTCACCAAGTCGATCGACGAGGTCAAGCAGTTCGCCGGCGAGATGCTCGGCCAGACGCTGGTGACCATCCAGACCGGCCCGGCCGGCAAGCAGGTCAACCGCCTCTACATCGAGGAGGGCGCCCAGATCGCCGAGGAGTTCTACCTCTCGATGCTGGTCGACCGCGCCACGGGCGGCGTCGCCTTCGTGGTCTCCACCGAGGGTGGCATGGACATCGAGGCGGTCGCCCACGACACGCCCGAGAAGATCCACACGATCGCGGTCGACCCGGCCACCGGCGTGATGCCCCACCACGGCCGCGCCGTCGCCAAGGCGCTGGGCCTGTCGGGCGCCCAGGCCAAGGAAGCGGCCGCGCTGACCGAGAAGCTCTACGCGGCCTTCGTGGCCAAGGACATGAGCCTCCTGGAGATCAACCCGCTGGTGCTGACCGCCGACGGGCACCTCAAGTGCCTCGACGCCAAGATGGCCTTCGATTCGAACGCCCTCTACCGGCACGCGGACATCATGGCGCTCCGCGACGAGACCGAGGAGGACGCCAAGGAGATCGAGGCGTCCAAGTACGACCTCGCCTACATCGCGCTCGACGGCACGATCGGCTGCATGGTCAACGGCGCCGGCCTCGCCATGGCGACGCTCGACATCATCAAGCTCTACGGCGAGGAGCCGGCGAACTTCCTCGATGTCGGCGGCGGCGCCTCGGAGGAGAAGGTCACAGCGGCGTTCAAGATCATCACCGCCGACCCGAACGTGAAGGGGATCCTCGTCAACATCTTCGGCGGGATCATGAAGTGCGACGTGATCGCCAACGGCGTGATCGCGGCCGTGAAGGCGGTGGGCCTGCAGGTGCCGCTGGTGGTGCGCCTCGAGGGCACCAACGTCGAGCAGGGCAAGGCCATCATCCGCAATTCCGGCCTCAACGTCATCCCGGCGGACGACCTCGACGACGCCGCCCAGAAGATCGTCGCCGCCGTGAAGGGAGCCTGATCATGTCGGTGATGATCGACGCCAACACCAAGGTCATCTGCCAGGGCTTCACCGGCAAGAACGGGACCTTCCACTCCGAGCAGGCCATCGCCTACGGCACCAAGATGGTCGGCGGCACGAGCCCAGGTAAGGGCGGCTCCAGCCATCTCGGCCTGCCGGTCTTCGACACGGTCGCGGAGGCGCGCGAGGCCACCGGCGCCGAGGCCTCGGTGGTCTACGTGCCGCCGCCCGGTGCCGCCGACGCGATCTGCGAGGCGATCAGCGCCGAGGTGCCGCTGATCGTCTGCATCACGGAGGGCATCCCGGTGCTCGACATGGTGCGGGTGAAGCGGGCGCTGACGGGCTCGAAGTCGCGCCTCGTCGGGCCGAACTGCCCCGGCATCGTCACCGCCGGCGAGTCGAAGATCGGCATCATGCCGGCCAACATCTTCCGGCCCGGCTCGGTCGGCATCGTGTCCCGCTCGGGCACGCTGACCTACGAGGCGGTGTTCCAGACCTCCAATGCCGGCCTCGGCCAGACCACGGCGGTGGGCATCGGCGGCGACCCGGTGAAGGGCACTGAGTTCATCGACGTGCTGGAGCTGTTCCTCGCCGACCCGAAGACCGAGTCGATCGTGATGATCGGCGAGATCGGCGGCTCGGCCGAGGAGGAGGCGGCCCAGTTCCTCAAGGACGAGGCCAAGCGCGGGCGCAAGAAGCCGATGGTCGGCTTCATCGCCGGCCGCACGGCGCCTCCGGGCCGCCGCATGGGCCATGCCGGCGCGATCATCTCGGGCGGCAAGGGCGGCGCCGAGGACAAGATCGCCGCCATGGAGGCCGCGGGCATCCGCGTGTCGCCGTCGCCGGCCCGGCTGGGCTCGACGCTCGTCGAGGTGCTGAAGGGCTAAAGGCCCGCGCGCCTGCGTCGCGGCCATCGCAGGGCTGCGACGCCCATATCGGGCGTGCAGACGATCTCAGCGGGGCGGTCACCCGCCCCGTTTCGGTTCGAGGGCGCTCCGCCGCGCTGACGGGGAGCCCGGAGGGCAGGGGAGCCTGCCCGCGCGATCAGGATGGACGCACCATGGCACGCCAGGACGTGAACGAAGCGCTCCTCGAAACCTCGTTCCTGTACGGCGCCAACGCCGCCTACATCGAGGAATTGCAGGCGGCCTACGCCCGCAACCCGTCCTCGGTGGATCCGGAGTGGCAGACCTTCTTCAAGGGGCTCGGCGAGGACGAGACCCTGGTCGAGAAGAACGCCGCCGGCGCCTCCTGGGAGAAGCCGCACTGGCCGGTGCCGCTCAACGGCGAGCTGGTCTCGGCGCTCGACGGCAACTGGGGCGCCCTGGAGAAGGCGATCGGCGACAAGATCGTCGCGCGGGAAGCCAAGGAGCCCAAGCCCGGCAAGCCGCAGGACAGCGTCACCGCCACCACCGGCGTGTCGGTGGAGCAGGCGACCAAGGATTCGGTGCGGGCGATCATGCTGATCCGCTCCTACCGGATGCGCGGCCACCTGCACGCCAAGCTGGACCCGCTGGGGCTCGCGCCGCGGGGCGACCACGAGGAGCTGCACCCGCAGCATTACGGCTTCACCGAGGAGGCCGACTGGGACCGTCCGATCTTCCTCGACAACGTCCTCGGCCTGCAGTTCGGCACGGTCCGCGAGATCGTCGGCATCCTGGAGCGGACCTACTGCCAGACGCTCGGCGTCGAGTTCATGCACATCTCGGATCCCGCCGAGAAGGCGTGGATCCAGGAGCGCATCGAGGGCAAGGACAAGGAGATCTCCTTCACCCCCGAGGGGCGCCGCGCGATCCTCAACAAGCTGATCGAGGCCGAGGGCTTCGAGAAGTTCCTCGACCTCAAGTACACCGGCACCAAGCGCTTCGGCCTCGACGGCAGCGAGGCGATGATCCCGGCGCTGGAGCAGATCATCAAGCGCGGCGGCGCGCTCGGCGTGCGCGAGATCGTGCTCGGCATGGCCCATCGCGGCCGGCTCAACGTGCTCACCAACGTGATGGCCAAGCCCTTCCGGGCGGTGTTCCACGAGTTCAAGGGCGGCTCGGCCTCCCCGGCCGAGGTCGAGGGCTCGGGCGACGTGAAGTACCACCTGGGCGCGTCCTCGGACCGCGCCTTCGACGGCAACAACGTCCACCTGTCGCTCACCGCCAACCCGTCCCACCTCGAGATCGTCGACCCGGTGGTGCTCGGAAAGGTCCGCGCCAAGCAGGACCAGTGGGCCAAGCCCAACATCGAGCGCCGCACGGTGCTGCCGCTCCTGATCCACGGCGACGCCGCCTTCGCGGGCCAGGGCGTGGTGGCGGAGTGCTTCGGCCTGTCGGGCCTGAAGGGCCACCGCACCGGCGGCTCGGTCCACTTCATCATCAACAACCAGATCGGCTTCACGACCGATCCGCGCTTCTCCCGCTCCTCGCCCTACCCGTCCGACGTCGCCAAGATGGTCGAGGCGCCGATCTTCCACTGCAACGGCGACGATCCGGAAGCCGTCACCTTCGCCGCCAAGGTCGCGGTGGAGTACCGGCAGAAGTTCGGCAAGCCGGTCGTGATCGACATGCTGTGCTACCGCCGCTTCGGCCACAACGAGGGCGACGAGCCGGCCTTCACCCAGCCGAAGATGTACCAGCGGATCCGCAAGCATCCCTCGGTGCTGGAGAGCTACGGCCGCAAGCTCGTCGAGAACGGCTCGGTGACCCAGGAGGCGCTCGACGCCCGCAAGGCCGAGTTCCGCGGGATGCTCGACAGCGAACTCGACGTCGCCAACAACTACAAGGCGAACAAGGCCGACTGGCTCGACGGCCGCTGGTCCGGCGTGAAGGCCGTGCACGAGGACGTGGACGACCCGCGCCGCGGCCGCACCGCCGTGCCGGCCGGGACCCTGCAGGAGATCGGGCGCAGGATCACGCAGGCGCCGCCCGGCTTCCACCTGCACCGCACGATCCAGCGCTTCATGGACAACCGCGCCAAGGCGGTGGAGACGGGGGTCGGCATCGACTGGGCGACCGCCGAGGCCCTGGCCTTCGGGGCGACGCTCCTCGACGGCAACCGGGTCCGCCTGTCGGGTCAGGACGTGGAGCGCGGCACGTTCTCGCAGCGCCACGCGGTGGTGATCGACCAGGAGAACGAGCAGCGCTTCACGCCGCTCAACGCCATCCGCGAGGGGCAGGCCGCGATCGAGATCATCAACTCGATGCTCTCCGAGGAAGCGGTGCTCGGCTTCGAGTACGGCTACTCGCTCGCCGAGCCGAACGCCCTGGTCCTCTGGGAGGCCCAGTTCGGCGACTTCGCCAACGGCGCCCAGGTGGTGATCGACCAGTTCATCGCGTCCGGCGAGCGCAAGTGGCTGCGCATGTCGGGCCTCGTGCTGCTGCTGCCGCACGGCTACGAGGGCCAGGGGCCCGAGCACTCCTCGGCCCGCCTGGAGCGCTACCTCCAGGCCTGCGCCGAGGACAACATGCAGGTCGCCAACGTCACGACGCCGGCGAACTACTTCCACATCCTGCGCCGGCAGCTGAAGCGCGACTTCCGCAAGCCGCTGGTGCTGATGACGCCGAAGTCGCTGCTGCGCCACAAGCGCGCCGTCTCGAACCTCGACGCGCTCGCCGAGGGCTCGACCTTCCACCGCGTCCTCTGGGACGACGCCGAGGAGGAGGGCGCGCAGAACAAGCTCGTGCGCGACGACAAGATCCGCCGCGTCGTGCTGTGCTCCGGCAAGGTCTACTACGACCTGCTGGAGGAGCGGGAGAAGCGCGGCCTCAACGACATCTACCTGATGCGCGTCGAGCAGCTCTACCCGTTCCCCCTGAAGGCGCTGGCCAACGAGATGGCCCGGTTCCGCAACGCCGACGTGATCTGGTGCCAAGAGGAGCCCAAGAACATGGGCGCCTGGTCCTTCGTCGAGCCCTACCTCGAGTGGGTGCTCGGCCAGGCCGGCTCCGCGGTGAAGCGCGCCCGCTACGTCGGCCGTCCGGCCTCCGCCTCGACGGCGGTCGGCCAGATGTCGAAGCACCAGGCGCAGCTCCAGGCCTTCCTCAACGAGGCCCTGGCGGTCTGATCGTCCGGCCATGGCCTACTTCCTGCTCCGCCTGGAACCGCCCCGCCCGAGCTTCCCGTTCGACGCGACGGAGGCCGAGAAGGCGCTGTTCTCGGCGCATTCCGGCTACTGGATGGAGCAGGCGGCCGCCGGCACCGCCATCGCGGTCGGACCCGTCTTCGAGTCCGGCGGCACCTGGGGCCTGGCCCTGGTCGAGGCCGACGACGCGGCCCGGGCCGAGGCGCTCGGCGAAGCAGATCCCGTCCTGATGGCGCAGGCAGGCTTCCGGTACACCGTCTCGCCCGTTCCATCCCTGATCCTGCGGCGCTGACGTCGCGGCCCGACATCCAGAGGAGGCCCCCCGCGGGGCAGAAGAGAGCATGGCAACCGACATCCTCGTCCCGACCCTCGGCGAATCCGTGAGCGAGGCCACGATCGGCCGCTGGTTCAAGAAGCCCGGCGACACGGTCGCGGCCGACGAGCCGATCGTCGAGCTCGAGACCGACAAGGTCACCCTGGAGGTGAACGCCCCGGCGGCCGGCGAGCTCGGCGAGATCCTGGTCAAGGACGGCGAGACCGTGGAGCCCGGTGCCCTGCTCGGCTCGATCGTCGAGGCCGGAGCCGGCGGCGGCACGGCCAAGAAGGCCGCCCCGAAGGAGAGCGCCGAGACCAAGGCCGAGAGCCGGAGCGAGGCCCCGAAGGCCGCCGCGCCCGCGAAGGCGGAGGCCCCGGCCCAGGAATCGTCCGCCGGCTACGGCAACCACGGCGATGCCGCCGCCCCCGCGGCCCAGCAGCGCCCGGTCGGCGACAACGGCCCGGCGGTGGCCAAGCTCGCCCGGGAATCGGGTGTCGACCCGTCGTCGGTGAGCGGGTCCGGCAAGGACGGACGCGTCACGAAGGGGGACATGCTCGGCGCCATCGCCAAGGGGCCGGCCCCGTCGGCGCCCGCCAAGGAGGCCCGTCCGACCCTGCCGCGCGCCCCCTCGGCGCCGGACGACGCCGCGCGCGAGGAGCGCGTGCGCATGACCAAGCTGCGCCAGACCATCGCGCGCCGCCTGAAGGACGCGCAGGACACCGCGGCGATGCTGACGACGTTCAACGACGTCGACATGTCGGCCGTGATGGCGATGCGCAGCCAGTACAAGGATATCTTCGAGAAGAAGCACGGCACGAAGCTCGGCTTCATGGGCTTCTTCACCAAGGCGGTGATCGGCGCCCTCAAGGACGTGCCGGCGGTCAACGCCGAGATCGACGGGCAGGATCTCGTCTACAAGAACTACTACCACATCGGCATCGCGGTCGGCACCGATAAGGGTCTCGTCGTGCCGGTGGTGCGCGACGCCGACGACCTGTCGATCGCCGGCATCGAGAAGAAGATCGCCGGCTTCGGCAAGAAGGCCCGCGACGGCAAGCTCTCCATCGAGGAGATGCAGGGCGGCACCTTCACGATCACCAACGGCGGCATCTACGGCTCGCTGATGTCGACGCCGATCCTCAACGCGCCGCAGTCGGGCATCCTCGGCATGCACCGCATCGAGGAGCGCCCGGTGGTCCGCGCCGGCAAGATCGAGGCGCGGCCGATGATGTACCTCGCCCTGTCGTACGACCATCGCATCGTCGACGGTAAGGAGGCCGTGACCTTCCTGGTGCGGGTCAAGGAGGCGCTGGAGGATCCGGCGCGCCTCGTGCTAGACCTCTGAGGCAGCCATGTCGAGCGCTGAGAACAGGGTCGCGATCGTCACGGGCGGCAGCCGCGGCATCGGCCGCGCGGTGGCGCTCCTCCTGGCGGAGCGCGGCTACGCCGTCTGCCTGAGCTACGTGTCGGACGCCGCCGCCGCGCAGGGCGTGGTGGACGCGATCGCGGCCAAGGGCGGACGGGCGCTCGCCGTGAAGGGCGACGTCGGCAACGAGGCCGACGTCATCGCCCTGTTCAAGGCGGCCGACGGCCTCGGCCGCCTCGCGGCGCTCGTCAACAATGCCGGCGTGGTCGACGTGAAGTCGGACGTCGCCGACATGAGCGTCGCCCGCCTGCAGCGCATGATGACCACCAACGTGGTCGGCAGCTTCCTGTGCGCGCGGGAGGCGGTGCGGCGCATGTCGATCAAGCGCGGCGGGGCAGGGGGCGCGATCGTCAACCTGTCCTCGGTGGCGGCGCGCCTCGGCGGCCCCGGCCAGTTCGTGGACTACGCGGCCTCCAAGGGCGCCATCGACTCGCTGACGATCGGGCTTTCCCGCGAGGTCGCCGCCGACGGCATCCGCGTCAACGCGGTGGCGCCCGGCATCATCGCCACCGAGATCCACGCCAGCGGCGGCGAGCCGGACCGGGTCGAGCGTCTCGGCCCCGGCGTCCCGATGAAGCGGGCCGGCACCGCCGAGGAGGTGGCCGCACCGATCGTGTGGCTCCTCTCGGACGAGGCCTCCTACACCACGGGCGCCATCCTCGACATCGGCGGCGGCCGCTGAGGCCAAGCCCCACCTGACATTCCCTGCCCGTCTCGCACGCGGCACGACCGAGCGGAAGCGAAGCCTCATGTCCTACGATCTCGTCGTCATCGGCACCGGCCCCGGCGGCTACGTCTGCGCGATCCGCGCGGCGCAGCTCGGCCTGCGGACCGCGGTGGTCGAGAAGCGCGCGACGCACGGCGGCACCTGCCTCAATGTCGGCTGCATCCCGTCCAAGGCCCTTCTGCACGCGTCGGAGGCCTTCGAGGAGGCCAACACGCACTTCGCCGATCTCGGCATCGACGTCGGCACGCCGAAGCTCGACCTCAAGAAGATGATGGCCTTCAAGGCCGAGGGCGTCGCCGGCAACACCAAGGGCGTCGAGTTCCTGCTCAAGAAGAACAAGGTCGACACCTTCCACGGCACCGGCCGGATCGCCGGCGCCGGCCGCGTCGAGGTCATCGCCGAGGACGGCGGCAACCAGATGCTCGAGACGAAGAGCATCGTCATCGCGACCGGCTCGGACGTGGCGCGCCTGCCCGGCGTCACCATCGACGAGAAGGTCGTGGTCTCCTCCACCGGCGCCCTGGAACTCGACCGGGTGCCGAAGAAGCTCCTCGTCATCGGCGCCGGCGTGATCGGGCTGGAGCTGGGTTCCGTCTGGCGCCGGCTCGGCTCCGAGGTGACCGTGGTCGAGTATCTCGACCGGGTGCTGCCGGGCATGGACGGCGAGGTCGGCAAGCAGTTCCAGCGGATCCTGACGAAGCAGGGCATCGCCTTCAGGCTGTCCACCAAGGTGACGGGCGTCGAGGTCGGCAAGAAGGGCGGCGCGACGGTCACGGTCGAGCCGGCCGCGGGCGGCGCGGCGGAGACGCTGCAGGCCGACGTGGTCCTCGTCTGCATCGGCCGGACGCCCTACACGGAGGGCCTCGGCCTCGACACGGTCGGTGTCCAGCGGGACGACAAGGGCCGGATCCTCACCGATTCCCACTACGCCACCAACGTCACCGGCATCTACGCCATCGGCGACGTGATCGCCGGCCCGATGCTCGCCCACAAGGCCGAGGACGAGGGCGTGGCGATCGCCGAGATGCTGGCCGGCCAGTCCGGCCACGTGAATTACGGCGTGATCCCGAACGTGGTCTACACGTTCCCGGAGGTCGCCTCGGTCGGCAAGACCGAGGAGGAGTTGAAGAAGGACGGCGTGGCCTACAACGCCGGCAAATTCCCCTTCACGGCCAATGGCCGGGCCAAGGCGAACGGCACCACCGACGGGTTCGTGAAGGTGCTGGCCGACGCCCAGACCGACCGGGTACTCGGCGTGCACATCGTGGGCGCGGATGCCGGCAACCTGATCGCCGAGGTGGCGGTCGCGATGGAGTTCGGCGCCTCGTCGGAGGACATCGCCCGCACTTGCCACGCGCACCCGACGCTGACCGAGGCCGTCAAGGAAGCCGCGCTGGCGGTCAACAAGCGCGCCATCCACGTCTGACGGGCCAGGCCACGGCTGCGCGGATTGCTACCTCGGCGGGCTCGACCGCCTGCGCGAAGGCCCCCTCTCTCGTGCGGGAAAGGGGGCCTTCGCGTTCCGTCACACACCGCACGCCTCGAACCTGACTGGCCCGCAGAGCGACGACCCGGCGCGGGGTCAGGCGATCTTGCGCCTGGAATTCGGCAGGTCGGCGATCCGCAGCAGCGCGCTCGGCGCGGGCGGGGCCGTCAGGGCGTTCAGCAGATACGGCCGACGCAGGCCCAGCGCGTTGTGCAGGGCGAGGTCGATGTCGCGGGCGTAGAACGGCATCCGCAGCACGGCGTCGACGCCGAAGTAGCGGCCGGCCTGAGCGACGGGCTCCAGCTCGGACGTGGTCAGCAGGGTGATCCGGGTCGGGAGGCCGAGGGGCTGGATCTGGCAGGCCAGTTCGAGCCCGTCGATGCCGCCGAGCTTCACGTCGATGAAGGCGAAGTCGTAGGCGGCGAGCTTCAGCTGCTTGAGGGCGTGGCGGCCGTCATCCGTCTCGTCGAGCTCGATCGCGAACCCGCTGCGCGCCACGACGCGGCTGATGGCCGACCGCCCGGCCGGAGTCGAGCAGGCGAGCAGGGCCCGGGTCGGTGCGCGACGGCGGGCATCCGCGTGGAGCAGCGGCTCGATATGGCTCGGGTCGAGGGGCGTCTTCAGGACTTCGTAGGCGCCGAGGCTCGTGGCGATCTCCTGCCAGTGCGGCAGCACGCGGGTCGCCACCAGTACCAGGCACGGGGGCTCCGCACCCGCCCGGCGCGCGACGGCGACGGCTTCGGGGCCGCTGAGATCGTCGAGCTGCATTCCCACGAAGGCCAGGGTGGGACGGTGGCGGAGGAGGATGTCGCAGAGCGCCTGACCCGAGGTCGCCTCATCGATCACCGCGCTGGGATCGAATCGCAGGACGATCTCTCTCAGGGAGGCGCGGCGGCCCGGATCGCAATCCGCGATTACGACACGTGCCGGCGCCCTCCCATCCTGAAGATCCATGACGCCCGCCCAACCCCATCCCGTTCGTTGCCCATATTGGCTGAAGATCGTGACGAAGCTCTTAAAGAGCGGGATTCTGCACTGGGCGAACCGGAAGACGCGCCTATAGACGATGATGAAGGCTCTCGAAGTCGAAGTTTTTAGCAATCTTGCTCAATGGCCAGCCCGCGGATGGGCCGCTGCGTAGGCACTCATGAGGCGGGCGGCGTCGACCTGCGTGTAGAGCTGCGTCGTGGAGAGCGAGGCGTGGCCCAGGAGTTCCTGGATCGCCCGGAGTTCGCCCTGGCGCGCCAGGAGATGGGTTGCGAAGGAATGCCGCAGGGCGTGCGGTGTGGCGCTCTCGGGCAGGCCCAGAGCGCCGCGGGCGCGCGCGACCGTGTACTGGATGATGCGCGGCGAGAGCGGGCCGCCCCGGGCACCGAGAAACAGCGGTCCCTCCGGCGGCAGCGGCAGGGGACAGGCGGCGACGTAGTCCGCCACGGCCTGCGCCACGACGGGCAGGATCGGCACCATGCGCTGCTTGCCGCCCTTGCCGAGCACGGTGACCTGATCGACCCCGGGCAGGGGTGCGTCACGGCGGGTCAGGCCCAGGGCCTCGGAGATGCGCAGCCCCGCGCCGTAGAGCAGCGCCAGCACGGCGGCGTCCCGGGCGAGGACCCAGGGCTCCCGCTCCTCGCCGGCGCGGATCGCGGTATCGGTCAGCGCCACCGCGGCGGAGACGGGCAGGGGACGGGGAAGCCGCCGCGGAACCTTGGGCGAGCGCACGCCGCCCAGGGCCGAGACGGTGCCGAAGCCCTCGCGCTCGAGGAAGCGGGCGAAGGAGCGCAGGCCTGCCAGCATGCGCATCAGCGAGCGCCCCGAGACCTCGTCGCCCCGGCGCGCGGCCATGAAGCCGCGGATGTCCCGCACCTTGAGCCCGATCAGCATCGGGATCGTCGGTGTCCCCTGACGGGACGCGAGGTGGTGGAGGAACTGGCGAAGGTCGCGCCCGTAGGCCTCGACGGTGTTGGACGACATCCGCCGCTCCCGCGCCAGCGCCTCGATCCAGGCCAGGACGGCGTCGCGAAGGCGGGCGTCACCCGGAAACAGCAGCCGGTCGCCCTGGGTCTCGTGCGTGCTCGCGTGCGTGCTCATGGCGACACTCGACCGGATCCGCGTTGCCGGGAGCTTAATGCCGGTCGCCGTCCGCCCCCAGGGCCGGGCTCGTGCCGCGCGGCGCGCCGTGCCAAGCTGACCCGATGAGCCTCCTCGCCTACGCGGCCGCCGCCCTCGCCGAGATCGCCGGCTGCTTCGCGTTCTGGGCCTGGATGCGGCTCGGACGGTCGGCCTGGTGGACGCTTCCGGGTCTCGCCTCGCTGGCGGCCTTCGCGGCCCTGCTGACCCTCGTGGACAGCCCGGCGGCGGGGCGCACCTTCGCGGCCTACGGCGGCGTCTACGTGGCGGCCTCGGTCCTGTGGCTGTGGCTCGCGGAGGGCCAGCGGCCCGACCGCTGGGACCTCGCGGGCAGCGCGGTCTGCCTCGCCGGAACGGCGCTGATCCTCCTCGGCCGCCGGGGGTGACAGCGGCGCGGCAGCGCACCGTGCCGGGACGGCCACAGGTGGCAACCTCCGCGGCCGGAACCTTGGTGAAACCAAGCGTTCACGATACGTACGGCAGCCTCGGGCCGTTCACCGAGCCGTGGAGCCCCATGACCAGCCCCGTCCGCATTCTCGGCATCGATCCCGGACTCCGCCGCACCGGCTGGGGCCTGATCACCGCGCAGGGTACGAAGCTCACCTACGGCGATTGCGGGGTCGTGACCTCGGACGGGGAGCTTCCGCTGGCACTGCGCCTGCGGGAGCTGTTCGAGGGGATCGGCCGCGTCGTCGAGGCCGTGCGGCCCGACGAGGTCGCCGTGGAGGAGACCTTCGTCAACAAGGACGCCCAGGCGACGCTCAAGCTGGGCCACGCGCGGGCGATGGCGCTGCTCGTGCCGGCCCTCACCGGACTGCCGGTGTTCGAGTACGCCCCCAACCTCATCAAGAAGACCGTCGCGGGCTCCGGCCACGCCGAGAAGGTGCAGATCCAGGCGATGGTCCGCTTCCTCCTGCCGAAGGCCGAATTCCGCGTCGCGGACGCCGCCGACGCGCTGGCCATCGCGATCACCCATGCCAGTCACCGGGACGCCCACGCCCTGCGGCAGGCGCACCTTCCGGGGGGCAAGCGCCGCTCGCTCACCGGTCAGGCGGCCGCGGGACAAGGGCTCGAGGGGAAGGGCTTCTCGGCCGCCGCGGCCGCGCGCATCGAGGCCGCGCTGGCGAAACAAGGCTGACGGGATCGGGAAGAACTTGGTGGGGGAAGTAGGACTCGAACCTACGAAGCTTACGCAGCGGATTTACAGTCCGCCCCCTTTGCCGCTCGGGACATTCCCCCAAGGCGGGCATCGCCCGCGGCGCCCTTATGGTGAGGGGTGGGCCGGGTGTCAACGCTTATGGTGGACCGATCCGCCTCGCCGGACGCGGCAATCGTGGAGAGCGGGACGGTTTCGCTCGGCGTCGCCGCGATCCGGGCGGCCGCGCTTGCCGAGTCGACCCACTTCCGGCCTCGCGGTGCCCGCGGCTCCGCCATTGGGACGAAAACGCGAACGTTCCGCGACTCCGGGGATTCACAAAGGAATCCGGATCGGCCACGGTGTGCCGATGTCGCCCTGCTTCGCCGGCCCTTGACCCGTCCCGCCCCGTCCCTGCGGTCGCACCAGCGCACGCTGATGGCCCTGGTCGCGGCCATGGCGAGCGGGGAGGCGGCCCATGTCCGGAAGATCCTGGCGGCGGTCACGCCGGGCGGGGGCAAGTCGCTGCTGCCGGTCATCGCCGCGCACCGGCTGATCGAGGCGGGGCTCGTCGAGCGCGTGGTCTGGGTGGTGCCGCGGGATTCCCTGCGGCTGCAGGCCGAGGAAGCCTTCGCCGACCCGCTGTGGCGCGCGGCCTTCGGGCACGCCCTCAGCGTCCGGGCCGCCGACAACGAGCGCGATCCGGCGCGCGGTCTGGCCGGCTACGTCACCACCTATCAGGCGGTCGCCGCCGCCCCGGCGCTCCACCTCGCGGAGGCGCGGGCGCACCGCACCCTGCTGGTGGTCGACGAGGTTCATCACCTGCCGGTCCCCGGTCGCCCGGGCGCCGACGAAGCCTCCGCGGAGGATGCCGAGGCGGGGGCGTGGTCCCGCGCGATGCTGCCCGTCATGGAGGCGGCGACCGTGCGCCTGTACCTGTCCGGGACGCTGGAGCGGGCGGACGGGCGGCGGATTCTCGGACTGCCCTACCAGCCCGCCGCGCCCGGCCGCGGACCGGAACTCGATCTCGACGCGACCGGCCTCGCGGTCATCGGCTACTCGCGGGCGCAGGCGCTGGCCGAGCGGGCGGTGCTGCCGGTGACGTTCGGCGCCCTCGACGGCGAGGCGAGCTGGCTGGAGGGCGGCCGGATCGCCGGCGACAGCCCGCGCGTCGGGCCGCACCGACTCGGCGCGGGCGCGGTCCGGATCACCACCCGGCCGGCGCTGTTCACTGCCCTGCGGACCGGCTTCGCCCGCGACCTTCTGAGCGAGGCGTTCTTCGCCACGAAGCGCCTGCGCGCCCGGCGCCGGGCGGAGCGCGATCTCCCGCCCGGCGAACCGGCCCGGGGGCTCGGCAAGCTCCTCGTGGTGGCGCCCGATCAGGCGAGCGCGCGGGCCTATCTCGCGACCCTGCGCGACTGGATGCCGGCCGGGCAGGGCGCGCGCGATGTCCGTCTCGCGACCTCCGGCCAGGGCGACGCCCACGCGGCTCTGGCAGCGTTCCGGCTCACGCCGGAACCGGCCGTGCTGGTGACGGTGGCGATGGCGTACGAGGGGCTCGACGCCCCGGAGGTCGCGGTGGTCGCGGCCCTGACCCATATCCGCTCCCGGCCCTGGCTCGAGCAGATGCTCGCCCGGGCCACCCGGGTCGATCCCCATGCCGGCCCCTACGACGGGCAGCAGGCAGTGATCTTCCACCCGGACGACCCGCTCTTCGCCCGGTTCCGACTGGAACTCGAGACTGAGCAGGGCAGCAGCGTCCGGCCGCCCCGCGAGCGGCCGGCCAGCGCCGTCGTGCCGGAGCGGACCCGCTGGCGCGACGACGAGCCGGGCGGGATCACGCCCCTGGAGAGCAACGCGATCGGGATGCGCTACGCCCTGCTGCGCCCGCGCCTCCCCGAACCGGTCGCCGCGGCGCCCGCGCCCGAACCGCCCTCCGTCACCGAGCGGACCCTGCGCCAGCGGCTCGCCGCCGCGGTGGCCGCCCAGGCGGTCGAGGACGAGACCTCGCTGCGCGTGCCCCGCGGCGGCAATCTCGCCCACCGCTACAACGCCGTTCTCAAGCGCGTGCTCGGCAAGGGCCGCGCGACCATGACCCTCCCGGAGCTGGAGGCGGCCCTGTCGTGGCTCGAGCGCAACCGCCTCTCCGACCATCTCGACCGCCTCGACGGCGATGCCCGCTACGCGTGGTCGGCCCGGCAGCGCCGCGGGCGCTGGCAGCCGGAGCGCGCCGCCGGCCGCTGAAACGCCCGGGAAGGAGACAGCCGTGACCGAGAGCCTCCCCGCCGCCTTCGCCGCGACACTCGCCGCGTCCGAGCCGCCGAGCGTCTGGGACGCCCCGCTCGCCGCGCTCTGGTGGCTCGCCCGGGACGCGTCCGGCCCGGCCTCCGCCGCCTGGGAGCGGGCGCACCGCCTCGTCCAGGACGCCGGCGGGTCCGACGCGGCCTGGGTCCACGCCCATCTCCACCGGGTCGAGGGCGACGACGGCAACGCGCGCTACTGGTACGCCCGCGCGGGCCGCCCGGTCCCGGACGGCACGCTCGCGGAGGAGCGGGCCGCGCTCGTCCTCGCCCTCTGGCCGAGGTCGTGATCGCTCCGGGCCGCGCCGCGCCGACCGTCCCGAGCCTGCCGAATCGCGGAACGCCAAGGCTCACAGCCAGTTGAATGGCCGCCCGACGCGGAGATCGGGCCTCGATTATCGGAGCGGATCCATGAGCCTCCTCGGCAGCATCGTCAGCAAGATCCTCCATCCGTTCGGTGGCGGCACCGCGGACGCCGCGCCCGCGCCCAACGCCGGCTCCGGCGGCCAGGCCGGCACGAGCACGCCCTCCACGTCGGCCCCCGGCTCGGCCGGCGGCAGCGAGCCCGTGGACGTCGCGGCGGTGCTCACCGGCCTCGCCGAGAAGAACCCGCAGACGCTCGACTGGCGGCACTCGATCGTCGACCTGATGAAGCTGCTGGGCCTCGATTCCGGCCTCGCCGCGCGCAAGCAGCTCGCCGACGAGCTCCACTACACCGGCGACAAGGACGATTCGGCCAGCATGAACATCTGGCTGCACAAGCAGGTCATGCAGAAGCTCGCCGAGAACGGCGGCAAGGTTCCGGACGATCTGAAGCACTAGGTCATCGATTCCGGGATCGACGAGGCTCGCCGCGGACGGTCTCGACCGGCGCCGCGGCGAGATCGTTTCTTGACCACGTCGTGCGCCGGCGGTGCGCATCGGCGGCGACACTTGCGGAGGGGGCCTTGCGGCGCCTCCGTGTTTATCGGTCACATGACCCGCGTCACGCAGCGCCGAATCAGGCGACGCCGAGGAGCGAACGGTCATGGAGACCCCGACCGGGGACCACAGCGGCGCCTTCGAGGCGTCCCCGCTCGCCGCGATCGCCGCGGCGGTCGCCCGCGGTGACGTCGCGCGCATCGCCGCGCTGGCGCCCGGCCTGGATCTCTCCGTCCGCGGCGGCCGGAACCTCACCCTGCTCGAATGGGCGATCTGGAACGCGCGGCCGCGCGCGCTGTCGGCCCTGCTCGACGCGGGGGCGGACCCGTCTGTGCCGGGGCTCGATCAGGAGACCGCGCTGCACATGGCGGCGATGGTCGAGGATCCGACCTACCTGGAGATCCTGCTGCGCCACGGCGCGCCGGTCGACCCGGTGAGCCCGCGCGGTCAGTGGACGCCGCTGTTCCGCGCCGTACAGAACCGGCGCGAGGCGCAGATCGCGCTGCTGCTGCGGGCCGGTGCGGACCCGAACCGGGTCGACGCCACCGGCAACTCGCTGCTCCACGTGGCGGCACAGGTCGGCGCGGCCAATCCCTGGGTGCTGAGGCTGCTCGAGGCCGGGATCGACCCGACCCTGCGCAACGCGCAGCGAAAGACCTTCCAGCCGTACTTCTTCACCACCCCCGAGCGCCTGCTGAACGATTCCGGGCGCGAGACCCGCGCTGCGGTCCGCGCGTGGCTCGCCCGCAGCGGCGTGCCGGCGGATCCGGAAGGCTGACGGCCCTCTCCGACGCCGATCCGCGTCAGCGCCCGGTGCGGACCCGGGTCCAGAGGCGGGTGACGAAGCGCTGGGTGCGGTCGTCCCAGGCGGTGTTGATGGACAGGCGCTGCATCGTCGCCTCGTCCGGGTAGATGCCGGGATTGCTCAGGATCTCGGGCTTCACGAACTTCTTCGCCGCGAGGTTGCCGCTGGCGTAGGAGACGAAGTTGGTGTTGGCCGCCGCCACCTCGGGCCGCATCATGTAGTCGATGAAGGCCAGCGCCTCGGCCGGATGGGCGGCATCCTTCGGGATCGCGAAGGTGTCGAACCACATCAGGGCGCCTTCCTTGGGCACGACGTAGGCGATGTCGATCCCGTTCTTGGCCTCCTCGGCCCGGCGCTTGGCCTGCATGATGTCGCCCGAATAGCCGACGGCCAGGCAGATATCGCCGTTGGCCAGCGCCTGGATGTATTCCGACGAGTGGAACTTCCGCACGGCGCCGCGCACCTTGTAGAGGGCGTCGGTCACCAGGGTCATGTCGTCCCAGCGCTTGGAATCCGCCTTCGCGCCGAAGGCCGGGAGCATGCTGGGGATCAGGTCCTCGGGGCTGTCGAGCACCATGATCCCGCACTCCTTCAGCTTGTTGGCCGAAGCGGGATTGAGGACGACGGACCACGAATTCACGGCCGCGCCGGCGCCCAGGCGCTCGCGCACCGCGGCGACGTTGTAGCCGATGCCGGTCGTGCCCCACATGTAGTCGACGGCGTAGGTGTTGCCGGGATCGTAGGCCGCCAGCCGGCTGGTCACCTCGGGCCAGAGGTTGCCGAGGTTCTTCAGCTTCGACTTGTCGAGGGGCAGGAACGCGCCGGCCCGGATCAGCCGCTGCAGGTACGGTCCCGACGGCACGACGATGTCGTAGCCCGACCGGCCGGCGAGCAGCTTGGTCTCCAAGATCTCGTTGTTGTCGTAGGTGTCGTAGACGACCTTGATCCCGGTCTCGCGGGTGAAGGCCTCGAGCACCTGCGGGTCGATATAGTCCGACCAGTTGTAGATGTTGACGACCCGCTCCTCGGCGGCCGGTGCCGGCCGCACGAGGGGCAGGACCGCCAGGAGCCCTCCCGCGAGGACGGCCGCGGCCGCCGCCAGGACGGTCCGGCGCGGGCCGATCACCGGCTCCTCGCGGCCACGATCACGATCTCGACCAGGTACTCCGGCGCGGCGAGCTTGGCCTCGACGGTGGCGCGGGCCGGCGCGTTCTCCGGAGACACCCAGGCGTCCCAGGCGGCGTTCATCTCCGCGAACGTCGCGATGTCGGCGAGGTAGATGGTGGCCGAGAGGATCCGCGCCTTGTCGCTGCCGGCCGCGGCGAGCAGCCGGTCGATCTCCGACAGGATCTGCTGGGTCTGGATCGTGACCCCGGTGCCGACCGTGTCGGACGCGACCTGCCCGGCGAGGTAGACCATGTCGCCGAAGGTGACGGCCTGCGACATCCGCTTGCCTGGCTCGATCCGCTGAATGTCCATACCCGTCTCCACATCCTCGAGAACCGGCGTATCTGCCGCCGCACCGGCCCGGCCGTAAAGGGCCGCGCGCGCACGCGCCGCGGGAACCCGAGGAAAATCGTCATCGGCGGCCGGGGTGCGGGCAACCGTCGCGGGCCTCGAAGCGTTCTGCCGCCATCGACAATCACGCCTTGGGGTCAGTCATGGGCATTCTCTGGACCATCATCATCGGGTTTCTCGCCGGCGTCATCGCCAAGTTCATCATGCCGGGCCCGAACGAGCCCGCCGGCTTCATCCTAACCACGATCCTCGGCATCGTCGGCGCCTTCGTGGCGACCTTCCTGGGACAGGCCATCGGCTGGTACGGGCCCAACCAGGGCGCGGGCTTCATCGGCGCCATCGTGGGCGCCGTGGTGGTGCTGTTCATCTACGGCATGATCGCCGGCCGCCGCACCACCACCTACTGACCCGTCCGGCAGGTCCGGATACGACGAGGGGCGCCCCGCGGGGCGCCCCTTTTTTTGACCGACGCATTCCGGTGGCGGGTCTCAACACAGCGCTCTCCGTCATAACGAGCGCAGCGACATGACCCAGGGCAGCGCGACGACGTCGAACGTCGCGCTGCCTGGAATGCTTCGCTGCGCTCGCAAAGACGGAGGCGCCGAAGCCCTCCGAGGGCTGAGGCTCAGAGATGCTCGGACGCGGCCTTCACGGCGCAGTGGCCGGTCGCGCCCCGGACCGCCAGCCCGACGCCGACCACGAGCGCCAGCAGGCTCAGGAGCTTGTTGGGACGGGGCTGCGCGGCGGCGGCGGCGATGCCGAGGCCTAGCGCCACCGAGACGGCGCGCTCCGTCGTCGACAGGTTCGGCTGCCCGCTGAAGATGTCGTGCATCATGTCGTTGGCCATGAGGGTCTCCGATTGGGAAGTCGCGGGGGAACGCGGCATCCGGCGCCCCGTTCCCGGCCGACGACCGGTGTGACCCGACCTCGACGGGGCAACAAAAAGGGCGCGGCCCCGGAGGACCGCGCCCGTCTGAGACATCCCCGCCGACCGAGGCCGGCGCGGGCGTCCCGCGTGCTTACTCGCCGGCCTCGCGGCGGCGCTCGCCACGATGGCGGCCGCCTTCGCGGGGCTCGCGCGGCTCGTCGCCGCGCTCGGCCCGGTCGGCGTCGCGCTGAGCCTTCACCTTCTCGGTGATGTCCTCGCCGGTCTGCTGGTCGACGACCTTCATGGACAGGCGGATCTTGCCGCGGTCGTCCTGACCGAGGAACTTCACCTTGACCTTGTCGCCTTCCTTGACGACGTCCGTCACCTTGGCGACCCGGTTCGCGGCGAGCTCCGAGATGTGGACCAGGCCGTCCTTGGCGCCGAAGAAGTTCACGAAGGCGCCGAACTCCATGCACTTCACGATCGTGCCGTCGTAGATCACGCCGACCTCCGGCTCCGCCACGATCGAGCGGATCCAGTTGTAGGCCGCCTTGATCGCCTTGCCGTCGGCCGAGGCGATCTTCACGACGCCGGTATCCTCGATGTTGATCTTGGCGCCGGTCTTCTCGACGATCTCGCGGATCACCTTGCCGCCGGTGCCGATCACGTCGCGGATCTTGTCCGTCGGGATCTGCATCGTCTCGATGCGCGGGGCGTACTCGCCGAGCTCCGGACGGGCCGCCGTCAGGGCCTTGGCCATCTCGGCCAGGATGTGGGCGCGGCCGTCCTTCGCCTGGGCGAGGGCGATCTTCATGATCTCCTCGGTGATGCCGGCGATCTTGATGTCCATCTGGAGCGAGGTCACGCCCTCGTCCGTGCCGGCCACCTTAAAGTCCATGTCGCCGAGGTGATCCTCGTCGCCGAGGATGTCGGACAGGACCGCGAAGCGCTCACCCTCGAGGATGAGGCCCATGGCGATCCCCGCCACCGGACGGCGCAGCGGCACGCCGGCATCCATCAGCGACAGCGAGCCGCCGCAGACCGAGGCCATCGAGGACGAGCCGTTGGACTCGGTGATCTCCGACACGACGCGGATCGTGTACGGGAACTCGTGGGCCGGCGGCAGGACCGGGCGGATCGCCCGCCAGGCGAGCTTGCCGTGGCCGATCTCGCGGCGGCCCGGCGAGCCCATCCGACCGGTCTCGCCGACGCTGTAGGGAGGGAAGTTGTAGTGGAGCAGGAAGCGCTCCTTGTAGGTGCCTTCCAGCGCGTCGATGAACTGCTCATCCTCGCCGGTGCCGAGGGTGGCGACCACGAGGGCCTGGGTCTCGCCGCGGGTGAACAGGGCCGAGCCGTGGGCGCGGGGCAGCACGCCGACCTCGGAGAGGATCGAGCGGACCGTCTTCACGTCGCGGCCGTCGATGCGGGCGCCGCTGTCGAGGATGTTCCAGCGGACCACCTTCGACTGGGCCTCCTTGAAGGCGGCCTTGACCTTCTCGGCCGGGAACTTCTCAGCGCCCTCGGGGCAGAGGGCGGCCATCACCTTCGCCTTCACGGCGTCGACGGCGGCGTAGCGCTCCTGCTTGACGGTCTTGGTGTAGGCGGCGCGGAGCTCCGCCTCGCAGACCTCCAGGACGGCCTTCTCGACGTCGGCGTTCTCGGGGGCCTTGAAGTCGCGCGGCTCCTTGGCGGCCTTCTCGGCGAGGCGGATGATCGCCTCGATCACCGGCTGGAAGTGCTTGTGGCCGAACATCACGGCGCCGAGCATCACCTCCTCGGAGAGCTCCTTGGCCTCCGACTCGACCATCAGCACCGCGTCCTGCGTGCCGGCGACGACGAGGTCGAGGCTCGACTCTTCCTTGGTCTCGGTGACCAGCGGGTTCAGCCGGTAGCCGCCGTTGATGTAGCCGACGCGGGCGCCGCCGATCGGGCCCATGAACGGCACGCCCGAGATGGTCAGGGCCGCGGAGGCCGCGACCATCGCGACGATGTCGGGATCGTTCTCGAGATCGTGGGTCAGGACGGTGACGACGACCTGCGTGTCGTTGCGCCAGCCGTCGATGAAGAGCGGGCGGATCGGGCGGTCGATGAGGCGGGAGACCAAGGTCTCCTTCTCGGAGGGACGGCCCTCGCGCTTGAAGTAGCCGCCCGGGATGCGGCCGGCGGCGTAGGCGCGCTCCTGGTAGTTCACGGTGAGCGGCATGAAGTCGATGCCGGGCTTCGGCTCCTTGGCGGCGACCACGGTCGCGAGCACCGAGGTCTCACCGTAGGTGGCGATGACGGCGCCGTCGGCCTGGCGCGCGACCTTGCCGGTCTCCAGGACGAGCTTGCGGTCGCCCCACATCAGCTCTTCGCGTTGAACGTCGAACATTCTCAATCTCTTCCTTGCCTGCGGCGGGCCCAAGCCCGGCGCCGCCCGGGGGCAAGACGGCGAGACACTGCGCCCGATAACGCTCGGCGAAGTGTCTCGCGATCCTGCCCCGACGCTGGCGCCTCGAAGCGGCCCGTTTGTCGGGAGGCCGGACCCATTCCGGCAGCCCGCGATGGTGAAACGCGGCCCCGGGCCGGGCCCGGAACCGCGCGAGACGTGCCTTAGCGGCGGATGCCGAGACGCTCGATGAGGGCGCGGTAGCGGGCCTCGTCCTTGCGCTTGACGTAGTCGAGCAGCGAGCGGCGCTGCGAGACCAGCTTCAGGAGGCCGCGGCGGGAATGGTTGTCCTTGCCGTGGGTCTTGAAGTGGCCGGTGAGGTTGGTGATCCGCTCGGTGAGGATCGCCACCTGGACCTCGGGGGACCCGGTGTCCTTGGCGTCCTTGCGGTGTTCCTTGATGAGCGCGGTCTTGCGCTCTGCCGTGATCGACATCGCGTGCCTTTCGGGTTGTGCTGGTCGGATGCGGCGCCCCAAACGGGCGCGCGCGGGCTCGGCGTTCGGCCGGTGCCGGGATGTCGTCCAGCACGGTCACAGCGCCAAGCGGCTCAAGCCCCGCCCGGCAACCCGGGTCGAGGCCGCGCGATCCATACACGAAACCGACGGTTATGCCAGTCCCGAGCCGGGCGGGCCGCAGCGGTGGCGCGTCGCGGCTGTCAGGGCTGGTCCAAAGAACGGTTAACGCCGCCGTGCTACCCGGAACCGCTCACGCGACGCGGCCCGGCGATGAACGGCACCTTCTCGGATGCGTGCGGCGTCGCCGTCGCGACGCTGCTCGGTATCCCCCTCGTTCTCCTGCCGGGCTATGCCCTGGGCGGCCTGACCGGCATCCTCGGGTTCCGCTCGCTCGCGCCCGGCGACCGCCTCCTGTGCGGGGCGCTCCTCGGGATCGGGCTGCTGCCGGCCCTCGACAGCCTGCTGATCCAGGCGGGCGGCGTCCCGGTCGCGGCCCTCGCGACCGGCGCCCTCGGGCTCGCCGCACTGCGGCCAGTCTTGCGGAGCCTGCGCGAGTCCCTCGACCGGGCGGCGCTCGCCCTCGCGCTGCTCTGGCTCGGCGTCGTGGCCTACGCACTGATCGACGTCGATACCGGCACCGCCCTCTACCGGCCCGTGACGATCATCGACCTCGTCAAGCACGCCGCCCTGACCCGCGCGATCGTCGAGCACGGATTACCGCCGGTGGACCCGTTCTTCGCCCGGCCCGAGCGGGCGGGCTACTATTACGGCTTCTACACGCTCACCGCCCTGGTCGACTGGGCGGGCGGACGGCTGGTCGACGGGCGGACCGCCTTCGCGGGCATGGCCTTCTGGACCGGCCTCGCGCTCCTCGGCCTGATCGACCGTCTGCTCGCGGCGACCGGACTCGTCGCGGACGCCGTGCCCCGGCTCGTGCGCCGCGCGGTGCTGATGCTGCTGCCGGCCGGAAGCCTCGACATCCTGCTGGTCCTCGCCGACCGAGCGACGTCCGGGACCTGGCTGCCGGTCCCGGAATGGCTGAACGAGCAGGTCCTCAACTGGCCGGCCTCGCTGGTCTGGGTGCCGCACCACGTCGCCGGCGCCCTGGCCGGGTGGCTCGGACTCCTGGCCCTGGCGGAGGTCGCGGACCGGACACGGCCGGACAGGCGCGCGGAGACGGCGGCGATCGGCGTCGCGGCACTCGCCTTCGCGGCCTGCGCGGGCCTGTCCGTCTGGGTCTGCCTCGGCACGGCGGGAGCGGCCGGTGCCTGGCTGGTGCTGCTCGGCCTAGAGCGCCGCTGGCGCGCCGCGGCCCGGCTGGCGGTTGCCGGCCTGCTCAGCTCCGCACTGGCCGCCCCCTACCTGCTGAGCGTCCTGGCCAACCGGACGGACGGCGGCGCGCCGGTCCGGTTCTCGATCCGACGATTCGGGCCGCTCGACGGCCTCGTCGACGAGCCGGCCCTGAGCGCGCTCCGCCTGATCCTTCTGCCCCTGAACTACTACACGGCCCTGGGGGTCTGCGCCGCCGGTGCGCTGCTGTTCTGGCGCCTTGTGCCGCGTCGGGAGGCGCACGGGCGCGAGGCCGGGCGCCTGCTCACGCTCTGCGCCGCGGCGAGCCTGTTCCTCGGCGGTTTCCTGCGCTCGGCGATCCTCAACAACGACCTCGGTGCGCGCGTGGTCCTGCTCGCGCAGGTCGCGGCCCTGGTCTGGACCGTGGTGGCCCTGACCCGCCTGAGCGAGGCGCGGCGGCTCCGGCTCCCCGGCCTCCTCGCCGCACTGCTGATCCTCGGCTACGCGACGACCCTCTACGGCTTCGTCGGGATGCGCGCCTATCCCGCCTCGGACCGGCCCGCCTTCGCCCGCCTCGCCGGCCGTCCCGATATCGACCGGGCGCTGCGCGCGGCCTACGCCTGGGCGGGCACGCACCTGCCCCGGGACCTGGTGCTGCAGCAATCGCCGGTGCCGCACCGGGTGTTCGATTTCGGGCTCTACGGCCTCCAGCCGACGGGCGTGGCCGACGCGGAGGCGCGCCTGTTCGGCGCCCCGCCGGACGCCGTGACGTCGCGGCTCGCCGACGTCGCGCCGGTCTTCCGCGACCGCCTGGACGGCGCCGAGGTGCGGCGGCGCGCCGAAGCGGCCGGGATCGGCGCCCTGGTCGTCACCGCGCAGGACGCCCCCTGGAGCAGCCCGGATTCCTGGGTCTGGCGCAGCCCCGCGGTCTACGCCGATCCGCTCGTCCGGATCCTGCGGGTCCAGGATCTCCGTGGAGGATCTCCGTGACTGAACCCAGTCCCACGGCACCCACCCGCCCGCGCGCCGGGCAGGCCCTGCGCTGGCTCTGCGCCCAGGCGCTGCTGCAGGCCGGCGCCGTCGTCGTCGGCTTCGCCTGCTTCGTGCTGCTGTTCCAGACGGATCTGTGGTCCGGCGTGACGATCCTGTTCTACCGCGGACTGATCCTGCTCGCGGTGGCCTTCCTGCTGACCCTGGCGGTCACGGCGGCCCTGGCCGGGCTCGGCCGGGCCTGGGGATTGCGCCGACGGGACGCCCTCGGCGCCTGCGTCCTGTCGCTGTCCCTGAACCTCAGCGCCTTCGTGATCCTGCCGGTGACGGTCGACCGGTCGATCAGCGTGTTCCTGCTCGGGCAGATGGCCGCCCATCCCGGGGAGCGCTTCACGCCTGAGCGGGCGCGGGCGGTGTTCGAGCGGGTCTATCTCGGCGAGTTCCGGCAGATGGAGCGGCGCTTGGCCGAGCAGCAGGCCTCCGGCAACGTCGCGCGAGCGGGTGACGGCTACGTCATCACCCCGCAGGGCAGCGCCTTCATCCGCTTCTGCGGCCTCGTCGCCCGGGCGTTCCGGACCGACACCCGGATGATCGCCGCCGCACCGTCCCCGCCCGGCGGGGGCGACCCGGAAGCGCGCGGCGGCGCCCCTGAACCCGATCCCGCGGGCGCGGTGCGGCGGTAGGCTGTATCGACTCGGGATGAGGACGGTGCGGCGCCGGTCCGGGCGGTTCCGCGGAGGCCGCCGTCCGGGCATGAAAAGTGCCGGATGACGATCCGGGCGAGGGAGAACGGACGCGATGGCGGAGTCCGCGGTGACCACGGGTGAACGGGCGGGCGCGGGGCGCGGACTCGCCCGGAGCCTCACCGCGCCGGGCCTCGTCGCCATCGGCCTCGGCGCCACGATCGGCGCCGGCATCTTCGTGCTCACCGGGACGGCGGCGGCGCAGTACGCGGGCCCGGCGCTCAGCCTCTCCTTCGTGATCGGCGGCATCGCCTGCGGCCTCGTCGGCCTGTGCTACGCCGAGCTGGCCGCCATGATCCCCGAGCCGGGATCGACCTACACCTACACCCGCGCGAGCCTCGGGCGGCTTCCCGCCTGGATCATCGGCTGGGACCTCGTCCTCGAGTTCGCCGTGGCGGCGGCGACCGTGGCGGTGGGCTGGTCGGGCTACGCGCAGTCCCTCGCGGCGGAGTTCGGCCTGCGCCTGCCGCCGGCCCTGGCCGGGGCGCCCGGCGCCGGCGGCCTCGTCAACCTCCCGGCGGCCGGGATCGTGCTGCTGCTCAGCGCCCTGCTGATGCGCGCCACCGCCGAGGCGTCCCTGGTCAACGGCCTGCTGGTCGCCTGCAAGGTCGCGATCATCCTGGCCTTCGTGGGCGTCGGCGTGGCCCATCTGCGGCCCGAACTCTGGCACCCGTTCGTGCCGGAGAATGCCGGAACGTTCGGCGCCTACGGCTGGAGCGGCGTGTTCCGCGGCGCCGCGGTGGTGTTCTTCGCCTTCGTGGGCTTCGAGACCGTGGCGACGGCCGCGGGCGAGTGCCGGGCGCCGCAGCGCGACGCGCCGGTCGGCCTGATCGGGTCGCTGCTGATCACCACGATCCTGTACGTGTCCATGGCGGCCGTCCTCACGGGACTCGTGCCCTATCGCGACCTGGACGTCGCCGACCCGGTGGCCAAGGCGGTCGACGTGATCGGCCTGACGGGCTTCGCCACGATCATCAAGGCCGGCGCCCTGATCGGCCTGACCACCTCGGCACTGACCGCCCTCTACGGGCAGAGCCGGATCTTCTTCGCCATCGCCCGCGACGGGCTCCTCCCGGGGATCTTCTGCCGGGTCCATCCGGTGACGCGGGTGCCCGTGGCGAGCCAGCTGGTGATCGGCCTGTTCACGGCGGCCGTGGCGGGGCTCGTGCCCATCGACGTCCTGGGCGAGATCGTCAGTATCGGCACGCTCCTGGCCTTCTGCCTCGTCTGCGCGACGGTGCTGATCCTGCGCCGGACCGCTCCGGACCGGGCGCGCCCGTTCCGCGTGCCGGCGGTGACCCTCATCGCCGGACTGGGGATCCTGTCCTGCGTCACGCTGATGGCCTCGCTCCCGGCCGACACCTGGATCCGCCTCGCGGTCTGGCTGGCGATCGGCCTCGCGATCTACGCCGGCTACGGCCGGCGGCACGGCCGGCTCAGCTGATCAGGTTGATGGTGGCCTGCGCGAGCGTCTTGATCGAGGCCGAGGCGCTCAGGCTCAATTCGTAGTTCCGGACCACCCGCTGGAGGTCGGCCGATTCGACCGCGACGTTGACGTTCGGCAGACGGACATAGCCGTTCGGGTCGGCCCCGGGATTGGTCGGGTCGTAGCGGGTGCGGAAGCCGGTGGTGTCGCGGACGATCCGGCCGACCGGGTCGCGGGGGCTGTCGGCCGCCACCGGGGCGAACACCGCGATCTTGCGGGCGTAGGGGGCACCGCCCGGGGTGGTCGGGACCGAATCGGCGTTGGCGAGGTTCTCGGAGATCGCGCGGATCCGCCCGCTCTGCACCTGCCGGCCGGCGGCCAGGGCGCCAGCGGCCGAGTTGAGGGCGCTGGTATCCGGCATGCGCGGGCCCTGTCGACGGCGAGGATCTGACCGAATCCTTTCCGAACAGCCTTAACCGGTGGTTAAGGCGCCCGCGCGGAGAGGCTCAGCGCGTCCCGAAGATCCTGCCCGTCGGTCAGGCGAAGGCCGCGGCGGCGCAGCGCGGCCAGCATCGCGCGGTCGGGGAACGGGCAGTACGGCAGAACCGGCGCGGTCCGCCCCTCCGGCAGGGTTCCGCTCCGGGTGACGTCCTCGAGCAACCGGTCGAGCATCCCGCGCCCGTGGGCGTGGAGCGCCACCGAGGCCCGGGTCGCGGTGGTACCCTCGGGAAGCGCCAGCGCCTCCTGGGCGAGGATCGCGCCGGTGTCGATCGTGGCGGCCAGCCGGTGCAGGGTCATGCCGAACTGCCCGGGCCCGTCGGCCAGGGCGTGGATCGTCGGCACCGGGCCCCGGTGGCGCGGCAGCAGGCCGGGATGCCCGTTGATGCCGCCGAGCCGCGCCAAGCCGATGATCTCGGGCTTCAGGATCTGGTCGAAGTGGTAGGTGAGGATCAGGTCCGGCGCCGCGTCCCGCAGCGCCCGCGCGACCTCTGGACCGTTGACGTCGTCGACCGTCAGGGTCGGGACGCCGAGGCGGCGGCACAGGGTCCTGAGCGGCGTCGCCTCCGGCGCGTCGCCGCTTCCGGACGCCGCCTGGGTCAGGGGCGCCAGGGGCCGCAGCAGGTCCGGCAGGCCGAAATTGGCCGCGAGGTAGGGCAGGATCCCGGCGCCCGAGCGCGCGAGGTGCCGGCGGACCTGTCCCGTGAGGCCGCCACTCGACGGCCGCTCGGCGTTCGAGAGCCCGACCAGCACGATGTCGGTCCGGAGATCGGCGACGAGCCGGCGCACCGCGCGGGCGTTCGGCAGCGCCTCCAGGACGAACAGCGCGATCCGGGGACGCGCCATCAGCGCCGCTTCCGGCGCTGGAAACGGAAGGCGTAGAGGCCGGCCTTGCGGACGCTCTCGGGCAGGAGCAGCACGGTGCGGGCGAGCGCCGTGAGGATGTACGGGAAGGCGATCACGTCGCGGTTGGCCGCGATGCCCTTGGCGATCCGCACGGCCGCCTCCTCGGCGCTGATCTCCAGCGGCCGCCAGCCCTTGAGCTCGCCGCCCATCGGCGTCTTCACGTAGCCCGGGGTGACGACGTTGACCTTCACGCCCCGGGGCGCGACCTTCTGGCGCAGGGCGAGGCCGTGTGCGACGAGGGCCGCCTTGGCGCCGCTATAGGCCGGCGCGTCCTGGAGCGGCGCGTAGGCCGCGAGCGACGACAGCAGCACGATCTGGCCGCGCCCGCGCTGGAGCATCAGCGTCAGGGCGGGCAGGATCACGTTGAGCGTGCCGGTGTAATTGATGTCGGCGGTCTCGAAGGCCACGTCCTCGGCCTCCACCTGCCCTTCCTGGTTGCCGCCGTTCACCGCCGCGTTGGCGATGACGAGGTCGAGGGGGGCCTCGGCATCCGACCGGTGGACCAGCGCCACGGTGGCGGCCCGGTCGCGGGTGTCGAGGCGGGCGGTCTCGACGGCGGCGCCGCTGGCGCGGCAGTCCCGGGCGACCGCCTCCAGCCGCTCGGCGTTGCGGCCGACGAGGATGAGGCTCGCGCCGGTTTGCGCGTAGTGGCGCGCCAGCGCGGCGCCGATGCCGCTCGACGCGCCGGTGATCAGAATGCGGGGCATGGGGCGGGTTACGCCGCCGCGCGGGGAAAGATCAAGGCCGGGAACGGCTCACCGGCGGTTAAACGCGCTTCAAAGGCCGCCGAATGGCGACGGCCCGGGAGCCGGGCGAGCCCGGTCAGTAGACCGGCGCGAGCTCGCCGTCGCGCTCGGCCGCCTCACTCACCGCCCGCGCCGCCGCCAGCATCGCGTCGGGGAGGGCGGCCTCCATCCGCGGTACCGAGCCGGCCACCGCGCGGTCGATCGCCTCCTTGGAGAAGAAGCCGCCGTTGACCTGGGTCCGGTGCAGGACCACGCGGCGGAAATCCGCCATCAAGTCCGTCTCCGGCGGCGTCGGATTCTTCCAGAAGCTGTCGAGGTCGCCCTGATGGGTCAGGCCGGCCATGTTGTAGATCGCGGTGCCGACCGCGTGGGTCGGGCAGCCCATCTCCAGGGACAGCATCCCTACCGTCGAGTTGACGATGACCACCCCGCGCGCGCCCTTGATCAGGGCCGGCAGGTCGCCGCCGTCGATGAAGTCGAGCCGGTCGCTGACGCCGTGGCGGCGGGCGGAGGCGCGAGCGAACTTGCGCCAGTTGATCAGGCCGCTGTCGAGCGGGTGCAGCTTCACCAGCAGCCGGGTCGGCGCCGACGAGCCGTCCGCGAACGACTTGATCACCCGGTCCATGAATCCCTCGACGCCGAGGAACGGCGAGTGGACCCGGATCTGGTAGTCGCTGTCGAGCTGCAGCGGCAGCAGGAAGTAGTCGCAGCCGACCGCGCGGTAGATCTCGTCGCAGCGCGCCGCCTCGCGGCGGGTATGGGCGCGGCGGGCGAACTTCTTGATCCAGCCGGCATACTCGGCCGCGATATGGGTCGGCCGGTGGCTGCGGAAATGGGGGAAGAGGTAGGGGAACAGGACGTTGGCGAGGTTGTAGCCGACGTCCCAGACGCTGCGCCGGGCCATGTCGCCCGTGGAGGGCATCGCCCGGCCGGGCTGCGGCAGGCGCCGCGCCAGGGCGCGGATCTCGGCGGCCGTCCGGGGGAGGGACGAGAAGCCGTTCACGCCGCCCAGCTCGCAGGTGATCCAGTTCGGGCGGATATAGCCCTCCTCGAACACGTGCACCCGCAGGCCGCGATACTCGGCGATCATGCGGGCCGCCTTGTGGAACGGCCGGCAATCGCCGAACAGCACGATGTCGGTCACGCCCTCGCGGTCGAGATAGGCGTCGAGATACTCGCCCCAGGCCTCGCGGCGACCGCGGTAATTGTCGGCCTCGCCGCTCCAGAACAGCCAGTCGCCGGGGCAGAGATTGATGCGCCGGACGGAGTGTCCCCGCGCGCGCAGCGCCTGTCCGAGATCGGAGAAGAACGGCGTCGCGATGCCCTGCAGGAAGAGGAAGGTCGCGGGGCGGTCGCGGAGGGCGTCGAGGGCGGGCTGTTGCATTCCGCGGCGCTTCTGTCCTTGACCCTGGGCCGGATGAACCGAACCGGCGAGAGACTCTTGAGGTGGCACGGTGCCCGGCGAGCCCGCAATCCGAAGCCATGCCGCGGCATGGCGTTTCCGCGCCGGCGTGGCCCGTCTGCAACGGTCCCGCGTCTGCGGCCTAGCCTCCGGAATAGGCGGGCAATCGCGGCGACGATATGTCCAAATCCTTTCCAGGACGTGGCGACGGCGACGCGCGCTCAGGTTGTCCCCGCGTTGCATCACCATCCCATGCCGGCGAAAATGCGCTACAGGCCTGTTCCGCACCTCACCCGACCGGAGCCGGACGCACCGACCATGCCCGCTGACCCGATCCCGTCGCTCTACGCGACCGGCCGCACGATCCGCCGCCTGCGGGCGGAGATCGAGGCCGCGACGGGCCTCGCCTTCGGTCCGGCGCGCCCCGGCGCCGTCGGCGCGACCTGGGGCGCGGGGAGCCTCGCCGGGCGCCTGCTGGCGCTGACGGGGCGGCGCCGGCTCGTGGTCGCGCCCGGGCCGCTCCTGAGCCCCTACGACTCGCCGGAGTCCGGCTTCGCATCCCTGCGGATCACCCTCGACGGGGCGCCTCTCGGCGGGGAGGGCGGCGTCCATTACCTCGACCCCTGGACCGGGGCGCCGATCGACCGCGCGACCTGCGCCGAGCGGGTGGCGTGGCTCGCCACGCGCTTCGCCGAGAACGACCGGCGGGTGGTCTATGTCGGGATGTCGCGCTGGAAGCGGCCCGCCCTCGACGTCCTGGGCGCGGGCCCCGCCGGACGGCCGATCCACACCATGACCACCGAGGCCGCGATCGCCGCGGGACAGCGCCACGGCGGCCGCCTCCTCGCCTGGGCGACGCGGGCGCCCGGTCAGCTCGAGGAAGCCTGCGCGCGGGCCGGCCTGCCGCTGGCCCGCGTGGAGGACGGGTTCCTGCGCTCCGTGGGGCTCGGCGCCAGCCTGCAGCCCGGCGCCTCCATCGTGGTGGACGACCTCGGCATCTACTACGACCCGCGCCGGGAGAGCCGCCTGCAGCGGCTGCTCGCCGAAGCCGACTTCACCCCGGACCTCGTCGCCCGGGCGCGGCGCCTGCGCGAGGAGGTCGTGGCGCGCCGGCTCAGCAAGTACAATGTCGGCCTCGACGCCGCCGCGCTCGACTGGCCGGCCGGCCGGCGGATCGTCCTCGTGCCCGGCCAGGTGGAGGACGACGCCTCGGTGCGCCACGGCTCGCCGCTGGTCCGCTCGAACCGGGCGCTGCTGGAGGCGGCGCGGCGGCGCAACCCGGACGCGTTCCTGCTCTACAAGCCGCATCCCGACGTGGAGGCCGGCTTCCGGCCCGGCCTCATCCCGGAGGCGGAGGCCCTGACCCTGGCCGACCGGATCGTGGGCGGCATCAGCATCGTCGACCTCCTCGACCGGGTGCATCACGTCGAGACCATGACGTCCCTCGCCGGGTTCGAGGCCCTGATCCGCGGCCTCACCGTGGCGACCCACGGCCGGCCGTTCTACTCCGGCTGGGGCCTGTCGGAGGATCTCGCGCCGGGCGCCGACCGCGGCCGCCGGCTGAGCCTCGACGAGCTGGTGGCCGGCGCCATGATCCTCTACGCGCGCTACCTCGACCCGGTGGCGATGAAGCCGTGCACGCCGGAACAGCTCCTCGACCGCCTCAGCGCGGCCCGGGCGGCGGCGCCGCGCAACGCCCTCTCCCTCGGCCGGACGGCCCACCTGGTGATGCGTGCCCGCTACGGCCTCCTCAATCCCGTCGTGCGGGCCCTGCGCAGCCGGCGCGGCGTCGGCCGCGAGGCCGGCGGCGGACCGCGCTAGGGCGGGGCGCGCGGCGCGAATCCGGTTCCGCGAGACCCTGATGTGATACCAAAGCGATAGCGCGCGCTGCTAGAGTCCGCCCGCAACCGCCCGCCCCGGGACCGTTTCCGATCATTCCGGATCAGGAACGGCTCGCAAGCCCCTGCTCCCGCGCGCTGTTTCCTGCCGGACCGGATGCCGGCGGCGAGCAGGCCCGCCCCACGCCGAGTGCCCGTGTCTTGACGACGTTCCTCATCGCCACCGGTCTCGCGCTCGCCGTGTGCCTCGCCCTGGAGGTGTTCGCGGGCGACTCGATCACCCGAGCGAGCCTCGCGCCCCGGGATCTCGGCCTGCGGCTGCTCGGCTACCTGCTGATCCTGCTGTTCTGGTTCGAGTTCTCCTGGCGGCCCTGGCTCGCGGGGCTGACCTGCGTGATCACCGTGGCGATCCTGATCGTCGTCAGCCGCGCGAAGCGCTCGGTGATCGGCGAGCCGCTGCTGTTCAGCGATTTCGCCCTGCTGCCCCAGGTGCCGCGGCATCCGCAGCTCTACTACATCCCGCCCCTGTGGGACCCGCGCATCGCCGTGCCGGTCCTGCTCACCGCGGCGTTCACCGCGCTGTGGTACTGGATCGAGCCGAGCGTGCTGCCCGCCGCGACCCTGCCGCGGGTGCTGGCGATGCTCGGCCTGCCGCTCGCGCTCTGGCTGCTGGTCAAGGCCGCCCCGCGGCCGCCGCTCGCCCGGCTGATCGCCCGCTGGTTCCCCGAGCCCGACCTGGAGGCCGACGTGACCCGGGTCGGCCTCCCGGCGAGCCTCCTCGGCTACACCGCCCGCGCGATGGCGGGCGGCGTGCCGGTGCCCGCGGCGCCGACGCTGCCGGAGGGCCCGGGCGACGATGTCGTCGTGGTGATCCAGCTCGAATCCTTCGTCGATCCGGAGCGGCTCGGCGGCGCGAAACTGCCGGCGATGGACCTGTTCCGAACCCGGGCCGCGCAGTACGGGCGCCTGCGGGTTCCGGCGCACGGCGCCTACACGATGCGCAGCGAGCACGCGGTGCTCACAGGCCGTCCGTCCGAGAGCCTCGGCTTCGGCCGCTACGACCCCTACACGTCCCGCAGCGGCGACGAGCCGACGAGCCTCGCCCGGCTCGCCGGGAGTCGGGGCTACGGGACCCTGTTCCTGCACCCGTTCCACCGCGACTTCTTCCGCCGGGCGCGGGTGATGGAGGCCTTCGGCTTCGCCGATCTCGTGATGGGCGAGGCGTTCGCGGAGGCGCCGCGCGTCGGGCCCTATGTCGGGGACGTCGCCCTCGGCGTGCGCCTCCTCGCGGAGGTCCGGGCCCGGCGCGCGCCGCTGTTCCTGTTCTGCGTGACCATGGAGAACCACGGCCCCTGGAAGCCCGGGCGGCTGCCGGGCATCAACGATCCGCAGGCGCAGTACCTCCATCACGTCGCCAATACCGGGCGGATGGTCGAGGATCTCGTCGCGGGCCTGGACGCCGTCGCCCGCGAGCGCGGCCAGACCATCACGCTCTGCGTGTTCGGCGACCACGCACCGTCGCTGCCGAGCTGCAAGCCGGGCTTCGGCGGGCGAACGACCGAGTACGCCCTGTTCCGCTTCGGCCGCCCGCAGGCGGTCCCGCGCCGCGCCGACATCGCCGCCGACGAGCTCGGTCGGGCGCTCCGCGGGGCCCTCGCGACGGCACCTGCGGACATCGCCGCGGGGACATGATACGGTTAAGCTTGCGCGGCATAAGCGTGGCCGTGCCACGCTGGTGACGCATTGCCCGCGGATAGCGCGACCGTCCGCACGGCGGCCGCCGCACCGGCGCGGTCGTTAAAGCGATCGCAGCGTTTGGCGGTCAAACTGGGTATCCCGGCCCGGGCCAGCGATGGCGCGGGCTCGGCGAGGAGAAATCTTTGTGATGCTGCGTAAGACGGCGTGCACCGCCCTGATGGCCGCCCTCGCGGCTGGATCTGCCGGCGGCTGCACGTACATGCCCGCGGCGGGTCCGACGGCGGGCGCGATCCAGGCCGGGGCCGAGGTCGCCACGGCCGACGGCGGGATCCTTGCCCGCTACGAGATCATCGACGTCACCCCCTCCGTGGTCGAGGCCCTGCGCGGCCGCCCCCTCGACAGCCTGCTCGCCTCCTTCGGCGACCATCGCCCCTCCTCCGAGCCGGTGATCGGCATCGGCGACATGGTCTCGGTCTCCGTCTGGGAAGCCGGATCCGGCGGCCTGTTCTCCGGACCCCTCGTCGCCGACCGCTTCTCCGCCGGATCCAAGTCCGCCCTCATCCCCGAGCAGCCCGTCGGGCGCGACGGCGCCATCTCGGTGCCCTATGCCGGCCGCATCA